>NZ_CAUIYF010000041.1 GCF_962719845.1 Neisseria uirgultaei | reverse complement strand
ATTGATAGGCGGTAGGTATGATCTTCCGACCGGTTTTATCATAGATATAGTTTGCCGGGAAATAGAGTTAGAATTTTTAGATCAGGAGAGTTTCAATTAAACGAGCCGTAGCTTGTCATGCTGCGCAAGCAGACTTTTGAAGGTAAAATAATATGACAACTTATACTATTCCAAGAAAAGATTATCAATTTCTGTATATATATGAGGGCACTCTATTCAACTATACTTTGAAAAACAATGAATTTCATATCATCGT
>NZ_CAUIYF010000040.1 GCF_962719845.1 Neisseria uirgultaei | reverse complement strand
AGAACGTAAAATCTAAAGAAACCGTTTTTCCCGATAAGTTTCTGTGCCGACAACTCTAGATTCCCGCCTGCGCGGGAATGACGGGATTTCTGTTTTTGATTTTTTTGTTTTTGGGGAATGACGGGATTTGAGGTTGCGGGCATTTATCGGGTAAAACGGAAATTAAGCGTTGCGAAAATTTATCCGAAATCACAGTAACTTTTCCGCGTCATTCCCACGAAAGTGGGAATCTAGAACGTAAAATCTAAAGAAACCGTTTTATCCGATAAGTTTCCGCGCCGAC
>NZ_CAUIYF010000039.1 GCF_962719845.1 Neisseria uirgultaei | reverse complement strand
TGGACGATTTGACCAAGGTGAAGGGCATCGGCCCGGCGGTGCTGGCGAAGCTGAAGGACCAGGCTTCGGTCGGCGCGCCCGCACCCAAAGCCCCCGCCAAACCGGCAATGCCTGCGGCTAAAAAATAGGGCATATGTGGAGGGGCTGTAAAGGAAGGGGCATCGGCTGCCGCCGGTGCTTTTTTGTTTTTTGTTTGGAAGGGAAATGGCTGGAAAAAGACCTGCGCTATATCGGGGAATGAATCGATGCCAAGGAAATGCCGTCTGAACATGCGTTCAGGCGGCGTTTT
>NZ_CAUIYF010000038.1 GCF_962719845.1 Neisseria uirgultaei | reverse complement strand
TGAAGCCCCGAGTTTCAGGCGGCATATTCACAAAGGCGCACCAGTCGGAGGAGGGGGGAGGGATTATTGGAGGCGGCGCAGCGTTTGGTGGAAATAAAAAACCTTATCCGACAGAGACATGACGAATTTCCCCAAAAAAATCCCACTGAAAGTATTGACCGTTTTCCCCTGTGGGCGTATAGTTCGGTTCTTCGCTGCTGCCGAAGCGGCGAACGAACTGAGAAGTATAGCACAGAATGTCAGGAATATCGAGAGATATCTTGACAGGCGGAAGAAATACTTTATAATTCGCAACGCTCTTTAACAAAACAGATTACCGATAAGTGTGAGTGCCTTGAGCCTCACACTGTTTGAAAGACAGACAAGATAATGTTTTGAACATTGTCCTGTCGGTTTCTTT
>NZ_CAUIYF010000037.1 GCF_962719845.1 Neisseria uirgultaei | reverse complement strand
TATTCCCGTATTTATAGCCCGCCTTGAGCGATGTTTATCGAATCAAATTAGATTACCGGAAGATATTATTAATTCCAATACCAATAGGAAATTTTATTATCTAATCAATGATGAGACCACTAGTGAATATATTGTAGGGCTTGGGGATTCATTTGATGATTATCAAATGTATTATTTTAATAATAAAAATCGTGTTTCATTTTTATGGAAATTACGTGAAAATACATTTTCAAATTATAGCTATGAATACGATTGCAACGATTTATTTGAGTTTGAATTAGAGAAGAAGATAATTGAAAATAGTATACTAATTTTTAAGGAAGCTATCGATAATAATATTAAATATAATATTGTGAAAATAAATGAATGATTTTTAATAATTTTTTAATATAGGCTAAGAC
>NZ_CAUIYF010000036.1 GCF_962719845.1 Neisseria uirgultaei | reverse complement strand
ATTACTAGACAGCCAGAGTTCAAAGATTTTGTAATCGTCAAAGAAACCAAATATATACCCTCGCTTTAGTAAGTCTATATAATCTTTTTGAGAAACTACCAAAGGATTTCCGTTTCTCATTACTCTTGATTGTCTAATAAAAAGTTCTTTATTGTATGATAAGAAAATCGCTAAATCTGGATATATTATATTTTCTTTCTCTAAATCAACTTGCCCTATCAGTTTCCAAATCTTCTTTCTTATGGCTGTTTCTATACAGGATTTATAAGTCTTAAACCCAACAGAAAGAAGCTCATCCATATTGGCTGTCTTTTCCGAGAGATAATCAAAAATACCAAACTCGTATTGCCTCACCCTACATATGTAAGCAAATTTCCCATTTGGGAGCGAGATTTCATAGATTTTTCC
>NZ_CAUIYF010000035.1 GCF_962719845.1 Neisseria uirgultaei | reverse complement strand
CTAGATTCCCACTTTCGTGGGAATGACGGAATGTAGGTTCGTAGGAATGACGGTTTAGGTATTTTTATAGAAAGCCGTAGCAACTGTATTTTTCACCCCGTCGGGCAAAAATACCAAAACTCAAATCAAGCCGTTCGGATGCTGTTTTCGGTGGTACCGTTTTCGGCAAAATAATCACGCATCCGAGCATTCAATATCGTCAGCAGTTTGCGCATACATGCCGTAACGGCAACCTTATACGGCTTACCCTTGGACAGCAGGCGTTGGTAGAAATCCCGAATAAGCGGTTCAAAACGTGTTGCTACCACGGTAGCCATATACAGCGCCTTATGTACCGCAAACCTTCCGCCAAAGCAGCGGCTTTTGAATTTGGTTTCCCCGCTCTCCCTCGGGTGCGGGGCAATGCCGACCAAACTCGCTATCCGTTTGTGCGACAGCCGCCCCAATTCAGGCAGCATCGCCATCAGCGTAGCCGTCGTTATCGAACCGATGCCTTTGATTTGCTCCGCCACTTGGGCTTTGCCGTCAAAATGCGTGTGGGTGTGCTTGTCGATTTGTTTGTCCAATTCGTCAATCAGCCGGTCAAAATGGGCAATCAGTTGTTTGACGCTTTCGACTTGCGTTTCATGAACCTGATGCAGACGGTTTTTCTCGGCAGTCCGCATATCCACCAGCTGGTTGCGGCGGTTAACCAAGTCTTCCAACACTTCTTCCGTTTCTGTGGGCGGTTGGTAGAGCATGGTTTGCCAACCTTCTTTCTGTACCGTCATCTGTGCAAAGAAGGCGAGCATTTTGGCATCTTTGGCGTCGGTTTTGGTCAGCGACTGCGATTGGGCAAACTGATGCGTCTGACGCGGGTTGGCGATAATCACGGCTATACCTGCTCGGTGGATGGCTTTGGCGGCGGGGATTTCGAGACCTCCGGTACTTTCCATCACGACGAGTGCGACCTTGTGTTTTTTAAGGTATTCGATAGTATGGGCGATACCTTTGGGGTTGTTGGTTTCAGTTTTGGTTTTAGACAAAGACGAAACGGCGATGACGAAGTTTCGTTTGGCGATGTCGATACCTGCGTAATGGTATTGGGTACTCATCATAAACCTGCCTTGCATTCGGTTGTGTTGTCTGGCAACTGTCCGGTTGTGTCGATGGGTTGCCCTGCCGCTCCCTGTGCTACGCAACGGTTGTCTGCCTTGTGTGGGGTCGGGTGGCGGCCGGGCGGTTTGTTGCTATGATACAGTGATTACAATATACAAG
>NZ_CAUIYF010000034.1 GCF_962719845.1 Neisseria uirgultaei | reverse complement strand
TTCCCCCCCCCCCCCCGCAAATTGGCGGCAACCGCCGCCCGGTTTGCCTCACTGATGCCGGCATCGAGGACGTGGAACCTGATTTCCGTATCGGGATGGGCCGCTTCCACGCTTTTTGCCGCAACGCAAAGGTAGGCGGCATAGTTGTCGTCTGCCGCAAATACGATGTCCATCTTTTCTCCTTTTATTGGAAAGGCACAATGATTTTGCCGATTAACTGTTCGCGCCTTTGCCGGCGTTTTTCCCTTTCCCTGCTGATTTTGGTCAAGGCGCGGATCAGGCGGTGTTTGAATGTGTTGGCGGGGGAATCGCGCCTTTGCTGTTTGCGGTTCAGGCAGCGGTCGTGTTCGATCAGGCTGCCCAATGCGCTGTTTTGGTCGTGAAACTTGGCATAATGCAGCTCTTGGGCGCACAAGGCGGGATTGAGCTGGAAAACCGGCATCCTTTCCCTGTCGTCAGGGTTGCCGAACATCATCCAATCGATAGGGTGCAGCCCTTCAGACGGCAGGGCGGCAAACCTGTCCAAAAAAAACCGCATCGCTTTTTTGGAAATGATATAGCCCGCCGTCCCCCAGTGTTCGCTTTCCAACAGCGGGAAGGCACGCCCGCAGTAGTCCGCCACGCCGGAGGGCGAGGTCAGGACGTGCATAAACATCGTTTCCAAGCGGACGATAAAGGCGGAATCCTTGTCAAAGCGTTCTTCCAACCAAGTATCTTCGGCAAGGAACTGCTCCACGCCTTCGCCCAGTAAAACGTCGTCTTCAAATACGGCGATATACGGCGTGCCTTCGTCCAACGCCTGTTTCCACAATACGGCGTGGCTCATAAAGCAGGCTTTTTCCACTCCGCTCAAATAGGGGTGCGCCGACAAACCGGGGACGAGTTCCGCCATCGCCTGCTCCAGCCTTTCAGACGGCATTAGTGCGTCGAAAAACTGAAACGGGATGCCGCGCGCGCCGAAGGTTGCTGCAATGTGCGCCCTGCGCTCTTTGGCGGAAGCTAAGCTGATAACGTGGTTTTGCATGATTTATCCTGTTTTTTTGTCTGCCGGATCTGGCCGCGCCTGCCAGCGGTTTTTAATCAGTCGGCGTAAAATGCTGAAGTATTGCCTCATGGTAAACAGCCGCCTCATCTTGCCGTCTGCCGCAAAATCCAGCCACGCGCCGGCGGGCGGCGTGTCCGTCCGTTTGAAACATTGATACAAGAAATGGCGTACCCGCTCAAAATCATCTTCTAGCAAATCCTTCTCCAGCAATTCGTACGCCACTGCTTTGGTTTGGCGGTATTCAAGACTGTCAAACCTGGTTTTAAAACCCATAGACTGCAAAAAATCGTTTCTGGCGGTTTTTTGGATGCCTTGCGCGATTTCGTGTTGGCGGACGCTGTGTTTGGATGAAACCTGATTGGCGTGAAGGCGGTATTTGACCAAGGCTTCGGGATAATAAGCCAGCCTGCCCAATTTGCTGACATCGTACCAAAATTGGTAATCTTCCGCCCAATCCCGCTCGGTGTTGTAACGCAAACCGCCGTCAATGACGCTGCGCCTCATAATCATAGTGTTGTTGTGTATAGGGTTGCCGAAAGGAAAAACGGCGGCAATGTCTTCATGCCGAGTCGGCTTTTTCCAAATTTTGCCGTGTTCGTGGTGCCGCGCCAGCCGGTTGCCGTCCTTTTCTTCCGACAAAACTTCCAGCCACGCGCCCATTGCGATGATGCTGCGGTCTTTTTCCATCTCGCCCACGATTTTCTCAATCCAGTCGGGGGCGGCAATATCGTCGGCATCGGTGCGCGCAATATATTCCCCCCCCCCCCCGGACTTT
>NZ_CAUIYF010000033.1 GCF_962719845.1 Neisseria uirgultaei | reverse complement strand
TTGCCCGACGGGGTGAAAAATACAGTTGCTACGGCTTTCTATAAAAATACCTAAACCGTCATTCCTACGAACCTACATTCCGTCATTCCCACGAAAGTGGGAATCTAGAACGCAGGGGTGGAGCAACCGTTTTATCTGATAAGTTTCTGTGCGGACAGGTCTGGATTCCCGCCTGCGCGGGAATGACGGGTTTCAAGATTACGACATTTGCCGTTTCGGGTACAGGCAGGGGGTTTTCGGGTAAAATGGCACTCTTTTATCCGGTTGTTGAAAAATATGTCTTCATCTGTTTCAAGTAAAACGCGCTATTGGGTATTGGCACTTGCCGCCATCGTGCTGGACCAGTGGTCGAAGTGGGCGGTGCTGTCGTCGTTTCAGTATCGGGAACGCGTCAATGTCATTCCTTCCTTTTTCGATCTGACGCTGGTGTACAACCCGGGCGCGGCGTTCAGCTTCCTTGCCGATCAGGGCGGCTGGCAAAAATACTTTTTTTTGGTGCTGGCGGTGGCGGTGAGCGCGTATTTGGTACGCGCCATCTTGCGCAACGAGTTTGCAGCCCTCGGCAAAACGGGTGCGGCAATGATTATCGGCGGTGCGTCGGGCAATGTCATCGATCGCCTGATTCACGGTCATGTGGTCGATTTCTTATTGTTTTATTGGCAAAATTGGTTTTATCCCGCCTTTAATATTGCCGACAGCTTTATCTGCGTCGGTGCGGTGTTGGCAGTGTTGGACAATATCGTCCATCGCAAAGATAGCAAAAAAACGTGAATGCCGTCTGAACACGGAATGCAAAACTTATGAACGGAAAAACCATTATCCTTGCCAATCCGCGCGGCTTCTGCGCCGGTGTGGATCGGGCAATCAGTATTGTCGAACGTGCTTTGGAAGAATTTGGCGCGCCGATTTATGTGCGCCACGAAGTCGTCCACAACAAATTCGTCGTGGACAACCTGCGTGAAAAAGGCGCGGTGTTTATCGAAGACTTGGCGGAAGTGCCGCCGGGCGCGACACTGGTTTATTCGGCACATGGCGTATCGAAGGCGGTGCAGCAGGAAGCGGCGGAACGTGGTTTCCGCGTGTTTGATGCGACTTGCCCGCTGGTGACGAAAGTGCATAAGGAAGTTGCCCGACTGGATGCCCAAGACTGCGAAATCATCATGATCGGGCATAAGGGGCACGTCGAGGTTGAAGGAACGATGGGGCAGCTTGCGCCGGGCAAAATGCTTTTGGTTGAAACCGTCGGAGATGTGGCAAAACTCGAAGTCAGAAACCCCGACAAACTCGCCTATGTCAGCCAAACCACGCTCTCGGTCGATGAAACCAAAGACATCATCGCCGCGCTGAACGCGCGTTTCCCCAATATCCGCAATCCGCACAAGGAAGACATCTGCTATGCGACGACCAACCGGCAAACCGCCGTCAAAGAGTTGGCAGAACAGTGCGACATCGTGATTGTGGTCGGTTCGCCCAATTCGTCTAACAGCAACCGCTTGCGCGAAGTGGCGGCATCGCGCGGAATCGATGCGTATATGGTGGACAATGCAGGCTACCTGCAACGCGCGTGGTTTGAGGGCAAAAACAAAGTCGGCGTAACGGCAGGCGCGTCCGCGCCCGAAGTGTTGGTGCAGGAAGTATTGGCAGCCATACGCGGATGGGGGCACGAAACCGTGCGCGAAGGCGAGGGTGCGGAAGAAAGCATCGTGTTCGTCCTGCCCAAAGAGTTGCGCCGCGAGGGCGAAACCAAACCCGATTTGTGCAAACGTTGACGCAGGCGTTAACGCAGGCATCGGATGTTTGGGCAACACAAATGCCGTCTGAACAGGTTTCAGACGGCATTTTTGCCGTGTGCCGGATGCGGAAACCGATCAGGCGTAATGTTGTGCAAGAAAACCGGGCAGTTCGGACAAACCGTCCAATACGGCGAGATGCGGTGCGCCAAGGAGCTGTTCGCGCGAATGTGCGCCGGTGGCAACGCCGACTGCCGCCGCGCCCGCGTTTGCCGCCATATGCAGGTCGTGCGCTGTATCGCCGACGACCAATGCTTCTTTCGGGTCGAGTCCCAGTTCGCCGCAGAGTCTGAATACCATTTCGGGCGAGGGTTTGGACGGATACTCGCTTGCACAGGCGGTGGCGAGCCAATAGCCGCCGGTGGCGGTTTGGCTGATGGCGTTGTCCAAGCCCGCCCGCCCTTTGCCCGTGGCGACGGCAAGCCAGTATCCTTGCGCTTTGAGCGTGTCCAGACAGGGCAGGGCATCGGGAAAGAGCGTCATATTGCGGTTGTTGGGATTGAGGTAATGCGCGGAATAAGTGCGCGCGATGTCGGCAACGGCGGTTTCAGACGGCATTTCGAGCAGGGCGCGGATGATGGCGGGCAGGCTGTAGCCGATCAGGCTGCGAACGCGCTCCGCCTCGGGCGGCGGAAAACCGCATTCGGCGAAGCTGCGGCGCATAGTGTCGATGATGGGTTGGGTCGTATCGGCAAGCGTGCCGTCCCAGTCGAAAATGATGAGTTTGGGCGGGGTCATGGCAGGTTGTTTGCGGTGAAAAAGTAGATTTTATGCGGAAAACGCAGACGTGTCGCATTTTCGACAAAATTTGTCGGCTGCGCGATATGTTTTTCCGAACAAGCCGCGTTGTGCTTTATTAAAATAGAACCATTATCATTTATGTGAATGGGACAGTCTATGTCAGTTTTCCGCATCAATATGACCGCCGCCACGGTTTTGGCAGCACTTTCGTCTTCGGTTTTTGCCGCCCAAACGGCGGATTTGGAAACCGTCCACATCAAAGGTCAGCGTTCGTACAACGCGATTGCCACCGAGAAAAACGGCGATTACAGCTCGTTTGCCGCCACCGTC
>NZ_CAUIYF010000032.1 GCF_962719845.1 Neisseria uirgultaei | reverse complement strand
TCGCATAATGATACGTTTTGTCCTATTGTAGAAAGGTTACAGAATCGGAAACGTTGCAAGCAGGTTTTGGCAAAGGTTTCTGTTGCGACCCGAATGTCTGATTTTTTTTAGGCGTATCTCACTCTGAAATCACTCCGTTAGTGGGTTTCCGGTATTGAAAAACAGTTCAGAAAAAAGGAAAAGGGGGTATTCGTAAAGATTGGGCAAAAAGCGCGCCCAATCTTTACAAAGCTTCCCCCTTTTCCTTTTTTCTGCCCTATTTTCCTGCACCTTCAACCCCCGAACGAAGCGATTCCAGACTGAGATACGCCTAAAAAAAATCATTTATCCAAAAAAACTTAATCAATCGATTCTGCCAGACTGTCTAAAACCATTTCGTACTCATCAAATTTAATTATTTCAATTTCTCTTTCATAATCATGGATATATTCGCAAGCGCGTTTTTCTTTGATGATGAATGATGCGGGATTCACACGATGGGGCAGCGCACCATCTTTTCGGCGCAAATACTCAACAACTTCAGAATCTGACATACCCAGATAAATCATCATATTTATGGCGCGTCCTACCTGCTGCGCTGCAACCTGCTTGGAGCGTTCTATGCTCATTTCCAATCTTTTTTTGGAACTTACATTTCTATGTTCCGTCACACCTTTTTGTTGCAATGACGCGCAAATCTCAAACGCGCCGCCCCAAAAAGAACCAGGCGATATCAAAATATCGAAACTCAAATAACAGTTTCTTCCCATATACTGCTGTTCAAACCGGCACCAAAAAACGCCGCTTGTATCCCCTTGTTCTTTTGCTTTGTCATAGATACGGCAAAAAACTGAAGAATGTTTAGAACCGATGGTCAGGGTTTTGCCTTTTTCAGTAGGGTTAAGCCAGTCATCCCCGAGCTTGCCGACAAGCGGACGTTTCCCTCGTTTATCAAACTTGCCCTGTTCGTACATTTCCCAAGCGGTATCAGGCGATATTTCATTTTCGTAAAAGTCTTTTGCAACGTCGCAACGGGTTATTTTTGCGTTATAAGTCGTATCCGCCGTTAAAAACCTATACAAACGTTCTTCCCAGCCTTCCTCCGCAACTGCACAACCTTTACCCGTCATCTCTACAAGTATGGTTTCCTGTTGTCCACCGATGTAAACCTGACCGTACAAAACGCCGTCTCTTTCCATCTGCCAGCGCGACTCATAAAAACGACCTTTGCCGACAGGTTGATTCGACGAAATTCCGAAACCGAATATCCATTCCAAAATATCGGAAAAACGAACTAATACATCCCTATCGGATACGCCTTTAATCGGGAAAAAATCCCTTGTTATCAAAAAAAACTTAGCAACAGAACTTTCATGAAACGTGAAGCTGATTGTGTCTATAAATGCGGAATCGCCTTTGCCACGTCTTAAAGGAACAACCTTTAAATTACCCTTTGCATCCATAACAACCTTTTCATAACGCTCGTACTCTTGAGGTTGAATGCATGAATTTGTGTCTCTTGAAAATTCCATGTTTTAGATTCCCTTCGCCCTTCGATTTTCGACCCCCCCTGTTAGATAAGGGGGGGCATTAAACCCATCAGTTTCTTAAGCCGATAGAAAGAAGATCGGCAGTTACCATATTTCCATCAATGCACTCTGCCGTTTCGATGGAGACGGATACAATTTCACCCGAATCTAAAAACTCTTGAGCAGAGCCGACAGCCAACAGAAAAGAATCAAACCCAACGTTTTTATAAAAAACACCGTTGACATAGCAATTCACAATCCAGCTTTTCCAACCGTCAAAAACCACTTCTGCACGTCGTTTGTTCATTTGTAGCCTCAATCAGTTTTTCTAAGAAAATAGATTATTGGAAAATTCTAATTAAAAATATTATTAGAAGTCAAGAAAATTTTTACAAAGAAACTTAGAAGCAGTAAATTAATTTAAATTAATTAAGGAGCAAAAAATGCCTAGCAAACACATACAAGACAAAACATGGGAAGCAGTTAAAAAAGAATACGTGAGAGCCGTAGTAGCAACAAAAATGGGGTTTAAAGAAACTGAAATACTTAATCTATTGATAGAAAAAGGAATTAAAGAAATAAAAGAAGAAGACTATATAAAATACGCGATGGAAAAAGAAAAATGAAAACACTACGAATTAAAGAAAATCAGGAAGAAAGCATTAGAAAGCTTGCAATCAATATAAACAAAAAGCTCATCCAGCTTGACCGCGAACCGCTTAGGGATAGCGAGCTTGCACACATACTTTTAAACGAAGCAATCCGATGCGCCAAAATCGACGAAGACGGAAAAATCACTATAGGTAACTGATATGAAAAAAGCCCTGAAATGGATTGCCGTCTTTATCGCTTTTTCCGTTTGGTCATTCGGCATATTTCTGTACGGATTCAATAACGGGACTGAAGCAGGAATGCAATGCGCCCAAACCAAAGGTAAGGGACTTTGTGCAATGCTCTTTGATGGTTCGGCTTCAGAAATCGAATTTTCAGACATTCCCGAAAGAAATTCCAAAGACATAAAACAATAAGGAGCATATGCTCAAATAGAGAGCCTTTGCAAAAATCTGTATCATTAAATTACAGGTTTTCGCAAAGGCTTTGATTTTATTATGCTTTCACAATCCCAATGGCTGGATGCCGTCAAAGGGCGGTTGCGGGTGCGTTCAGATTACGCGCTTTCCAAAAGATGGGCGGTTACGCCGTCCGAGGTGTCCCAATATCGGCGCAACCGTCTTAGGTTTCCTTTTGCCGTCGTCTTGGATATTGCCGACGTGATGGACATAGATCCGATTGAAATTATTGCAGGTTTGGAATATACGAGATGCAGGGAAAGGGACAGGGAGCGCGTCAAAAGGGCGTATTTCAAAGCCCATTGCGCGCATTTCGTTTATCCAAACAATCCGTCTTATTTCCACCGTAAAAAACGGTTCTTCGGATAGTTCGCATAATG
>NZ_CAUIYF010000031.1 GCF_962719845.1 Neisseria uirgultaei | reverse complement strand
GGATCGTACGCATCCGCACCCCAAGCATATGGCGTGCAAAACAGCGATAAAACAGATAATGCTAATAGATTAACCCGACCGCTTGCTTGCTTGCTTGCTTGCTTGCTTTCAGTGTCATGAGAAATTTTCCTTTGTCAAGTGTTAAAATTATAATGATTATATACTACATCATACTACACCACAATGAAAAATCAGGAAAAACAAAAAACCTCCGCCGTCATTCCCGCCTGCGCGGGAATGACAGTTTAGAAATCACCCGAAACGAGAAAAAGAACCGAAACCGAACAAGTTGGATTCCTGAGCGGGCGGGAAGGACGATAAGCGTAATTTCAATCCGCCATATTGTCTTTTCACTTGCCTGAAAACAGATTTCAGCCGCCTATCCCTGCATCCGGCAGCTGATGTAGTCGGCAATCAAATCCCGCTTGTCCCAAAAAAACTTCTGCATTTTTTGTTCGGAATACAGTTTGCGTACCAAAGTGGGCAGACCGCTGTGGACGATGGCGGCGATTTCTTTGTTGCCTTTTTCCTCCCGCATCGCCGTCTGAAAATCCATACCCCTGCCTTTCAGATATGCTGCAAGGCGGTTGCGGACGTGTGAATTGAGTTCGATGGATTTGAGCATTTTGCCTCCGTTTTGCGGTAAGGATTTATTCGATTTGTTTATCCGCCTGATTTTATCACGTTTCCCAAGCGGTTTGCCTGTACAATACCGCTTTTCGGCAGGGTGTGGGCGATGATGTTTTCTTGGTTCAAACTGTTTCACTTGTTTTTTGTCATTTCGTGGTTTGCAGGGCTGTTTTACCTGCCGAGGATTTTCGTCAATATGGCGATGATCGATGCGCCGCGCGGCAATCCCGAGTATGTGCGCCTGTCGGGTATGGCGGTGCGGCTGTACCGTTTTATGTCACCGTTGGGCTTCGGCGCGGTCGTGTTCGGCGCGGCGATACCGTTTGCCGCCGGCTGGTGGGGCAACGGCTGGGTTCACGTCAAACTGTGTTTGGGGTTGATGCTCTTGGCTTACCAGTTGTATTGCGGCGTGCTGCTGCGCCGTTTTCAGGATTACAGCAATACTTTTTCACACCGCTGGTACCGCGTATTTAACGAAATCCCCGTGCTGCTGATGGTTGCCGCGCTGTATCTGGTCGTGTTCAAACCGTTTTGACGGAGCATCTTATGCCGATAGAAATCGAACGCCGTTTTTTGATTGGAAACGACAACTGGCGGCAATACGCCGATGAGCCGCTGCTGTTGAGGCAGGGTTATCTGTCTGTCGAGAAAGAACGTACCGTCCGTGTCCGTATTGCCGGAAAACGGGCGTGGCTGACGCTGAAAGGCTATATTTCGGAAATCAGCCGCAGCGAGTTTGAATACGAAATCCCGCTTGCCGATGCGGAAAAGATGATGGAAACGATGTGCCCGTTTAAGATGGAAAAACGGCGATATCCGGTCAGATGGGGCGGTAGCCTGTTTGAAATCGATGTTTTCCTTGGCGAAAACGCGCCTTTGGTCGTCGCGGAAATCGAGTTGCCCGACGAGAATGCCGATTTTGACCGTCCGGACTGGCTGGGGCGCGAAATCACTGCCGACGGTATGTTTACCAATGCTTATTTGAGCAAACATCCGTTCTCAAGCTGGAAAAATGCCGTCTGAAACGGCTTCAGACGGCATCTGCCTTGCGGTTATCCCTTAAGGTAATGCACGAATGTATATGCAACGCCTTTGCTGCTGACACGGCGTTCCGTCCGCTCTGCTTCTTTCCAATGCGTCCGGTCTATTTCGGGGAAAAATGCATCTCCTTCCACAGACAAATCCACTTCGGTTATCCGCAAATCGGTCGCCAACGGCATCGCTTGTCCGTATATTTGCGCGCCGCCCATAATGACGGCTTCTTCCGCGCCGACGCACAATGCCAATGCCGCCTCCAAACTTGCCGCCGTTTCCGCGCCTGCCGCGCAATAATCCGCCTGCCTGCTAATAACAATGTTTCTTCTTTCAGGCAGGGGTTTGACGGGCAGGGATTCCCACGTTTTCCGCCCCATAATGACGGGTTTGCCCAAGGTATAGGCTTTGAAAAATGCGAAATCTTCGGGGATGTGCCAAGGCATAGCGTTGCCCGCCCCGATGCACAGGTTTTCCGCACACGCCGCAATTAGGGTTATTTTGAGCATATTTCCTCCACAAAAATGCCGTCTGAACGCTTCAGACGGCATTTTATGACATTCTGCGTCAAAAATCTCAACCGGCGCGCGCCATACGTTTTTTGTTCGCACCTGCCAACAATGCCAACAGTTCTTCAGTCGCGCCCCAACCGATACACGCATCGGTAATGCTTTTGCCGTACACTTCCGGCTTGTCCTGCCTGCCTTCGACCAAATGGCTTTCCACCATCACGCCCATGATATTGCCGCCGTCCTGTTCCAATTGGGCGGCAATGTCTTGTGCCACTTCCATCTGCCGGGTGTAATCCTTGCGGCTGTTGGCGTGGCTGCAATCGATCATCAGCTTGTCGGTTACCCCTGCCGCACGCAGTTGTTCCGCCGCCTCGCTGACGTGTCCCGCATCATAATTCGGCTCTTTTCCGCCGCGCAAAATGACATGACAGTCGGGATTGCCGCCGGTATGGACAATGGCGGAATGCCCGGCCTTGGTTACAGACAAGAAATGATGCGAATGGCTCGCCGCACCGATTGCATCGATGGCAATCTTCAAATTGCCGTCCGTACCGTTTTTAAAACCGACGGGGCAGGACAAACCGCTTGCCAATTCACGGTGAACTTGGCTTTCGGTCGTCCGCGCGCCGATTGCCCCCCAAGAAATCAAGTCCGCATAATATTGCGGCGTAATCATATCCAAAAACTCGGTCGATGCCGGCATACCCATATTGTTCAGCGACAACAACAGGCTGCGCGCCTGACGCAAACCGAAATTGATGTCGAACGTACCGTCCAAATGCGGGTCATTAATCAAACCTTTCCAACCCACCGTCGTCCTCGGCTTCTCAAAATAAACGCGCATCACGATCAAAAGCTCGTTTTCATACCGCTTGCGGAGTTTCAACAAACGCTCCGCATATTCCAACGCCGCTTTCGGATCGTGAATCGAACACGGCCCGATAATGACCAACAGCCGCTTGTCCCTGCCGTGAACCAAATCGGAAATTTCCTGACGGGTGCGGTGAACCAAGCCCGAAGCCTCTTTGGAAATCGGCAACTCGTAAAGATGGGCAATCGGCGGCAGCAGTTCTTTAACTTCTTTAATCTTAATATCGTCTGTGGGGTAATGGTGTGTCATCTTGCATCTTTCCTGATGGGTTTTTATACGCGGCTTAGGTTACATCGTTTACCTTGCACAAACAAGTGCAACATATTACTACAAAGCTATTTTATTTCAAAATAACTGATATATCTTTTTTCATAGATTTTAAATTTCATATTTTTAATATTTTAGGAATTTTATTTCAAAGAAAAAGAAACAGATTGATAAAAACAATACCAGCCATTCATTCGGGCAAAACCGCACGGAACATCCGTTTTCCCGTTTCCACGACAATCCGGTACAGGACATCCCGCTGCCGATTCCGCCTGCACATCCGGCAAAATTTCATACTCAAGGAAAATGTTGAAAACAAAAGAACTAATTGCTTGAAAAAAGATTTAATTGGAATGCGGGTATTTCCCACACTTTCTCCATTTATTTATCCTCATTATAAAAACATGAAAAAAACCCCTGCTTGTACTCTCACTTACAGCCGTGTCCGCCGTTACGGTAGCCGATATCCCCGAGTCTAACGGCAAAAGCGAATACAAAGTCTTTGCCGCTTATGTTAAAGGCAAAGCCACTACCGGTAATTTGAAAGAAAAACAACGCACACCGTCCATCGGCTTCCGTTCAACGAACGCCACAGTATGCGTTTTGAGACAGAGTACGCCCAAAGCAAAACGATGCAGACGACAAAAGAGGGAATGCACACATCGCTAACGGCGCAATAGGCAAAACAGCTGCCGTGTATGCCGGTTATACCTACACCCAACCGGTCGGCGAATCCACACGTTTCCGTGGCGGTTTGGAGCGCGTCCAAGTTAAACGTTATCTGGGAGAAAAGTGCTGCGGCTACGCCTGTCCAAAAAGCGAACGCCTCCCCCAGCAAGCAGATGGTAAAATCCGTCAAAACCTTGGCGAAGGCTGGTTTCTGAAGCCATGAGCGGGGTGGCTGTCTATCTCCGCAACAAAAACAAAATAGCAACTGCCTCCCAAGATGCCAACCTAAACTCCAAAGGCCGGTTCGTCAGCACCGGTCTGAATGTGGGCAAACAACTGACCAGCAGTCTCGGCGTAGAGTTTGACCCATACTACCGACAACGCGCAATCCGCAAGTCTTCCGAATTTGTCTCGAATACTACCAAAACCAAAACAGACAGCGAAAAGTTTAACGAGTACGGCTTCCGTGTAGCCGCAACGTTCTAATTCCCTTGCGTATAAAAAGCAGCATAAAAATGCTGCCTTTTCCCATTTCCAAGGGAAGTATTCCGTAGCGCGGTTTACCTAATTGTTTCATACAAACCAAAAATGCCGTCTGAAACCGATTTTCAGACGGCATTTGTCCCTTAAAACACGTTTTTTCAAGCGCGACCATACCAAATGCCTGAAACCCGGGTAAGTACGATTAGCCGCCTCAAGTGGCGTAATCCTACGAACAAATCCTTCCACCCTTCGTACAACCTTTGCTCCATCGAACACCCGCTTCCCAAATACTGATGTCTGCTTGGGTTGAATCGGCATTCGTGCGATTACGGCGCACCGCCTAATCTGTACCTGCATCTGTTGCGCCCAATACCAAAGGCTACCTGAAAATCTCCCAAACTTTTCAGGTAGCCTTATCACGTTTTCAACTGCCGCCACACGCCCAAAGACCGCCTGAAACCCTTTTTCAGACGTTCCGCTCCGATACCCCCAACAAAACGCCGCCTGAACGCATGTTCAGACGGCATTTCCTTGGCATCGATTCATTCCCCGATATAGCGCAGGTCTTTTTCCAGCCATTTCCCTTCCAAACAAAAAACAAA
>NZ_CAUIYF010000030.1 GCF_962719845.1 Neisseria uirgultaei | reverse complement strand
AACGCTCTTTAACAAAACAGATTACCGATAAGTGTGAGTGCCTTGAGCCTCACACTGTTTGAAAGACAGACAAGATAATGTTTTGAACATTGTCCTGTCGGTTTCTTTGAAGCAGACCAGAAGTTAAAAAGTTAGAGATTGAACATAAGAGTTTGATCCTGGCTCAGATTGAACGCTGGCGGCATGCTTTACACATGCAAGTCGGACGGCAGCACAGAGAAGCTTGCTTCTCGGGTGGCGAGTGGCGAACGGGTGAGTAACATATCGGAACGTACCGAGTAGTGGGGGATAACTGATCGAAAGATCAGCTAATACCGCATACGTCTTGAGAGAGAAAGCAGGGGACCTTCGGGCCTTGCGCTATTCGAGCGGCCGATATCTGATTAGCTAGTTGGTGGGGTAAAGGCCCACCAAGGCGACGATCAGTAGCGGGTCTGAGAGGATGATCCGCCACACTGGGACTGAGACACGGCCCAGACTCCTACGGGAGGCAGCAGTGGGGAATTTTGGACAATGGGCGCAAGCCTGATCCAGCCATGCCGCGTGTCTGAAGAAGGCCTTCGGGTTGTAAAGGACTTTTGTCAGGGAAGAAAAGGCTGTTGCTAATATCAGCGGCTGATGACGGTACCTGAAGAATAAGCACCGGCTAACTACGTGCCAGCAGCCGCGGTAATACGTAGGGTGCGAGCGTTAATCGGAATTACTGGGCGTAAAGCGAGCGCAGACGGTTACTTAAGCAGGATGTGAAATCCCCGGGCTCAACCTGGGAACTGCGTTCTGAACTGGGTGACTAGAGTGTGTCAGAGGGAGGTAGAATTCCACGTGTAGCAGTGAAATGCGTAGAGATGTGGAGGAATACCGATGGCGAAGGCAGCCTCCTGGGATAACACTGACGTTCATGCTCGAAAGCGTGGGTAGCAAACAGGATTAGATACCCTGGTAGTCCACGCCCTAAACGATGTCAATTAGCTGTTGGGCAACTTGATTGCTTAGTAGCGTAGCTAACGCGTGAAATTGACCGCCTGGGGAGTACGGTCGCAAGATTAAAACTCAAAGGAATTGACGGGGACCCGCACAAGCGGTGGATGATGTGGATTAATTCGATGCAACGCGAAGAACCTTACCTGGTCTTGACATGTACGGAATCCTCCAGAGACGGAGGAGTGCTTTCGGGAGCCGTAACACAGGTGCTGCATGGCTGTCGTCAGCTCGTGTCGTGAGATGTTGGGTTAAGTCCCGCAACGAGCGCAACCCTTGTCATTAGTTGCCATCATTCAGTTGGGCACTCTAATGAGACTGCCGGTGACAAGCCGGAGGAAGGTGGGGATGACGTCAAGTCCTCATGGCCCTTATGACCAGGGCTTCACACGTCATACAATGGTCGGTACAGAGGGTAGCCAAGCCGCGAGGCGGAGCCAATCTCACAAAACCGATCGTAGTCCGGATTGCACTCTGCAACTCGAGTGCATGAAGTCGGAATCGCTAGTAATCGCAGGTCAGCATACTGCGGTGAATACGTTCCCGGGTCTTGTACACACCGCCCGTCACACCATGGGAGTGGGGGATACCAGAAGTAGGTAGGGTAACCGCAAGGAGCCCGCTTACCACGGTATGCTTCATGACTGGGGTGAAGTCGTAACAAGGTAGCCGTAGGGGAACCTGCGGCTGGATCACCTCCTTTCTAGAGAAAGAAGAGGCTTTAGGCATTCACACTTATCGGTAAACTGAAAAGATGCGGAAGAAGCTTGAGTGAAGGCAAGGTTCGCTTAAGAAGAGAATCCGGGTTTGTAGCTCAGCTGGTTAGAGCACACGCTTGATAAGCGTGGGGTCGGAGGTTCAAGTCCTCCCAGACCCACCAATAACGGGGGGCATAGCTCAGTTGGTAGAGCACCTGCTTTGCAAGCAGGGGGTCATCGGTTCGATCCCGTTTGCCTCCACCAAAACTTTGCAAATCAAAGTAATCCTGTTGCTTTTATTTTATTTGTACTTTTATATTTTATAGCAACTTATTTTGATTTGCGGAGTAAAATAACGATGCATCGATCTTTAACAAATTGGAAAGCCGAAATCAACAAACAAAGACAATGAGTTTGTTTTGATTTTTACCTTTTGCAAAGGGTAAAAATCTCTCGCGAGAGAAAAGAAAACAAACACAGTATTTGGGTGATGATTGTATCGACTTAATCCTGAAACACAAAAGGCAGGATTAAGACACAACAAAGCAGTAAGCTTTATCAAAGTAGGAATTTCAAGTTTACTTCCCTAGTCAACGGGTAGGTAAACGAAGTCAAAGAAGTTCTTGAAATGATAGAGTCAAGTGAATAAGTGCATCAGGTGGATGCCTTGGCGATGATAGGCGACGAAGGACGTGTAAGCCTGCGAAAAGCGCGGGGGAGCTGGCAATAAAGCTATGATCCCGCGATGTCCGAATGGGGAAACCCACTGCATTCTGTGCAGTATCCTAAGTTGAATACATAGACTTAGAGAAGCGAACCCGGAGAACTGAACCATCTAAGTACCCGGAGGAAAAGAAATCAACCGAGATTCCGCAAGTAGTGGCGAGCGAACGCGGAGGAGCCTGTACGTGATAACTGTCGAGATAGAAGAACAAGCTGGGAAGCTTGACCATAGTGGGTGATAGTCCCGTATTCGAAATCTCAATAGTGGTACTAAGCGTACGAAAAGTAGGGCGGGACACGTGAAATCCTGTCTGAATATGGGGGGACCATCCTCCAAGGCTAAATACTCATCATCGACCGATAGTGAACCAGTACCGTGAGGGAAAGGCGAAAAGAACCCCGGGAGGGGAGTGAAATAGAACCTGAAACCTGATGCATACAAACAGTGGGAGCACCCTTGTGGTGTGACTGCGTACCTTTTGTATAATGGGTCAACGACTTACATTCAGTAGCGAGCTTAACCGAATAGGGGAGGCGTAGGGAAACCGAGTCTTAATAGGGCGAACAGTTGCTGGGTGTAGACCCGAAACCGAGTGATCTATCCATGGCCAGGTTGAAGGTGCCGTAACAGGTACTGGAGGACCGAACCCACGCATGTTGCAAAATGCGGGGATGAGCTGTGGATAGGGGTGAAAGGCTAAACAAACTCGGAGATAGCTGGTTCTCCCCGAAAACTATTTAGGTAGTGCCTCGAGCAAGACACTGATGGGGGTAAAGCACTGTTATGGCTAGGGGGTTATTGCAACTTACCAACCCATGGCAAACTAAGAATACCATCAAGTGGTTCCTCGGGAGACAGACAGCGGGTGCTAACGTCCGTTGTCAAGAGGGAAACAACCCAGACCGCCAGCTAAGGTCCCAAATGATAGATTAAGTGGTAAACGAAGTGGGAAGGCCCAGACAGCCAGGATGTTGGCTTAGAAGCAGCCATCATTTAAAGAAAGCGTAATAGCTCACTGGTCGAGTCGTCCTGCGCGGAAGATGTAACGGGGCTCAAATCTATAACCGAAGCTGCGGATGCCAGTTTACTGGCATGGTAGGGGAGCGTTCTGTAGGCCGATGAAGGTGCATTGTAAAGTGTGCTGGAGGTATCAGAAGTGCGAATGTTGACATGAGTAGCGATAAAGCGGGTGAAAAGCCCGCTCGCCGAAAGCCCAAGGTTTCCTACGCAACGTTCATCGGCGTAGGGTGAGTCGGCCCCTAAGGCGAGGCAGAAATGCGTAGTCGATGGGAAACAGGTTAATATTCCTGTACTTGATTCAAATGCGATGTGGGGACGGAGAAGGTTAGGTTAGCAAGCTGTTGGAATAGCTTGTTTAAGCCGGTAGGTGGAAGACTTAGGCAAATCCGGGTCTTCTTAACACCGAGAAGTGACGACGAGTGTCTACGGACACGAAGTAACCGATACCACGCTTCCAGGAAAAGCCACTAAGCTTCAGTTTGAATCGAACCGTACCGCAAACCGACACAGGTGGGCAGGATGAGAATTCTAAGGCGCTTGAGAGAACTCGGGAGAAGGAACTCGGCAAATTGATACCGTAACTTCGGGAGAAGGTATGCCCTCTAAGGTTAAGGACTTGCTCCGTAAGCCCTGGAGGGTCGCAGAGAATAGGTGGCTGCGACTGTTTATTAAAAACACAGCACTCTGCTAACACGAAAGTGGACGTATAGGGTGTGACGCCTGCCCGGTGCTGGAAGGTTAATTGAAGATGTGAGAGCATCGGATCGAAGCCCCAGTAAACGGCGGCCGTAACTATAACGGTCCTAAGGTAGCGAAATTCCTTGTCGGGTAAGTTCCGACCCGCACGAATGGCGTAACGATGGCCACACTGTCTCCTCCCGAGACTCAGCGAAGTTGAAGTGGTTGTGAAGATGCAATCTACCCGCTGCTAGACGGAAAGACCCCGTGAACCTTTACTGTAGCTTTGCATTGGACTTTGAAGTCACTTGTGTAGGATAGGTGGGAGGCTTAGAAGCAGAGACGCCAGTCTCTGTGGAGCCGTCCTTGAAATACCACCCTGGTGTCTTTGAGGTTCTAACCCAGACCCGTCATCCGGGTCGGGGACCGTGCATGGTAGGCAGTTTGACTGGGGCGGTCTCCTCCCAAAGCGTAACGGAGGAGTTCGAAGGTTACCTAGGTCCGGTCGGAAATCGGACTGATAGTGCAATGGCAAAAGGTAGCTTAACTGCGAGACCGACAAGTCGAGCAGGTGCGAAAGCAGGACATAGTGATCCGGTGGTTCTGTATGGAAGGGCCATCGCTCAACGGATAAAAGGTACTCCGGGGATAACAGGCTGATTCCGCCCAAGAGTTCATATCGACGGCGGAGTTTGGCACCTCGATGTCGGCTCATCACATCCTGGGGCTGTAGTCGGTCCCAAGGGTATGGCTGTTCGCCATTTAAAGTGGTACGTGAGCTGGGTTTAAAACGTCGTGAGACAGTTTGGTCCCTATCTGCAGTGGGCGTTGGAAGTTTGACGGGGGCTGCTCCTAGTACGAGAGGACCGGAGTGGACGAACCTCTGGTGTACCGGTTGTAACGCCAGTTGCATAGCCGGGTAGCTAAGTTCGGAAGAGATAAGCGCTGAAAGCATCTAAGCGCGAAACTCGCCTGAAGATGAGACTTCCCTTGCGGTTTAACCGCACTAAAGGGTCGTTCGAGACCAGGACGTTGATAGGTGGGGTGTGGAAGCGCGGTAACGCGTGAAGCTAACCCATACTAATTGCTCGTGAGGCTTGACTCTATCATTTGAAGAACTTCAAGAGATAAAAGCTTACTGACTGATTCAGTCATCACCGAATATATTGATTAAGGCTTTACCGATTTGTAACAGTTTAAGTTTGGCGGCCATAGCGAGTTGGTCCCACGCCTTCCCATCCCGAACAGGACCGTGAAACGACTCAGCGCCGATGATAGTGTGGTTCTTCCATGCGAAAGTAGGTCACTGCCAAACATTCTTTCAGAAAACCCCCGATTATTCGGGGGTTTTTGCCTTACCCGCAAAGCGGGTCGGGGAATGCGGGCTTCGGGCGGATGCGGGGCTTGAAGCGTCCGGGTATTCATTTTAAAATGACGCACCTTATCATCCGCAGGATGCGGTTTTATTGTTTGCAACCCTTAAAGGAAAAAACCATGAAGAAAATGTTCGTGCTGTTTTGTATGCTGTTCTCCTGCGCCTTCTCCCTTGCGGCGGTAAACATCAATGCCGCTTCGCCGCAGGAGTTGGAGGCGCTGCCGGGAATAGGTCCGGCGAAGGCGAAGGCCATTGTGGAATACCGTGCGCAAAACGGCGCGTTCAAGTCTGTGGACGATTTGACCAAGGTGAAGGGCATCGGCCCGGCGGTGCTGGCGAAGCTGAAGGACCAGGCTTCGGTCGGCGCGCCCGCACCCAAAGCCCCCGCCAAACCGGCAA
>NZ_CAUIYF010000029.1 GCF_962719845.1 Neisseria uirgultaei | reverse complement strand
AACGGCGGATTTGGAAACCGTCCACATCAAAGGTCAGCGTTCGTACAACGCGATTGCCACCGAGAAAAACGGCGATTACAGCTCGTTTGCCGCCACCGTCGGCACAAAAATCCCCGCTTCTTTGCGCGAAATTCCGCAATCCGTCAGCATCATCACCAACCAGCAGGTCAAAGACCGCAATGTTGACACCTTCGACCAACTGGCACGCAAAACGCCCGGTCTGCGCGTGTTGAGCAACGACGACGGACGCTCTTCGGTTTATGCGCGCGGTTACGAATACAGCGAATACAACATCGACGGCCTGCCTGCGCAGATGCAGAGTATCAACGGCACGCTGCCCAACCTGTTTGCCTTCGACCGCGTGGAAGTGATGCGCGGGCCGAGCGGACTGTTCGACAGCAGCGGCGAGATGGGCGGCATCGTGAATCTGGTGCGCAAACGCCCGACCAAAGCGTTCCAAGGTCATATGGCGGCAGGATTCGGTACGCACAAACAATATAAAGCCGAAGCCGATGTATCGGGCAGCCTCAATTCAGACGGCAGCGTGCGCGGCCGCGTGATGGCGCAGACCGTCGGCGCGTCTCCGCGTCCCGCCGAGAAAAACAACCGCCACGAAACCTTCTACGCGGCTGCGGATTGGGACATCAACCCCGATACGGTTTTGGGCGCGGGCTATCTTTACCAGCAACGCCACCTCGTGCCGTACAACGGCCTGCCAGCCGATGCCGACGGCAAATTGCCGTCCCTGCCGCAACACGCATTTGTCGGCGCGGATTGGAACAAATTTAAAATGCACAGCCACGACGTGTTCGCCGATTTGAAACATTACTTCGGCAACGGCGGCTACGGCAAAGTCGGTATGCGCTATTCCGACCGGAAAGCCGATTCCAATTACACGTTTGCGGGCAGCAAACTCAACAATACCGGACAAGCCAACGTGGCGGGTTTGGGTACGGACATCAAACAAAAAGCCTTTGCGGTTGACGCAAGTTACAGCCGGCCGTTTGCCTTGGGCAACACTGCCAACGAATTTGTGATTGGTGCGGACTACAACCGTTTCCGCAGCACTAATGAACAAGGGCGTTCGACTGTTGCAAGCAATATCGCCTTGGGCGATTTCCGCTCCGTTCCCTATGTGAATTTGATACAAAATGCCCGTGCCGGCGCGCACGGCTACAAGCATACCCTTGACACCGAAAACCTTGATAAATTCGGCGTTTACGGCAAATCCACCTTCCATCCTGCCGACGGGCTGTCGCTCATCGGCGGCGGACGTTTGGGACACTATAAAATCGAGTCGGGCGAAGGCGACGAGTTGCACAAAGCCAGCAAAACCAAGTTCACCGGCTACGCAGGCGCGGTTTACGATATAGACGGCAGCAACAGCCTGTACGTTTCCGCCTCCCAGCTCTATACGCCGCAAACCAACCTCGATGCCGATGGCAAGCTGCTCAAACCGCGCCAAGGCAACCAGTTTGAAGTCGGCTACAAAGGCAGCCACATGGACGACCGCCTCAATACCCGGGTTTCGTTCTACCGCCTGAAAGACAAAAACGCCGCCGCACCGCTGAACCCGAACAACCGCAACACCCGTTATGCCGCATTGGGCGAGCGCGTGATGGAAGGCGTTGAGACCGAAATCAGCGGCGCGGTTACACCGAAATGGCAAATCCATGCAGGTTACAGCTATCTGCACAGCCAAATCAAAACCGCCTCCAATTCGCGCGACGACGGCATCTTCCTGCTGATGCCCAAACACAGTGCGAACCTGTGGACGACTTACCAAGTTACGCCCGGGCTGACCGTCGGCGGCGGCGTGAACGCGATGAGCGGCATTACTTCATCTGCAGGGATGCATGCAGGCGGTTATGCCACGTTCGATGCGATGGCGGCATACCGCTTCACGCCCAAGCTGAAGCTGCAAATCAACGCCGACAACATCTTCAACCGCCATTACTACGCCCGCGTCGGCGGCACGAACACCTTTAACATTCCCGGTTCGGAGCGCAGCCTAACGGCAAACCTGCGTTACAGTTTTTAAAGACCAATATGCCGTCTGAAACGGCAGCCGCAGCATCATCAAACCACAACAAGCTGCGCGGCATACCCTATGCTCTCACAACTGGAGTATGGCATTGCGAAGGAAAACAGACCGAACCGGCAGGCAGACCGCTTTGCCGGTTCGGTTTTACCGCTTGCCGCCAGTCTGACCCACAAGCCGAACATCATGAAACCCATACCGACCGACACATTCCAACCTGCCATACTGCCCCAAGCCTTTGAAACCGAAATCAAATCCACCTGCACGGGGCGAATCTATCGGATTCAGACGGCAACACTCGGCGAAATGCCGTCTGAAGGCTATCCCGTCCTCTTTGTCCTCGACGGCGAAGCCTTTTTCCCCGCACTTTTCAACATCATGCAGTCGCTGATGCCCAACCCCGTTACCCGAAGCAACGCCCCCTGCCTGATTGTCGGTATCGGCTATACGACAGGCAGTGTGCGCGACCTGACGCAACGTGCCGCTGACTACACGCCGCCGCTTGGAGACAACGCCACAGCAGACGAACGGCGGCAGTTCGGACAGGCAGACCGCTTCGCCGACTTTATCGACAGCGAGCTGACCACCTTTTTAGAAAGCACATACCAGCTGGACAAAAATGAAACCGCCGTATTCGGGCATTCGTTCGGCGCACTGTTCGGACTGTATTCCCTGCTTTCCCACCGCCGTTTCAGACGGCATTGGCTCGTATCCCCCTCGATTTGGTGGCACAACAGGCGGATACTCGACTTTATGCCGTCTGAAAACCGGCTAAACGGCATCGATGTCTGCCTCAACATCGGCGCGCTCGAGCGGGGCAGCGGTTGCAAACGCAGGGAAGGACGCGATATGGCAGGGCAGGCCGAACAAATGGCGGCAGAGTTGGACAGGCGCGGGGCCGCCGTATTTTTCCGGGAATATCCGAATGCCAACCACGGTAATGTACCGTTTTATACACTGACCGACTGCGTCGAATATTTGAGGGAAGCGTGGCAACGGTAGGGGGAATTCAATATATGACTGCTTTGTTTTGCATCGGAAAATATAGTGGATTAACAAAAACCAGTACGGCGTTGCCTCTCCTTAGCTCAAAGAGAACGATTCTCTAAGGTGCTGAAGCACCAAGTGAATCGGTTCCGTACTATTTGTACTGTCTGCGGCTTCGTCGCCTTGTCCTGATTTTTGTTAATCCACTATAACAAGGGCTACCTAAGGGTTATTGCTCCTGTTCTCATTTTATTTTGATATAAAAAATCCCTGTTTCAGGCTGTCTGAAGCAGGGATGGTTTGATTTAACGGACGGGTGGGTGTTTTTTCAGACGGCACGGTCTGATTTCTTTGCCCGGTTCGCCGGTTCGGTATTTTTGGAATGAAAGGGCGGTTTTGACACCGATACTTTGGAAAATGCCGTTTTTCCCTTTGGTGCTGCCTGTGTCATGTACACGGATATCAATCGCCCCGGTTGCTCTATTCAGGCTGGCGAAATAACCAAAAAATACGTTTTTCTCGGCAGTTACTTTTATTCAATCATTCGCATAAAGTACGAATGAAACCGGTTTTTGGGTTTCAGACGGCATTTGTATTTCGGGTTACCAATTCACGCGGACTGCCCTGCTGCCGAGCAATGTTTCCAGTTCGCCGAACAATGCGGAACTCGGCGTAACCGTCCATTTCGGCGGCACTTGAAGCCTGCCCGACGCTTTTTCGTTGGCATACGACAGTTGCAGTGGGATGCGCGGCGTGTCGGGCAGTTGGTGGGCGGCGAGCAGCCGTACCAGTCCGCCGATGTCGTGATGCGGGGCGAGGGCTAGGCTGAGGCTGCGGGCGTAACGTTCGCGCGCCATTTGCAGGGTCATGACTTGGTTTGCCATGATGCGCAGTCCGTCGCCGCCGCCGTAGTCGTCGCGGCTGACTTTGGATTCGATAATCAGCACTTGGTCGGATTTGAGGTAGTCGACGCAGTTTTCCAGCGTCTGGCCGCTGACCATGATTTCAATCTGCCCGCTCAAATCTTCGAGGCTGACGAAGGCGATTTTGCCGCGCTTGCCCATCATGGTGCGCACGGCGGTAACGAATCCGGCGAGGCGGACGCTGTCTTGCGGTTTCAGACGGCCTAATTTGGTCGGGGCGATTTGGCGGACTTCTTGGGCATACGGGCCGAACGGGTGGCCGGACAGGTAAAAGCCGATGACGGTTTTTTCTTCGGCGAGTTTTTCCGATTCGCTCCACATGGGCGCATCGATGAGCTGCACCGGTTCGATGGCGTCTTCCATCATGTCGAAAAGTCCGCCCTGATTGGCGTTGGCGGCTTTTTGGTCGGCGTTGTTCATGGCGAGGTCGATGTTCGCCAAGAGCATGGCGCGGTTGGGTTCGATGCTGTCGAACGCGCCGCCGCGTATCAGGGCTTCGAGGGTGCGGCGGTTCATGTGTTCTTTGCCGACGCGCTCACAGAAGTCCAACAGGCCGGTAAACTTGCCGCCGCTTTGACGCGCGGCGATGATGGATTCGACGGCGGCTTCGCCCGTGCCTTTAATCGCGCCGAGTGCGTAGCGGATTTTCATGTTCGGATACGGCGTGAAGCGGTAGTCGGATTCGTTGATGTCGGGCGGCAGGAACTCGATGCCGTTGGCGCGGCAGTCGTCGTAGAAATGCTTGAGCTGGTCGGTGTTGTCCAATTCAGACGACATGGTCGCTGCCATAAATTCGGCGGGGTAATGGGCTTTGAGCCATGCGGTCTGGTAGGAAATCAGGGCGTAGGCGGCGGCGTGGGATTTGTTGAAACCGTAGCCGGCGAATTTTTCCATGTAGTTGAAGATTTCGTCGGATTTTTCGCGCGAAATGCCTTGTTTTGCCGCGCCTTCAGCGAAGATTTCGCGGTGTTTCACCATTTCTTCGGGCTTTTTCTTACCCATGGCGCGGCGCAGCAAGTCCGCGCCGCCGAGCGAGTAGCCGCCGATAATCTGCGCCGCCTGCATCACTTGTTCCTGATACACCATAATTCCATAAGTCGGCGCGAGGATGCCTTCGAGCAGCGGGTGGATGTATTGAAATTCCTGACCCTTCATACGCGCGACGAAGTCGGGGATGTTGTCCATCGGGCCGGGGCGGTAGAGCGATACGAAGGCGATGAGTTCTTCAAACTTGGTGGTGTGCGCCGTTTTCAGCATTTTTTTCATGCCGGTCGATTCGAACTGGAATACGGCGGTGGTGTTCGCGTCGCGGAAGATTTTGTAGGCGGCTTGGTCGTCGAGCGGGATTTTGCCGACATCGACAATATCGCCGGTGGTGTTTTTGATGTTGTTCTGCGCCATTTCGATAATGGTCAGGTTGCGCAGGCCCAAAAAGTCGAACTTCACCAAACCCACGTCTTCCACGTCGCCCTTGTCGTACATGGATACGGGCGAGGCGGATTCGTCTGCCTGATACACGGGGCTGTAATCGGAAATCTTGCCCGGCGCAATCAACACGCCGCCCGCGTGCATACCCAGACCGCGCGTCAGGTCTTCCAGCTTTTTCGCCAGCGTAATCAGTTCGTCCGCTTCTTCCGCTTCAATCAATTCCTGAATCTGAGGCTCCGCCTTCATTGCGTCGTCCAAACCCAAAGGTTTGTTGGCTTCCAGCGGAATCAGCTTGGACAGTTTGTCGCACAGGGTAAACGGCAACTCCAACACGCGCCCTACGTCGCGTATCACCGCTTTGGACGACATCGTGCCGAAGGTTACAATCTGGCTCACCGCCTCTGCGCCGTATTTGTCGCGCACATACTCAATCACGCGGCCGCGGTTGCTTTGGCAAAAATCCACGTCGAAGTCGGGCATGGAGACGCGTTCGGGGTTTA
>NZ_CAUIYF010000028.1 GCF_962719845.1 Neisseria uirgultaei | reverse complement strand
GATAAGGTTTTTTATTTCCACCAAACGCTGCGCCGCCTCCAATAATCCCTCCCCCCTCCTCCGACTGGTGCGCCTTTGTGAATATGCCGCCTGAAACTCGGGGCTTCAGACGGCATTTTGTTTGCTGCTATTCAGTCGGCAAACTGTTTTTTCATCCTCTCTCGGCGTTCTTGTGCCTCAACAGATAAAGTGGCTGTCGGGCGTGCCAGCAGCCGCTTCAGACCGATAGGTTCTCCCGTATCGGCACAGAATCCATAATCCCCTTCATCAATATTGCGGATGGTCGCCTGTATTTTACTGAGAAGTTTTCGTTCCCTATCCCGTGTACGGAGTTCCAATGCGTACTCTTCTTCCTGTGTGGCACGGTCGGCGGGATCGGGGGCCGATTCGTGTTCTTGGAGATGTCCTGTCGTAGCGGAAGCATTTTCGATAAGTTCGTCTTGCATTTTTACCAGCAATTCGCGGAAAAAAGCCAAATGGTCGTCATTCATATAATCGTCTTCCGACCCGTTCCAATTTAAAATATCTTGTTCCGTCAGCTTTGCCATAATGTATATCCTCTCGGTTCACCGCAAAAAACAAAGCACCACAAAGTGGCTTTATTCCTTTGATTTTTATAAGGCTTATTGCCTAAGGCGTTTTTAGAAAACGCGCATCATAACACGTTTTGGATTGGGGTTTTTATTTTCTTTACATTATTGATATTGCCGTTCCATTTCCTGCGAACGGCGCACACAGGCACAAACGCCTTCATTTATGGCTTCGGCGACACGATGCCGTCTGAAGGCTTCCACGGCTTCGTGGGTTGTCCCGCCTTTTGACGTTACGTTTTTTTGAAGCTTCTCGAAATCCTCACCCGTCTGCTCGGCAAGGGCAACCGCCCCTTTAAAAGTTGCCAAACTGAGCGTGCGGGCTGCTTGTTCACTAAAACCCTGACTGATGGCGGCATTTTGCAATGCGTCCAACAGATAAAACACATATGCCGGTCCGCTGCCGCTGATGCCGGTAATGCTGTGCATTTGCGCTTCATCTTCCAACCAAACGGTCAAACCGACAGATTTCATGATTCGATCGGCAATCCTGCGGTCTGTTTCCGATACTTCCGCTTCGGCAAACATACCGGATACGCCCAGCCCGATTTTTCCGGGCGTATTCGGCATAACCCGGACAATGCGGCGTGTTCCCCCGAGGTAACGGCTGAGCGTACCGACCGACAATCCGGCTGCGACAGAAAGCACCAATGCGCCGTTGGTGCGGATATTTTTGCACGCGGCTTCCATATCCTGCGGTTTAACAGCAAGGATTAAAACATCGTCGGAATGAAGCTCCGGCAAGGTTTCAGAAGTTTCGACCCCCAACTCTTTTTCCAAACGTTCGCGCTTTTCCGCCCCCCGGTTGGCAATATGGATGCGGTAACCGCCCTGTTTGACCAATCCGCCCGCAACGGCAGCCGCCATATTTCCGCCGCCGAGAAAATAGATGTTTCTTGTTTCCACTCCGTTTCCATTCTATTCAAATTTATGTTTTCAAAAACTTCCAACTTTTTACCATCGGACGCGCTCTGACAGGCCGTTGCGCCGCAACCCCTGCTTTTCCAAACAATCAAAACCTTCCTGTTTGAACGTCTCAATCAAAGGTTTGCCGTCACGCGTACGCCAATCCAACCCGCAGGCTTCAAACTTCCCTATTTTCCTGTAAAAGTAAGATTTTTGCGCGGATTCATATTCGTTTGCCCTGACGGAACGATTGCCGTCTGAAAGCGGTATCTCGTAGTCCTCTAGAGACGGCGGACTCTCGCCGCCAATATCCCAAAAATCGATGGCGGCCGGTTTTCTAGGCTTACACCAGCCGGACAGGGACGGACACTCATACCAACCTGCCAACCGGCATCCTGCGACCGTAAAGGCAAGCAACGCAACCGTTGCCGCATATTTTATTGCGCGCATTCCAATCTGCCCCTTTTCCCGAAAATCGCGCTGCCGATACGGACGTGTGTCGCACCGCACTCAATGGCGGCAGGCATATCGTCCGACATCCCCATAGACAGCACGTCCGCCTTAATGCCAGCCGTATTGAGGTCGGCAAGCAACTTTTGCATGGTCTGAAACTGGGTTTTCAACTCCGCTTCGCTACCACCGGCTTTGGCAACGCACATCAGTCCGCGCACGACAAGGTTGGGCAGCTTCGCCACTTCCACGGCAAGCGCGACCGCTTCTTCGGGCGCGACACCGTGCTTTGCCGCCTCGCCCGCAATGTTCACCTCGATACACACCTGCAAGGGCAGCATTGAGGAAGGACGCTGCCCGCTCAGCCTGACGGCGGTTTTCAGACGGCATACGGTATGCACCCAATGCGCGCGTTCGGCGACAAACTTGGTTTTATTGGACTGCACATCGCCGATGACGTGCCACACGATGTCGGGCAAATCCGCCAACTCTTCCGTTTTACCGTACCACTCCTGAATATAGTTCTCGCCGAAATCACGCTGTCCGGCGGCGTAAACTTCGCGGATGCCGTCTGAAGGGAAAGTCTTACTGACGGCAATCAGGCTAACAGAATGCGGCTCCCTGCCCGCCTGCAGAACCAATTTTCCGATACGGTCGGACACCTCCCGATAACGTTCTTGCAAAACCGTCATAAATTATCCCCGGTAAAAATGCTTAAATAGTTGAATCCCAAGAATCAGGGCAGTAAAATTCAGAAGTAGGAAACACCGAACGACCCAAACATTATACTGGACAATATCCCATTATGCAGATTACCGACTTACTCGCCTTCGGCGTTAAAAACAAAGCATCCGACCTTCACCTGAGTTCGGGCATATCCCCTATGATTCGGGTTCACGGCGATATGCGGCGCATCAACCTTCCCGAAATGAGTGCGGAAGAGGTCGGCAATATGGTAACTTCGGTGATGAACGACCATCAGCGGAAAATCTACCAGCAAAACTTGGAAGTCGACTTCTCGTTCGAACTACCCAACGTTGCCCGATTCCGCGTCAACGCCTTCAACACCGGCCGCGGCCCCGCCGCCGTATTCCGCACCATTCCCAGCACCGTCTTATCGCTGGAAGAATTGAAAGCCCCGCGCATTTTCCAAAAAATTGCAGAATCGCCGCGCGGTATGGTATTGGTTACCGGCCCCACCGGTTCGGGCAAATCGACCACGCTTGCCGCGATGATCAACTACATCAACGAAACCCAGCCGGCACACATCCTGACCATCGAAGACCCGATCGAATTCGTCCACCAAAGCAAAAAATCCCTGATTAACCAACGCGAGCTGCACCAACATACCCTCAGCTTTGCCAATGCACTAAGCTCCGCACTGCGTGAAGACCCCGACGTTATCCTTGTCGGCGAGATGCGCGACCCCGAAACCATCGGCTTGGCACTGACCGCCGCCGAAACCGGACACTTGGTTTTCGGCACGCTGCACACGACCGGCGCGGCAAAAACCGTCGACCGTATCGTGGACGTATTCCCGGCGGGGGAAAAGGAAATGGTGCGCTCTATGCTGTCCGAATCGCTGACCGCCGTCATCTCCCAAAACCTGCTGAAAACGCGCGACGGCAACGGCCGTGTCGCCTCGCACGAAATCCTGATTTCCAACCCTGCCGTCCGCAACCTCATCCGCGAAAACAAAATCACGCAGATCAACTCCGTCCTGCAAACCGGGCAGGCGAGCGGTATGCAGACGATGGACCAATCGCTGCAATCGCTGGTGCGCCAAGGGCTGATTGCACCGGAAGTCGCACGCAAACGCGCGCAAAACAGCGAAAGTATGAGTTTCTGACACACAACCGCCTTCCGGCCATACAGGCGGGAAAACAAGGTGCAAACACGCCGGGCGGGACGCGGCATCCCGCCCGGCATCCCCTTCAGAACAGGAAGCGTCCGCCTTCCTGTTGAAACCCGCCGCCGCAAACTGCAAGGCTTAAACTGAAAAGAAGTTAACGATGAGTACCAATAACCTGCACGACATCTTGGACGAAATGGTTCAAGTGTATTCTCAAAAAAAACAAAGCCGCTCCGAAACCCCGGCCGAAATCGGCGCACACCTCCACCCGCTGCTCGACCGCCTGTGCGAAACCGCAGAAGCGCAAAGCGCGTCCGACATCCTTATCAGCAAAGGATTCCCGCCCTCGTTGAAAATCAACGGCGCATTAACCCCGCAGCCGCAAAAGGCTCTGACGGGCGAGGAAACCGCCGCCATCACCGCATCGACGATGAATGCCGAACAATCGGAAATATTCCGGCGCGACGGCGAAATCAACTACTCCGTCCAATCGCGCAGCGGCACGCGCTACCGCGCCAACGCCTACCACAGCCAAGGCCACGCAGGTTTGGTTTTGCGGCGCATCAACCACGTCATCCCGCAAATGCAGGAATTGGGCCTACCCGAAAAACTCAAAGACCTCGCCGTCGCGCCGCGCGGGCTGCTGATTATCGTCGGGCCTACCGGTTCGGGCAAATCCACCACGATGGCGACTATGCTCGAACACCGCAACAAAACCCTGCCCGGTCATATCGTTACCATCGAAGACCCGATAGAGTTTATCTACAAGCCGCGCCGCTGCATCTTTACCCAGCGCGAAATCGGCGTCGACACCATAAACTGGCAGACGGCGGTACAAAACGCTATGCGCCAGTCCCCCGACGTGGTCTGCATCGGCGAAGTCCGCAGCAGGGAAAATATGGAATACGCGATGCAGCTCGCCCAAACCGGCCACCTGTGCATTTTTACGCTCCACGCCAACACCGCGCCGCAGTCGCTCGAACGCATACTCAACTTCTACCCCAAAGAACAGCACAAGCAAATACTGATCGACATCGCCCTCAACCTGTCCGGTATCATCTGCCAACGCCTCGCCCTCAAAAAAGACAAAACGGGCAGGACGGCGGTTGTCGATTTGCTCATCAACACACCCGCCATCCAAGACTTCATCCTGAAGGGCGACCTGATGAACATCAATAAAATCATGGAAACCGCCAAAACCGACGGAATGCAGACGATGGACCAAAACCTTTTCGAACTGTACCGTCACGGCATCATCAGTTACGAAGAAGCCCTGCGCCAGTCCGTTTCCGCCAACAACCTGCGCCTGCACATCCAACTGTACGAAGAAGGCAAAATGCCCGAACTCCTTTACGACAGGGTCAACGGTCTCAACCTCGTTTCCTAATCCGCAAAACCCAATGCCGTCTGAAAACCGCATCCCCGTTTTCAGACGGCATGATTTTATCCGCCCCATTCATGTGCTACACTTTATTCACTTCATAACAATAAACCGGTAAAACCATGAAAACCCCACTCCTCAAGCCTCTGCTCATTACCTCGCTTCCCGTTTTCGCCAGCGTCTTTACCGCCGCCTCCATCGTCTGGCAGCTAGGTGAACCCAAGCTCGCCATGCCCTTCGTACTCGGCATCATCGCCGGCGGCCTGGTCGATTTGGACAACCGCCTGACCGGACGGCTGAAAAACATCATCGCCACCGTCGCCCTGTTCACCCTCTCCTCACTTGTCGCGCAAAGCACGCTCGGCACAGGTCTGCCCTTCATCCTCGCCATGACCCTGATGACTTTCGGCTTTACCATCATGGGCGCGGTCGGGCTGAAATACCGCACCTTCGCCTTCGGCGCACTCGCCGTCGCCACCTACACCACACTTACCTACACCCCCGAAACCTACTGGCTGACCAACCCCTTCATGATTTTGTGCGGCACCGTACTGTACAGCACCGCCATCCTCCTGTTCCAAATCGTCCTGCCCCACCGCCCCGTCCAAGAAAGCGTCGCCAACGCCTACGAAGCACTCGGCGGCTACCTCGAAGCCAAAGCCGACTTTTTCGATCCCGACGAAGCCGAATGGATAGGCAACCGCCACATCGACCTCGCCATGAGCAACACCGGCGTCATCACCGCCTTCAACCAATGCCGTTCCGCCCTGTTTTACCGCCTTCGCGGCAAACACCGCCACCCGCGCACCGCCAAAATGCTGCGCTACTACTTCGCCGCCCAAGACATCCACGAACGCATCAGCTCCGCCCACGTCGACTACCAAGAGATGTCCGAAAAATTCAAAAACACCGACATCATCTTCCGCATCCACCGCCTGCTCGAAATGCAGGGACAAGCCTGCCGCAACACCGCCCAAGCCCTGCGCGCAAGCAAAGACTACGTTTACAGCAAACGCCTCGGCCGCGCCATCGAAGGCTGCCGCCAATCGCTGCGCCTCCTTTCAGACGGCAACGACAGTCCCGACATCCGCCACCTGCGTCGTCTTCTCGACAACCTCGGCAGCGTCGACCAGCAGTTCCGCCAACTCCGACACAGCGACTCCCCCGCCGAAAACGACCGCATGGGCGACACCCGCATCGCCGCCCTCGAAACCGGCAGCTTCAAAAACACCTGGCAGGCAATCCGTCCGCAACTGAATCTCGAATCGGGCGTATTCCGCCATGCCGTCCGCCTGTCCCTCGTCGTTGCCGCCGCCTGCACCATCGTTGAAGCCCTCAACCTCAACCTCGGCTACTGGATACTGCTGACCGCCCTTTTCGTCTGCCAACCCAACTACACCGCCACCAAAAGCCGCGTGTACCAACGTATCGCCGGCACCGTACTCGGCGTAATCGTCGGCTCGCTCGTCCCCTACTTCACCCCTTCCGTCGAAACCAAACTCTGGATCGTCATCGCCAGTACCACCCTGTTCTTCATGACCCGCACCTACAAATACAGCTTCTCGACATTTTTCATCACCATTCAAGCCCTGACCAGCCTGTCGCTTGCAGGGTTGGACGTATACGCCGCCATGCCCGTACGCATCATCGACACCATTATCGGCGCATCCATTGCTTGGGCGGCGGTCAGCTACCTATGGCCAGACTGGAAATACCTCACGCTCGAACGCACCGCCGCCCTTGCCGTATGCAGCAACGGCGCCTATCTCGAAAAAATCGCCGAACGCCTCAAAAGCGGCGAAACGGGCGACGACGTCGAATACCGCGCCACCCGCCGCCGCGCCCACGAACACACCGCCGCCCTCAGCAGCACCCTTTCCGACATGAGCGGCGAACCCGCAAAATTCGCCGGCAGCCTGCAACCTGGCTTTACCCTGCTCAAAACCGGCTACGCCCTGACCGGCTACATCTCCGCCCTCGGCGCATACCGCAGCGAAATGCACGAAGAATGCAGCCCCGACTTTACCGCACAGTTCCACCTCGCCGCCGAACACACCGCCCACATCTTCCAACACCTGCCCGAAACCGAACCCGACGACTTTCAGACGGCATTGGATACACTGCGTGGCGAACTCGACACCCTCCGCACCCACAGCAGCGGAACACAAAGCCACATCCTCCTCCAACAGCTCCAACTCATCGCCCGACAGCTCGAACCCTACTACCGCGCCTACCGACAAATTCCGCACAGGCAGCCCCAAAACGCAGCCTGAAAAAGTTTCGGCATTTTGAAAGAAAGGGCAGATTGTCAGACAGGTTGCAAGATAGTGGATAAGGCTTTGCGCAGGGTAAATGCGCAGGTAGGAGGCAGCTGTAGGGTGGATACATAAGGTGGGGGAATAGGATGGACTGTACGATGAACTGTAGGGCAGGCTTCAGCCCACCATTTCCACCAACCCCAACACCCAATCGATTATTCCCACCATCTTCATCAACTCAAAAACACAAACGGAAGAAAGGGATTCCTGCCTGCCGATTACGACTGTTTCAACGATTTGCCCACAATGTCATGTGTTTTCGATGATGTTGTGAAGTGATGAGGTTGGTCGAGACGGTGGGATTGATGGAAGTGGTGAGATTGGTGGACTGAAACCTACCTTACAGCCTGCGCGCGGCAGGCGGCGGCATGGGAAAAACAGGCAGGAATAAAAAACGCGCCCCAAAATAAAAGATGCCGTCTGAAATTGTTTCAGACGGCATCTTAATTTCTGACAAGGTATTACCCCTACCGTATCCAATCACCAATCTTAATTATGGTGCGGGTCGGCATTGCCATGCCGACGCGGTTTTGTCTGAAAATTCGGGCAGGTGCGGACGACAATGGTTTTCCAGTATACGGAATAACGGCAAACCTGTGCGTATGCCGTAAAAAATGCCGTCTGAAGCCTGTTCGGACGGCATTTCCATAGAAATGCATCAGGCGGTTTTGTTTTTGAGGGGGAGTTTAACATGGGGTTTGGCGGGTTTCGGGGCTTCTTTCAAGCCCAGCTCGATTTGCTGCTCCTCGCTCAAGAGGTTGCTCCAGTCGCCTTTTTTGTACCAGTCGCGCCCGTCCAGCTCGATGGGGTGTTGGATGCGCTCGCAGCCGTTGCCGCACTGTAAATCGTCTTCGCGGCAATATTTGTCGCAACCCCAGCAGATGCGCTCGGGGTTTTTGGGGAATATGGGGAATTTTTTCGCCATGATATGTGCCTCGTTTTTTTATTGGATGAAATTATAGGGGATGCGGCGGCAACGGTTTCGGGTTTATACGTTTTTTACGCGCAGGGGTTAAGGTTTGTGAAATACCGTATGAGGCGGTTTCGGTATTTTATACGGTAAATGTGTCAGGCGCGGGGATGTTTTTTGGGGATAAGGTGGGGGAGTTGGTAGGATTGGTGGATTGGTGGATTGGTGGGCTGAAGCCCACCGCTTGTATATTGTAATCACTGTATCATAGCAACAAACCGCCCGGCCGCCACCCGACCCCACACAAGGCAGACAACCGTTGCGTAGCACAGGGAGCGGCAGGGCAACCCA
>NZ_CAUIYF010000027.1 GCF_962719845.1 Neisseria uirgultaei | reverse complement strand
AAAAAAATCAGACATTCGGGTCGCAACAGAAACCTTTGCCAAAACCTGCTTGCAACGTTTCCGATTCTGTAACCTTTCTACAATAGGACAAAACGTATCATTATGCGAGCTATAGAAAATAACTGTATGTGTTTTAAAAGTTGACCTTAAATACGATATACAGGCAGCAGACACACAGATATGCCGCCCATACTTTTTTAATCCAAAACATTATATTAACGGGTGCAAACAGTAAATCGCCCGACTTATCCCAAAAATTCTCTTACTTTTTCATCATTTCTTCTGTCAAATCCTTGGAACGGTCGATTTGAAAACACGGCTTTACATACGCCCCAATTCCCTTTGCAGGGCTTGGATATTTTGCTGTCTGTCCAAAACATTGCTTTGCAATGCGTTGATTTCTTGATGGTTGATGTTGCCGCCTTTTGCCAGACGTGCTTGTGATAACATTTTTTGGGCTTCAGCCAATGCTTTGCGTTCGTTGCTCAATTCTGTTTCTAGAATGGAACGTCTGCTGTTGTTTGCGGGTGCCTGTTGCGGTGGGGGCGTATTGGATTTTGCCGGCTTGGATACTGTTTTGACCGGGGCTTTATATTTGACAGCCTGCCCGCCGTTTGACGGTGATGGTGCCGGTTCGGATGTTTGGGGCGGGATATAGCGTTTGCTGCTGTAGTTGCCGATCGGGGGCAAGTCGGTTGAGTGGCAGCTTTTAGACGGCTTGGTGGTGTAAACGGTTTCTCCGTTGATTGTGCAGGTATAGATTTTGGCCGCATTCGCACCCAACGGGCTTGAAATCAGGGAAAGGTTGATTAGGATTAAGGGGAGTTTTGATTTCATAATGTGTTTGATACTCGGATAATAATTTGATTTTTGGGGATTTTTTGTAAAGCTTTCTTGGCGTTTTATGGACTTTTCTTTTCGGTTGTCCTCTTTTGATTTTCCTTCGGGGCTTTGGCAGCCTGCCTGTTCTTTTTCCCGGCAGGTTTTTTGCTTTTCTTTTTGTTTCCTGTGTGTATTTTGGCTTCTTGACTGAGTTTTTTAATTTTCAGGCGGTATCCGCCTCCCTGATAGCTGCTGATTTTAGGCAAATCCGCATAGGCGCACGATTCTGACGGGTCTGATGTATATACGCTTTTGCCATTTGAGTTGCAATGGTATATGGAGGCTTGCGCCGCCGCGCCTGAAAGGGACAGGAGAACCAAGGCGGCAAAAAGTCTGATGTTCATACCGGTAAAGTAAAAAGGCGGTGGTAACGTCCGAATTATACCGTTATCGGCAGGTAAAGATAAGCACCCTGCCCGCGCTTCTTTATCGCTCGGCAAACTGTTTCTCGATTTCAGTTTCAATCCGTTCCAATTCTTCTTGGCAAGCCAGCCAAACCTCTTCGATTTGGGCAAGCTGTGTTTTGACTTTTGCCAGATTGGATAAAGTGTCCTGCAATTTTTCTTTGTTTTCCTCAAAGTAAGCTTCTTCTTGTGCTAAAAATGCCTCACATGCCGTCTGAATTTCGGAAAGCCATGCCATTTCTTTTTCGGCTTTGTCGATTTTCTGCTGTATCGGCTTACTGCGTCGGGCTTTTTCTTGACGGATTTGTGCTTCGATACGCTTGGTATCCTTGCGGTTTTGGCTTTGAGCGGATGCTGCGGGCGCGGCGGCGGCGTTTTCCTGCGCCAAGCGCCATTGGCGGTAATCGTTTAAATCGCCGTCGAAGTTCTTCAGACGGCCTTTGTCGATCAGGAGGAAGCTGTCGGTAGTCGCTTCAAGCAGGCTGCGGTCGTGCGACACGACGATTAAGGCACCTTGGAAACTTTGCAGAGCGAGCGTCAGGGCGTGGCGCATATCCAAGTCCAAATGGTTGGTCGGCTCGTCAAGCAGCAGCAGGTTCGGCTTTTGCCAAATAATCATAGCAAGGGCGAGGCGTGCTTTTTCCCCGCCGGAAAAGGGTTCGGTTTTCTGCAACGCCATATCGCCGGCAAAGTTGAAGCCGCCGAGGAAATTTCGGATTTCTTGTTCGCGTACTTCGGGCGAAAGCTGCTGAATGTGCCAAACAGGGCTTTGGTCGGCGCGGATGGTATCGAGTTGGTGTTGGGCAAAATAGCCGATATTGAGTTTTTCGGAACGGACGATGCTGCCGGAGAGCAAATCGATTTTGCCTGCCAAGGCTTTGATAAAGGTGGATTTTCCGCTGCCGTTGACACCCAATAACCCGTAACGTGCACCGCTCTCCAGCGACAGGGTAATGTCGTGCAAAACGGTTTTGCCTTCGTAACCCAAATCAGCGTGTTCCAGCTTCAGCAAAGGATTGGGCAGATGATCGGGATTGTAAAACTCGAAAGAAAACTCGCTGTCCAGATGCGCGGGCGCGACGCGTTCGAGTTTTGCCAATGCCTTCATACGGCTTTGCGCCTGCACGGCTTTGGTAGCTTTGGCTTTGAAGCGGTCGATAAAGGATTGCAGATGTTTGATTTGCGCCTGCTGTTTGACATAGGCGGCTTGTTGCTGCGCGAGACGCTGCGCACGTTCGTTTTGGTAAAAATCGTAATTGCCGCCGTATTGGGTCAGCTTCTGCTGCGACAGTTCGATGGTTTGGGTGGTCGTTGCATTGAGGAAATCGCGGTCGTGGGAAATGATGATTTGCGTGCAAGGTAAAGAGGCAAGGTGGTTTTCCAGCCACAAGACGGTTTCCAGATCCAAGTGGTTGGTCGGTTCGTCAAGCAGCAACAAATCGGCACGGCAAATCAGGGCTTGGGCGAGATTGAGGCGCATACGCCAGCCGCCGGAAAAGGATTTGACGGGGCGGCTGTGTTCTTCTTGCGAAAAACCCAGTCCATCCAACAGTTTTGCCGCGCGGGCAGGCGCGGTATAGGCGTCGATTTCTTCCAATTTGGCGTGATATTCCGCCTGCTTCATACCGTCGTTTTCCGCCTCCGCCCGCGCCAATGCCGTCTGAAGGATCTGTAACTCGGCATCGCCCTGCAAAACGTAATCCAAAGCGGAGATGTCCAAGTCGGGCGTTTCTTGGGAAACGGAAGCCAGCCGCCAGTTTTTCGGAATCGAGACATCGCCGCCGTCTTGAGTGATTTCGCCCTTGATTAAGGCAAACAGGCTGGATTTGCCCGTCCCGTTTTTGCCGATCAAACCGACTCGCTGACCGGGATTGACGGCGGCGGAAGCCTTGTCGAGCAGGACTTTCAAACCGCGTTGCAGGGTGAGGTTTTTAATTTCAATCATAACGGAAATATCGTCGGGCGGAAAAAGCCCGTATTTTACCTGAAAGTCAGTGCCGATGCCGTCTGAAACGGGAAATTTACGGCTGAAGCCAAGCCCAGGCCCTGCGCCCTTCCGAGTGCAGGAAAACCAATGTCCTGAATGCTGGATCGGTATTCATGCATTCCACGCCGATTCCGACTCGGGAAAAATCCGCGATGATTTTGGGATGGATAAACTCCTGCGCCGCGCCCGTCCCGATAATCAATATTTCCGGATAGTCAACAGGTTTGATGTCGGACAACAGGTTTTCCGGAGTCAGGTCGGACAATGACTGCCATTTTGAGGGCATTGCCGAACCTTGCCGCAACAGCACAGGCCGGTCGAAATATTGCCCCGCCAACCGGATTCCGCCCGCGCCGCATTCATATTCCGCAAACTGTCCGTCTATCGGATTTTCTTCAAACAGCATATTTTTGTCCTTTTGCCGCTTCAGTCGTGTCGGAAAAGGTGCAAAATCAGACAAATTCATGTAGGATTAGCGGATTTCATCTGACCTCTCCTGCTGATTTCAGACGGCATTTGATTTAAAGTGCGGCACAATTATATCGGCAGCGGATATTTTCGTCTTTCAATATTTACATTCAGTCGGCTTACAAGGAGACACAATGAAGCCAGTAAACATCGGTCTTTTAGGTTTGGGTACGGTCGGCGGCGGTACGGCTGCCGTGTTGCGGGACAACGCGGAGGAAATTTCCCGCCGCTTGGGGCGCGAAATCCGTATTTCTGCCGTGTGCGATTTGAGCGAAGAAAAAGCCCGTCAAACCTGCCCGTCCGCCGCCTTTGTCAAAGACCCGTTCGAACTGGTCGCGCGTGAAGACGTCGATGTCGTCGTCGAACTGTTCGGCGGTACCGGCATTGCCAAAGAAGCGGTATTGAAAGCCATTGAAAACGGCAAACACATCGTTACCGCCAACAAAAAACTGCTCGCCGAATACGGCAACGAAATCTTCCCGCTGGCGGAAGAAAAAAACGTCATCGTCCAATTTGAAGCGGCAGTCGCCGGCGGCATTCCGATTATCAAAGCCCTGCGCGAAGGTTTGGCGGCAAACAGGATTAAGTCCATCGCCGGCATTATTAACGGCACCAGCAACTTCATCCTCTCCGAAATGCGCGAAAAAGGCAGTGCGTTTGCCGACGTATTAAAAGAAGCACAGGCGTTGGGCTACGCCGAAGCCGACCCGACCTTCGACATCGAAGGCAACGACGCAGGCCATAAAATCACCATCATGAGCGCGCTGGCATTCGGCACGCCGATGAACTTTTCCGCCTGCTATCTCGAAGGAATCAGCAAACTCGACAGCCGCGACATCAAATACGCCGAAGAACTCGGCTACCGCATCAAACTTTTGGGCATCACCCGCAAAGCCGAAAAAGGTATCGAATTGCGTGTCCACCCGACCCTGATTCCCGAAAGCCGCCTCTTGGCAAACGTCAACGGCGTGATGAACGCCGTGCGCGTCAACGCCGACATGGTTGGCGAAACCTTATATTACGGTGCGGGTGCGGGCGCATTGCCGACCGCTTCCGCCGTGGTTGCCGACATCATCGACATCGCCCGCCTGATCGAAGCCGATACAGGCCACCGCGTACCGCATCTGGCGTTCCAACCCGCCCAAGTCCAAGCGCAAACTATCCTGCCTATGGACGAAATCACCAGCAGCTACTACCTGCGCGTCCAAGCCAAAGACGAACCAGGCACGCTGGGGCAAATCGCCGCGCTGTTGGCACAAGAAAACGTGTCCATCGAAGCACTGATTCAAAAAGGCGTGATTGATCAAACCACTGCCGAAATCGTGATTCTGACCCACAGCACGGTCGAAAAATACATCAAGTCGGCAATCGCAGCCATCGAAGCACTGGATTGCGTGGAAAAACCGATTACCATGATCCGCATGGAAAGCCTGCATGACTGAGCCGAAACACGAAATGCCGACGGAAGAGCAGGTTGCCGCGCGTAAAAAAGCAAAAGCCAAAATCCGCACCATCCGTATTTGGGCGTGGGTCATTTTGGCGTTGCTCGCTTCAACCGCCCTGCTCTCCCAATGCGCGATGTCCAAACCGCAGGCGAAGCAGAGAATTGTCGAGTCCTGTGTGAAAAACATACCGTTTGCCGAAAAATGGCAGAACGATTTGAAAGCGCGTGGCTTGGATGCGGACAATACCCGCCTCGCCACCGATTACTGCAAATGTATGTGGGAACAGCCTTTGGACAGATTGAGCGAGAAACAGATTAGTTCCTTCGGCAAACTCGGCGCACAAGAACAGCTTGACCTGCTTGGCGGTGCAAACGCGTTTGAAGCGCGCGACAGACAGTGCGTTGCTGATTTGAAAGCTGATTGAACCGCCGAACCGGAATGCCGTCTGAACACGGGAAAAGCGTTTCAGACGGCATTTTTTCAAACTGACCAACAGGACAAACAAAAAGCCGATTCTTCAAGGAATCGGCTTTTTACTGAAAAACAGTTTACAGTGCGTCTTTCAATGCTTTACCTGCACGGAATTTAGGCGTTTTGGCGGCGGCAATGGTCAGAGGCTCGCCGGTTTTGGGATTGCGGCCTTGGCGTTCTGCACGTTCGCCGACGTAGAAAGTACCGAAACCGACCAAAGTAACGGTATCGCCTTGTTTCAGGGCGTTGGTTACTGCATTGGTAGTGGCATCCAAAGCTTTTTGTGCGGCGGCTTTGGAAATGCCGGCTTCTTGAGCAATCGTTTCAATCAATTCAGACTTGTTCACAATCAGTCCCTTCCTATCTTAAAAAATGATGAAATGCCCGAATACTCGGGGGTTTGTACTGCTTGAGCAACTTTCGCTTTATAGCAATTCTGAAATTGCCGTGTCAAGCAAAAAATACGGAATCGCCCTATTTTACAGGCTTTCAGGACGAAACCGCATTTTTACAACACATTTCCTGCGTTTCAATGTTTGATTGCCCTGCTGCGGGGTTTCGGTTTTGAAGCGGGTTCCGCCGCCGCTTCCACGGCAGAAGGTTCTGCCCAAGGCTCAGGCCGGCTTTCCAAACCCAGAGCCAATACCTCGTCTATCCATTTGACCGGATGGATGGTCAGGCCGGTTTTCACGTTTTCAGGGATTTCCTCCAAGTCTTTGACGTTGTCTTTCGGAATCAGGACGTGTTTGATGCCGCCGCGAAGCGCAGCCAACAGTTTTTCCTTCAAACCGCCGATCGGCAGGACTTCGCCGCGCAGGGTGATTTCGCCCGTCATGGCAACATCGGCGCGCACCGGGATTTTGGTGAATGCGGACACCATCGCCAAAGTCATGGCAATGCCTGCACTCGGACCGTCTTTCGGTGTCGCACCTTCGGGAACATGGACATGGATGTCTTTTTTCTCGTAAAAATCAGGAGCCAAACCCACTGATTCTGCACGGGAACGGACAACAGACCATGCTGCGGACACGGATTCCTTCATTACGTCGCCCAACTGACCGGTGCACTGAATCACGCCCTTACCCGGCAATGCTGCGGCTTCTACGGTCAGCAGTTCGCCGCCGACTTCCGTCCACGCCAGACCGGTTACTTGTCCGATACGGTTTTCGCTTTCGGCAACGCCGTAATCAAAGCGGCGCACACCCAAATAGTCGTGCAGATTTTTCTCGTTGACTTTAACCGCTTTAGGTTTGGCTTTGCTGGTTTTCTTGGTTTCAGACAACCTCTTCTTATCTTCGTTCAAGGTAATCTGCATCACCACCTTGCGGCAGATTTTGGCAATCTCGCGGTCGAGCGAACGCACGCCCGCCTCGCGGGTGTAGTAACGGATAATATCGCGCACCGCGCTTTCTTCGATTGCCAATTCCCCTTCTTTTACGCCGTTGCGCTTCATTTGCTTCGGCACGAGGTACTGCATCGCGATATTGATTTTTTCGTCTTCGGTATAGCCGGACAGACGGATGATTTCCATACGGTCGAGCAGCGGTGTCGGGATATTCAGACTATTGGATGTGGCGATAAACATCACATCACTCAAATCGTAATCCACTTCCGCATAATGATCGGCGAACTTGTTGTTTTGCTCGGGATCAAGCACTTCAAGCAACGCGCTGGCGGGATCGCCGCGGAAGTCGCTGCCTAATTTATCGATTTCGTCGAGCAGGAACAAGGGGTTTTTCACGCCGGCTTTTGCCATATTCTGCAAAATCTTACCGGGCATAGAGCCGATATAGGTGCGGCGGTGTCCCCGTATTTCGCTTTCGTCGCGCACGCCGCCCAAAGCCATGCGGACATATTTCCGCCCCGTTGCTTTGGCGATGGATTCGCCCAAAGAGGTTTTACCTACGCCCGGAGGACCGACCAGGCACAGAATCGGGCCTTTGAGTTTGTCCATACGTTTTTGGACGGCGAGGTATTCCAAAATCCGTTCTTTGACTTTTTCCAGGCCGTAGTGGTCGGCATCCAGCACCAGTCCGGCTTTGGCGATGTCTTTGCTGACGCGGGATTTTTTCTTCCACGGCAGGTCGAGCAGGGTGTCGATGTAGTTGCGTACGACGGTGGATTCGGCAGACATCGGCGGCATCATTTTGAGTTTTTTCAGTTCGGACAGGCATTTTTCTTCCGCTTCTTTGGTCATCCCGGCCTTTTTGATGCCTGCTTCCAAGGCATCCAGTTCGCCGTTTTCGTCTTCTTCGCCCAATTCTTTGTGTATCGCTTTAATCTGTTCGTTCAGATAATATTCGCGTTGGGATTTTTCCATTTGGCGTTTGACGCGTCCGCGTATGCGTTTTTCGGCCTGCATGATGTCGAGTTCGGATTCCAACTGTGCCAGCAGAAATTCCATCCGTTTGCCGATTTCGGGGATTTCCAGAATCTGTTGGCGTTGCGCCAGTTTCAACTGCAGATGCGCTGCGACCGTATCGGTTAGCCGGCTGTTTTCGGCAATGCCGTTGATGCTGCCGATAATTTCGGCAGGGATTTTTTTATTGAGTTTGGCGTATTGTTCAAACTGCGCCAACAGGGTGCGGCGCACGGCTTCGAGGTCGGTATTGCCGCCCGTGTCTTCTTCCACGACCGCCTCTATATGGGAAACGAATAGACCGCCCGTGTCTTCAATGGTCAGAACACGTCCGCGATACAGACCTTCGACCAATACTTTTACCGTGCCGTCGGGCAGTTTCAACACTTGCAGGACTTGTGCGACCGTACCGGTTTGATACAGGTCTGCGGCGGAGGGGTTTTCTACTGCGGCATCGGTTTGCGCCAATAGGAAAACCGGTTCCTCGCGGGTAATGGCGTTTTCCAGTGCGGCGATGGACTTCTCCCTGCCGACGAACAGCGGCAGAACCATATGCGGGTAAACGACGACATCCCGCAAAGGAAGGGTTGCCAAGGCGGCATATTCCTCAAAATGCTTTTCTTTTTGTGTCATAGGTACTCTCTTGTGTCTGACAGAATACGGATTGCCGCGTAAATTGGGGTTGAAAGCATTATTTCAAGCATACGCGGTTTATTTATGGAGTTTGATGCGATGCCGTCTGAAACATTCCGGCTTTAGACGGCATGGGCTTGGAAAGACAAGGCAGGAACAAAAAACAGTTCTGTGTTGCCGCTCCTTGCTGTACCATCCGTATGGTTTACGGTTCTGCCGCCCTATTTTCAAAACATGACGCAGGTATCCTATGTCTTCTTTTATTTTTCCCGATAACGGGTTCGAATGGCGCAACGAAAGTCTACAAAAGCCGCCCAAAAGTTGGCATTATGTCCGCGAAAGCGGTGCAAACGGCATTTTGAAGACTGCCTATCAAAATATTGCAACTGTCTGGCAGGGCGATTTCCACAATGCCAAACAGGTGCTTTCGGCAATGAAGAAGAAGGTCCGCAAACCTGCCGCCGTCCGTTCCGATGCGGACATCGCCGCCCTTTTCCACGCCCACCGTATGAAGCAGGCGCAACAGAGCCGTATTCTGAATATGCTTGCCGTTGAAATCCGCCCCGGTTTTGTGTTGGACAACAAACGCGCGCCCGATATACGCGCCGCTTTGCTCGACGTGTACGGAGAGGCGGACGGCAAACCGTTTTTCCTGCCGCTCAATCTGCTGCTGGGGTTTATGGGTGCGCACGAGTGGCATAAGAAAGGGGTTGCCGTTCCGCAGTTGGGCGGCAGCATACACGTTCCTTTCGGCGTATTTTCGCCGTTGCGCGGCGAATACCTCGACCTGCTTGCCCATGCGCCGTCAACGGGTTTTCAGACGGCATTCGATATCGGGACGG
>NZ_CAUIYF010000026.1 GCF_962719845.1 Neisseria uirgultaei | reverse complement strand
TTTTTTTTTTTTTTTTTTTTTTTTTTTTTTTTTGATTAGATTACCCGATTGGTATAAAATTAAAGATAATATGCAAGAAGTGTGGAAAACTTATGAAAGATGAAACAATCGCCCGCTGCCTCCTTTCTTCCTGCCTGCTGGCTGCGGGTACGGAAGAAAGCATTGCCGCCACCAATAACGGCATTATTGAAAACACCAATCATACGGCGGCAGTAGCAGCGAACCGAAATCAGACCAACGAACATACTTTAGATTATTCGGGCGCAACTGCCGTTAAGCCGATTAATTCCCTGGTTATTGCCGCCAATGGCAAAGGCGCGAAAAATATCATTATCGTCAAGGGCAACCCTTCTCTCGGTGAAAAAGATTTGACAGATGTAAGTGGTAAAGCGTCGTTGAAAGATGCAAGGGGCGAAGTGTTGAAAGAGCCCGCGCATTGGACCATCGAAAAGATAAGAGCTACAGGGTCGGTGAGCAGCGGTCGATACACGCTTTCGTCAAGTGTTCCAAATGCCGGGATTTTGTTTGCAGACAAAACCTATGAGGCAAAGGGCAACGACATTACCTTGGAAAACGTATCCGTCAAAAATAGCTCTTCAACGGATGCCGTTTTCGCAAACGACACTTTGACAAACCCTTACGGTATGTCGGACACAACCCTGACCTTTAAGGGAAACAACTATCTTTATACAGACGGCGCCAAAGCAGGCAGCCCAGACGCACTGAACGGCATACAGTTATTTAAGAATAATACAACCAAATATTCCGAAGGATACAAAAACCATACCAAAATCGAGTCGGAAGCAGGTTCCAATCTGAACATATACGTCAAATCCGGAACGTTGCGCGGGCGCGGCATCTCGATAACGCAATATAAGAATGTAACCATCAACACGTCGGGACCGAGAAAAACGGTCGTCAACCAGACCGAAATGGATTTTCACGGCGGGGTCAGCATCAAGGTGGATCGCGGCAATCAGAAGAATGCCGAAAACTACGGTGTTTATGTGGGAAACCTGCCGAAAAAAAGCAGCACCAGCGAGGATGTGCCGGAAGATTCGTACAACCGCGCCACCTTCCATAGCGATGTCAAAATCGACGTGCAGCCGGTGCTTGAAGAAAGTGGGAAACAAAAATCCATCGGCGACGCTTTGAATGTGGACGGTAAAAACAGCAGCGTGGACATCAAGGGCGACGGAACGGTGCAAATCGACGGCGACATCCACGTCCTCAACGGCGGCGTGATAAATTTAAGCCTGAAAAACAAAAATTCTTATCTCAACGGGGAAGCCCATATCGGCAAACGACAATATACCGGCGATCCCGACGACCCCGATAATCCGCCAAGCGGACAACCCCTGTTTGAGGAAAACCGTAAAGACAGCGTGTCATCCATCAATATGACGATGAAGGACGGCGCGCGCTGGAATGTACAGAATACTTCAAAAATCAACGGCTTGGACATCAGCAACGGCGCGGAAGTGAGCTTTTCAGACGGCGGCAGGAATGTAAACGTCTCCGTATCCAGCCTGAAGGGAAACGGCGGCGTGTTCAAGATGCAGGGCAACATCGTGAGCGGCAAGTCGGACAAGCTGATTACGCGCGAAGGCAGCGAAGGCGTACACATCATCGAATATGAAGACAATGCCAAGGCACCAACGACCGGCAAGGAATTTTTAAAGCTGGTCGAAAATCAGGGGTCGGCAGGCGGTGGGGCATCCTATAAACTGCACGTCAAATGTACGGAACAGGGGGCGTGGTGCTTTAAGTTGGGCGAGTCGGAAAACTCCAAATATGTCGAAATTACTCCCGACGGCAAGCGGGATTTCTACCTTTTCGCGTCCACATTGTCAACGGGCGCATCGAGCGGCGTCCTTTTCGGAGAGGCGTTATATCAGTTGAACGCGGTTTCCGATGAAACGCTGGTGCAGCGTATGGGCGAAATCCACGCCGACGGAACGCCGCAGGAAGACAACAACGTCTGGATCAAACGCGTCGGCGGAAAATTCGCCGGCAGCCGCAGCGATTACCGCGTGGGCGGTTACAGCAACCGCTATTGGGGCTTTGCCGGCGGCTTCAACCGGACGGGGTTCGGCGACAAATGGATTCATTACAAAGGGCTGATGCTCCGCCACCTCCAATCGTCCTACACCCCCGAAGACTACGCCGGCATCGGCAAAATCTACGGCAGGACGGCAGGCGTTTATTCCACCTGGCTCAACCGGGAAAGCAGGGCCTATTACGATTTGGTCGCCAACATCGCCCGATATAAGGGCAGCTACGGGCTGACCAATTACTCCGGCGTCCATGTCGAGTCGGACGAGGCGCGCCTGAATGCCTATATGCTTTCCGCCGAAACCGGCAGGCGGATGGAAAAACAAGACGGCGGCAAAACCTATTGGTGGCAGCCGGAAGCGCAGTTGTCCTACTGGTTTACGCGCGGCTACGGCTTTTCGCTGTCAAACGGGCTGTCTGCCGAAACAGACAACTTCCGCAGCCTGATGGGGCGGTTCGGCTTTCGGGCGGGCGTGGACGGTTTGGACGGCGGCAGGCTGAACATCTACGGCAAGCTGATGTACAAACGCGAGTTTATCGGCACGATCCGCCACAGGTTCAACGGCTCTGCCGTAGAGGAATTCAAACACCGGGGCGGCTGGTTGGAATACGGCTTGGGCGTGGTCAGCCGCAATGCCGGAAACGGACGGCAGCTTTATTTTGAGGCGCAAAGGTCTTCGATGCACAAGATGCGGCAGAATTGGCAGGTCAATATGGGCGTGCGCAGTATGTTCTGATGCGCGGATGCGCCTGAAAACAATCCGGAACGGTCAGACGCGTTCCGGATTGTTTTTTGTCGGGGCGGTTTGCTGCTATATCAAAACAGGCGGGTGATGCCGTCTGAAGCCCACCAAAGCATCAAAGCATCCAATGCCGTCTGAAACCCCGTCATTCCCACCACTTTTCGTCATTCCCGCGAAAGCGGGAATCTAGAACCTCAAACTTTCAGATAACCTTTGAATATTGCTGTTGCCCAAAGGTCTGGATTCCCACCTGCGCGGGAATGATGATTTGGAAATTACCCGAAAACCCAAAAAAAAACCGAAACCGAACACACTTGATTCCCGCCTGCGCGGGAATGACGGCAAACGGGGGGATGGGGCATCACGATGCGGCGGCAATGTGTCCGGAATGGGGCGGTTTATCCGAAAAAGCCCATTTTGACTTGGATGAGTTTTTCCAGTTCGTTCAGGATGCGCCGACGCGAGACGAAAAAGATGATGTGGTCGCCGTCTTGGATGACGGTTTCGGTATGGTGGCCCATAATGGTTTCACCGGTTTCAGCGCGGACGACGGCGGCAATGTGGCAGCCTTCGGGCCATTTGATGCCGCTGATGCGCCTGCCGATGATGGCGGAAGTTTTTTTGTCGCCGTGTACGACGACTTCGATGGCTTCCGCCGTGCCGCGCCGGATGGGGTGGACGGCAACGATGTCGCCGCGCCGGATGTGGGCGAGTATCGAGCCGATGGTGATGAGGTGGGGGGAGACGACGATGTCGATTTTGTTGCCTTCGAGCAAATCGACGTAGCTTGAGCGGTTGACGATGCCGATGACGCGCTTCGCGCCGAGGTTTTTCGCCAAAAGGGCGGACATAATGTTGCTTTCGTCGTCGTTGGTCAGGGCGCAGAATACGTCGATTTCGTCGATGTATTCGTTGTCGAGCAGGGTTTCGTCGGTTGCCGAACCTTGCAGGACGAGGGTGTTGTCGAGGTTTTCGGCTATCCATTCGGCACGGCGCGGCCGGCATTCGATGATTTTGACGTTGTATGCGTGTTCGAGCTGCTTGGCGAGGCGGTAGCCGATGTTGCCGCCGCCGGCAATCATAATGCGGCGGGTGCTGGTTTCTTTGGGGCGCAATTCGGGTATGACCGCCCCGATGTTTTCGGCAGCGGCGGCAAACAGGATTTCGTCGCCTTCGATGATGACGGTTTGCGGCGCGGGGACGATGAGGCGGTTGTTGCGGTAAACGGCGCAGATTTGGCAGTCGGCCCCGTCGGGCAAATCTTGGGCGATGTCGGCGATTTCGCGGTTGACGAGCAGCCCGCCGCGCCGCGCCTGTATGATGACCATCCGCACGCGGTCGTCTGCAAAACGTAAAACCTGCAATGCGCCCGGGCAGTCTATCAGGCCGGCAAGCTGTTCGGTAACGAGCTGTTCGGGGCTGATGGTTTCGGTTATGCCGAATATGGAAAGGCTGCCGTTTTCGTTGTTTTCGAGCTTGGGGCTGAGGTATTCGAGGTATTCGCTGGAACGGACGCGCGCGATGCGGCCGGGGATGTTGAACAGGTCGGCGGCAACTTTGCAGGCGACGATGTTGGTTTCGTCGCTGCGGGAGAGCGCGAGCAGCAAGTCGGCATCTTCCGCGCCGGCGCGTTCTAATGTGAAGGGGGATGCGCCGTTGCCGAAAACGGTTTGGACATCTAGGCGGCTGCCTGTTTCCTGCAATGCTTTTTCGTCGATGTCGATAACGGTTACGTCGTTGTTGGGTATGGCGGCAAGGTTTTGTGCGACGGTAGAACCTACCTGCCCGTTGCCTAAAATGAGGATTTTCACGGTATGGGTCGCCGGGTGATGAAATGGGGGATTGTACCGCAACCGGGGGCGGAAATGCCGTCTGAAGGCAGATTTTGCGTTCAGACGGCATTGTGCCTCAAGATTCGACGGGGATGATGCCGATTTTCGCCTGCCATTTGCGCGGGGCGGTGGCGTGGATGGATTCGCCTTTGCTGTCCACGGCGACGGTTACGGGCATATCTTTGACTTCAAATTCGTAAATGGCTTCCATACCCAATTCGGGGAATGCCAAGACTTTGGAGGATTTGATGGCTTTTGCCACGAGGTATGCCGCGCCGCCGACTGCCATCAGGTACACGGCTTTGTTGTCGGCAATGGCTTGGCACGCCACCGCGCCGCGTTCGGATTTGCCGATCATGCCCAAAAGGCCGGTTTGTTCGAGCATTTGGCGGGTGAATTTGTCCATGCGGGTGGCTGTGGTCGGACCTGCTGGACCGACGACTTCATCGCCGACCGGATCGACGGGGCCGACGTAGTAAATCAGGCGGTTGGTGAAATCGACGGGCAATTCTTCGCCTTTGTCGAGCATATCGACGAGGCGTTTGTGTGCGGCATCGCGGCCGGTGAGGATTTTGCCGTTCAACAGCAATACGTCGCCGGTTTTCCAGCTTGCCACTTCTTCTTTGGTCAGTTTATCGACATCGACGCGTTTGCCGTTGTCGGGGCTGTAAGTCAAATCGGGCCAGTCTTCGACGCGCGGCGGGGTCAGCTCGACCGGGCCTGAGCCGTCCAATTCGAACTCGACGTGGCGGGTTGCGGCGCAGTTCGGAATCATGGCAATCGGTTTGGATGCGGCGTGTGTCGGGTAATCGAGGATTTTCACGTCCAACACGGTGGTCAGACCGCCCAAACCTTGCGCGCCGATGCCCAGCGCGTTGACTTTTTCAAAGAGTTCGAGGCGCAGGGCTTCGGTGGTGGACAATTCTGCGCCGGACGCGGCCTTTTCCTGCAACTCTTGAATGTCGATGTGGCTCATCAGGGATTCTTTCGCCATCAACACGGCTTTTTCAGGCGTGCCGCCGATGCCGATGCCCAAGATGCCGGGAGGACACCAGCCCGCGCCCATGGTCGGGATAGTTTTCAGCACCCAATCGACGATGTTGTCGGAAGGATTGAGCATGGCGAGTTTGGATTTGTTTTCAGAACCGCCGCCTTTTGCCGCGCAGGTTACTTCGACTTTGTCGCCCGGCACGATGCTCATATGAATGACGGCGGGCGTGTTGTCTTTGGTATTTTGGCGTTTGCCGGCAGGGTCGGCGAGGACGGAAGCGCGCAGCGTATTGCCTTCCCAAGTGTAGGCGCGGCGCACGCCTTCGTTAACCATTTCTTCGACGCTCATGTCCGCATCCCATTGGACGTTCATGCCGACTTTGAGGAAAACGGTTGCGATGCCGGTATCTTGACAGATGGGGCGGTTGTTTTCGGCACACATGCGGCTGTTGACCAAAATCTGCGTCATCGCGTCTTTGGCGGCGGGATTTTCTTCCTTCTGCCACGCCTTATAGAGCGCGTCGATGTAGTCTTTCGGATGGTAATAGCTGATGAATTGGAAGGCATCGCAAATGCTTTGGATAAAGTCTTCCTGTTTAATGACGGTCATGATTGTGTTCCTTTTCAAGGTTGTAGCGGTAAGTATTTGCTGCTGTTTTAAACAACCTTTTTGAAGGCTGTTTTTTTATCAGGTTGAAATAGTGCCAGCGTTTGTACGGTAAAGACAATACATAATTCTAATCTCTTGATTATCAATTTGTTTTAATAAAATACTGTTTTACTCGGGTTTTGATATTCGTAATCTTTGCCTGTTGCTTGAGGTAGAAATAAAACTACAAATATGTTTGGTAATTTTAGGTTTTTTATAAATACCGTCCGAACCTGTCCGAATATCCGTTTTAACGGCATAAAAATTATTCTCAATAATTTCAAACTGATTTCAATCGATTAAAGGATATAACGACGGCAGGGAGTTGTCATATACGAAAGAGGAAATTTTGACTGAAGTCAAACGCATTTGACTTTTTGAAATTTTACAACTTATTTTCCAAATATCAGAATTTTCAAAAAAATACATATATTACAGCAATATATGTATTTTTTACCGTCTTGCAATAATGAGAATGGATTGTATTTTTCTGTTTGTTTTTTCTGCTTTTCAGACGGCATTCTTTATAATCTTATTGAAAAGTAAGTATATTTTAAAATTTCATACATAAATTTTGTCAACAATATATGTTTCTATGGCAATTTTGTAGTTTAGTAACGATAAGGCGCAAATTCTGATAAACTATGTTTCACATAAGAAACATTAAGTTATAAACATATTCATAGTGCGCGAGAGGAAGTTATTGTTTCTCTTGTGTAACAAAAATACACAATACCGAATCTACTATCCTTCCAACAGGACACTGCCATGAGTGAAAATTTGTTAACCCTGACCATAGACGGACACGAGGTCAAGGCCTCCGCCGATTCGTCCATTATCCAAGCCTACGCCCGTTCCGGCAGCGCGATTACCGCCAATGTCGGCTGCATGGGGCAGGGCGTGTGCGGTTCGTGCCGCTGCATGATACGCAAGGAAGGCGAGCGCGAGGTAACCACCGCGCTGGCGTGTGAAACCAAAGTAGAGGAAGGGATGCAGGTCAGTTTCTTGGACTACTTCATCCCCGAGCATATCCAGTATTACGACGTGGGCGAGGTCGGCGACGGCTGGAACTGGCTGGACGACACCGCAAAAGCCTTCCCCGAAGCGCAAAACTGCCGTCATTGCGGCGGCTGCAACCGTGCCTGCCCAAAAGGTTTGGAAGTGGAAAACGGCGTGGCGCAGGTGGTATCCGGCGATTTCGGCGCGGCGGCTTTGACCTTCGACCAATGCGTGATGTGCAACCTCTGCACCCTCTCCTGCCCCGAACACATCCGTCCGAACCACTTGGGCCTGTTCGCCCGCCGTATGAAAGCGGCGCGCACGCTGCGCCCTGTGGATTTGATGCGCCGCCTGCGCGAAATCGACAGCGGCAAAATGAAAGTCGAATTTGAAGGGGAGGCAGTGTGATGGCGAACGAAATACAAGGCATAGACTACGAAACCGCCCTTGCCAACCTGCGTGCATCCTCATTGGAACTGCGCGGCGACCTGCCGGAAAAAAACGAATTACTGAGCCAATTCCATCCCGATTATCAGGCAAATGCACGCGTGAAGCTGCCCATCGGCCCGAACGCCGGCGATTACTGCCATCCTGATTTGGCGAAACTCTTAATCAGCCGGTCCCTGATTGACGATTATGATTTGTCTGGCGCGGAACATTTGAACACCGACGTACTGGTTATCGGCGGCGGCGGCGCGGGTGCGGCGGCGGCATTGTCTGCAACCGAAGCAGGCGCGCGTGTGATTATGGCGAACAAGCTGCGTATCGGCGACAGCAATACCGTAATGGCGGAAGGCGGCATTCAGGCGGCAGTCGGCGCGGAAGACAGCCTGCAACAGCACTTTGACGACACCGTCAAAGGCGGCCACAACGCAGGCAAAAAAGAATTGGTGGCACAAATGGTTACCGACGCGCCGTCCGCCATCCGCTGGCTGATTGGTTTGGGCATGACCTTCGACCTTGCCAATGGCGCGGACAGCAACGGTATGCTAAGCCGAAAACGCGCGGGCGGTACGACCGTGCCGCGTATTTTGAGTTACCGCGACTTTACCGGCCTTGAAATGATGCGCGTCCTGCGCGAGGCGGTCGAACTCGACGAAAACATCACGCAACTCAACCGCCACCCCGCCATCGAATTATTGTCGGACGAACACGGCCGCTGCGTCGGCGCGATTTTGTACGATTTGGAAAAACGCTCTTTGGTATTGGTGCACGCCAAAGCCGTGGTCTTGGCAACCGGCGGCAGCGGGCGGCTGCATTTGCAGGGTTTCGCCACTTCCAACCACTACGGCGCAACCGCCGACGGTCTGGTGATGGCATACCGCATCGGCGCGAAACTGCGCGACATTGATTCCTTCCAATACCATCCGACCGGCGTCGCCCATCCGCCGCACTTGGCAGGCGCGCTGATTTCCGAAGCCGTGCGTTCCGCAGGCACCAAACTGGTCAACGGCTTGGGCGAACGTTTCGTTGACGAATTGCAGCCGCGCGACGTTGTTGCCGCCGCCATTTTGCGCGAGTGCCGCGAAGGTCGCGGTGTAGTACGCGACGGACAGGTCGGCGTGTTCCTCGACACCCCGCGCCTGATTGAAAACGATCCTGATGTATTGAACCGTTTGGTTACGCTCGGCCACGTCGCCCATAAATGCGGCATCGATCCCGCCGTCGAGCCTGTAATGATTCATCCGACCCTGCACTACCAAAACGGCGGTGTCGAAATCAACGGCGACGGCGCGACCTGCGTCGAAGGCCTCTATTGCGCCGGCGAAGTAACCGGCGGCATCCACGGCCGCAACCGCCTGATGGGCAACGCGCTTTTGGACATCATCAGCTTCGGCCGCCGTGCCGGTAAAGCTGCGGCAAATTGCGGCCTGCCGCTGAAAAAAGTGCGCGGCGGTGTCGGACACGTCCACGATCTGCAACGCGAAATGACCCGCGCCGGACTGACCGGCGACATCAAAGCCCCCGTTTTATATCCCGACTACGGCAAATTCGATCTGCGCGAACACGCCGGTTTGCAGGAGCAACAATCATGAACCAAGCCAATCAAAACTTACTGCACCCGTCCCGCCAAGTCGGTGCGGATTTGACCGCGTGGCGCAAAGTCGGCGGCGGCGAAGGCCTGCTGGCTGCACTTGCCGATCCTCAAAGCATTGTTTCCAAACTGCAAGATGCCAACCTATGCGGTATGGGCGGTGCAGGTTTCCCGACCTGGCGCAAATGGGAGGCGGCGGTTGCCGCCCAAAGCAAACACGGCGACAAATACGTCGTCTGCAATGCCAACGAAGACGAACCGGGTACGTTCAAAGACCGCGTGTTGCTGGCGAAAACGCCGCACCAAGTCATCGAAGGCGTATTGATTGCCGCCGTCGCCTGCCGCGCCAACAAAGCGGTTTTGTACGTCAACCCTCATCAAACCGAATCCATCGCTTCCATCACGCCCGCCATCGAGCAATGGAAAAAAAGCGATTTGTTCATCCGCATCGAAAACTATCTGGGCAAACCTTTAGACCTGAAATTGGTCGAAACTTCAGGCCGCTACATCGGCGGCGAAGAAACCGCCGTGATTTCATGGTTGGAAGGCGGTTTCCCGTTCCCGCGCCGCAAGCCGCCTTTCCCTGCGGAAAGCGGTGTCAACGGTGAACCGACCCTAATCAACAATACCGAAACCTTCGCCAATATTCCGCAAATCCTTGCCAAAGGCGCGGAATGGTACAAATCGCTGGGTTTGGGCGATGCCGCAGGTACGAAACTCTACTCGCTCTCCGGCGACGTATTGAACCCGGGCCTGTACGAGCTGCCAATGGGTACAACGCTGAAATCACTGATTTTCGATCACGGCGGCGGTATGCTTGAAGGCCGCACGTTTAAAGCCGTCTTCACCGGTGGCCCGTCAAACACGCTTCTGACTGCCAAAGATTTGGATGTGCCATTGGACTTCGTGTCCGTGCGCGAACGCAAATCCAGCCTCGGTACGGGTGCGATGATTGTGATTTCCGAAGGCACGAGTGTGGTGCGTAAAGTATCTGAATATGTGGAGTTTTTTGCTGCCAACTCATGCGGACAATGCCCGCCGTGCAAAGGCGGTACGTTCCAACTTTCACGCCTGCTCAACCGCGTGGATACCGGCATCGGCACTTCAGACGACCTCCGCGCCCTGCAAAGCCTGTGCCAACTGCTGCCCCGAAGCGGCCGCTGCGGCCTGATTGACGGCGCGGTTACCGTGTTGCAAAGCTCGATGCGTACCTTCCCCGAAGAGTACGGACTGCCGGCGGAGCAGGATTAAGCCGGTAAGGCGTTTCAGACGGCATCCCCCGCCAAAATCAGGCACACGCCGTCTGAAACCCGATTTTCCCGATACTTCAAACTAGGAGACTAATATGGGCTTCAAGCCAATCCCTGCGGCGGCCGCGCTCGCGCTGACGCTGCTTATCTGGTTCGTTATCCCCGTTCCCCAAGGCGTATCGCCCGATGCGTGGCATCTTCTGGCACTGTTCGTCGGCATCATCGCCGGCATCATCGGCAAAGCCATGCCCATCGGCGCAATGGCGGTTTTGGGCATTACCCTGGTCGCGCTGACCGGCGTAACCAACGAAAAAGCCGCCGACGCGACCAAAGACGCTTTGAGCAGCCTCAACAACTCGTTAATCTGGATGATCGGTATCGCCATCATCATCTCGCGCGGCCTGTTGAAAACCGGCTTGGGGATGCGTATCGGCTACCTTTTGATTTCCCTTTTCGGCAAACGCACGCTGGGCGTGGGTTACAGCCTGGCATTGGCGGACTTGGTCATCGGCCCGGTAACGCCGAGCAACACCGCGCGCGGCGGGGCGATTGTGCATCCGATTATGAAATCCATCGCCTTGAGTTTCGACTCCGATCCCGAAAAAGGGACGGAAGGCAAAATCGGCAAATACCTTTCACTGGTCAACTTTCACGCCAACGTGATTACCTGCCTGATTTTCATCACTGCCACCGCACCCAACCCGTTGGTCGTCGAACTGGTTGCCAAAGCCACCAATTCGCAAATCCAACTCTCTTGGGGCACTTGGTTCTTGGCGATGATCGTACCCGGCCTGATTGCGATGCTGCTGATGCCTCTGGTGCTGTATTTCCTGTATCCGCCCGAAATCAAACAAACGCCTGACGCGACCGCCCTTGCCAAAGAAAAACTGAAAGAAATGGGCGCGATGAAGCGCGACGAAAAAATGATGCTCGGCATTTTCGTGATCCTGCTGCTGTTGTGGGCGGGCATTCCCGAAATGCTGGCCGGCGTGAAAGTCGATGCCACCGCCACCACCTTCCTCGGGCTGAGCCTCTGCCTTTTGAGCGGCGTCCTGACTTGGGACGACGCACTGAAGGAAAAAAGCGCGTGGGACACCATCGTTTGGTTTGCCGCCTTGGTGATGATGGCGAACTTCCTCAACAAACTGGGGCTTATCGGCTGGCTGTCCGAATCCATGCAAAGCGGCATCGCCCATTTGGGTTTGGGTTGGGAAGCCGGCTGCGCCCTGCTGATGCTTGCCTACCTCTACGCCCACTACGTTTTCGCCAGCGGCACGGCACACGTTACCGCGATGTTCGGCGCGTTTTACGGTGCAGGTCTCGCCTTGGGTGCGCCGCCTATGCTGTTTGCCCTGATGATGGCGGCCGCCACCGGCATAATGATGTCGCTGACCCACTACGCCACCGGTTCCGCGCCTGTGATTTACGGCTCAAACTACGTCAATATGGGCGAATGGTGGAAGGCGGGCTTCATTATGAGCGTTATCGAAATCCTGATTTTCGCCACAGTCGGCATTTTGTGGTGGAAAGCTTTAGGTTATTGGTAAACCGCCGGCTGTTTGAATGTTAAGGCAAAAATGCCGTCTGAAACCGTTTCGCGTTTCAGACGGCATCGTCCACTCTCTGCCGTCATTCCCATAAAAACAGAAACCTAAAATTCCGTCATTCCCGCGAAAGCGGGAATCTAGAGTGTTCGGTTTCAGTTGTTTTTGGGTTTCGGGCAATTTCCAGATCGTCATTCCCGCGCAGGCGGGAATCCAGACCTTAGAACAACGGCAATATTCAAAGGTTGTCTGAAAGTTTGAGGTTCTAGATTCCCGCTTTCGCGGGAATGACGAAAAATTGCAGGAATGACAAAGAGTTGCGGACAGCAGGGGAATGACGGGGTTTCAGACGGCATCAAATGCCTTGTCGGGCTTCAGACAGCATCGCCCCCTCCGCCGTCATTCCCGCGAAAGCGGGAATCTAGTGTGTTCGGTTTCGGTTTTTTTGGGTTTCGGGTAATTTCCAAACCGTCATTCCCGCGCAGGCGGGAATCCAGACCTTCGGGCAACGGCAATATTCAAAAATTATCTGAAAGTTTGAGATTCCAGATTCCCGTTTTCACGGGAATGACGAAAAGTCACGGAAAGTCGTGATGGCGGCGCATCCGCACGACCGTCATTCCCGCGCAGGCGGGAATCTAGATTTTCGGGCGGCGGCAATATTCAAAGGTTGTCTGAAAATTTGAGATTCTAGATTCCCGCTTTCGCGGGAATGACGAAAATTTGCGGGAATAACGAAGAGTTGCGGGAATGACGGCTCATAATAAAAAAACCTGCTTGAAACAAGCAGGTTTTTGAATTGGCACGCCCACGGGGATTCGAACCCCGGTTGCCGCCGTGAAAGGGCAGTGTCCTAGGCCTCTAG
>NZ_CAUIYF010000025.1 GCF_962719845.1 Neisseria uirgultaei | reverse complement strand
TTTTTTTGGGGGGGGGGGGGGGTGATGCATAATATCTCCTCGATATGGATGGAACTTTTTAACTTTACGGCAAATTGCCGATTTTATCGTATTTCCTTTTCGGTTGAAATCCCGCCCTTTAGGGCGGCAGGATCAGACTTTATAGTGGATTAACAAAAATCAGGACAAGGCGAGGCAACGCCGTACTGGTTTTTGTTAATCCACTATATTGGGAGGGGCGTAACCCCTTACGAATCAGGACAACACATAGGGCAACGCTTTTTGTGTCGTCCTGTGTGTTGGAACATCAGCATAGGAAACGCAAGAAAAGACGGCTGTTTTGCGCCTGCGTACCGTATTGGTCAAAATGCCGTCTGAAACCGACAACAGGGTTTCAGACGGCATTTCCGTCTATTTTCCCTTTATCTGCCGAACAGGTTGGCGATATTTTCCATCTGTTCTTCGGTAAAACCGTTTTCGCCCAATCTGGCGGCAACTGCCCATTCGCCCGACAAACCGTGTTCCGCACCGAGCTGCCGCCATTTTTCGACTTTGGCTTCGGCTGTGGTTTTTTCGGGCAGCGGTTTGACGGGAATCCTGCTTTTGGGGACGGTATTCATCGGTTTGCCCCTAATCGATGGAATAGCCGCGAAGATACTGTATCCGTTCGCGCGTCATCCGCGTGTCGCATTGCAGCTTGAGGTATTCGGCGTATTCTTTCCCGTCTGCCTGCGCGGCGGCTTGTCGGCAGTTGCTGATTTTTTCCTGCGCCCACTTGCGCTGTTCGCCGACCAGCCCTTTTTGCACATCGGTATCGAGTTTGTCCCAAAGTTTGGTAATTTCGGATTCCGCGCGTTGGTTTTGCACGCGCGCCTCTTCCACTTCGCCCCGTGAAACGGTAACGGTATCGGCACGCTCGCCGTCGTCGGGATGCAGGATTTCCGGTTCGGGCGCGCCTTCTGCGGCTTGGGGTACGCCCGCATCGCCGCCTGCGGCATTGTGTTCCAAAATATCTTCGGGCGTGGGTTTGGACGGTTCTTCTTCACGGGCTTTTCCGCTCAAAATCCTGACCGCGTCTTCTTTTTTCACCGCCTTGCCGTCTATCATCACGATGCTCTTCACGCCGTAAGGCAGCAGCGCGGCAGACAGCGTTTGCGCCGCCATACCGACCGTGTTGTCGATAAATGCCGTCTGACCGTCTTTGGCGGGCAGGAAGCGGACGGCTGCCGTCAATACGCCGTCTTCAAACCCGATATTGCCACCCGTCTTCTGCCGCACGATGTCTGCCAGAGACGTTTCGCCGTACAGCAGGGGGCTGTTTGCCTCGGCATCGGCAAGCGTTTCAGACGGCACGGTAATGTTCAAATCGGCAATACAGAACGTGCGCCCGCCTTCCTGCGTTTCCGAAGCGTGTTCCAAAGAAAACGCCAAACCGTAGGCGGCGGCGATAATTTTGTCGGCATCGACAAACTGCCTGCCGTCTTCGCGCGCGAAAGAACGCGCTTCCTGCGTGAGCGTTTCCTGAATACTGCCGCGTATGTCCTGCAACACAGCGGGGTTGGCGCATTCCAATGCCTTGGGCGGTTCTTCCCTGCCGCACGCGGCAAGCAGCAGGGCAAACGGCAGCGCAATGAGTTTCCGATACATGATGTTCCTTCCAAACGGTGCAGACCGATGGCGGCTATCATAGCAAAAGCACCTGCAGGCGGTAAACCTTGCAGGTGCTTTGTCGGAAAGGCGGAAAATCAGCCTTTAAAGAAATTCACAAAGCCGGTGAGAATCGCCGCATTAATCAAATCGACGAAGAACGCGCCGACCATAGGCACAATCAAAAACGCCTTATGCGACGCGCCGAAAGTATGCGTGATGGACTGCATATTTGCCACCGCCGTCGGCGTTGCGCCCAAGCCGAAACCGCAATGGCCGGCAGCCAATACTGCGGCATCATAGTCGCGCCCCATAAAGACATAGGTAACAAAAGTCGCGTACAAAACCATCACCACGGTTTGTACGGCAAGGATGACGGTTACAGGCCCCGCCAAACCGGTCAGCTCCCACAGTTTCAGGTTCAGCAGCGCCATTGCCAAGAAAAGCGAAAGCGAAGCATTGCCGAACACATCGATGGCGCGGTCGAACATATTGACTTTGAATGCGGCGGTGAGGATATTGCGGATGACCACGCCGCCAAACAGACACCACACGAATTTGGGCAGGTCGAACAGGTATTCTTTGTCGAAGCCGTCCATAATCTCGGCAAACGCCAGACACGCGGCAAACATGGCAAGCGTTTCAACGGCAGATTCCGCCGTAATCAGGCGGGTGCGTTTTGCCTGCTCGAACACGTCGTCCGCGTTGTCGTCCTGAGCCTGTTTATTATTTTCAACCGGTTTGCGGCCCATTTTGTTAATCAAACGCCGTGCAACCGGCCCGCCGATCAGACCGCCGAACACCAGCCCGAAAGTTGCAGAAGCCATACCCAAGCCGGTTGCACCGACCAAACCGTATTTGGTTTCAAAATCCGGCCCCCAGGCACCCGCCGTGCCGTGTCCGCCCGTCAGCGTAACCGAACCGGTAATCAGGCCGATGAGCGGGTCCAAACCCAAAGCGGAAGCCAGTCCGACCCCGACAAAGTTTTGCACCAAGATAAATCCGCCCACAATCGCGGTAAAAACCACCAGCGGCAAACCGCCCGCCTTTAAACGGGAAAAATCCGCGCTCAAGCCGATGGACGTAAAGAAAATCAGCATAAACGCATCTTGCAGCGGTTTTTCAAATTTGAAGCTCACGCCGTACGCTTCGTGCAGCGCAAACAGGATAATCGCGGCAATCAGCCCGCCCGCCACGGGTTCAGGGATGTTAAAATCGCGCAAGAACTTGATTTTATTAACTAAAACCTTGCCAACCAGCAAAACCAAAGTGGCGGCAATCAAGGTGTAATAACTGTTAAACGCCCATTCCATATCGTTTGACCTCCTAAAATGTTTTTCTTCATGTCCGCCCGAAGGGGCGCAGGCGCAGGGATATTAGGGGAATAGTTAAGGCTTGTCAAAGAATTGCCGTTTTTTACAACTATTTTTTACAAACAAAATACCGTCTGAAACTCCGTTCAGACGGCATCGGGCATCCGCACCTGTTCAATAATTGGTCGAACAGAACTGCTCGCGCTTGTCCGCATCGGCGGCATAACACGTCAAACCCATACCTGCCGCATTGCTGTTGGCCGCTTTCGCACCCGGTTTTTTGTTCACCGAAACCTTGCCGTTTTTTCCGATTTCCACAGTTACGCCTTTGCCGTTTTTCAGCTTCCATTTCAACACTTGCGCATCGGCACTTTGGCACTTGCTGACCGCGCAGCCGCCCTCCACTGCGACATTGCCGTTTTTATAGATTACACACTGCTGCTGGCTGTCGGCACAGGCGGCAAACGCAGAAACCGAAAAACAGGACACCAGCGCGGCAAACATCAATTTCTTCATGGTTCGGACTCCTTATTTAAACAGGTTGGCAATAATTTGAAACTATACGCCTGTCGCCATGCCCCTGCCACAACCAAATCAAATGCCGTCTGAACAGTCTTCAGACGGCATCATAGGAATACACATATTTGAAACAACAGAAAAAGCAGGGGCAAAACCCGCCACTGCATCTGTCACTGTACATCCCTGCTGTCGGACTTACCGCTTCAACTTTGCCAACGCATCCGCCATCGCCGAATTGGTTGGGGCACGGTCGTTGCGTTGGGGTTTGCGGCCGGCCGGCCGTTCGCGGCTGCGGTTTTCAGACGGCATTTTATGTTTTGCGCCGCCCGGTTCGTCATCCAAGCGCATGGTCAGCGCAATGCGTTTACGCGCAACATCGACTTCCAGCACTTTCACTTTCACCACGTCGCCGGCTTTCACCACTTCGCGCGGGTCTTGGACGAACTTGTTGGACAGCGCGGAGATATGCACCAAGCCGTCCTGATGCACGCCGATGTCCACGAACGCGCCGAAGTTGGCGACGTTGGAAACCACGCCCTCGAGTATCATACCGACTTGCAAGTCGCTGATTTCATGGATGCCTTCGGCAAACGATGCCGTCTGAAACGCACCGCGCGGATCGCGGCCGGGTTTTTCCAGTTCGGACAGGATGTCCAGAATGGTCGGCAGTCCGAAGCGTTCGTCGGTGAAGTCGGATGCTTTGATTTGCTTCACGCGCTCGCGGTTGCCGATGAGTTCGGCGGCGGTAATGCCTTGTTGCGCCAGCATTTTGGCGACGACGGGATAGGCTTCGGGATGCACCGCGCTCGCGTCCAGCGGTTCTTTACCGCCGTTAATCCGCAAAAAGCCTGCCGCCTGCTCGAAGGTTTTTTCGCCCAAACGCGGTACTTTCAGCAATTTTTTGCGGCTGTCGAACGCGCCGTTTTCATCGCGGTAGGCGACGATGTTTTGGGCAAGGGTTTGATTCAAACCGGAAATCCGCGCCAAGAGTGGGGCGGAGGCAGTATTCACGTCCACGCCGACGGCGTTCACGCAGTCTTCGACCACCGCGTCCAGCGATTTGGCAAGCCGGCTTTGGTTCACATCGTGCTGATACTGGCCCACGCCGATGGATTTGGGGTCGATTTTGACCAACTCAGCAAGCGGGTCTTGCAGCCTGCGGGCAATGGACACCGCGCCGCGCAGGGAAACGTCCAAGTCGGGGAACTCGCGCGCCGCCAGTTCGGATGCGGAATAAATCGACGCGCCGGCTTCGGACACGACGATTTTGTGCAGCCCCATTTCCGGCATTCCGCGCACCAGTTCGCCCGCGATTTTGTCGGTTTCGCGGCTGGCGGTGCCGTTGCCGATGGCGATGAGCTTCACGCCGTGCTGCTTAATCAAGCGCGACAGCGTTGCCAACATATTGTTTTCTTGATGCAAATAGACAATAACGGTATCCAGCAGCTTGCCCGTATCGTCCACTACGGCACATTTCACGCCGTTGCGGTAGCCGGGGTCGAGACCCAAAGTGGTCAGCCGTCCGGCGGGTGCGGCGAGCAGCAAGTCTTTGAGATTGCGGGCGAACACGGTAATCGCATCGGTGTCGGCGGCTTCTTTCAGACGGCCTAAGGCTTCCAGCTCCAGCGACAAAAAGATTTTCGCGCGCCAAGTCAGGCGCACGGTGTCGCGTAGCCATTTGTGGCCGTCTGAAACCTTGAAGCGGCAGGCGATGATTTGTTCGTATTCGCTTTGCTGGGTAATCGGCGTGTCGTCGGGCTGGTATTTGAGCGCGATGTTCAACACGCCTTCGTTGCGGCCGCGCAATACCGCCAGCGCGCGGTGGCTGGGCATGGTGCGGATGAGTTCGCGATGGTCGAAATAATCGCTGAATTTTTCGCCTTCGGTTTCTTTGCCTTCAACGACTTGCGCGTGGATTTCGGCTTCGTTCCACAGCTTGTCGCGCAGCGTGCCGATGAGTTCCGCGTCTTCGGCAAACTGCTCCATCAAAATCGCACGCGCGCCGTCCAGTGCGGCTTTAGCGTCGGGGACGTTTTCGTTCAGGTAGCCCCGTGCGGCGGCTTCCATGTCCTGCGGCTGCTCGGCAAGCAACACGTCCGCCAGCGGCTGCAAACCGTGTTCGCGCGCGATTTGCGCCTTGGTGCGGCGTTTGGGCTTGTAGGGCAGATACAGGTCTTCCAGCGCGGTTTTGTTGTCGGCGGCTTCGATTTGCGCCCTGAGGTCGTCTGAAAGCTTGCCTTGCTCTTCAATGCTTTTTAAAACAACGGCTTTGCGCTCTTCCAACTCGCGCAGGTATTGCAGCCGCTCGGCAAGCTGGCGCAGCTGCGTATCGTCCAGCCCGCCCGTGGCTTCCTTGCGATAGCGGGCGATAAAGGGCACGGTCGCGCCGTCGTCCAAAAGCTCGATAGCGGCATTGATTTGCGCGGTAGTGGCGGAGAGTTCTTGGGAGAGGATTTGGGTGATGTTCATAAATTGCCTCCGTGATGCCGTCTGAACAGCCGACGGCGCAATGTGGGTAATCGTTTGGAAAAGATGTTTCAACACACAGAACGACACATAAAGCACCACCCTATGTGTTGCCCTGATTTGGAAGGGGTTACGTCCCTCCCAAATAAAGTCTGATCCTACCGCCCTAAAGGGGCGGGGTTTCAACCGAAAAGGAAATATGATGAAGATAATACTGATATACTTTGCCCGATACAATCTGAAAGGAATGTTTATGACCGTCCTGATTACCGGCGGCACCGGCTTCATCGGTTCGCACACCGCCGTCTCACTCGTCCAATCCGGTTACGATGCCGTGATTCTAGATAATCTGTGCAACTCGTCTGCCGCCGTCCTCCCGCGCCTTCGGCAAATTACCGGCAGAAACATACCGTTTTATCAGGGCGACATCCGCGACCGTCAGATTTTGAGGCAGATTTTTTCAGAACACGAAATCGAATCCGTCATCCATTTTGCCGGTTTGAAGGCAGTGGGGGAAAGCGTTGCCGAGCCGATGAAATATTACGGCAACAATGTTTATGGCAGCCTGGTGCTGGCGGAAGAAATGGCGCGCGCGGGCGTGTTCAAAATCGTATTCAGCTCGTCGGCAACCGTTTACGGCGATGCGGAAAAAGTCCCCTATACGGAAGATATGCGCCCGGGCGATACCGCTAATCCTTACGGTGCGTCCAAAGCGATGGTGGAACGGATGTTAACCGACATCCAAAAAGCCGATCCGCGTTGGAGCGTGATTTTGTTGCGCTATTTCAACCCGATTGGCGCGCACGAAAGCGGCTTGATCGGCGAACAGCCCAACGGTATTCCCAACAACCTTTTGCCCTATATCTGCCAAGTGGCTTCGGGCAGGCTGCCGCAACTGTCGGTATTCGGCGGCGATTATCCAACCCCCGACGGTACGGGAATGCGCGACTATATTCATGTGATGGATTTGGCAGAAGGGCATATCGCGGCAATGAAGGCAAAAGGCGGCGTTGCCGGCGTACATTTGTTCAACTTAGGTTCGGGCCGCGCCTATTCCGTCTTAGAAATCATCCGTGCCTTTGAAGCCGCATCCGGTTTGAGCATTCCTTACCGAATCCAACCCCGCCGCGCCGGCGACTTGGCGTGTTCCTATGCCGACCCGTCCCATACCAAACAAGAGACAGGTTGGGAAACCAAACGCAGCCTTGCGCAAATGATGGAGGATTCGTGGCGTTGGGTCAGCCGCAACCCCGACGGATACGGGGATTAAATGCAAACCGCAAACAAAAAAACCATCCTCGTTACCGGCGGCGCGGGCTTTATCGGTTCTGCCGTTGTCCGTCATATTATCCAAAACACCCAAGACTCTGTCGTCAATGTCGATAAGCTGACTTATGCCGGCAATCTCGAATTGCTGACCGACATTGCCGATAATCCCCGCTACGCTTTTGAGCAAGTGGATATCTGCAACCGCGCCGAACTCGACCGCGTGTTCGCGCAATACCGGCCCGATGCCGTGATGCACTTGGCGGCGGAAAGCCATGTCGACCGCGCCATCGGTTCGGCAGGCGAGTTTATCCAAACCAATATCGTCGGCACATTCAATCTGCTGGAAGCTGCGCGCGCCTATTGGCAGCAAATGCCGTCTGAACAACGCGAAGCCTTCCGTTTCCACCATATTTCTACCGATGAAGTTTATGGCGATTTAAGCGGCACAGACGATTTGTTTACAGAAACCGCGCCCTACGCGCCGTCCAACCCCTACTCTGCTTCTAAAGCGTCCAGCGACCACCTTGTCCGCGCATGGTTGCGTACTTACGGTTTGCCAACCATTGTAAGCAACTGCTCCAACAACTACGGCCCCCGACAATTCCCCGAAAAACTCATTCCTTTGATGATTCTGAACGCGCTTGACGGCAAACCGCTGCCCGTGTACGGCGACGGTATGCAAATCCGCGACTGGCTGTTTGTCGAAGACCACGCGCGCGCGCTGTATCAGGTTGTAACCGAAGGTGTTGTCGGCGAGACCTACAATATCGGCGGCCACAATGAAAAAGCCAATATTGAAGTCGTCAAAACCATCTGCACCCTGCTGGAAGAGCTTGTTCCTGAAAAACCGGCCGGCGTGGCGCGTTATGAAGATTTGATTACCTTTGTCCCCGACCGCCCAGGCCACGATGTCCGCTACGCCGTCGATGCGGCGAAAATCAGGCGGGATTTGGGCTGGCAGCCTTTGGAAACTTTTGAATCCGGCCTCCTCAAAACAGTGCAATGGTATTTGGACAACAAAACCTGGTGGCAAAACGTATTGAACGGCAGCTACCGTCTGGAACATTTAGGTACGGATAAATAGTTTTCAGACGGCATCCCGACGCAATACCGTCTGAAAACCCATCGCAAAGGAAGAAAGCAAAGATGTTTCAACACACAGGACGACACATAAAGCACCGCCCTATGTATTGCCCTGATTTGGAAGGGGTTACACCCCTCACAAATAAAGTCTGATTCTACCGCCCTAAAGGGCGGGGTTTCAACCGAAAAGGAAATACGATGAAAGGCATCATACTGGCAGGCGGCAGCGGTACGCGCCTATATCCGATTACGCGCGGCGTGTCCAAACAGCTCCTGCCCGTGTACGACAAACCGATGATTTATTACCCCTTGTCGGTTTTGATGCTGGCAGGAATCCGCGATATTTTGGTGATTACCACGCCCGAAGACAATGCCTCTTTCAAACGCCTGCTCGGCGACGGCAGCGATTTCGGCATTTCCATCAGTTATGCCGTTCAACCCAGTCCCGACGGCTTGGCGCAGGCATTTATCATCGGCGAAGAATTTATCGGCAACGGCAACGTCTGTCTGATTTTGGGCGACAATATTTTCTACGGTCAATCGTTTACGCAAACATTGAAACAGGCGGCGGCAAGCAAACACGGCGCAACCGTGTTTGCTTATCAGGTCAAAAACCCCGAACGTTTCGGCGTGGTCGAATTTGACGAAAATTTCAACGCCCTGTCTATCGAAGAGAAACCGCAACAGCCCAAATCCGATTGGGCGGTAACCGGCTTGTACTTCTACGACAACCGCACCGTCGAGTTCGCCAAACAGCTCAAACCGTCCGCACGTGGTGAATTGGAAATTTCCGACCTCAACCAAATGTATTTGGAAGACGGTTCATTGTCCGTCCAAATCTTAGGACGCGGTTTCGCGTGGTTGGACACCGGCACGCACGAAAGCCTGCACGAGGCGGCTTCCTTCGTCCAAACCGTGCAAAACATCCAAAACATGCACATCGCCTGCCTCGAAGAAATCGCCTGGCGCAACGGCTGGCTGACGAAAAAAGATGTGGAAACACGGGCAAAGCCCTTAGAAAAGACCGCCTACGGGCAATACCTGCTGCACCTGATTGACAAATAAATGCCGTCTGAACGCCCCGACGGCTTTCAGACGGCATCCAAACCGCAAAAAACAGCGGTAACGATACCGCCAAAGGACTTTATGGACATCATCGACACCGCCCTCCCCGACGTAAAAATTTTAAAACCGCAAGTCTTCACAGACGGGCGCGGCTTTTTTATGGAAACCTTCCGAGACGGGTGGTTCAAAGAAAATATTGCCGACCGAACCTTTGTTCAGGAAAACCATTCCCAATCACGCAAAGGCGTATTGCGCGGCCTGCACTACCAAACCGAAAACACACAAGGCAAACTCGTACGCGTAGTTGTCGGCAAAGTGTTCGACGTGGCCGTCGATATGCGCGAAGGTTCGCCGACTTTCGGCAAATGGGCGGGCGCAACCTTGTCGGCGCAAAACCGATACCAGCTTTGGATACCCGAAGGCTTCGCACACGGGTTTTGCGTTTTGGGCGACGAGGCGGAAGTCGTGTACAAATGCACGGACTATTACAAGCCGGAAGCCGAACAGGTTTTAATATGGAACGACCCGGCAATCGGCATAGGCTGGCCGCTTCAAACCGCGCCGCTGCTGTCGCCCAAAGACCTTGCCGGCAAAACGTGGGCGCAAGCCGAAAAGCTCCGCCTTCCGCTTTCCCGATAAAAAATGCCGTCTGAACGTTTCAGACGGCATTTTTTCCGACAGCCTACCTGCCCGCCTTCAGTACGCGCTGTGCAAAGAAAAACATCCCAGTCACGAAGAACGCCAAACCCAACCATGAGGCGGCGGCATCCCAGTTTTGCAGATTCAACGCAAGCGGCGCGTCCGAGCCGCCGTTGGTCACGGAAAAGGCAATAATAAACGCCATAATCACACCGATCAGGCTTTCACCGACAATCAGGCCGGCCGCGAAAAGCGTACCGATACGGTCGGCGTTTTTCAGACGGCCTTCGCGGTTTTCCGCCTTCTTGCCGATGATGTGTTTCAACACCGCCGCCAACACCGCGCCTGCCACGATGGGCATATTGACGGACGGCGGCAGATAAATGCCCATACCGACCGCGAGGACGGGCAGGGCAAGTTTGCCGCCTGATGATTTTTTCAACACCAAATCGGCGGCAATCAACACCGCACCGATTGCGATGCCGGTAAAGATATACGCCCATTCGAGGTTGTGGGCGAAAATGCCCGACGCGATGGTCGTCATCAAAGTCGCCTGAGGGGCTGCCAAAGCCTGCGCCGCATCCATGCCTTCGCGCGGCATCGCGCCGGTAAAGCCGTAGGCTTCGTAAAGCAGTTCCAACACAGGCGAAATCACCAGCGCACCGACGATACAGCCGATAATCAGGGCGACTTGCTGCCGCCAAGGCGTTGCTTTAAGCAGGTAGCCGGTTTTCAAGTCTTGCAGGTTGTCATTGGAAATCGAAGCCACGCAGATTACTGCCGAGCCGCAAAACAGCGTTAACGCCAGTAAGAATTTGCGGTTGGCTTCATCCACCATCAAACCACCTGATTCGCCCACAACCAATAAAACCAGCGAAATGATAACAATGGAAACGATGCCCACGCCGGAAATCGGGCTGGAAGACGAGCCGACCAAACCCGCCATATAACCGCAGGCGGCGGCGACCAAAAAGCCGATGACGGAAGCCAAAAGCGTGCAAACGACCACTAAAAGCCAAGCCATGCCGCCCGTAATGTGCGAATCGCCGATAAAGTGGTAAAACGACACGCCTAGAATAAACATCATAGACAATACCCAAAAAATCATGGCTTTAGGCGACAAATCCTGTTCAGCGCGTTCCGCAGCGGGCGCGCCGCCGCCAAAACTCTTGAACGACATCTTCATGCCTTCCACCATCGGCTTGAGCAGCATCAATAAGGTCCAAACCGCCGCGATACCTATGGTTCCCGCGCCGATAAAGCGTACTTTTTCCTTCCACAGCTTCATCGCAAACGCCGCCATTTCCATATCGGAAGGTTGCGGAATGTGTGAGGAGAAATACGGCACGGCAATGCCCCAAGCAATCGAAATGCCCAACAGGATGGCGATACCGCCCGTCAGTCCGACCAAATAGCCCGCGCCCAACAATGCCAGTGAAAAGCCCATCGGCAGCTGGAAAATCGCCGTACCGCTTTTAAACCAATAACTCGCGCTATCGGCAATCACACGCAGACCTCCGGCGCAAAAGCTCATCAATCCCGCCAACGCGCCGCCGGCCGCCAGCTCTTTGATACCGCTGCCGCCCTGACGGTCATCCCCTTCTTCATGACCGCCCACTTTCAAAATTTCAGCAGCCGCCACACCTTCCGGATAAGGCAAATCGCTTTTCACCACCATCGCGTAACGCAGCGGAATGGTGAAAATCACCCCCAAAATCCCGCCGGCAATACATAAAAGCGTCGTCTGCCAAAACGGGAAACCGCTCCAGTAGCCCGCCATCAGCAAACCGGGCAGGACGAAGATGATGGTCGAAAGCGTACCCGCCGCCGAAGCCTGCGTCTGCACCATGTTGTTTTCCAAAATATTGCTGCCTTTGAAAAACTTTAAAACCGCCATCGAAATCACTGCCGCCGGAATCGACGAGGCAAAGGTCAGTCCGACTTTCAAACCGAGATAAACGTTGGACGCAGTAAAAATTACAGTGATCAATGCACCGAGTATCATACCTCGGAGCGTCAGTTCGCGGTATTCTTCTACCGAACCGGATAAAGATTTATTCATTATTCTTCCTTTAAAAACAGACTTTCACATATTGTTGGCATCACGCCATGATGTCAAGTTTTAAAAAGAACGGTTAAAAACAGTTATCCCACCCTGCCCATACCCAATTAAAAATAAAAACTATTTCCAAACAAACAAAAACAGCCGTATCAGGGAGATGCCCCGATACGGCTGCTTGTTTCCGAACCTTAAAATCAATCAAACAAATCACGCAGCTTGTCTAAAAACGATTTCTTGCGCGGTGTTTGGTTTTCCAACCCGGTAGAAATCCGCTCAAACTCTTCCAAAAGCTCTTTTTGACGGTCGGTCAAATTGACAGGCGTTTCGACAACAATATGGCAGTACAAATCACCGATTGCACTACTGCGCAACGATTTAACACCCTTACCTTTTACCCGCATCCTTCTACCTGTCTGGGTTTCTTTGGGGACGGTGAGCTTGACCTTTCCGTCCAAGGTCGGCACTTCTAACTCCCCGCCCAAAGCAGCCGTGGCAAAACTGATCGGCAGTTCGCAATGCAAATCCAAACCATCGCGTTGGAAAATCTTATGGGACCTGATACGCACCGTTACATACAAATCGCCTGCAGGCGCACCATGCCTTCCCGGCTCGCCTTCCCCGCTCAAACGGATACGTTGTCCGTCATCTATGCCTGCAGGAATATTGACTTCTACAGCCTTGCCGGTTTTATTCCGTCCTTCCCCGTGACATTTAATACAAGGGTCTTTAATATGCTTACCCGCACCATGACAAGTCGGACAAGTCTGTTGCATACGGAAAATCGCCTGCTGGATGTGCACCGTACCCGAGCCTTTACAAGTCGGACAGGTTTCAGGGGATGTCCCAGGTTTCGCGCCACTACCGTTGCAAACATCGCACGCTTCATAAGTCGGAATATTGATGCGTTTCTTCACACCTTTTGCTGCTTCTTCAAGCGTGATTTCGATACCGACTTGAACGTCCTCACCCTGATAATCAGGCTGGGCGCGCCCCGAACCGCCTCCAAACATTTGGCTGAAAATATCCCCAAAGTCAAAACCTTGAGCACCACCAAATCCACCAAACCCTCCAAATCCTCCTTGACCTCCTCCTTCAAATGCCGCATGACCATACTGGTCGTACATAGCGCGCTTTTCCTTGTCGGATAAAGTTTCATACGCCTTTTGTACTTCTTTAAACTTCTCTTCCGCCTCTTTATTGTCAGGATTGCGGTCGGGATGGTATTTCATCGCCAATTTACGGTAGGCTTTTTTAATCTCATCATCGGTAGCTGTTCTTGCCACACCCAGCGTCGCATAAAAATCTTGATTACTCATTTTTTCATCTAATTCAAAATAAAATCACGGCTTAAAATAAGGGCAATTGCGCAAAACACAAGACAAACAGACTGCCACAGCTTACAAACTGAAACAGAATACACTTTTCAGACGGCATAAACCGATGCCGTCTGAAATCTTCAGGTATGCACGACACAAAAACTTAGACAGGCATAAAACCAACCGCCATGAAGTATTTTTGTTATAAAAACGCCGCCTGAACGCATGTTCAGACGGCATTTCCTTGGCATCGATTCATTCCCCGATATAGCGCAGGTCTTTTTCCAGCCATTTCCCTTCCAAACAAAAAACAAA
>NZ_CAUIYF010000024.1 GCF_962719845.1 Neisseria uirgultaei | reverse complement strand
CGCCTCTGCGCCGTATTTGTCGCGCACATACTCAATCACGCGGCCGCGGTTGCTTTGGCAAAAATCCACGTCGAAGTCGGGCATGGAGACGCGTTCGGGGTTTAGGAAACGTTCGAACAGCAGCGCGTATTTCAGCGGATCAAGGTCGGTAATCTTCAGCGAATACGCCACCAGCGAACCCGCACCCGAACCGCGTCCCGGCCCTACCGGACAGCCGTGCGTTTTCGCCCAGTTAATAAAGTCTTGTACGATAAGGAAATAGCCGGGGAATTTCATCTGGATGATGATGTTCAGCTCAAAATCCAGCCGCTCCTGATATTCCGGCATTTTTGCCGCACGCTCTGCCTCGTCTGGATAAAGCTGAACCATGCGTTCTTGCAAACCCTCATTGGACAGTTTCACCAAATAATCATCCAGCGACAGACCGTCTGGAGTAGGGAAGAGTGGCAGGAAGTTTTTGCCCAATGTGATGTGCAGATTACAGCGTTTGGCAATTTCCACCGTGTTTTCCAAGGCTTCGGGCAAATCGGCAAAACGTTCGACCATGGTTTCCGGCGGAATGAAAAACTGGCTCGGCGTAAAATCGCGCGGACGTTTCTTGTCCGTCAGTACCCAGCCGCCCGCGATGCACACCCGCGCTTCGTGTGCGTTAAAATCGTCGCGACTCATAAACTGCGTCGGATGCGTCGCCACCACCGGCAAACCCAATTCCTCTGCCAGCTTCACGCTGCCGGAAACGCAAGCCTCCCATTCAGGGCGTTCGGGCAGGCGTTGCAGCTCTAAATAAAACGCATCGGGAAACCACGCCGCATATTTCAACGCCGCCGCACGCGCCGCGTCTTCATTGCCGTTCAAGAGATTCACGCCCACTTCGCCGTAATGTGCGCCGCTCAAACAAATCAAGCCGCTGTTGTCGCCATTTTCCAGCCATTCGGGGTTGAGTTCCGCATGATGGATATTGCGGTCTTTGCCGACATAAGCCGCCGTCAGAAGCTCGCTCAAGCGCAGATAGCCCGCGTCGTTGCGGATAATCAGCATGGCGCGGAACGGCTTGTCGGGCGCATTCGGATTGCCTATCCACACATCCGCCGCCCCGATAGGCTTAATCCCTGCACCACGGCAGGCTTTATAGAATTTCACCAAACCGAATTCGTTCATTAAATCGCTGATGCCCAAAGCAGGCAAACCGTATTCCTGCGCTTTGGCAATCAGTTTTTTAATCCGCACCATACCGTCGGTAATTGAGAATTCGGTATGCAGGCGCAAGGGGATATAGGTCGGCTCGGTCATGGCAAAATCGGCGTGAACAATAAAAGGCGTATTGTAGCAGGGTTGTCCCCGGATGGCGGGCGGGAAGATGCCGCTTCGGGTTCAGACGGCATTGTCGCCAATGGTTTCCGCGCTTTTGCGGCGGCAAAAAAATGCCTCCTGCCGTGTGGCGGAGGCTTCCCAAGGAGTGTTGATAGATATAAAGGACTATCAAACTAGTTATAAAGAACTATATACCTTATTCGGACGGATGGCAAGCAGTTAAATTAATTTTACGTTCAAACAGGTTTTTGATTTCGTTTTGATGGCTGATGCCGATGACCAGCGTATCGGGCAGTTCGCGTTTGAGGAGGTGCATCAGCGTCAATGCGGATTCGTCGTCGAGCTGGTTGGTGGCTTCGTCAAGGAACAGAATTTGCGGTTTGTGCAGCAATGCGCGGGCAAGGCTGAGCCGCTGTTGTTCGCCGCCTGACAGGAGGGAGTGCCATTCCCTTTCGGTATCCAAGTCGTCGGTCAGACGGCCTAACCCTACCTGTTCCAATGCCGTCTGAAGGGCGTGGTTGTCTGTATGTGCGGCATTCGGGTAGTTGGCGGTTTGACGCAGGGTTCCGGCGGGAAGATAGGGGCGTTGCGGTAGGAACAATGTTCCGCCTTTTAATGTGAAATTGCCGAGATAATAAGGCCACAACCCTGCCAATACGCGCAGAAGGGTGGATTTTCCGATGCCGCTTTTGCCTTCGAGCAATACCCATTCGGGGGCGCGGGCTTTGAGGGTGATACCGGAGAGCAGTTTGCCGCCGCTTTGGGTGCGGACGTTCAGGTCTTGCAGGACGAGGATGCCGCCTGCTTTGTTGCCGGACGGTGATGGGTCGGGCTTTTGTATTGCGGCTGCCGTTGTCCTTTTTTCACTTATTTGTTCCAATGCCGTCTGAAAACCGGAAAGGCGTTCGACGACCGCCGCCCATTCGATAAGGCTGCGGTAGTAATCGGTAAACCAGCCGAAGCTGTCTTGAACCCGGGCAAACGATGTGCGGGTCTGCATCATATCGCCGAAGGTCAGGGTTTTCGCCAGATACATGGGTAATGTGGCGAGGATGGGGATAAAGATGCTGATGCGGACGTAGGTTGCAAAGAAGGTTTCTTGGCGGAATTCGCAGTTGGTCAGCTGCCGCCAGTTGTCGCGGATACGCTTGAAACGCTGTTTCAGGCGGTCTGCTTCGGCATCGTTGCCATTGTAAAAGGCGATTTGTTCGGCATTATCGCGCACACGCAGGAGGGCGGCGCGGTAATCGGCTTCGCGGTGCTGGCGGTCAATGTTGAGGATTTTCAGTTTGCGGCCGACGAGGTGTGCGAAGAGTGTGCTGATGACGGAATAAATCAGGGCAACCCAGACGAGGTAGCCGTGCAGGGTGATGTTTTGTCCGCCGATATTGAAGGTTTGTACGCCGGAGAGCGTCCATAATACGGTAACAAAGGCACCGAGTTTGGTGATGTTGCTGATAAAGGAGCGAAACAGGCCGATACTTTGGTCGGCAAGCAGGTAGATGTCTTCGGCGATACGTTGGTCAGGGTTGTCCGGTTCGCCGGTCAGGCGCAGGCGGTAGTGTTTGTGTTCGTCAAGCCAGTGGTGTTGGAACTGCTCGGTCAGATGGGAACGCCAGCGGAAAATAAGGCGTTTTTGCAGCCAGTCCCCAAATCCGATGCAGGCAACAATCATTGCCATATATCCTAAAAATTCACTGATCAGGGAAGGCATGGATGCGCCGTCGAATGCGGCGAGCGCATCATAGAAGCGTTTGTCCCAAGCGGCTATCCAAACGCTGATGGTGGTTGAAAAAAGCGTAAGGCCGATGAGTGAGGCGAGTATCAGCCATTGGGTTTTGCTGTGTCTGCCTGTCCAAAACGGACGGGCAAGATTAAGGAAGTTTTTTAGGGATTTCATGATGTTTTTAATGCATACGGTAAGCCGTCCGAAAGCAGGGTCAGGCTTTCAGACGGCCTCTTTGATTAAAAATGATACTTTTGCAGCGAAGGCACGCCCTTACATCTTCCACTTCAGGCTGAACACGGCATTACGCGGTTCGCCGTAGAAGTTGCCGTAGTTTTTTGTACGGTTGCTGTTGTTTTCATAGTAGCGTTTGTCGGTCAGGTTGTTGACCGCCAGCCCAAGTTGCAAATTGTCGGTCGGACGGTATTGCAAACCGGCATTCCAAACGGTATAGCCGCCTTGGGGCAGCTTGCTGCCGGTTTTGCTTTGACCGGACAAGCCCATACCGATACTTAACTTACCGTTTGCAAACGGCGGCGTATAGCTGCTGTAAGCGCGGAAAATGTGTTTTGGGGTCCAGTTGGCAAAATCGCCTTCGGTTTTGGGATGGTTTTCTGTTTTGCGGATATTGTAGGTATAGCCGGCAAACAGTTTCCAATTTGCGCCGATTGCTCCGGAAATTTCCGCATCTACACCGCGGCTGCGTTCTTTTGCGGGAACGTAGTAGAAAGTCTTCTTCTTGCCGCCGCTGGCCGGAACGTTGACATACACGCCGACGTTGGTGTTATCGGTTTGGAACAGGGAAACGGCCGTATTGAGTTTGCCCTGCATCCATTCGCCTTTCCAACCCAATTCGTAGTTTTTGCCGACTTCGGGCGCGAGATAGCTGTTGTCTGCATTTGTTTTCAGAGTCGGTTTGTAGATGGATGTATAGCTTGCATAGAGGCTTTGCCCCGGCATGAAATCGTAAGTGATGCCGATGTATGGAATGAATTTGTTGTTTTTGACCGAATAGGTTTTTGCATCATTGTCCGGAGCGCCTGCATAACGGGACCAGTTGTAATCAAAGTCGCGTTTCCAATGGGTATAGCGTCCGCCTACCAACAGATGCAGTTTTTCCGTAGGATTGATGCGGGTACCTGCCGCAAGGGCGTGCGTATAGAAATGGTTGTTGCTGTCCATAATGCTGTATGGTTCGGCGGCCCAGTCCGGCTGGGGGATAATGGCAGAAAATGGATCGTAGCTGCCGGTTGCCTGCATACGGGTATGGTGCAGGGTATTGCGCTCTTTCGAATAATTATGGGTCAGGAAGATGTCGTGGGTTTGTCCCAAGGCTTCAAACTTGCCGCGCAGGTTGTTTTGAATATGCAGATGTTTGCTGTCGTGCTGATAGCGGAAAGCCTGTTTGTCTTCAATACCGATGGATTGATTGGCTTTCAACCCGTTTTCGTCTGCCATTAAGAAAGCATACCTTTGGTCGGAGTGGCTGTTTCGCCAATCGATTTTGCTGTTCCATTTCCAGTTGTCGTTGAAGTAGTGGTCAAATTCTGCAAAAACACCGTTTTTGATGAATCGCCCATGATTCCAATCCGCACCGAAATAGCTGTCGCGCGGTAGACTGCTTCCGTCTTCCCATAAAGGTAAACCGTTGAGATTGGGGGTGTTGCGCTGGGCGATACGATACGCACCGACAGAAACCTTGCTGTTTTCTCCGATGTCTTTTTCCAAAATGCCGTAAAGAAGGCTGTTTTGCCCTTTCACCTTATCCTGAAATGTTTTGTCATGATCAAAACTGCCGACAATACGCCCGCGGAGTTGGTTTTCTGAGCTTAAAGTGCCCGAGGCATCCAATTCGATATGCCGTTTGCCGAAACGGTCGGCCAAACCATTCATACTGATTTGTTTTTTAGCCGTCGGTTTTTTGCGTACGGCATTAATCGTACCGCCGGGCGCGCTGTTGGATTGGGTCAGCCCGGCCGCACCGCGCACAACTTCAATGTGGTCATACATGGCAAGGTCGGTGATGTTGTGCCCGTCTCTGGCAGGACTGCCAAATATGCCCGGCGCACCAATAGTGGTGGCCATGCCGTCTTCTTCCAATTTTTCAATATAGAATCCGCGGCTTTGGAAATGGGTGCGGTTCCCTTGGCGAACGACATTTACGCCGGTCGTCGTTTTCAACGCATCTGCCAGCGTTGTAATGCCTTGATCGTCAATTTGGTTTTTGGTAATCACGCTGACCGATTGCGGCGTCTCGCGCGGAGTCAATGCCAGTCCTGTGGTAGAACTCATGGCCGAAGTCGTATAGTCATTCCGATTTTCGGTACGCAGGCTGCGGTTTTTGGCGGTTACGCGGATTTGTTCCAGTTCTGCCTGTTGCATTTCTCCGGCAGCCTGTGCGGCGTGGGACAATGCGCTCAGGCTGAGCGTCAGTATGCTGAGTTTGAAGAGTTTGTATGGGCGGTTCATGCCTGTGCTCCTGTGCAGGGTTGACTTGGTAAAGCTTATTAATGTTGCAAACCTATCCCCTGTTTTGAAATAAACCAAATATCATTGGGTGGGTATTCAGGCAGGGTAGGATATTGCAATTTAATGAGTCGGTACTAATAAAAATAATCAGAAAGAACTATATCGAAATCCTAAAAAAAATCAACAGGATTTTTGTTGTATTTGGAGGGGTTTAGAGGCTTTGTTTTGAATCAAACTTTTTATCGGGCAAATTTTAACGGTTGTCTGACGGATTATGCCTGCCGCCGTTGTAGCGGACGGTTTATGCGTTGGGATATATATAAACGGTTTGCGGATTTATTGTCGGTTTTCAGGGTAATGTGCGGTCGGGGATAAGGCGTTGCAGCCTGCCGTTGGACAGGATTTTTTTGACCGGCTGGCGGCATACGGGGTTTCAGACGGCATTTTTACTTTTACGGAACAGCTGGTGTGGGATGTGCTGCCGGTTTTGCGGTAATTTTGGGTACGGCGGCGGCAGGTGCTACAATAACGGCCTCTTTCTGCAAGGGAACATTATGGAAGCCACTGTCTATCTTGAAGACAACGAATACATCGCCTTGTGCGACCTCTTGAAATTGGCCGGACTTGCCGAAAGCGGCGGACAGGCGAAAGCGTTGATTGCCGAAGGGCTGGTGTTGCGCAACGGCGAAACCGAAACCCGTAAAACCGCCAAAATACGCGGCGGCGAAGTCATCGAGTTTGACGGCGCGCGCTTGGAAATCGCCGATGGATACGACCCTGAAGCATAAAGCCGAAGCCCTGTTGGGCGAGCCGCTTTTGGACGAACCCGTCCGCCCCGAGTCGTGGGAATGCTGCGGCAGCGACTGCGGCGAGGCGTGCATTCAGACGATTTACTGGGCGGATAAGGCACGCTACGACGCGCAACGGCGGAAATTGAAAGAAGCAGGTTGGTCGGACGATGCCGTCTGAAACGGTTCGGCTTGATGGAAACCGCGTTTTCAGACGACCTTTTATTGTGGATTGAAATGGAAAATACTTATTTCGTCATTCCCACGCAGGCGGGAATCTAGGTCCTGATTTATCAGAAATATTTAGCTTTTCAAACTTCTGGATTCCCGCCTACGCGGGAATGACGGAATAGGGGCTTTTCCTTTGCATTTGCCATACGCCCGTCTTCAACATTACCGCCGCCACACCGCCCGACAATATTGAAACACCCTGCCCACCATTTACCACACACATAACGCCTTATGATAGACCTGCACTGCCATTCCACCGTTTCCGACGGTATGCTCTCCCCTGCCGAAGTCGTGCGCCTCGCGCATCAAAACGGCTGCACGCTGCTGGCGTTGACCGACCACGACCACACCGGCGGCATCGCCGAAGCGCGTGCCGAAGCCGACAAACTCGGTTTGCGCCTGATTAACGGCGTGGAAATCTCCGTAACGTGGCGCGGGCGCACGATACACGTTGTCGGTTTGGATTTTGACGAAATAGACGAAAACCTGCAAAACCTGTTGGCGCAAGTGCGGCAAGGCCGTCTGAAACGTCTTGAAGCCATCGCCGCCAAGCTTGAAAAGAAAGGCATCGGCGGCGCATACGACGGCGCGCTCGCGCTGGCGGCAAACAAAGAAATGGTCAGCCGCACCCACGTCGCCGAGTTCCTCATCAAAAACGGACACGTCAAAAACAAGCAGCAGGCGTTCACCAAATACTTGGGCGACGGCAAATCTTGCGCCGTCCGACACGAATGGGCGACGCTGGCAGGCTGCGTCTCTGCCGTCAACGGCGCGGGCGGGTTGGCGGTCATCGCCCACCCCATGCGCTACGATTTGTCCGCCACCGCCAAGCGCAATCTGTTTGAAGAATTTAAAAACCTTGGTGGCGCAGGCATCGAAGTCCACAGCGGCAACTGCTGCAAAAACGACCGCCTCAACTACGCGCTGCTGGCAGAACGCTTCGGTATGCTCGCCAGCGCGGGCAGCGACTTCCACCGTTTAAACGACTTCAGCGGCGGCATCCTCGGCGCGTGTCCCGAACTGCCGGAAAACTGCAAACCGGTTTGGGAACATTTTTCCCGACATTGAATGCGGATAAAAATGCCGTCTGAAAACCTTTCAGACGGCATTTTTTTGCGTTTTAAACGTTGTCGTACAGTTTTCGGACGGTTTTGCCGATGGCGGCGATGCCTTTTTCCAGCGTTTGAGCGTCCTGCGCGATGCTCATGCGGATGCACTCGCCCGCGTGCGGGTAATCCCGCGTGTCGATGCCGACGAAGAAATGCTCGCCCGGAATAATCAGCGTGCCTTCGGCTTTGAGCATTTCGTACAGGGTTTGAGACGAAACGGGCAGGTTTTCAAACCAGAGCCACAGGAAAATCGCGCCTTCGGGTTTGTGGATTTTCATCGGGTACGCGCCCAGCTCCCGCTTGAGCAGCGAGACGGCGGTTTGCGCCTGATTGCGGTAAAACGGCCGGATGACTTGGTCGGCAAGCCGTTTCATCTCGCCGCTTTCCAGCAGCGGGGCGGCGATGGCCGCGCCGAAGCGTGTGGGGGCAAGGTTCACAATCGCGTTCAGGCTGCTGACGGCTTTGACGACTTCGGGCGCGGCGACGATGATGCCGGTGCGAACGCCCGGTAAGCCGACTTTGGAAAGGCTGAAGCAGAGGATGATGTTTTCGTGCCAATTCAGCGTTACGTCGCTGTCAATAATGTTGGGGAACGGCATTCCGTAGGCGTTGTCGATAATCAGCGGAATGCCGTGTTCCCGTGCCAGAGCGTCCAGCCGCGCCATTTCGCCGTCGGTCAGCACATTACCGGTCGGGTTGGTCGGGCGCGAACAGCAAATCGCACCGATTTTGCCCGCTTTCAATTCAGGCAGGCTCTCCAGCGCATCAAAGTCCACACGGTATTTGAAAAAGCCCGCTTCGCCCTCGTGTTCGACATTTTCAATTTTCGGCTTCACCGAAATAAAATGCTGCCCTTCGACATGTACGTCGGCATAACCGATATATTCAGGCGCAAGCGGCAACAAAATGGCTTTTTCAACCGTTTGGCCGTCTGAAAGATTGAATTTGCCGCCGAACAGGTTGAACAAATAGAAAAACGCGTTTTGCGAACCGTTGGTCAGCGCGATATTGCCGGAGGTCAGGTTCCAGCCGTATTCGCGGTTGAGGAAGGCGGTCAGCGTGTCAATCAGCGCGGCATCGCCTTGGGGGTTGGAGTAGTTGCCGATGTTTTCGACGGCGTGTTCTGCCGCCAGTTTGGAGAATATGTCGGCAAACGCCCGATCGATTTCCGGAATGCGCGCCGGGTTGCCGCCGCCGAGCATGTTGACGGGCTTGTCGCTTTTGAGCGCGTCGCCGAGGTCGTCCATCAGTTGGAGGATGCCGCTGTGTTGCGTGAATTTTTCGCCGAATGCTGAAAACTGCATGTCAAACTCCGTGTGTGTAAGGTAGGTTGGTTTGTACGTTATGCCGTCTGAAGGTTCAGACGGCATTTTTTCTGTGTGTTTCTCGTACCCAAAGCAGGTCGCAGATGCCGTCGCTCGGGGCAAAGCCGGTTGGGGCGTTGATGAGCAGGGTGCGGATTGCCTGCTGGTCGTAACGGTCGCAGGCCGAACGGATGCGGTCGAGCAGGGCGGAGAGCTCGTGCCACGGCAGCATGGTCTCGTTGGCGGTCATGATGCGCGGATGGCCGGTTTTGCGGACGTTGTCGCCGATGAGCAGCTCTTCGTAGAGTTTTTCGCCGGGACGCAGTCCGGTAATGAGGATTTCGATGTCGCCGTCGGGTTGTTCGGGTGTTTTGGGTTTGAGGCCGCTTAGGGTAATCATTTGGCGGGCAAGGTCGATGATTTTGACGGATTCGCCCATGTCGAGGACAAATACGTCGCCGCCCGTACCCATCGCGCCTGCCTGTATGACGAGTTGGGCGGCTTCGGGTATGGTCATGAAATAACGTGTGATTTCGGGGTGGGTCAGGGTAATCGGGCCGCCTTCGGCAATCTGTTTTTCAAACAGCGGGACGACGGAGCCGGACGAACCTAAAACATTGCCGAAACGTACCATGCTGAAGCGGGTTTTCTGTCCGGGTTCGGCGGCGAGTGCCTGAAGGCAGAGTTCCGCCATGCGTTTGCTGGCACCCATGGTGTTGGTGGGGCGGACGGCTTTGTCGGTGGAGATGAGGACGAAGGTTCTTACGCCCGATGCCGTGGCGGCAAGCGCGCACTCGAGTGTGCCGAAGATGTTGTTGCGTATGCCTTCGACGGTGTTGAATTCGACCATAGGGACGTGTTTGTAGGCGGCGGCATGGTAAACGGTGGAGACTTGGCCGGCGGTCATGATGCGCGTGAGCAGTGTGCGGTTCTGCACCGAGCCGAGGAAGGGCAGGATTTCGGCGGCGATGCCGTTTCGGGCGCAGTATTCGCGCAATTCTTTTTCGATGGCGTACAGGGCGAATTCAGATAACTCGAACAGCAGCAGCTTTTCGGGGCGGCGGCGGATAATCTGGCGGCAGAGTTCCGAACCGATGGAGCCGCCCGCGCCGGTTATCATGACGGTTTTACCTTCGATGTCGGCACTCATCAGGCGGTCGTCGGGCGTGACGGGATCGCGCCCGAGCAGGTCGGAGACGGAGATTTTTTTGAGCGTGCCGATGCTGATTTTCCCGTCCATCAGGTCTTTCATTCCGGGGATGGTCAGCACTTCGCATGGATAGGCTTCCAGTTTGCTGATGATTCGGCGGCGTTGTTCCTGAGTCGCGCCGGGGATGGCGAGCAGGATTTTTTCCACGCCGCAGCGTCCGATGAGGGCGGCGATGTCGTCGGGGCGGTAAACGGCAAGGCCGCAGATGACGGTGCGCCACAGTTTGGGGTCGTCGTCCACAAAGGCGGCGGCGGAATATTCGCGCATTTGTTTGACGGCCTCGAGAAGCTGCCTGCCCGCCTGCCCCGCGCCGTAAATAATGACGGGGGTCATCTGTTTTTTGGGGTGTTCGGACAACAGCCCGCGCAAAACCATACGCGAGCCGGTCACGGAAACAAACAGCAGCAGGAAATAGACGACGGGCAGGGCGAGCCGCAGCCGTTCTTCAAATATCAGCGTATTGAGGAAAAACAGTACGGCGGAGGCGAGGCTGCCTGCCAGCGCGGTGGAGAGGATGCGGAAGCTGATGAAGCGTGTGACGGCGCGGTAAAGCCCCATTCTGAAGAACAGGCAGGCGGTCAAAAACGCGGTCAATAGGAAAGACTGCCAGTTGGCGGGGTCGAACCATTCTTCGGAATAGTCGGCCTTCAGGCTTTGGGTGAACCAGAATGCAATGAAAATCATCAGAAAATCGTGTATGAGGAAACAGGTTTTCTTGATGTTGCGCGGCAGGGCGATCAGGGTTTCCAGATTCATATCGTGGGGCGGTATGTGTTTTCAGACGGCGTATGCCGTCTGAAGGGTTATCGTGCGGCTTCGGTCAATACGGCTTCGATGTGTTTTTTGCAGAACGCGATTTCCTCGCCGGTCAGCGTCGGATGCACCAAAAACATCAGGCTGGTGTCGCCCAACTCGACAGCATTTTTCAAACGCTCTTTCGGCCGCCAAGGTGTGTTGTCGAAGGCTTTTTCCAAATACACTTCTGAGCAGCTGCCTTGATAGCAGGGGACTTTGCGCGCATTCAGTTCGTTCACGATGCGGTCGCGTGTCCAGCCGTTTTTGAGGTGTTCGGGTTTGACGAAGGCGTAGAACTTGTATTGCGCGTGTTCGATGTAGTCGGCTACTTCAACCAAGCGGATGCTGGCGAACTTGCCCAAGCTTTCAGCCAGTTTGGCGGCATGCGCTTGGCGGCGCGCCGTCCATTCGGGCATACGTTTGAGCTGGATGCGGCCGATGACTGCCTGCATTTCCATCATGCGCCAGTTGGTGCCGAAGCTTTCATGCAGCCAGCGGAAACCGGGTGCGTGTTCGCGGTGGTACACGGCATCGTAGCTTTTGCCGTGGTCTTTGTACGCCCACATTTTTTCCCACAGGGTTTTGTCGTTGGTGGTAACCATACCGCCCTCGCCGCCGGTGGTGATGATTTTGTCTTGGCAGAACGACCACGCGCCGATGTGTCCGATAGAGCCGACGGATTTGCCTTTGTATTTCGCTCCGTGCGCTTGGGCGCAGTCTTCGACAACCCAAAGATTATGTTCTTTTGCCAAAGCCATAATGCCGTCCATTTCGGCGGGCATACCGGCAAGGTGAACCACGATAATCGCCTTGGTATTCGGGGTCAGCACGGCTTTGACGGTTTCCGCGCTGATGTTTTGGCTGTTCAAATCCACATCGGCAAACACCGGATTTGCGCCCGCGTTCACAATGCAGGAAGCGGAAGCCAAGAAAGTGCGCGAGGTAACAATCACATCGTCGCCTGCGCTTATGCCGATTGCTTTGAGCGCGACATCGAGCGCAAGCGTGCCGTTGGAAAGGGCGACGGCGTACTGTGTGCCGGCGAAAGCAGCAAATTCTTTTTCAAATTCGCGGCATTCGCTGCCCGTCCAGTAATTGACTTTGTTGGACAGCAGTACTTTGGAAACGGCATCGGCTTCTTCTTGGGTAAAGCAGGGCCACGGGGAGAGGGAAGTGTTCAACATGATGTTTGGTCCGTCGGTTTTCAGACGGCATTTCCGACCCTATGCTGTCTGAAGGGGGCGTGTTCCGAAGAATCGGGCGCGCGCCGCAGGTGTTGTCAAAATCGGTCTGTACGGGGGTGTATTTTAATCGCTTATGCCGTCGCGGTCTCGGGGTTTTTGCGCGGCAGCGGCTTTGCCGGATTGCCCGCGACGGTCATGCCGTCTGAAACGTCGCGCACGACGACTGCGCCCGCTCCAATGGTTGCGCGGCTGCCGATACGGATCTGCTGGCGGCTGCACGCGCCCGTGCCTATCCAGCTTTCTTCGCCGATACGCGTGTTGCCCGACAGGTGCGCGCCCGGGCTGATGTGGACGAAAGCGTCAAGCAGGCAGTCGTGATCGACGGTGGCGGCAGTGTTCACAATCACGCCGTCTTTCAATACGCTGTCAGCCTGTACGACGGCTTTCGCCATCACGACACTGCCCTGGCCGACGGTTGCCGACGGAGAAACATATGCGCCCGGATGAATCAGGACTGGCAGGGAGAAACCGAGTGCGGCGGCTTTTTCGGCGATTTGGCGGCGTATGCGGTTGTTGCCGACGGCGACGGCGATGTCGAATTGTTCGGGCGATAAACTGTTTTCAAGCAGCAGCGTTGTGCCGATGACGGGAAAGCCGTTGACGCTGCCTTGGGCGCGGTCATCCAGAAAAACGATTTCGCCGTATGTGCCGAGTGCGGCGGCAAGCTCGGAAACGACTTTGCCGTGTCCGCCCGCGCCGATAACGGCAAGTTTGCGATTCCCCGTGAAAGGGGGCATAGTGGCTTCCCCTTCCGCCGAAATGCCTTCTTTAATAAAGACTTTTTTGACTGTCAGAAACAGGATTTTCATATCCAGCCAAAAACTGTAATGGTCGATGTACCAAACATCGCAGGAGAATTTTTCATCCCACGAAAGCGCGTTGCGCCCGTTGACTTGCGCCCAGCCGGTAATGCCGGGTTTCATTTCGTGGCGGCGGTTTTGAAATTCGTTGTAAAGCGGCAGGTAGTCCATCAAAAGCGGACGAGGGCCGACCAGGCTCATGTCGCCTTTGAGGACGTTCCACAGTTCGGGCAGTTCGTCCAGGCTGGTGGCACGCAGTTTTTTGCCGAACGGTGTCAGGCGTTCTCCGTCGGGCAGCGGAATGCCGTCTGAATCAAGCGCGTCGCGCATGGAACGGAATTTGACCATTTTAAAAGGTTTTCCGTCCTTTCCGGGGCGTTCCTGAATGAAGAAGACGGGCGAACCCAGATTCTTGCGGATGAGGTACGCCAAAATCAGGAAAACGGGTGAGAGGACAATCAGCCCCGATGCGGATGCGATGATGTCGAACAGGCGTTTGACGGCTTTACTCATTTGCCAATCTTTCAATCAGGTTGACGATTTTCTGATAGGAAATGTCGCGCCTGAAGCGGCGGACGATTTCATCGGACTGTACGGCCCCGTTTTGTTTTGCCATCAGGCTTTCGGCGGCACGGGCGAAGCTGTCTGCATCGCCGGAACGGTAGTTTTCGTGCGGCAGCAGGTTCAAGAGGCCGAGGACTTCGGCATTGGTCTGGCTGTTCAGCACGGGTTTTTGCAATGCCATGTAGTCGGAAAGTTTGTTGGTAACCGACTGCATGGCGTAGGAATGGATGGCGTTGACGGCGATGTCGCAGCCTTTGGCGATGGAAATCATGTCGGCGTAGGGCAGGTAGCCGTAAAACCTGATGCCGCCGCCGGCGTATTGCTGAAGCCTGTCCGAATCGGGACCGCCGCCCATAATGTGCAGCTCGACGTTTTCGCCGCCGTCTGAAAGTTTTTGAACGCCTTTGCACACGGTTTCCACATCATAGCTGTAACTGAGCGTGCCCAAGTAAAAGAAGCGGACGGTTTTTTGGGCGGAATCGCGGGGGGGGGGGGGGGGGGGGGGGCAAAG
>NZ_CAUIYF010000023.1 GCF_962719845.1 Neisseria uirgultaei | reverse complement strand
GGGGGGGGGGGGTAGATTTGCAGACTATATTTAACCTATTTTTACTACTCATTATATATTTTAATAATTTAGAGGCGTTCAGATAAAAAAATGCCGTCTGAAAAGGTTTCAGACGGCATTTTGCCTTGAAGAGGCTGTTTAAATCAGCGGTGGTAATTTGGTGCTTCTTTGGTAATTTGAACGTCGTGAACGTGTGATTCGCTCATACCGGCAGAAGTGATTTCTACAAATTCTGCTTTCTCGTGCATTTCAGCAATATTGGCGCAACCCAAGTAACCCATGCTGGAGCGCAGACCGCCGGTCAATTGGTGGATGATGTTCACAATCGGGCCTTTGTAAGGAACACGGCCTTCGATGCCTTCGGGGACGTATTTGTCGGTGCTGTCGGTTTTGTCTTGGAAGTAGCGGTCGGCAGAACCTTGGCTCATCGCGCCCAGGGAACCCATGCCGCGATAGGATTTGTACGAGCGGCCTTGATAAAGTTCGATTTCGCCCGGCGCTTCTTCCGTACCGGCAAACATACCGCCGAGCATGACGCTGTATGCGCCGGCAGCAAGTGCTTTGGCAATATCGCCGGAGAAGCGGATACCGCCGTCGGCAATCAGAGGGACGCCTGTGCCTTTCAGGGCTTCGGCAACGTTGTGAATGGCGGTCAGTTGCGGCACGCCTACGCCTGCCACGATACGGGTAGTACAAATCGAGCCCGGGCCGATACCGACTTTAACGGCATCCGCACCTGCAGCCACCAAATCCAAAGCAGCTTGGGCAGTCGCGATGTTGCCGCCGATGACTTGGATATTCGGATAGGTTTCTTTGACCCAGCGCACGCGATCGATCACGCCTTGGCTATGACCGTGGGCAGTATCGACCACAATCACATCTACGCCGGCTTCGACCAAGGCTTTGACGCGCTCTTCGGTGTCGCCGCCGGTGCCGACTGCCGCACCTACACGCAAACGGCCTTCGGAGTCTTTGTTGGCGTTGGGAAATTCGGTAGTTTTTAAAATATCTTTAACGGTAATCAGACCTTTGAGTTCGTCTTTTTCGTTCAGAACCAAAACGCGTTCGACTTTGTGCGTGTGCATCAGTTCGCGCGCTTCGTCTATGCTTGTGCCTTCGGGGACGGTAACCAGACGTTCGCGCGGGGTCATAATGGCGGAAACGGGCAAATCGACGCGGTTTTCAAAACGCAGGTCGCGGTTGGTTACGATGCCGACGACTTTGCCGTTTTCAACGACGGGCAGGCCGGACATTTTGCGTTTGCGTTGGGCGCGCATTTCCAATACTTCGCGGATGAGCGTCGTCGGCGCAACGGTTACGGGGTCTTTGACCACGCCGCTCTCATGGCGTTTCACTTTGGAAACGGCACGCGCCTGCATTTCGGGCGTCATGTTTTTATGGATGATGCCGATGCCGCCTTCCTGTGCCATCGAAATGGCGAGGCGCGCCTCGGTAACGGTATCCATCGCGGCGGAAAGCAGGGGGAGGTTGAGTGTGATTTCGCGGGTGAGCTTGGTTTGAAGTTTAACGTCTCGCGGCAGCACGGTCGAATGTGCGGGAACCAACAAAACGTCGTCGAAAGTATAGGCTTTTTCTACGATACGCATGATGCTCGGTCTTTCAGTTTGTGCAAGATGCACGGCATTATAACATGGTACTTGCGTCTTGGCAGCCGATATTGTTTACAATATTTATCCGTTGCAGGATAGTTGGAAAACAGAAGGGCTAATGCCGTCTGAAAAGAGGAATCATGTTAATTGTTCCAACAAAGCCTGTTTCAACGCAGATTGGATTTTCGGATTTTTCAGGTCGGGGCTGAAGACGGTAAAGCTGTCTTCGACGCGTTCATCCAGTGTGGAGATTTTGGCGTAGCGCAGGCTGACGTTGTGGGCGAAAAAGACTTCCGCCATATCGGCGAGCAGGAAGGGGCGGTTGACGGCGGTGATTTCGACGGAGTACCAGTCGGGGTAGTCTTCTTCGGGGGTAATGGTGATGCTTGGCGCGATCGGCATATAGCGGCTGCGGCGGCTGATGCGGCGGCTGTGGTTTGAGGTTTCGGCAACGGTGTGTCCGTGGATAAAGCTGTTGAGTTCGGCTTCAAGCGCGCTTTGGATGTCGGGGTAGTCTTCGGGGGCGTGTTGTGAGGGGATTTGCACGATGAAGGTGTCGAGGATGTAGTCGTGTTCGGTGATGAAGGCACGGGCGGCAAGGATGTCGAAACCGTGGCGACTGAAGATGCGGCAGAGGCGGGCGAACAGGCGCGGGCCGTTGGGCATGAAGACCATGACTTGAAAGCTGTCGCTTTTGGGCAGGATGCGGCTGCGGACGATGGGAGTTTCAAAGTCGTGTACGAGGTTGGCGGCGTGCCACAGGATTTCACGGGACTGGTGGCGGGAGAAATAGGCGGAACCGAGCGCGTTCCATAGTTTTTTCTGCTGTTTTTCGGGGACGGCAGCGCGGGTGAGCAAGTCGGCGGCTTCTTGTTGGCGGCGGCCGAAGAGGGCGTGTGGGTTGCCGCCGTTGCCTGCGAGGTAACGTCCGGCGGCATGGAACAGGCTTTCCAACAGGCTGGCACGCCATGCGTTCCACAGTTTGGGATTAGTGCCGCGGATATCGGAAATGGTCAAGAGGTAGAGTGCGCTGAGGCGTTCGTGGGTTTGCACGCGTTTGCAGAAGGCATCGAGTACGTCGGGGTCTTGGATGTCTTCTTTTTGGGCGACGGTGGACATGAGTAGATGATTTTCGACCAGCCAGGCGAGCAGGTCGCTTTCTTCTTTGGTCAGGAAGTGGTCGGCGGCAAATTGGCGTGCGTCTGCGATGCCTTGTATGGCATGGTCGCCGCCGCGTCCTTTGGCAATGTCATGGAAGAAGGCGGCGAGATAAAGGATGTCTTGTTTTTCAAATGACTGCATCAGCGCGGAGGCGTAGGGCAGCTCATGGCTGTGCATATCTAAGGCGAGGCGGCGGACGTTGCGGACGACGGCGAGGATGTGATCGTCCACAGGATAGATGTGGAACAAGTCGTGTTGAAGTAGGCCGACGATTTTTTCCCACGCGGGCAGGTAGCGTCCCAGTACGCCGTAGAGGTTGAGGAAGCGCAGGGTTTGGGTCAGTCCGTTGCCGTTGCGGAAAAAGCCAGCGAAACGGCGGCGGTTTTCGGGATTTTGGTAGAAGCTGCGGTTGATTTTGCGCGTCGCGCCCCACCATGCGCGCAGGGTTTGCGGTTCGAGCGCGGTAATGTCGTTGCGCTGCTGCATGATTTCGACGATTTTGAAAATGTGTTCGGGTCGTCTGAAAAAAATATCGGTGTGCCGCGCGGCGATTTGGTTGTTGACTTGGATGTAGTCGTCGTCAATCCGCAGGGTAACGCGCATCGGCGCGGAGGAAACGCGGCTTCGCAGCATAGGCGTGAGGATGCCGCTCAGTTGTTTGACGGTTTTAATCGCGCGGTAAAATACGCGCATCAGTTCTTCGCTTTGACGGCGGAGGTTCAAGCCTTGATAACCCATACTTTCGGCAACTTGCGGCTGCAAATCGAACAGCAGGCGGTCTTCGGCGCGCTTGGCGTTTAAATGCAGATGGATGCGGATGTGGGCGAGGCGGCGGTAGCCGTGTGAAAGCATGCCGGCTTCGGTGCGCGTCAGAATGCCTTGTTTGACCAGCGCAGGCAGGTTGGCCGCCAAACCTTGCGCTTTCGCTATCCAAAGCAGGGTGTGGATGTCGCGCAGACCGCCGGGACAGCTTTTGATGTTTGGTTCCAACACCGCTCCCGAACCTTGCGATTTGGCATGGCGGTGTTCTATCTCCACCAATTTTGCTTCGATAAATGCCGCTACATTGCGTTGCGCGTTCATTTTTTCGGCCAATTCGTCTGCTGTTTGGCGGTTACCGAACAAAAACCTAGCCTCTAAAAACGCTGTGTCCCCCGTAATATCATTGCGCACGCTTTCGCACAGTTCGTCAATGCCGCCGCTTTTTACAGACGGCATCAGTTTGCAGTCCCACAGGGTTTGGACAAACCGGGCAATCTGTTCCTGAATGCCGTCTGAAAGCGGGGCAGGGGAGACAACCGCCAAATCCACATCCGAACAGGGATACAGTTCGCCGCGCCCGAAGCCGCCCACCGCCATCAGGCATAACGCGCTGTTTTGAAAATGTTCTACCCACAATGCTGCCAGTAAGGTTTCGACTGCCGCCGTATATTCCCTGAAAAATACCGACACGCGGTTGGCTTTCAAATAATGCGCTTCGGCGGCATCGCGCTGCTGTTTGAAGGTTTCCAGTGCTGAAGACAGGTTTGCAGGCATTTTTATTCTTTCGATTGGCGGGAAAAAGGGAGGCGGATGGTTCAGCGGTCAAATACCGCTTTCAGACGGCATTTGTCGGGTATCGGCGGAATTGGTCATCAGGTTCAACCGTTCCTGCGGCGGCAGCAGCAACTGATACGCCGCCACGCCCAAAGCCGCCGCCATTTTTTCGATATTCGACAGGGCGATGTTCCAGCGTTTGCGCTCGACTGCCGACACATAAGTCCTGTCCAAACCGCATTGCCGCGCCAATTCTTCTTGCGACCAGCCCTTGTTCACGCGGAAAAGCCGCATATTGTATGCCAATACTGCCCGCAAATCCTGTTCGTCAGGCAGTTCGGCAGGCGGAGTCAATTTGTTGCCCATCATTTGCTTCCGGATAAATGTTAAAGTTAAGCATTTGCTGTTACGGATTTTACTTCACATAAAAGCTAAAAAAAGGGGTGGCGGCAGCCACACCCAAACACACACACATCAAGAGGAAAGAGGTAAAATCAAGACGGATTGGGAAACAGCAAACAAGCAATCTAGATTTCATGTCGGTATTATCAAACTAAAACCGTTATCAAGTATTGATTCAAATCAATTTAGATTTTATTCGCAAACCGCAAAGAAAAACGGCCTATCCGATTGCCCGGATATGCCGTCTGATGGTGCAGGGGACTGCTGTATTTGGCAGTGGTTTGTGTTTTAGTCCTCTTGCGCCGCTGTTTGCAGGTAGTTCGGCAAACCAATTTTGCCGATCAGTTCCTGCTGGGTTTCGAGCCAGTCGATGTGTTCTTCGTTGGTGTCTTTTTGTTTTTCCAACAAATCACGGCTGACGTAATCCTGTTGCGCTTCTGCTGTAGCAATGGCAGCAAGCAGGGCTTCGTGTTTTTCCTGTTCTTTGGTCAAATCGCAGGCGATGATTTCTTCGGTGGACTCGCCAATCAGAAGCTTGCCCAGTTCTTGCAGGTTCGGCAGGCCTTCGAGGAACAGAATGCGCTCGATCAAATCGTCGGCAGCTTTCATTTCAACGATGGACTGTTTGAAGAAATGTTCGCCCAGTTCTTCAAAGCCCCAGTTTTTCAAAATACGGGCGTGAAGGAAATATTGGTTGATGGTTACCAGCAGCAAGCCTAAGTTTTTGTTCAGCTCGCGGATAACCAGACGGTCGCCTTTCATACGGACTCCTTTTGTCGGTCAGCGCGGTTACAGTTGGCTTTGGTAGTAGTTGCCTTCGCCGATCAGTTCAATCAGGCGCAGCTGCTGTTCCAACCAGTGTGCGTGGTCTTCTTCGGTGTCTTTCAATTGGGCAACCATCAAATCGCGGGAAACATAGTCTTGCGCTTCTTCACACAGTTTGATGCCTTTTTTCAAAGCGTCGCGCACTTCATATTCGATTTGCAGGTCGGCTTTGAGGCAGGAAACCACGTCCGTACCGATATTCAGTTCGGCGCGCGCCATTTTCGGCGTACCGCCCAGCATCAGGATGCGTCGGATAAAGTCTTCGGCGTGTGTGGTTTCTTCTTCCATCTCGTGATTGAGACGTTCGAACAATTTGCTGTATCCCCATTCGGAGTAGAGGCGGGAGTGGATGAAGTATTGGTCGCGCGCCGCCAGCTCGCCAGACAGCAATTCGTTCATGTAATCTAAAACTGCTTGATTGCCTTGCATAATATTTCTCTTTTCTTAATTTGGGTTTCGTGTGGTTAAACAGTGGATGTAGCACTGTTCGGGATGCGTGCATTGTATGTAAAAGCTGTCGGCATGACAAATTTTCTATTTAAAATACAAACAATTATCAAAAGAAATAGGGCGTATTCCCCGATGCCTTCCAAATCAGTATGCTGTTTTTTATCGGTTTTTTGTGCTGTTAAAACTAAGAATCCATATCATCCATAAAGAACATTTACACTTGTTAACCATAGCGAAAAGCAAATACTGTGCGGTTTTTTATCAAAATTTATAATGAATCGTTCTCATTAACTAACAGATTCTTTTGAGATTATCGGATTTTGGGAATAAATTATGCCGTCTGAAGGGCTTTCAGACGGCATAGTCGGCTAACACGGGTGCAGCTTGCGCAGGGAATCGTTCTTCACTTTGGCGCGGTGTTCCGAGTTTAATGATGCCCGCAACCGCCGTGGCTTTCGCGCAAGGCTTCCGCCGCCTGTTCGTCGGCATGGTAACTTGAACGTACCATCGCACCGATGGCGGCATTGGTAAAGCCCAGTTCGTATGCTTCTTTTTCAAATATTTTGAATTGTTCGGGCGTAACGTAGCGCAAGACAGGCAAGTGGCCGTCTGAAGGCTGGAGGTACTGTCCGATGGTAATCATCTCGATATTGTGCGCCCGCATATCGCGCATAATTTCACGCACGTCTTCGTCGGTTTCTCCTAAGCCGACCATAATGCCGGATTTTGTGGGAATATGCGGCATCATTTCTTTATAACGTTTTAATAAGTCTAAAGAATGTTGATAATTGGCACCGGGACGAGCTTTTTTGTACAGGCTCGGATGGGTTTCCAAGTTGTGGTTCATCACGTCGGGCGGGGTTTCGGCAAGGATTTTGAGTGCGATGTCCAAGCGGCCGCGGAAGTCGGGGACGAGAATTTCGATTTTGGTGTTCGGGCTGGTTTCGCGGATGGCTTTGATGCAGTCGGCGAAGTGTTGGGCGCCGCCGTCGCGCAGGTCATCGCGGTCAACCGAGGTGATGACGACGTAACGCAGGTTCATGGCTTTGACGGATTCTGCGAGGTTTTTCGGTTCGTCGGGGTCGAGCATATTCGGACGGCCGTGTCCCACGTCGCAGAACGGGCAGCGGCGGGTGCAGATGTCGCCCATAATCATGAAGGTCGCCGTGCCTTTGCTGAAGCATTCGCCGATGTTGGGGCAGGAGGCTTCCTCGCAAACGGTGTGCATTTTTTGTTCGCGCAAAATGTCTTTGATTTCAAAGAATTTGCGCGATGGGAGTTTGGCGCGTATCCATTCGGGCTTTTTCAGTTTTTCCTGAAGGGGGACAACTTTGATGGGGATGCGGGCGGTTTTGTCCGCGCCTCTGAGTTTGATGCCGCGTTTGGGGTCGTCGGTTTTGATTTCACTCATTGTTGTCTGCTTTCGGTGTGAGTTGTGTTTCAAGGTGTGCGGTGAGTTTGGCGGCAACTTCGTCCGGCGTGGGGCAGGGTTGGACAAAATCCGCAATTTGCGTCATTTCCATACCGGCGTAGCCGCAGGGGTTGATGTGGGTAAACGGGCTTAAATCCATATTGACGTTGAGTGCGAGCCCGTGATAGACGGAGCCGTTTTTGATACGCAGCCCCAGTGAGGCGATTTTGCGTTCGCCGACGTAAACGCCGGGGCGTTCGGGGTCTGCCGCCGCTTCGATGCCGTATTCCGCCAATGTGGCGATGATGCTGTTTTCAAGCGCGGAAACGATGTTTCTGACACTGGTTTTGCGCCGTTTGAAATCAATCATCGTATAAACGACCAATTGCCCGGGCCCGTGATAGGTAATCTGCCCGCCACGGTCGATTTGGACGACGGGGATGTCGTCGCGAATCAGCAGGTGTTCGGGTTTTCCCGCCAGTCCTTGCGTAAAGACGGGCGGGTGTTCGACGACCCACAGTTCGTCTTCGGTGTCTGCATTCCGTCCGGCATTAAAGGTTTTCATCGCTTCAAAAGTCGGCAGATATTCGACCAAACCTTTGTGTATGATTTTCATCTCAAAGTACCACTTTGACCAGTTCGTGCGAAGTCAGCGCGCGGTAGATGTTGTCCAATTGTTCTTGGTTTTCAACCTTCACCTGAACGGTGGCGCCGGTATAGTTGCCTTTGCTGCTCGGACGCGTGGTGATGTGGTGCGCCTGCGTGTCAGGGGCGTGAAGGCGGACGGTGTCCAATACCGCCTGCTCGAACTCGGGATGCACCGCGCCCATTACTTTTAATGGGAAAGTGCAGGGAAATTCGATGAGGGATGTTTTGTTTTTTTGTTCGGTCATGATGTGCTGCCTTATCGTGTACGGTATGCCGTCTGAGTCAGACGGCATCGGATGTGCGTTATTTTAGCCTAAACCGCGATAACAGGCTATCGGGAAGGCGGAGGCTTTTTTGACGGCGCGGCGGTTCTGCTATACTGGCGCACAATATTATTTTCGGAAGGGTGGATTTTATGTATCGGAGGAAAGGACGGGGCATCAAGCCGTGGATGGGTGCCGGTGCTGCATTTGCTGCCTTGGTCTGGCTGGTTTACGCGCTGGGCGATACTTTGACTCCGTTTGCGGTTGCGGCGGTGTTGGCATATGTGTTGGATCCTTTGGTCGAATGGTTGCAGAAAAAGGGTTTGAACCGTGCCTTTGCGTCAATGTCCGTGATGGTGTCTGCCTTGATTGTATTGCTGTCGCTGCTTTTGATTATTGTCCCTATGCTGGTCGGACAGTTCAACAATTTGGCATCGCGCCTGCCCCAGCTTGTAGGTTTTGTGCAAAACACGTTGCTGCCGTGGTTGAAAAATACCATAGGCGGATATGTGGAAATCGATCAGGCATCCGTTATCGCATGGCTTCAGGCGCATACGGGCGAGTTGAGCAACGCGCTTAAGGCGTGGTTTCCCGTTTTGATGAGGCAAGGCGGCAATATTGTCAGCAGTATCGGCAACCTGCTGCTGTTTCCCCTGCTGCTTTACTATTTCCTGCTGGATTGGCAGCGGTGGTCGTGCGGCATCGCCAAACTGGTTCCGAGGCGTTTTGCCGGTGCTTATACGCGCATTACAGGCAATTTGAACGAGGTATTGGGCGAATTTTTGCGCGGGCAGCTTCTGGTGATGCTGATTATGGGTTTGGTTTACGGCTTGGGGTTGGTGCTGGTCGGACTGGATTCGGGATTTGCTATCGGTATGGTTGCCGGTATTTTGGTATTTGTTCCCTATTTGGGCGCGTTCACGGGACTGCTGCTGGCAACCGCCGCCGCCTTGCTCCAGTTCGGTTCGTGGAACGGAATCTTGGCTGTTTGGGCGGTTTTTGCCGTCGGACAGTTTCTCGAAAGTTTTTTTATTACACCGAAAATTGTGGGAGACCGTATCGGCCTGTCGCCGTTTTGGGTTATCTTTTCGCTGATGGCGTTCGGACAGCTGATGGGCTTTGTCGGAATGTTGGCAGGATTACCTTTGGCTGCCGTAACATTGGTATTGCTGCGTGAGGGTGTCCAGAAATATTTTGCCAGCAGTTTTTACCGGGGCAGGTAGGCGGTTCCGAAACATATTTGAAGCGGGATACAACCCTGTTCGGGTTTAAATTTAATCCACTATAAAAATGCCGTCTGAACCCCGAAAACAGAGCTTCAGACGGCATTTTCATCACGGCTTATTTGACGGTTTTGCTGCTGTCGATAATTTTCATCCCAGCCGAAATCAGGCTGCCAATGTCGGCAACATTGGCAGGCATAATCAGCGTATTGCTTTCTTTGGCAAGATTGTTGAACGCGGCGACGTATTGTTCCGCAATCTTCAGATTGACCGCATCCGCACCGCCTTGGGTTTGAAGGGCGGCGGCAATTTGACGGATGGCTTCGGCATTGGCTTCGGCAACAAGGCGCAGGGATTCCGCTTCGCCTTTGGCACGGTTGATGCGGGCGATTTTCTCGGCATTTGACGCATTGACCGCAGCCTGAGCCTCACCTTCGGATTGTTGGATTTCGGCTTCGCGCTGACCGCTGGCAAGGTTGATTTGTTCGATTTTACGGCCTTCGGATTCAGCGATACGGGCGCGTTTTTCGCGTTCGGCGGTAATTTGCGCCTGCATTGAGCGAAGGATTTCTTGCGGCGGAACCAAGTCTTTAATCTCATAACGCAAAACCTTCACACCCCAAGCTCCGGCGGCTTCATCGAGGGCGGAGACGACGGTACTGTTGATTTCGTCGCGTTCTTCAAACGTTTTGTCCAACTCCATACGCCCGATAACGGAACGCAGCGTCGTTTGGGCAAGCTGGGTAATCGCCATAATGTAGTTGCTCGAACCGTATGAGGCAAGTTTGGGATCGGTTACTTGAAAATAGATGATGCCGTCAACCGTCAGCTGGGTGTTGTCGCGCGTGATGCAGACTTGGCTGGGTACGTCTAAAGGGATTTCTTTCAGCGAATGGCGGTAGGCGACGCGGTCGATAAAGGGAATCAAAATATTCAAACCGGCCGTCAGGGCGCGATGGAAACGCCCCAGCCTTTCGACAACGTGGACTTCCTGTTGGGGAATAACGACAAAGGATTTAAATCCGAAAACAACGACGGCTACCAGTAATATAATGAAAAATTCCATAATTCCTCCGAGTGTTAAGGGTTTGAGATGATGAGAAGGTTACCTTCCTTGCGGACGATGAGGGCGTGCGTTCCCGGTTCAAACACATCCTGCCCCGTATTTTGCGCCTGCCAGTGCGTACCGCGATAAAAAACTTCGTAACGGTTGCCGCCTGCGTGCCGGAGGATTTCGGCATATTGCCCGGCATCCAAATCCTGATATGAATCCGTTTCAACTTTTCCCACGGCGGTTTTGGCGTGTACGAACCAAATGCCCAGCGCGGAAAGCAGCGCGGCGGTCAAGACGGCGGCTGGCGTGCTGCCGGACAGCCCGTAGGCAATGCCCGAACCCGCCAAAGCCGCGCTAATAACCAAAAGATAAACCGTCCCCGTCAATAATTCGATGATTAAGACGGCAACAGCAGCAACAAACCATACAGTCATACATTTCCCCACAAAGCGTGTCGTTTGACAAAATCACGCGATATCAGCAGTATAGCCGAATTTGAAAGGATAGGGCAGATATGGATACTTGGCACGATGCACTCGGCGGTGAAAAACAGCAGCCGTATTTTCAGGAAATTTTAAATACGGTCAGGCAGGAACGTTTGTCGGGACAAATCATCTATCCGCCGGCGGCTGATGTGTTCAACGCATTCCGCCTGACAGCGTTCGACCGGGTCAAAGTCGTTATTCTCGGACAAGACCCGTATCACGGGGCAGGGCAGGCGCACGGTTTGGCATTTTCCGTCCGGCAGGGTGTCCGCATACCGCCGTCTTTACTCAATATCTACAAAGAATTGGAAACCGACATCGAAGGCTTTTCCATTCCCGCGCACGGCTGCCTGACAGCGTGGGCGGAGCAGGGCGTATTGCTTCTGAACACGGTTTTGACCGTACGCGCAGGACAGGCGCATTCGCACGCCCTTTTAGGTTGGGAACGCTTTACCGATACCGTCATCAGGCAGCTTGCGACACACCGCAAGCACCTTGTCTTCATGTTGTGGGGCGGGTATGCACAACAAAAAGGGAGGCTGATAGACAGTCAAAATCATTTGATATTGACCGCACCGCATCCGTCTCCTCTGTCGGCATATCGCGGTTTTTTCGGCTGCCGCCATTTTTCACGGGCAAACAGCTATTTGAGCCGGCACGGTATCGATCCGATAAACTGGAAGCTGTGAATGCCGTCTGAATGCCAAGTTGCTTAAACCCCGCTTAAGGCTGCTTTTGAAACCGGAAACAAAGTGATTAAGGAAAACCGGCCCATAATGCGAAACCGTCTGAATACCGGGGTTCAGACGGCATTCGAGCGTCAAAGTTTGCGTGTCGGGTTCATTTAGTGGAATTCAAACAGCTCTTGATGCAATGAGCGTGTCTTAAGGTTTCCTGCAATACCGCTTGTAAAGCTGCGACTGCCGCAAAGCCATAGGCTGCGGGCTTCACTATTCCGAACGCTTTGTGCAATATGATTGACGGACAATCTTTGGGTTTCGGAAGGAATATAGTGGAACGCAACATTTGCTTGTTCAGCCAACGCTTTCCATTGACCGATTAGTTCCGCAGATAAATTTCTATCGGCATGAAACCAGTCAATCGGTTGATTGGAAGGTTGTTTGGCTAATTCTTTGAGTCTTGCAAGGAAAGGCGTAAAACCAATATCGTTGCTCACCCAAATCTGTGCATTTTTATCTGAAAAATTGAAGCGGCCGTATGCACCGTCAATTTGAACGGTATCACCGATGTTCAAGCGTTGGGGCAGGCGATGGGTGTAGTCTCCCAAGTCTTTGATGATAAGATTGATTTGTTGGTTTTCAGGATTCCAGTCAGAGGCGATGGTAAACGGATGGCTTTCTCCGTGTGCGCGCAAAAAGAGGAATTGGCCGGCTTGGTGTCCCTGCCATTTTGGCGCATTCAGGGTAAGCGAGAGCAGGGAAGCGTTTTGGTTTATGGCGGCTACTGTCGCGGTTTGCGGTTTACCAATGCGTTTAAAGAGGGCGAGGAGCGAACAAATACTGCCGAAGAATAGGGCGGCAGCCAGCAACCAGCCAAGTGGCTGAGCCAGTAGGCAAAGTTTGCCAATACGATGGTGTGCCATACGAGTGCAAGATAGACAGGGACAATTAAGATGTGAAGTTTGGCAAACCAACGGTAGGGAATAAGTTTGATCAGTGCGATAACCAATAAGACGATTGTAACGTAAAAAGCAATCTCACCCACTTCTTCAGCAAAATGGCGCTGGGTAACCAACCAATCTTTTAAAGTCAAGACTTCCTGCATCGGTGGACGCGGCGGGCGTTTTCCGTCAATCAGTCCAAGTTCGATGAGCCATTTGGGGAGTTGCTTGCTAGTCCAATGCAGGATACTGCCTGAAAGGGCAACGATGCTCAACCATTTATGCAGGCGGTACATTTTATCCAATCCGCCAAATAGTCCTTCCAACATTTTGGGACGTACTGCAAGAATCATACAAGCACTCATGGCCAGTATGCTGATGCTGCCGGTGAACTGTAATAATAGGTTGCGTATGGGAAATACGCCCCACTTGTCTGGAAACGGTGTGGCAAACAGCCATAGAGCGGATATGCCGGCGAAAAAGGCAAATAAGGTAAATTTAATGTTTTTCATGGTTGTGTTCTTTGTGCAATGAAAATATAAAACAGCCGTGGCTTGTTTTAACAGGATTGAGTATATCTTGGAAAAATTAGGCGAAAATTATCGATAAGGTGCTTCCCGTATTTGCCTGCCTATTCCATATATTTTCCGACGCGAGATAACCGTGTGGAGGTTATTGAAGAAACTGCATTCCGCCCTTATTCATCAAAAATTTCCCATCTAATACGCTGTTGATGTCTTGGCTAACCAACAACGGTTTTAATTCATTGCGATAGTTTTTATAGGCTTCGCTTTGATGATGTTGTTCATAGCTCTCAGGGTCGGCATAGATTTCTACAATACGCCATTGGTCATCTTGGTTTTCTACCGTATCGGCATAGACGGCTAAAAGTGATTCGTTGGCGGTGCGATATTTTGCCAACGCATAGTGAATCGCTTCTGTGTGGTTCGGTTTGGCGGTCAGGGCTTGAAAACGGACTAGATAGTTACCGCCCAGCTGTAAGGCGGTTTTATTTTCGCTGATAAATTGTGCTTTCAAGGGCGTAAGGCTTTTACTCGCAAAAGCCTGTTCGGTAGCTTGGGCAAAGCGTTTGAAATGCTCGCTTTGGTTGTGCGCCTGCTTGGCCTCCGCGTTTTGACACACCTCTAACACGTAAATCTTATGGGTATCGTCAGTCTGCGGCATGGCATACATGGCCGAAAGTTCGGGCTCGGTTTGGACTGATGTACGGATATTTTCTTTAATTGCCTGTTGAGTTGTGGCAAGCTGTTCGGGCTTCACATTCAGTTCGCCTAAGCGAATCAACGGTGCAGCCTGAACCTGTAAAGTCAGTCCAAGACAAGCCATTGCGAAAAGTTGTTTCAGTTTCATTCTAGTCTCCTTAGAAAAGCGGGATTTTACTTTTGACGTAAAATCCCACCGCACTTTTAATAAGCCGCTTTATTTTTCGCCGCTTTTGTCAAACCGTCCAACCATGCTTGATGGCCGTTGACCATTGGGTTTGGCACAGTTTCTGCCAAGCCTTTGGCAAGTTTGCCGATTTGGCTTTCTTCGGTTAATACACGCACGCGGTTGTTCGGCAAGTTTTCTAAAATCCAAGCGTGATACACATCGCTGAAATCTTCGCCTTCACCAAAGGTTCCAGACCATGCAAGGCGAACGAGATTGCCATCTTCGCTGATATCAAATTCTTCTACTTTGCAGGTAACGTGAAAGCCAAACGTATCAAAAACAAAGTTAGCACCTGCTGAAAGTTGAGTGGTTGAACCATCGCCCACCACGATATTTTCCGCATTGTGATAATAAGTGCCCCATGCTTTGGTATCTGCTAAATAAGGCAGCACATCCGCCACGCTTAAGCCTTTTACAATCACTTCATTGGAAACGTAGTTGTCGGTTTCACCCGGCGTATATTTTTCTGGCCAAATGATTGCTGGTTGTGAATAAGTTTTCATAGTAAAGTCCTCTTAGTTAATGGTTAGTCGCGTTTTGCTATGGAAGGCATTATAGGTAGGAATAAGATATAAGTTAAATCACTATTATAAATAGTTAATATCAGATAAAATGATATTAGAAGAATAAAGTGAGCTAAAAATGAAATCCTTACAAACTCTTGATTTGAATTTGCTGAAAGCCTTTTCGGTATTGATGGACGAGCGTAACGTAAGCAAAGCCGCCGAGCGTTTAGCGATTACGCAGCCGGCAATGAGTGGCGTGTTGACAAGATTGCGCGACAGTTTTGATGATCCGCTGTTTGTGCGAGTGCAACGTGGCGTAGTGCCGACCAATCGGGCATTAGAACTTGCCCCGCAAGTGAAAAAGGTGCTGAATGAAGTAGAGCAATTATTACAGCCGCCGCAGTTTGATCCGACCACGGCGGAATTAACCGTACGCATCGCTTGCACGGATTATGCAATGCGTGCCGTAATTGTGCCGTTTCTGCATTTGCTAAAAATCCAAGCCCCAAAAATTAAAGTAGCGGTACTGGCGATTAACGAAAGCGCCGTGCAAAATCAGCTTGAACGGCGGCAAATCGATTTTGCGCTGGTTACACCAAACTTCCAAGCACCAGATATTCACGCAAAAAATTTGTATGACGAGCGTTATATCTGTGCCGTTCGTCACGATCACCCAATAGCCCAACAATCCCAACTGACCCTTGAGCAATTTTGCCAGTTAGAACAAGCCTTGATTTCCTATCATGGCGGCAGCTTCAGCGGTGTTACCGACAAAGCCCTGCAAGCGATGGGACTACAAAGAAATGTCAGCCTGTCGGTACAAAACTTTATTATTTTGCCTGAATTATTGGAGCAAAGCGATTTACTGGCAGTCATGCCTGAGCGTTCGATTGCCAATTTGCCCAATCTCAAACGCTTTGAACCTCCTCTTAAAATTCAAGGTTTCACCAAAACATTGATTTGGCACGAACGGATACATAAAGATCCTGCTTATAAATGGATTAGAGAGTTGATAGAAAAGGCTTGTTTGATTGAAGAGAAACAATGAATGCTAAGATAGATACGAGAAATTTCCCTAATATAAGTGGCTGAGTTCTGAATGGGTTTGAATAGATTTGCAAAAATATCTATTCAGTCTAATATAAATTTAACATAATATACATTATGCGAACTATCCGAAGAACCGTTTTTTACGGTGGAAATAAGACGGATTGTTTGGATAAACGAAATGCGCGCAATGGGCTTTGAAATACGCCCTTTTGACGCGC
>NZ_CAUIYF010000022.1 GCF_962719845.1 Neisseria uirgultaei | reverse complement strand
CGTTGCGCGGCGAATACCTCGACCTGCTTGCCCATGCGCCGTCAACGGGTTTTCAGACGGCATTCGATATCGGGACGGGCTCCGGCGTGCTTGCCGCCATTTTGGCGAAACAGGGCATTCCTTCCGTCATCGGCACGGATACCAATCCGAGGGCGGTTGCCTGCGCCCGTGCCAATATTGCCCGTTTGGGTTTTGAAAAACAGGTTGAAATCCGCGAAACCGATCTGTTTCCCGAAGGGTTTGCCGATTTAATCGTCTGCAATCCTCCCTGGCTTCCCGCCAAGCCGACTTCCGCCGTCGAATCCGCGTTATACGACCCCGAATCTGCGATGCTGGCTGCGTTTTTGCGTGATGCGCCGAAACATCTGAACCCCGACGGAGAAATCCGCCTGATTATTTCCGACCTTGCCGAACATCTGCACCTGCGCCCTACCGACTTTTTGGAAAAGGCATTTGCTCAGGCAGGTTTGCGCGTTACGGATGTTTTGAAAACCAAACCGGTTCACAAAAAAGCTGCCGACCTAGACGATCCGCTGGCTTTTGCCCGAACTCGGGAAACCACTTTCCTATACCGTTTGAAAAAGGCATAAAGGGTGGCGCGCTTCCGGAGGCAGGCATCGGAACACCCGCGCCGCCGGCCGGATTATCCTTGTGAAAATACCCGCTCAAGCATACTGCCCAATGCCGTCTGACGCGTTTTGACGGTGGCGGCGGCTTGCCGGAAGGTTTTTTCCCCGCCGAAGAATACGAACTTTTCCCTCGCGCGGGTAATGGCGGTGTAAAGCAGTCCCCTGCTCAAGCCTGAAAGCGCGTCGTCCCCTTCGTCCGAAGGTACGGCGGAGGGCGGCAGCAGCCAGACTTCCCGATACTCCGAACCTTGGCTTTTATGGACGGTCATGGCGAAAGCAGGTTCAAAATCCGGAAGGCAGCTGACTGCAACCTTTTTAAACCCGTCCGTATCGGGAAAATAGGCGGACAGGCTGCCCGGCCTTTGGGCATCATCCATAATCAGTCCGACGTCTCCGTTGAACAACTCGAGTGCATAGTCGTTTTGCCTGATCATAATCGGCTCTCCGGCGAAATAGGCCTGATGTTCGGGTATGTTCATTTTGCGGCGTACATGGCTGCAATAGGCTTCGTTGAAGTTTTCCGCATCCTGCCGCCAAGCTGCCAGAACCACGATATCCGAGATGCTTGCGTATGCGGCTTCGATATTGCCGTCTTTTACCGCCTGCCAATAGGCTTTGTGCGTCCGGTACAACCTTTCGACTCGAGTGTTCGGACTGCATTCCGAATGTTCCAGTTCATCCGGAAACCGGTCAAACAATGCCCACGCCCCTTCATCGCCCGATACGGCGGCACGGGCAAGGCAGCCGATGCCGCTGTTGTCGCCGAAGCGGTGGCTGAACGACAGATGGGCGGTGTTTTGCGCCAGCACGGGCGGATTTGCGCTGACGCTGAAACCGTGTTCCGGAAGGAAGCCGGCCAGCCTTTGGTGCGTTTCTCCGTCCAAAACGGTTTTTTGCGACAGGACGGACAGCACGGCCCCGATTCCGACGGACGGAAGCTGGTTTTCATCCCCCAGCAGAATCACGCGCGCGCCGGTTTTGACCGCTTTCAAAAGTTGCAGCATCAATGCGGTATCCAACATGGAGGCTTCATCGACAATCAGCACGTCGAACGGCAGCGGACGGATATGGTCGAACGCCGCCTGCATTTTGGGCGGGCTCAGCTTCAGCAGTCGGTGGACGGTTTGCCCTTCCAGTTTGAGCAAATGGCGGCGGACGGCCTCCGGCGCGTCAAAACCGTTGATTGCACGGTGCAGCGCGCGCGCCATATGTGCCGCTGCTTTGCCTGTCGGTGCGGCAAGCGCGATGTTGGGAAGATTTTCGTCTTCGCCACAAATCAGCGCCAGCAGTTTGGCAACCGTTGTCGTTTTGCCCGTCCCGGGGCCGCCGGTAATCACCATAAACGGCTGCAACAGTGCCAAGGCGGCGGCATCGCGCTGTCCTTCGCTGCCCGTGCCTTGAAACCATTTTGCAAGGTTTTGCCTCGCGCCTGCCGCGTGGGGGGCGGACGTGCCGGCTGCCGCCAAGCGTTTTATCTCGACCGCCAAATCGTATTCCAACTGCCACATCCTGCCCAAAAACAGCCTTCTGCCTTCTAAAATTAAGGGTGATGCGGATCGTCCGACTACGGGTTCGAGTGCCGACAGCGCGTCAGCCTCGCCACCGCTCAAACGGATAAACGAATGACCGTTTTGCAATGCCTGAAACAGGCGTTCGGTGCAGTTGGCAAGCACTTCGCTGCCTGAACCCGCGTAGCGTTCCAAAAAACGGATTGCTGCCCTTGCTGCCGCTTGGGCAAATTCATCTGTCTGCCGCTCCATCGTATTCCTTGTCGAAATGCCGTCTGAAGGCGCGGGGCTTCAGACGGCGCGGTGTTGTTTCGGGTGTTTAGGCGTTTGCGCCCTGCTTGGGGTGCAGGCTGCCGTCTTTCATCTCCATAACGCGCCCGAAGCGGCAGGCAAGTTCGTCGTCGTGCGTTACGACAACCAAACCCGTTCCCAATTCCGTTTTCAGTTCCAGCATCATATCCAGAACATTCCTTGCGTTTGCCCGGTCGAGGTTGCCGGTCGGCTCGTCGGCAAGCAGGCATTTGGGTTGCGTAACCAAGGCGCGCGCAATGGCGGCACGCTGCCGCTCACCGCCTGAAAGTTCGCCCGCACGGTGCGCCGAACGGTGCTTCAGTCCGACCTTTTCCAGCATCGCCATTGCCGTTTCTGCCGCCTCTTCCCGTTTTTTCTTGCCGATCAGAAGCGGCATCATCACGTTTTCCAGTGCCGAAAATTCAGGCAGAAGATGGTGGAACTGGTACACGAAACCGAGGTGGCGGTTGCGCAGGATGCCCAGTTGACGCTGGTTTAAGGCACGCAAATCCTCGCCCATCAGCAGCACCCTGCCTTCAGACGGCATATCCAGACCGCCCAAAATATGCAGCAGGGTCGATTTTCCGCTGCCCGAAGAGCCGACGATGCCGGTACTTTCTCCGGCACGGATTTCCAAATCCAAGCCGTGCAGCACCCGAACGTCCAAACCGCCGTCACGGTAGCGTTTGCCCACGCCTTCGCATTTCAAAATCAACTCACTCATAACGCAAAGCCTCCGCCGGTTGGGTTTTTGACGCGCGCCAGCTCGGGTAGAGCGTCGCCACGAAAGACAAACCCAGGGAAATGCAGGCAATCAGGGCAACGTCGCCCATATCGACATCGCTGGGCAGGTAGTCGATAAAATAAACCTGCGAATTGATGAGGTGGACACCGAGCAGGTTTTCAAAAAACGCTACGACCCTGCCGACGTTCCAACCCAAAAGCACGCCGCAGACCACACCCGCCAGCGTGCCGAAAAAGCCTGAAAACGCGCCCTGCACCATAAAAATCTTCATCACGCCGGCAGGGGAAAGACCCAAAGTCCGCAAAATCGCAATGTCCGCCTGCTTTTCCGTAACCGCCATCACCAAGGAAGAGACAAGGTTGAACGCCGCCACAGCGATAATCAGCGTCAGGATGATGAACATCATCCGTTTTTCCAACTCGACCGCCTCAAAATAGCTTCGGTTGCTGAACGTCCAATCACGTACCCAGACTGTGTCCCTTTGCGCCTCCGGAATCAGTGTTGCCGTCAAGGCGGGGGCGTTTTGCGGGTCGGCGAGTTTCAGCCGCAGCCCCGCAACTTCTTTATCCAAGCGGTACAGTACGCGCGCGTCTTGGATATGCGTCATTGCCAATGAATTGTCCACTTCGTAAACGCCCGTCTTAACCAGACCGACCACGGTAAACTGTTTCAGGCGCGGCACGACTCCGGCGGGGGTAACGTTACCCTCCGGCGTGATGACGGTAACTTTATTGCCGACTTCCGCACCCAAAGCCTCCGCCAAGCCGACACCGAGGATAATGTCAAACTCGCCCGGAATCAGGTCTTCAAACTTGCCTGCCGGCATTTTGTCGCCGTATTCCACCACTTTGCGCTCTTCAGACGGCAAAATGCCGCGTATCTGCACGCCCCTGATTTCGCCCGCGTTTGCCAGCAATGCCTGATTGGAAACATAGGGCGCGGCAGCCAAAATACCTTTGCGGTTTTCGGTAAACCGAAGCAGGTTGCGCCAATCCGTATCCGTATTGTCGATATAGCCGATTTCGGCGTGCGGCGCGACATTCAGGAGCTGCCCGCGTATTTCTTTCTGAAAGCCGTTCATAACCGACAAGACGACAATCAGCGCGGTTACGCCCAAGTCGATTCCGGCAATCGAAACCATCGTGATAAACGACATAAAGCCGTTGCGCTTTTTCGCCCTGAGATACCTCAAGCCTATCCAAGCCTCTAGAGAAAACATAACGCTACCTTAAAAATGTCTGCAAACGTGCCGCCCCGGACGGCGGTTTGGGGCGGCGGCAAAAGTTTATTGTACCGTAAAACCCCGGCAGCGTCCGAACGCCCGAATGCGGGGGACGGGGCGGCAGAGCGGGCGGAAAACTTGCACAACGCGTCAAACTGCCCTATCCTTTCTTTCAGAAAAACCGTTTCTTGAGGAAAACAATGAATATCCGAACTGCTTTTGCTTTGTGCGCCATCGCCTTATCCGCCGCTGCGGCTGCCTACGCCAGAGAAATCAAAATCGATGCCAACAACACGCCTTATTCCGAAGCCGACGCGCAAAAGCTGGCGGCAACAGCAGTCGGTATGGGCGTTAAGGAACCCGTCAGCCTGAACGGCGGCAGCGGCAGCATTACCGTTTCCGGCAGCAGCGCGACGCAGTGCGTGTTCAAAGTCGGCAACGGAGGCGCGTTGCAGATTCAAGGGCTCAACTGCAAGTAAACCGCCCGGAAAAATGCCGTCTGAAGGCTTCAGACGGCATTTTGCATTGGCGGCGTTACGCCCCGCCTTCTTTAATCAGGCGGCGTTCGTACACCGCCTGCGCCAGCGTTCCCGCATCGACATATTCCAATTCGCCGCCCAAGGGGATGCCCTGCGACAGCCTGCTGACTTTGTAAGGCAGGTTTTTGAAAAACTCGGACAGGACATACGCCGTCGCATTGCCTTCTGCGGTAAAAGCGGTTGCAATAATGATTTCTTCGACTTCCCCGCCGCCCAGCCGTTGCGCCAGCCTGTCCAATGCGATGGCCGATACGTCCATTCCCAGTGCCGTATTGATTTGCCCCATCAGGACGAAATACAGCCCGTCGTGGCAGTTTGCCGCTTCCATATTTGACACGTCGGCAGGCATATGCACCACCATCAGCCGCCGCCCGTCGCGTGTTTCATCGGCACAAATATCGCACAATCTGCCTTCGCAAAACGTGTTGCACATCGCGCAATGGTGAACCTGTCTCAATGCCGTCTGCAAGGCATCCACCAGCTCTTCAGCCTCTTTGCGCTTGTGCTGCAACAGATGGTACGCCATCCGCTGTGCCGATTTCGGCCCGACGTTGGGCAATACTTTCAGCGCACCGATCAGCCTTTGGAAGGCATCTTGCTTTTTGGAATTCATCATACTCCGCCATATGGGAAAACGGTCGGAATATTCCGACCGTTATATCGAATATAGAAAACCGGAAATTACTGCCCGTCATTTCCGCCAACAGACTGGGCACCTTTGGTCTGTTTGATTTTGCCGTTGAAATAACGTATCAGCAAGTCGAAGGTATTGGCAGACTGCTGTTGCGCCAAAGCCTGTTTCGCAGGCGGGATGCGCGCGGCGGCATCATCGGGCGGCGTGACTGCCTGTACTTCGACAATCACGGGTGCAGGCAGGCCGGTCAGCCTGACATAGGCGGGTTTGCCGTTTGCCGGTTTTGCTTTCAGCAGTTCCGCATAAGCTTCGGGCGGCATAGACTGCCGAGCCTGCTGCGCACCCAAAACGGACACTTCCGACCATTTCACATCGGCCGCCTTGCCGCCGTTCAGTTGGGTAAGCACGTCTTTTGCCTTGTTTTCGGCAAGTTTGGCGGCTTCGGCGCGGATATAAGCCTGACGCACCGCGTCTTTGGCTTCGGCAAACGGCAGGGTTTTCTCTTCGCGGACTTCTTTGGCACGGACGACCCATGCGGTTTCATTATTGATAGATAATACTTCGGAATTGTGTTTTTTCTTCAATACGTCGTCGCTGAATACGGCATTGATCACATTTTCGGGCAGTCCGGACATTTGCGCGTCCTGCCTGCTCAACCACGTATCTTGAGTTTCCACTTTCAAACCGCTGTTTTTGGCGGCTTCGTCAAGCGATGAAGGATGGTTGAACGCGTCATCGCCCAGCTTTTCTTTTGCCTTATTGAAGTCGGCAACCGCCTTTTTCATTTTCAATTCGTTTTCGACGGCGGCTTTTTCCTGCTCGAAAGAAGGTTTGGCTTCATTTGCCGGTAAACGCGCCACGCGCTCTTCAAACGCATTTTTCACTTCTGTTTCGCTGACGGTCTGTTTGTCTGCAAAATCCTTCAGATTCAATGCGACATATTCCAATTTGACCGCTTGAGGAAGCAGGTAGTCTTTTTTGTTTGCATTATAAAATTTCTGCAAATCGGCTTCAGACACTTTGACTTGGGCGATGAACTCGTCGGGGTTAAAAGTATGCGAACGGATGGTACGGTTGACCTGGGTCAGTTTGACCAGTTGCTCCGCCTGGGCATCGCTGACCAAGACACCGTTTTGAACAAGGTTTACCAAATTCTGCAATGCGAATTGGTTACGGATTTCCTCGACGAACTGGTCTTCCGACATATGGCGTTGCGAAAGGTACTGGCTCAAAAGGGCATGGCTGAATTTGCCGCCTGCATCGTGAAAATTAGGATCATCTACAATAATCTGTTTGATTTGTTCCTGAGAAACGGAAATACCCATCAGTTTTGCACCTTGTTTCAGATAGGCGCGTTGCAGCAGGGATTGGAATACGGCATCACGCGAAGGGCTGCCGCCGCCCGCCTGTTCGTTTTGCATGGCGATATTAATCGACTGCTCGCTGATTTTTTCGTCGCCCACTTGGACGATGTAGTCGGCGCCCGGATGGGACACCGTGCTGACCCCGAAGCCGACGAAGGTTAATGCAATCAGCCCCAAAAGGACTTGGGCGGGCGTTCTGTATTTTTCGATGGAATGGAACATATTTTAAATCGGGATATAGAATGGGAACGGGAAATTCAAGTCGGGTATTGTAACGGTTTTTATCCCTGTCTGCACGGGGCTTGCCGGTTGAAGATGCCGTCGTAGGATTCTTCGCTGAAGCCGACGTAAACCCTGCCGCCAAATTCCAATACGGGACGCTTGATCAGGCTCGGCATTTCGGACATCAGTTTGACGGCTTCCGCTATAGAGAACAGGGCTTTTTGCTGTGTTTCGGCATCGAGTTTGCGCCAGCTTGTCCCGCGTTTGTTGAGCAGGGTTTCTAAAGGCACTTGTTCCAGCCACGAGCAGATTTCCGCTTCAGACGGCATCTGTTTTTTGAAGTCTCGAAATTCAAATTCCATACCATATTCGGCAAGCCAGCTTTTAGCTTTTTTGACCGTATCGCAATTTGGGATGCCATGAAGGACTATCATTTGGAAACCTTTTGCCTGAAATAATAAAACCGATATTTTACTATAAGTGTCTGAAAATTTGCCCGTCTGTTTCAGACGGCAGTGCGCTTATGTTACAATCCGAAAATTTGAAAAATTAATCTCTTTCCAATATAAGGTTTTACCAGTAATGATTTCTACCAACGGCATTACCATGCAGTTCGGCGCAAAGCCGCTGTTTGAAAACGTATCCGTCAAATTCGGAGAAGGCAACCGCTACGGCCTGATTGGCGCGAACGGTTCGGGCAAATCCACCTTCATGAAAATCCTCGGCGGCGATTTGGAACAGACGGCCGGCGAAGTCGCGATTGAAAACGGCGTGCGTTTGGGTAAGCTGCGCCAAGACCAGTTTGCCTACGAAGACATGCGCGTGCTGGACGTGGTGATGATGGGGCATACCGAAATGTGGGCGGCGATGACCGAACGCGATGCAATTTACGCCAATCCCGAAGCCACTGAAGACGACTACATGAAAGCCGCCGAACTGGAAGCCAAGTTCGCCGAATACGACGGTTACACCGCCGAAGCGCGCGCCGCCGAACTGTTGAGCGGCGTGGGCATTTCCGAAGATTTGCACAATGCGAAAATGGCGGAAGTCGCCCCTGGCTTCAAGCTGCGCGTATTGCTGGCGCAAGCTCTGTTCTCCAAGCCGGATGTATTGCTCTTGGACGAACCGACCAACAACTTGGACATCAATACCATCCGCTGGCTGGAAGGCGTGTTGAACCAATACGACTCCACCATGATTATCATCTCGCACGACCGTCACTTTTTGAATGAAGTCTGCACCCACATGGCGGATTTGGACTACAACACCATCACCATCTACCCGGGCAACTACGACGACTACATGCTCGCTTCCGCCCAATCGCGTGAGCGCGCCCTGAAAGACAACGCCAAAGCCAAAGAGAAACTGCAAGAGCTGCAAGAGTTCGTCGCCCGCTTCTCTGCCAATAAATCCAAAGCCCGTCAGGCAACCAGCCGTCTGAAACAGGCAGACAAAATCAAATCGGAAATGGTCGAAGTCAAACCTTCTACCCGTCAAAACCCATATATCCGTTTTGAAGCCGACGAAAAAGCCAAGTTGCACCGTCAGGCAGTGGAAGTTGAAAAACTGGCCAAACGTTTTGAAACCCAGTTGTTTAAAAACCTGAACTTCATCCTTGAAGCAGGCCAACGCCTTGCCATCATCGGCCCGAACGGCGCAGGCAAATCCACCCTACTGAAACTCCTCGCCGGCGCCTACAACCCTGAATATTCAGACGGCCTGTTGCCGGACGAAGGCAGCATTAAATGGGCGGAAAAAGCCAGCGTCGGCTACTATCCGCAAGACCATGAAAACGACTTCGACGTCGATATGGACCTGAGCGAATGGATGCGCCAATGGGGGCAGGAAGGCGACGACGAACAAGTCATCCGCGGCACTTTGGGGCGTTTGCTCTTCGGCAGCAACGACGTGGTAAAAAAAGTGAAAGTCCTCTCCGGCGGCGAAAAAGGCCGTATGCTTTACGGCAAACTGTTGCTGCTGAAACCCAATGTCTTGGTCATGGACGAACCGACCAACCACATGGACATGGAAAGCATCGAATCCTTGAACATGGCGCTGGAAAAATACAACGGCACGCTGATTTTCGTCTCGCACGACCGTCAGTTTGTATCTTCACTGGCTACCCAAATCATCGAATTGGACGGCAAAGGCGGATATGAACACTACTTGGGCGATTACGAAAGTTACTTGGAGAAAAAAGGCGTAGCATAAACGCACAAAATACCCTCCGGTTGAAACAATGCCGTCTGAAGCCTCTTCAGACGGCATTATTGATAACTTTAAAATAGGAAGCATATGCAGACTTATCTCGTCGGCGGTGCCGTCCGCGATTATCTTTTGGGCTTGCCCGTCAAAGACCGCGATTGGGTGGTCGTCGGCGCAGACGCACAAACCATGCTGGCGCAAGGCTTCCAGCCTGTTGGCAAAGACTTTCCCGTGTTCCTTCATCCCGAAACGCACGAAGAATACGCCCTCGCCCGCACCGAACGCAAAACCGCCAAGGGCTATGCCGGTTTCAGTTTCCACGCCGACAAAGATGTTACGCTGGAGCAGGACTTGATGCGCCGTGACCTGACCATCAACGCAATGGCGCAGAATTCAGACGGCCTCATCATCGACCCTTTCGGCGGACAACAGGATTTAAAGGCAGGCATTTTGCGCCACGTTTCCCCTGCCTTCGTCGAAGACCCCGTCCGCATCCTGCGCACTGCCCGCTTTGCCGCGCGCTACGGCTTTGAAATCGCCGAAGAAACCATAAAGCTGATGCGGAAAATGGTGGAAAACGGCGAAGCGAACGCTTTAGTCGCCGAACGCGTCTGGCAGGAATTGGCGAAAGGTTTGATGGAGAAAAATCCCCGTAGGATGATTGAAGTGTTGCGCGAATGCGGCGCGCTCAAAGTCTTGCTGCCCGAAGTCGATGCCCTCTTCGGCGTGCCGCAACGAGCCGACTATCATCCCGAAATCGACAGCGGTATCCATACCCTGATGACGTTGCAACGCGCCGCCGATATGGGTCTGACGTTACCCGAACGCTACGCCGCCCTGCTGCACGACTTAGGCAAAGCCAAAACGCCGCCCGACATCCTGCCGCGCCACCACGGACACGACATCAACGGCGTCAAACCCGTGCGCGAAGTCAATCAGCGGCTGCGTGCGCCGAAATATTGCGCCGAGCTTGCCGAATTGGTTTGCCGTTGGCACATTATTTTCCACCAAGTCGGACAGCTTAAAAGCCGAACCATTCTGAACGTTTTGAAAAAAACCGACGCTTTCAGACGCCCCGAACGCTTCTCCGCTGCCTTAAATGTCTGCATTGCCGATACGCAAGGCCGTCTGAACCGCGAACACACGCCCTACCCGCAACGCGCGCACTGGCTCGCCTTACTCGAAGTCGCCAATCAAGTGGATTCGGGCAAAATCGCCGCCGAATGCCGCGCGCAGGGGAAAGTGCACCTTATCGCCGAAGAAATCGATCGTGCGCGGCTGACAGAAATTACCCCATTGCAAAAAGCGTTTCGGAAGGAGCAAGAAAAGACGGAAAAACATTAAAACGCACAATATGGCTACTTTGAGAATTTTGAGGACGATACCCAATCCAAGCTTTGCAACAGCTGCTGCCATATCCGCTATAATTCACTCTTCAGCCATTCCGTTCCCAACATAAAATCATGACCCTACAAACCGATTTATTGTCTAAAATCAACAATGAAGATTACCAACGCCTCATTCTCAAACACAGCTCGGAATTTAGCGATGGCGAAATCCGCCTATTGAACGAAATCCTCGAAAAATTCACCTTCGACGTCGTTCAAGCGCAGGCATTGGCGCAGGCGGTAATGCAGCAAGTCCGCTTCGACCCCAACGCCTATCACATCGACAGCGACGACGAAGACACCACCGGCATCTGCCCACACTGCATCAATCCGCCCATGCCGCCCCTGCGCGATTACCTCGTTTGGCGCGAAACGCGCGGATAAAACGCTTTTGACCGTTATCTTTTCAATGCCGTCTGAAACGCCGCCGACCGTTCAGACGGCATACCCGACAAAGGGAACACTATGCTGCAAACCGACAACCTAACCGCCGCCCAGCCCCAGCGCATCATTACCGCCCAAAGCATCTCCTCACAAGAAGAGTTGCTCGAACGCGCCCTGCGTCCTAAAACGCTGGACGACTATATCGGGCAAGACAAAGCCAAAGAACAGCTCGCCATCTTCATCCAAGCCGCCAAAAAACGCGGCGAAGCCCTAGACCACACCCTGCTCTTCGGCCCGCCCGGACTGGGCAAAACCACATTGGCACACATCATCGCCAAAGAGCTGGGCGTCAACCTGCGCCAAACCAGCGGCCCCGTCCTTGAGCGCGCAGGCGACCTTGCCGCCCTTCTGACCAACCTTGATCCGCACGATGTATTGTTCATCGACGAAATCCACCGCCTCAGCCCTGTTGTCGAAGAAATCCTCTATCCCGCGCTCGAAGACTACCGGCTCGACATTATGATAGGCGAAGGGCCCGCCGCCCGTTCCGTCAAAATCGACCTGCCGCCCTTCACCCTCGTCGGCGCGACCACTCGCGCCGGTATGCTGACCAACCCGTTGCGCGACCGCTTTGGCATCGTCTCCCGCCTTGAGTTTTACGAAAACCGCGACCTTGCCACCATCGTCAGCCGTTCGGCACAACTGTTGCAGCTCGATATGTCCGAAGAAGGCGCGGAAGAAATCGCCAAACGCAGCCGGGGCACGCCGCGCATCGCCAACCGCCTGTTGCGCCGCGTGCGCGATTTCGCCGACGTGAAAAACAACGGCACAATCGACGGCGGCATAGCCGATGCCGCTTTAAGTATGCTGGACGTGGACGTGCAGGGGCTGGACGTGATGGACAGGAAATTTCTCGAAGCCGTTTTGCACAAATTCGGCGGCGGCCCCGTTGGTTTGGATAATGTTGCCGCCGCCATCGGCGAATCTACCGACACCATCGAAGACGTTATCGAACCCTACCTCATCCAACAAGGCTTTTTGCAACGCACCCCGCGCGGCAGGATGGCGACCGAACGCACCTACCTGCATTTCGGGCTGCCCGTCGAAAAATAACGCAATGCCGTCTGAAACCGAACCGCCGACCAAAGTCGGACATCATCCCCTTTGTCTGCAACAGCTTCAGACGGCATGTATAGTGGATTAACAAAAACCAGTACGGCGTTGCCTCTCCTTGCCGTACTATTCGTACTGTCTGCGGCTTCGTCGCCTTGTCCTGATTTTTGTTAATCCACTATATTTTTTATCAGGTTTTGTACCCGATCCGTTACATAATGTAGGATTCGCAAAATTCCGTACTGCTCGGAAATTAAGGTTGATAAATGAAAAAGTCAAATGAAATAATAAGATGAAGAAGACTTGACCGACTTGATACTGACAACTGCAGTGCCGGCTGATGCGCCGATAGTAACGCCTGAAGAAAAACCGTTTACCATATACTGATATATATCCATTGAAATGAGGTTGTTTGTATGTTTATCGTCGGTATGCTTATGCGTCGCCACATTCGGCGTATAAGCATTGGTATCCACCAAAGCGACCTTGACCGTATCATCCGCCCGGTTCAACTGCCCCTCCAAGAACATCTGGCGGGAAGTATCATAAAGCGTATTAGCCATAACCACTCCAACAAGTTAAAAACACACCCATTAAACCAACCGTATCGGCGGCATTCAACCGCCTAAAAAAAGCTCGAACCATTTTCAGGTTCGGGATTTCCTCAATGCCCGAAGGCAAAACCGCCGTCCGTCCGCGCATCCGAGTGCCTGTCCGACAGATAAATACCGTCTTTCGCCCCCGCAACGCGCCGTTGCCGGCTCCTCACGCCCGCCATAATGTTTTCCGACTTAATGGCAGGCTTCGAATGCTTCCTGTTCCACTGTGCCACCACGTCGCGCAACTCGTGCAAAGCCGCCGCGTGCCATGCCGCACCGCCCAATCCGCCCTTGACGGACTCCTTAGCCGTCAAAGCCGCAAATTCAGGCATTCCCTTAGCCGCCGCAACGCCCATTTTCTTCAATACAGCCTTCTCGGCGGCTTTCCTGCCCATATTCAAAATACCGCCGCCAAGCCTCATCGTCGCCTTGTCCACCGCGCCGACACCTTCGCCCTTATGCCAAGCCACGCCAAGCTCCCTGCGAGTCTGAGACTTATGCCCCTCATGAATCTTCCGATAATCCATATCCTCAGCCTTCAGTTGGCTGAGTTCCTCTGTATCGCGCGTAAAAGCATTCCACGCCATACGCACCGAACATGCAGAATTTTTAAACCCGCGCGTCAACGCCCAATCATCGGAAGCCTCTCGCGCATCTTTTTCAGTAAAGTCGCGATACTTCTTCAACCCTCCAGCAAGCAGCCCGTGTTCCAACGGATCGTATCTAACCAAATCATTCATTGCCCAACCCTCTTCTCACCTTTTCCATTCACATATAAGTTACACAAAAAACACACCGACAAACCATTTCCAAAAGCAAATAAAAAGCCGTCTGAAGAAAATTTGTTTACAGACGGCATTGTTCCGATGTTATTCAAACAAAACCGATTTAAAGATTCCCCAAATATTCCAACAAAACCAACCAATGCGTGTGCGGCATATCGCAATGCGCTTTCAAACCCATTGCCACCTCCCGCTTTTGTTCCGTCGCCAAAGTTACGCCCGTAATCTCGGCAACCCGCTCTTGCATCAAGCCGTACTTGTGGCGCAATTCCTTCAGGTTGTTTGGCGTGTAACCGATGTTTTCACGGTAATGCAAGAGGTTTTTGAATATATTGCAAGATTCTGATTTATATGGTTTTAAATTTATCTAAGCCCGATAAAAAAGCCACCTGATTAAATCAGGTGGCCTGTATTTTGCGTCCCTAAATTGTCCCAATGTGTTTTAAGTAATTGATTTATTTATTGTTAATGGTGCGGACGGAGAGACTCGAACTCTCATACCTTTCGGCGCCAGAACCTAAATCTGGTGCGTCTACCAATTTCGCCACGTCCGCATAAGGATGGTGATTATACAGATTTTGTCCGATTGCACAAGGCTTTGGGCGTAATAGTTGAGGCTTATGCTTGGCGGCGGTAAAATCCGCCCTTCGCCCGCCTGCTATCGGAATCCGGCGGTTTTTTGTTTTTGTTGACGGAATTTGGGTATGCCTGCTGCTTTGATTAAGGATTTTCTGCTGACTCAGGGTTTGAAGCTGCCGCTTGACGAGGTTCGGGCGGCGTATCTGACGGTGCAGACGGTAATGGATATGGGGACGGCTTCGATAGACCGTTCGGTTTTGTGGCGCAATCATGAAGGTTGGAAACTTGCCGATTATCTTCCGTGCGATGATGGTCGCGAAGACAGCCTGAAACGGCTTTTCATGGTTTTGGATTCGGTGTTTTCGCGCTCGACAGGCGTGCGGAGTGCGGCGGTCTATGCCTTAATGCCGTCTGAAAACGCCGCCCTCCGGCTGGTATGCCTGTCCCAACAGGGAGAAGGTTTGGAAAACATATGGGAGCAGGATGGAAATATCGCCGATGTTTCGCTTGCCTGCCGTTCGGCGCAAAGCGGTTGGATGAATATTGCCTCGGATGTCGGGCGTTGGCTGGAATTAGGAGAGCTTTCCGGCGAACGCAACCGGCATTCGGCGGCGCAGCTTTCCATTCCCGTTTGTACGGAGAGCGGCGGCGTGCTGGGCGTGGTTCACGTCGAATTTGAAAAAGTCGGTTGTGCGGATGAGGCGGCGCAGGCGGAATGGGTGGCTCTTGCCTTGGCTTTGTCCGAACCTTTGAAGCAGCTTTTGGGCATCACTGCCGCAGAAGGAGATGAAAATGTCTGAATTATTAAACTATGTCGCTTCCTGCCGCCTGCCGACCGAATGGGGCGTATTTACGATGCACGGCTTTGAAGAAGCAAGCGGGCAGGAACACGTCGCACTGACCGTCGGTGATTTTTCAGACGACAATCCGGTTCTGACGCGCATCCACTCAGAATGCTTGACGGGCGACGCGCTGTTCTCGAGAAAATGCGACTGCGGGCCGCAACTGGAAGCGGCAATGAAGGCGGTTCAGGCGGAAGGGCGCGGCATCATCGTCTATCTGCGTCAGGAAGGGCGCGGCATCGGGCTGATTAACAAAATCCGCGCCTATCATCTGCAAGACCAAGGTATGGATACCGTTGAAGCCAATTTGGCACTCGGGCTGCCCGTCGATGCCCGCGATTTCCGTTTGGCGCAATATATTTATGAATATTTGGACATTCATGCAGTCAAACTGTTGACCAACAACCCCGAAAAAATCCAAACGCTTAAAGATGCGGGGATTAACGTGGTCGAACGCATCCCCCTGCACGTCGGGGAAAATCTGGAAAACGAGCGTTATCTCCAAACCAAAGCAGACAAGCTGGGACATCTGATGTCGGAATAAGGCAAAGTTGCAGGAAACGGGCATCCTGCGCCGCCTTTCGGGAAACAGGTTTCCATACCTTGATAAAGCAATAAGTTTTATAAAGTTGCAAGGTGCGGATGCAAACGCATTGCGGGTGCGGGTTTGAGGCATACGCGCAAACATCTTAATACAACGGATTGATATTTATGATTTTCTCCATCATCGTCCCTATTTACAATGTGGAAAAATACCTCCGCTGCTGCGTGGATTCCGTGCTTGCCGAAAATTTTGCCGATTATGAAATGATTTTGGTCGATGACGGTTCGCCGGACGGCTGCGGGAAAATTTGCGACGAATATGCAGGCAAATATCCGCATATAAAAGTGATTCATAAAGAAAACGGCGGGCTGTCGGATGCCCGCAACGCCGGTATCCGGGCGGCAAAAGGCGATTACCTGATCTTTTTGGACAGCGACGACTATTGGGCCGATACCAACCGTTCAAAAAACGCGGGGGGGGGGGATTCTCTTTGATTTACAACAACTTGCAGATAAAAAGATTGATTTGATCCTGCACCCTTCGT
>NZ_CAUIYF010000021.1 GCF_962719845.1 Neisseria uirgultaei | reverse complement strand
TTTCATTTAGACTCCCCCAAACTTTGTTAAAAAAACTTAAGCTTTAAGTCTGGAAATTCTACCCCCCCCCCCGCAAAATTTTTAAAGTATTTTTGCAATATTTAACACAATAACCTTCGGATTTAACTCGTTCTATTCGATGCATGATTTGGCGGTACGAAGATATGGAACGCTTATCGGGCTTATATCCACACACCTCAAAATGACGAAAACACTTGTTTTTGCCTTAATCGGATAAAGAAAAACCGCAAGCTCAAGGCTTGCGGTTTTGTATTGAATAAACGCACCAAAGATTATTCATCCGTTACTTGGGTTTCAGCAGTCTCCTGCTCCACCTCTTGCCATTGTTGATGACGGCTGCGGTGGTAAGTCAAACCGGTACCGGCAGGAATCAAGCGACCGACGATGACGTTTTCTTTCAAACCACGCAATTCGTCTTGTTTGCCCATGATGGCGGCTTCGGTCAGAACGCGGGTCGTTTCTTGGAACGATGCGGCAGAAATGAAGCTGTCAGTGGACAGTGAGGCTTTGGTAATACCCAACAATACGTTTTCGTAACGTGCCGGTTCTTTACCTTCTTCCAAAGCTTTTTCATTGGCTGTCATGACATCGCCGCGTTCGACTTGCTCACCGGTAATGAATTCGGTTTCACCTGAATCGACAATATTCACACGGCGCAGCATCTGACGGATGATGACTTCGATGTGTTTATCGGAAATCTTCACACCTTGCAGGCGGTAAACCTCTTGTACCTCTTGAACAATGTAGCGAGCCAATGCTTCGATACCTTGCAGACGCAGAATGTCGTGCGGATCTACGGCACCGTCCACGATGGTTTCACCGCGGTTTACCACTTGACCGTCGTGTACCAGAATTTGTTTCTCTTTGGAAATCAAAGTCTCGTATGCTACGCCGTCTACATCAGTGATAATCAGACGCTGTTTGCCTTTGGTCTCTTTACCGAATGAAACGGTACCGGTAATTTCTGCCAGCATACCTGCATCTTTCGGCACGCGTGCTTCAAACAGCTCGGCAACGCGCGGCAGACCACCGGTAATATCGCGGGTTTTGGAAGAGGCTTGCGGGATACGCGCCAATACGTCGCCTTTACCGATTTCCTGACCTTCGCGTACAGTAATCACTGCGCCCACTGGGAATGCCATAGATACCGGAGTGGAAGTACCCGGGATGCAGATTTCCAGACCGTTTTCGTCCAAGAGTTTCACAGTCGGACGCAACAGTTTGGATGCGCTGCTGGAACGGCGTTTGCCGTCAATCACTACCAAAGTGGACAAACCGGTTACATCGTCAGTTTGTTTGGCAACGGTTACGCCCTCTTCCACGTTTTCAAATTTCACCATACCTGCGTGTTCGGTAATCATCGGACGGGTATGAGGATCCCAAGTTGCCAAGGTTTGACCGGCTTTAATGGCCATACCGTCTTGTACCAGCAGGATGGCACCGTAAGGTACTTTGTGGCGTTCGCGTTCACGGCCGATGTCATCATGAATCACGACTTCGCAAGAGCGACCGATGACAACCAATTCGCCTTTGTTGTTGGCAACGTAACGCATCTGGCTGCTGAATCGTGCCGTACCGTTGGATTTGGCTTCCACTTGGCTGGCGGCTGCCGCACGGGATGCCGCACCACCGATGTGGAACGTACGCATGGTCAACTGAGTACCCGGCTCACCGATAGACTGAGCGGCAATTACGCCGACTGCCTCACCGGCATTGACCAGTTTGCCGCGTGCCAAGTCGCGACCATAACAGTGCGCACACAAGCCATGGCGGGTTTTACAAGTAATCGGTGTACGGACTTTGACTTCATCGACACCGGATTGGTCAATCATATCCACCAGTTTTTCAGTCAACAACGTGCCTGCTTCAACCAATGTTTCGCCACTTGACGGATCAACAACGTCAGACGCGGTAACACGACCCAAAATACGATCGCGCAATGCTTCAATCACATCACCGCCTTGTACCACTGCCTTCATGACAAAGCCGTCTGAAGTACCGCAATCGTCTTCAACAACGACCAAATCTTGAGTTACGTCTACCAGACGACGGGTCAGGTAACCGGAGTTCGCGGTTTTCAATGCGGTATCCGCCAAACCCTTACGCGCACCGTGGGTCGCAATAAAGTATTGCAATACGGTCAGACCTTCGCGGAAGTTTGAGGTAATCGGCGTTTCAATAATCGATCCGTCAGGTTTCGCCATCAAACCGCGCATACCGGACAACTGTTTAATCTGAGCCGCAGAACCACGGGCACCGGAGTCAGCCATCATATAGATGGAGTTGAATGACTCTTGATCGACTTCGTTGCCGTCACGGTCGATAACTTTTTGTTTGGACAGGTTGTCCATCATCGCTTTAGCGATTTTATCGCCGGCACGACCCCAAATATCCACCACTTTGTTGTAGCGTTCGCCGTTGGTAACCAAACCTTGACGGTATTGGTCTTCGATTTCTTTAACCTCGGCATTGGCTTCAGCCAGCAAGGCCGCTTTTTCTTTTGGAATTTCCATATCGTCAACGGCAATGGAAATACCGCCTTTGGCTGCAAATCCGAAACCGGTGTACATCAGGTGATCAGCAAAGATAACCGTATCGCGCAAGCCGCACAGGCGGAACGATGCGTTAATCAGTTTAGAAATTTCTTTTTTCTTCAACGCTTTGTTGATGTACTCGAACGGCAGGCCTTTCGGCAAGATTTCGCTCAACAATGCACGGCCGACGGTTGTTTCGTAACGGTTAACGACAGGCTCAAACTCACCTGCTTCGTTTTTCACCCATTCGCGCAGACGTACGGTGATTTTCGTACCCAGCTCAACCTGTTTGGTATGGTATGCGCGATGCACTTCTTTCACATCGGCAAACAGGCTGCCTTCGCCTTTGGCATTGATACGGTCGCGGGTCATGTAGTACAGACCCAATACGATATCTTGAGAAGGTACGATAATCGGTTCGCCGTTGGCTGGAGACAATACGTTGTTTGAAGCCAGCATCAGCGTGCGTGCTTCCATTTGTGCTTCCAAGCTCAATGGAACGTGTACAGCCATTTGGTCACCGTCAAAGTCGGCGTTAAATGCGGCACACACCAATGGGTGCAACTGAATGGCTTTACCTTCGATCAAGATAGGTTCAAACGCTTGAATACCCAAACGGTGCAGGGTTGGCGCACGGTTCAGCATAATCGGATGTTCGCGGATGACTTCTTCCAAGATGTCCCATACTTCCGGTACTTCTTGCTCTACCAATTTTTTCGCTGCTTTAACGGTAGAGGCTAGACCTTGTTTTTCCAATTTGTGGAAAATGAATGGTTTGAACAGTTCCAAAGCCATTTTTTTCGGCAGACCACATTGGTGCAGACGCAGGTATGGGCCTACGGTAATCACGGAACGACCTGAATAGTCCACACGTTTACCCAGCAGGTTTTGACGGAAACGGCCGCCTTTACCTTTAATCATATCTGCCAATGATTTCAACGGACGTTTGTTGGCACCGGTCATGGCTTTACCGCGACGGCCGTTATCCAACAGGGAGTCAACCGCTTCTTGCAACATGCGTTTTTCGTTGCGAACGATAATGTCGGGCGCGTGCAGTTCCAGTAGGCGTTTCAGACGGTTGTTGCGGTTAATGACGCGACGGTACAAATCGTTCAAATCGGAAGTAGCAAAACGACCGCCGTCCAATGGAACCAGAGGACGCAAATCGGGCGGCAATACCGGCAGCACGTCCATAATCATCCACTCCAGCTTCATACCGGAACGATGGAAGGCTTCCAATACTTTCAAGCGTTTGGCGATTTTTTTGATTTTGGTGTCGGAACCGGTCGATTCCAACTCTTGGCGCAGGATTTCGATTTCGCCCGCTACATTCAAGGTACGCAGCAATTCGCGGATACCTTCCGCACCCATTTTGGCATCGAAATCGTCGCCGTATTCGTCCAGTTTGTTGTAGTAATCGTCTTCAGTCAGCAATTGACGGCGTTGCAGCGGAGTCATGCCGGGGTCTGTTACCACAAATGCTTCAAAGTACAATACGCGCTCGATGTCGCGCAAAGTCATGTCCAACACCATACCCAAACGAGAAGGCAGGGATTTCAAGAACCAAATGTGGGCAACTGGTGCAGCCAATTCGATATGACCCATGCGTTCGCGGCGCACTTTGGACAGGGTCACTTCTACGCCACATTTTTCACAGGTTACGCCTTTAAATTTCAAACGTTTGTATTTACCGCACAAACATTCATAGTCTTTGACCGGGCCAAAGATTTTGGCGCAGAACAGACCGTCGCGCTCAGGTTTGAACGTACGGTAGTTGATGGTTTCAGGTTTTTTAACTTCGCCATAAGACCATGAGCGGATGGTTTCGGGAGAGGCAATACCGATTTTGATGGCATCAAACTCTTCTTCCATGCCGGCAGTTTGCAACGGATTAAATAAGTTCAACAAATTCATTTTTGCTCCTTGAAGGAAGTATTTTTACCGCATGGCGGATTTTCGATATTGGGAAACGGTACTTTCGATTTCAGACGGCCTAAATGCCGATTGCTTCATTCTTATTCTGAAACCGCTTTTTCAGACGACCTTAAAAGGCCGTCTGAAAACTTCTGTTTAGTAACGTTCCAAATCGATATCCAAGCCCAGTGAGCGAATCTCTTTAACCAATACGTTGAAGGACTCGGGCATACCGGCGTCGATTTTGTGTTCGCCTTTGACGATGTTCTCGTACATTTTGGTACGGCCGTTCACGTCATCAGACTTCACAGTCAGCATCTCTTGCAGCGTGTATGCCGCGCCGTATGCTTCCAATGCCCAAACCTCCATCTCACCGAAACGTTGGCCACCGAACTGGGCTTTACCGCCCAGAGGCTGTTGGGTAACCAGACTGTACGGACCGGTAGAACGGGCATGCATTTTTTCGTCAACCAAGTGGTGCAGTTTCAGATAGTGCATCACACCGACTGTAACCTTACGGTCAAATGCTTCGCCTGAACGGCCGTCATACAGCGTAATTTGAGTTTTACTGTCGTTGAAGCCCAGTTTCTCAACCTCAGGATCTTCGCTTGGGTAAGCCAAGTTCAACATTTCGCGGATTTCAGACTCTTTCGCACCGTCGAATACTGGAGAAGCGAAAGATGCACCTTTACGCAGGTTGGAAGCCAATTCGATGATTTCTTCATCTGTCAGGCTGTCCAAATCTTCTTTCTTACCGCTACCGTTGTAGAGCTTGTTCAAGAATTCACGCAGCTCGCCGGCTTTGCGTTGCTCTTTCAGCATACGGTCGATACGTTCGCCGATACCTTTTGCTGCCCAACCCAAGTGAACTTCCAAAATCTGACCGATGTTCATACGGGAAGGTACGCCCAACGGGTTCAGTACGATGTCCACCGGACGGCCGTCAGCCATGTAAGGCATATCTTCCACCGGCAGAATGCGTGATACCACACCTTTGTTACCGTGGCGACCCGCCATTTTGTCACCGGCTTGCAGACGGCGTTTGATGGCGATAAATACTTTCACCATTTTTTGTACGCCCGGTTGCAGCTCGTCGCCTTGAGTCAGTTTTTTCTTCTTAATCTCATACAACTCGTCCGCTTCTTCTCGTTTTTGTTGCAGGCTCAATTTAATCAGTTCCAACTGTTTGGCCAAATCTTCGTCAGCCAAACGGATGTCAAACCAATCATGTTTGCTGGACAGGCTTGCCAGATATTCAGTAGTAATCTCGCTGCCTTTAGCCAGCTTCATCGGGCCACCGTTGGCTTTTTGGCCGACAATCATGCGCTCAATACGGTCAAATGCGTCGTTATCGAAAATACGCAACTGGTCGCTCAAGTCTTGACGGTAACGTTTCAGCTCAGAATCAATAATGGATTGAGCACGTTTGTCGCGTTGGATACCTTCACGGGTAAAGACTTGAACGTCGATAACGGTACCGCTCATGCCGGTAGGCATACGCAATGAAGTATCTTTTACATCAGACGCTTTTTCACCGAAGATAGCACGTAACAGTTTTTCTTCAGGAGTCAGTTGAGTTTCGCCTTTAGGCGTTACTTTACCCACCAAGACGTCACCGGCCTCTACTTCTGCACCGATGTAAACAATACCGGATTCATCCAAACGGTTTTGCATACGTTCGGACAAGTTCGGAATATCGCGGGTAATGTCTTCCGCACCCAGCTTGGTATCTCGAGCAACGACATTCAATTCCTCAATGTGAATCGAAGTATAGCGGTCGTCCGCAGCCACTTTTTCGGAAATCAGAATCGAGTCTTCGTAGTTGTAACCGTTCCACGGCATGAAGGCGATGGTCATATTTTGACCCAAAGCCAATTCACCCAAATCGGTGGACGCGCCGTCGGCCACCAAATCGCCGCGCTGTAACACATCACCGGCTTTGACGGCCGGACGTTGGTTGATGTTGGTAGATTGGTTGGAACGGGTGAATTTAACCAAGTTGTAAATATCGACACCCACTTCGCCGGCAGTCGCTTCGTCGTCATGGACACGGATCACAACGCGGTTGGCATCGACATACTCGACCACGCCGCCTCGGCGGGCAACGATTGCAGTAGCAGAGTCAACGGCAACGGAACGCTCGATACCGGTACCGACCATCGGTTTTTCAGGACGCAGGCAAGGCACTGCCTGACGTTGCATATTCGCACCCATCAATGCGCGGTTCGCGTCATCGTGTTCCAAGAACGGAATCAGGGATGCCGCAACGGATACCACCTGGCCGGTTGCCACGTCCATATATTGGACGCGGTCGGGCGTTGCCATAATGGTTTCGCCTTTTTCTCGACAGGTAACCAAGTCGCCAATCAGATTGCCGTCTGAATCCAAATCGGCATTCGCCTGTGCAATCACATAGCGGCCTTCTTCGATGGCAGACAAGTAATCGATTTCCTCGGTTACTTTGCCGTCGATAACGCGGCGGTAAGGCGTTTCCAAGAAACCGTAATCATTGGTACGCGCGTAAACGGACAATGAGTTGATCAAACCGATGTTCGGACCTTCAGGCGTTTCAATAGGACATACGCGGCCGTAGTGGGTCGGATGCACGTCCCGCACCTCGAAGCCGGCACGTTCGCGGGTCAAACCACCCGGGCCCAATGCGGATACACGGCGTTTATGGGTTACTTCAGACAAGGGGTTGGTCTGATCCATAAACTGACTCAATTGGCTGGAGCCGAAGAATTCTTTGATGGCGGCAGAAACGGGTTTCGCATTGATCAAGTCGTGCGGCATCAAGTTTTCTGATTCCGCCTGATTCAAACGTTCTTTTACGGCACGTTCCACACGGGCCAAACCGCTGCGGAATTGGTTTTCAGTCAGCTCGCCTACCGAACGTACTCGGCGGTTGCCCAAGTGATCGATATCGTCCACTTCACCATGGCCGTTACGCAACTCGACCAAAGTCGCAATCGAGGCAACAATATCTTCGACGCTCAGGACATAACCGCCTTTTTCGGCAGCACCGGCAAACGTTTCATTCAGCAGGCGACCGTACCAAGAGTTTTGTTGAGCTTCGGACAGTTTTTGTTCGTATGTGCGCGTATTAAATTTCATACGGCCTACGCGGGACAGATCATAGCTGTCTTCACTGAAGAACAAGCGGTTAAACAATTGCTCGACCGCCTCTTCGGTGGGCGGTTCGCCCGGACGCATCATACGGTAAATCGCAACACGAGCCGCCTGCCGGCCGGCAGTCTCATCCGTACGCAAGGTATTGGAGATATAAGCACCCTGATCCAGCTCATTGATATAAAGGGTCGTAATTTCTTTTACGCCGTTAATATCAAATTTGGCCAACAACTCTTCTGTAATTTCATCATTGGCAGAAGCCAATACCTCACCAGTTTCCGAATCAATCAGATCGGCAGCCAATGCTTTGCCCAGCAGGCTTTCCGGTTCTACATCCAAACGGGTCAGGCCTGCATTGGTAATATCACGGATATTTTTCGCAGTAATGCGCTTACCTTTGGCAACCAATACATTGCCTTCTTTATCCAAGATATCGACCTTGGCAGTTTCGCCTTTCAGACGACCTGCGACCAAATCGGTTTGAACACCGTTTGGAGACAAATAGAACGTTTCTTTGTCGTAGAAAATATCCAAGATTTGCTCATTGTTATAGCCCAAAGCCTTCAACAAAATCGTTACCGGCATTTTACGGCGGCGGTCGATACGGAAATACAGCAAATCTTTCGGATCAAATTCAAAATCCAACCATGAACCACGGTAGGGAATGATGCGGGCGGAGAATAACAATTTGCCGGAAGAGTGCGTCTTACCTTTGTCATGCTCGAAGAATACGCCGGGCGAACGGTGCAACTGGGAAACAATCACACGCTCAGTACCGTTAATCACAAACGAACCGCTCGGGGTCATCAACGGAATTTCGCCCATATACACTTCGTTTTCACGAACTTCTTTTACCGTCGGTTTAGATGCTTCCTTATCCAAAATCACCAAACGGATACGCGCGCGCAAGGGGGCTGCATAAGTGATTCCGCGCAACTGACATTCGGGAATATCGAACAAAGGCTCGCCCAATGTGTAATGCACAAACTCCAATCGCGCATAACCGTTATGGCTCACAATCGGGAAAATAGAATTAAATGCCGCCTGCAGACCGTCATCGGTACGTTTGTCAAAAGCATTTTCCAGCTGCAAAAACTTCGCATAAGAATCAATTTGGGTTGCCAGCAGGAAAGGAACATCTAAAACATTTTCCCGCTTTGCAAAACTCTTACGGATACGTTTTTTCTCGGTAAACGAATAGCTCATATACACTCCGAAAAGCAATTTTAAATAATAGGCCGTCTGAAACAACGGTATGCATCAATCTGATATTTACATTTATTTGCAATGATTTTATAAAGACTATGCAAATAAATGTAAACAATGGCTGATATTTATTTTAAGAAGCAAAATAAGGCTGGCAGAAAACTGCCAGCCTTCATAGGAAGTATCAAATTATTTGATTTCGACTTTAGCGCCGGCTTCTTCCAGTTGTTTTTGGATGTCTTCAGCTTCAGCTTTAGAAACACCTTCTTTCAAAGTTTTAGGTGCACCATCAACGATGTCTTTAGCTTCTTTCAGACCCAGACCAGTGATAGCGCGGACAACTTTAATCACGCCAACTTTTTGATCACCGGCAGAAGCCAAAACGACATCAAATTCAGTTTTTTCTTCAGCGGCAGCAGCAGGACCAACAGAACCTGTAACAGCAACTGCAGCAGCAGAAACACCAAATTTTTCTTCAAAAGCTTTAACCAAGTCGTTCAATTCCATTACGGTCAAAGAACCAACTGCTTCCAAAATGTCTTCTTTAGTAATAGCCATGCTATATTTACTCCGAATATTGTATTAAAAAATAATTGATTAACAGAAACAAAATCGATTAAGCGGCTTCTTCGCCGGCTTTTTTCTCTGCCAAAGCAGCCAAACCGCGCGCAAAGCCCGATACAGGAGCTTGCATAACGAACAACAGTTTGGACAACAGCTCTTCGCGGCTCGGAATAGAGGCCAACTCAGCAACCTGAGCAGCATTCATTACTTCGCCATTGTAAGAACCGGCTTTAACGACAATTTTGTCATCTTTTTTCGCGAATTGGTGCAACACTTTAGCAGCAGCAACAGCATCTTCAGAAGCAGCGTAAACCAACGGACCAACCATTTGGTCGGCCAATTCTGCGAATGAAGTACCTTGCACTGCACGACGAGCCAAAGTATTTTTCAGAACGCGCAAATAAACGCCTTCTTTACGTGCATTCGCACGAAGCTCAGTCATACTGGAAACACTGATACCGCGATATTCAGCGACTACGAGGGTTTGGGCGTTAGCAATTGCCGCGCTAATTTCCTCGACCGCCACTTTCTTGGTTTCAATATTGAGACTCAAGGTCTACCTCCCACTGTTTATAAACAGGATACCAAAACGATATCCCACCAGCGCGGTAACCTAAAAAGACATCTTACAAGCAATCTTGCAATGTGTTTCAGGACTACCGTCTGCGTAGGGCAGTTACGATTAAATCTTACGATCCCTACGGTCTTGGACATCTACTTAATTTTAAGTAGCCCAAATTCAGATAATTTAGAAAACCGGATTACCTGAAAATTTCATTAGTTGTTCACGCTTGCAGTATCAACGCGAACACCCAAACCCATAGTGCTGGATACAGCAACTTTTTTCAAATACTGACCTTTAGCAGCAGCAGGTTTGGCTTTAACGATAGCATCCAGCAACGCATTGAAGTTTTCTTTCAAGTCAGCTTCAGCAAAAGAAGCACGACCAATCGTTGCATGAACGATACCAGCTTTATCTGTACGATATTGAACCTGACCTGCTTTTGCATTTTTAACTGCTTCGGCAACATTAGGGGTAACCGTACCTACTTTAGGGTTTGGCATCAGACCACGAGGACCTAAGATGGTACCCAATTGACCAACGATACGCATTGCATCAGGAGAAGCGATAACAACATCAAAGTTCAGATTGCCTGCTTTGATTTCAGCAGCCAAATCTTCAAAACCGACGATATCCGCACCGGCTTCTTTGGCAGCTTCTGCATTTGCACCTTGTGTAAATACAGCTACGCGAGTTGTTTTACCAGTACCTTTAGGCAGAACGACTGAACCACGGATAACCTGGTCAGATTTACGAGGATCAACGCCCAAGTTGAAAGATACGTCAACAGATTCGTCAAATTTAGCGGTAGCAGCTTTTTTAACCAAGGCAATTGCTTCGTCGATTGCGTACAGTTTGTTAGCCTCAACAGAAGAGCGAAGAGCTTTCAAGCGTTTAGATACTTTAGCCATTATACAACACCCTCCACATCCAAGCCCATTGAGCGAGCAGAACCTGCTATCGTACGAACAGCCGCATCCAAGTCAGCAGCAGTCAAATCAGGCTCTTTAGTTTTAGCAATTTCTTCCAACTGAGCACGGGTCAATTTACCCACTTTGTTAGTCAGAGGATTAGAACTGCCCTTTTGCAAACCGGCAGCTTTTTTCAACAAGATAGAAGCCGGCGGGGTTTTCATCACAAATGTGAATGATTTATCTGCAAATGCAGTAATCACAACCGGAATCGGCAAGCCAGGCTCCATACCTTGGGTTGCAGCATTAAATGCTTTACAGAATTCCATAATATTCAAACCACGTTGACCCAAAGCAGGACCAACTGGGGGGGATGGATTGGCTTTACCTGCAGGAATTTGCAGTTTAATATAGCCGATAATTTTCTTTGCCACTTAACGGACTCCTAAAAACGGGTAAGACGCGGAACCATTTCCGCTCCCCAAGTTAATTTTTGATTCTATCCTCTTATTGCTTTTTTTTCAAGTATAAAAATCAGTTAATCTTTTCAACCTGGCTGAACTCCAGCTCAACGGGTGTTTCTCTACCAAATATCTGAACAGACACGCGTAACTTATTCCGTTCATAATTGACCTCCTCAACCACCCCGTTAAAATCCGCAAACGGCCCTTCATTTACACGAACCTGTTGACCGACCTCAAATTCAACTTTTGGTTTCGGCTTCTCTATGCCGGTCTGAACCTGCTGTAAAATAATTTCAGCCTCTCTCTGACTAATCGGCGTGGGTCTATTAGCCCTCCCTCCAATAAAACCCGAAACACGGGGAGTGCTTTTTACAAGATGCCAAGAGTCATCTGTCATTTCCATCTCAACTAGCACATAACCAGGATATGACTTTCTTTCACTAATAGTCTTACGACCATTGCGGATATCAACAACTTTCTCTACAGGCACCAGAATTTGTCCGAAATAATCTCCCATCTCCTCACGGGCAATTCGCTCTTCCAATGTTCGTTGGACATTCTTCTCAAACCCCGAATACGCCTGTACAACATACCATTTTTTCGACATCTCAACCTTCCCTTCTCAGCAATACATCAAAAAATAACCACGAAATTGCTGTATCTGCCGCATAGATAAATATAGAAAGCACAGCAACAAACACTATAACAAATACAGTCATTCTGACAGCATCTTCACGCTTAGGCCAAACCACCTTTTTGAATTCGGACCAAGAATTTGAGAAATATGCAAAAAAACCTTCCTTACCGGAATTAGATGCAGATTCTTTATCTTGAACAACCAGTTGATCCACTTTAACGTTCTTTTTTTCAGGCGTATGTTCTGTCATATTATTTATCCATCATAGCATCTGTCTATTCTCAATCCATGCAAATGGCAAGAGAGTTTACTAAATAACAAATACAAAAAAATTAACCGGCACAAGGCCGGTTAATTTTTTATTTGGCAGGCCAAGAGGGTCTCGAACCCCCAACCCTCGGTTTTGGAGACCGATACTCTACCAATTGAGCTATTGGCCTCTAAACTTAAGCGATAACAGAAGAAACCACGCCGGCACCCACGGTACGGCCGCCTTCGCGAATCGCAAAGCGCAGACCTTCTTCCATAGCGATAGGCGCAATCAGTTCTACGGTAATGGTTACGTTCTCACCCGGCATTACCATTTCCACACCTTCTTCCAAAGTAACCGCGCCGGTTACGTCGGTGGTACGGAAGTAGAATTGGGGACGGTAGTTGGCGAAGAACGGGGTATGGCGACCGCCCTCTTCTTTGCTCAATACGTACACTTCTGCTTTGAACTTGGTGTGCGGAGTGATGGTGCCGGGTTTGGCCAATACCTGACCGCGTTCCACGTCTTCACGTTTGGTACCGCGCAGCAATACGCCTACGTTGTCGCCCGCCTGACCTTCGTCCAGCAGTTTGCGGAACATTTCAACACCGGTACAGGTGGTTTTTTGGGTTTCTTTCAGACCTACGATTTCGATCTCGTCACCAACGTGGATGACACCGCGCTCTACACGGCCGGTTACTACGGTACCGCGACCGGAGATGGAGAATACGTCTTCGATAGGCAACAGGAACGGTTTGTCCACGGCACGCTCAGGAGTCGGGATGTAGCTGTCCAATGCGGCAGCCAGTTCGAAGATTTTTTCTTCGTAAGCGGCGTCGCCTTCCAAGGCTTTCAGTGCAGAACCTTGTACGATCGGGCAGTCGTCGCCTGGGAAGTCGTAGCTTGACAGCAAGTCACGGATTTCCATTTCAACCAGTTCCAACAGCTCGGCATCGTCAACCATGTCGCATTTGTTCATGAACACGATGATGTAAGGTACGCCTACTTGGCGGGCCAACAGGATGTGTTCGCGGGTTTGCGGCATAGGACCGTCGGCAGCGGAACATACCAAGATTGCGCCGTCCATTTGTGCGGCACCGGTAATCATGTTTTTAACGTAGTCGGCGTGGCCCGGGCAGTCTACGTGTGCGTAGTGGCGGGTTTCGGTTTCGTATTCTACGTGTGAGGTATTGATGGTAATACCGCGGGCTTTTTCTTCGGGAGCGTTGTCGATTTGGTCGTAAGCTTTTGCAGCACCGCCGAATTTTTTAGCCAAAATAGTAGTCAAAGCAGCAGTCAGGGTGGTTTTACCATGGTCAACGTGACCGATGGTGCCAACGTTTACGTGCGGTTTGCTACGTTCAAATTTTTCCTTAGCCATGAGCTAATTCCTTTACATTAAAGATCGATTAAAGAACAGAGGTCGTCTGAAAAATCATTTCAGCCTTTCAGACGACCTATTTGCCTGATTAGCCTTTACGGGCTTCAGTTACAGCAGCAGCTATGTGGGCAGGAGCTTCAGAATATTTCTTGAACTCCATAGAGTAAGTAGCGCGGCCTTGGGTTGCAGAACGCAGGTCAGTCGAGTAACCGAACATTTCTGCCAGAGGTACTTCGGCACGGACTTTTTTACCGCCGATACCGTCATCATCCATACCCAATACAACACCGCGACGGCGGTTCAAATCGCCCATTACGTCGCCCATATATTCTTCAGGGGTTTCCACTTCAACTGCCATGATTGGCTCAAGCAGGGCAGGATTGGCTTTACGCATACCTTCTTTGAAGGCTTGGGAAGCAGCCAATTCGAAGGCCAGTTGAGAGGAGTCGACGTCGTGCGAAGAACCGAAGATCAAACGTACACGTACGTCAACTACTGGGTAGCCTGCAACGATACCGTTAGGCAGGGTATCGCGGATACCTTTATCGACAGACGGAATGAATTCACGAGGAATCACACCACCTTTAATTTCGTCGATAAATTCGTAGCCTGCGCCACCCGGCTCCATAGGTTCCATTTTGATCACAACGTGACCGTATTGACCTTTACCACCGGATTGTTTGGCGTGTTTGTATTCGGCTTCGACTTCTTTGCGGATAGTTTCGCGGTAAGCCACTTGAGGCGCACCGATATTTGCTTCCACGCCGAATTCGCGTTTCATACGGTCAACAATAATTTCCAAGTGCAGCTCACCCATACCGGAAATAATGGTTTGACCGGACTCTTCGTCTGTGCGGACACGGAAAGAAGGGTCTTCTTTAGCCAGACGGTTCAGGGCGATACCCATTTTCTCTTGGTCGGCTTTGGTTTTCGGCTCAACGGCAATATGGATTACCGGCTCAGGGAATTCCATGCGTTCCAAGATAATCGGCGCGCTTTCTGCACACAAGGTTTCACCAGTGGTAACGTCTTTCAGACCGATAGCAGCGGCGATGTCGCCGGCGCGTACTTCTTCGATTTCAGTACGGTCTGCGGCAGTCATTTGCACCAAACGGCCGATACGTTCGCGAGTGCCTTTTACAGAATTCAATACGGTATCACCGGATTTCACGACACCGGAGTAAACGCGGATAAAGGTCAGCTGACCGACGTATTTGTCGTTCAACATTTTGAATGCCAATGCAGAGAATTTCTCTTCATCGCTGGCTTGGCGGCTGTCGGCTTCTTCAGTGTTAGGGTTAACACCTTGAACTGGAGGAATATCGGTAGGAGCAGGCAGCAATTCTACAACTGCGTCCAACATACGTTGAACACCTTTGTTTTTAAATGCGGAACCGCACAACATCGGCTGAATTTCGCCTGCCAAAGTACGTTGACGCAATGCACCTACAATTTCTTCCTCGGTCAGCTCGTCGCCGCCCAAGTATTTGTCCATCAATTCTTCGCTGGCTTCTGCTGCGGCTTCAATCATGTTTTGACGCCATTCTTCAGCAGTTTCAACCAATTCAGCGGGAATGTCGCCATAGGTAAAGGTTGTACCTTTATCGGCTTCATTCCAGATGATGGATTTCATTTTCAGCAGGTCAACAACACCGGTGAAACTGTCTTCTGCGCCTACCGGAATAACGATAGGTACTGGGTTTGCGCGCAAACGGGTTTTCATTTGCTCGACAACGCGGAAGAAGTTGGCACCTTGACGGTCCATTTTATTGACAAACGCCAAGCGTGGAACTTGGTATTTGTTGGCTTGCCGCCATACGGTTTCAGATTGGGGTTGAACACCGCCCACCGCGCAGTAAACCATTACCGCGCCGTCCAATACACGCATAGAACGCTCTACCTCTACGGTAAAGTCAACGTGTCCCGGGGTGTCGATGATGTTGAAACGGTGCTCGGGGAACTGTTTCGCCATACCGGACCAGTAGGAAGTAACGGCAGCGGAGGTAATGGTAATACCGCGCTCTTGCTCTTGTTCCATGTAGTCGGTAGTAGCCGCACCGTCATGCACTTCGCCCAACTTGTGGGTCAAACCGGTATAGAACAAAATACGTTCTGTCGTCGTGGTTTTACCCGCATCGATATGGGCGGAAATACCGATATTGCGGTACAGGCTGATCGGGGTCTTACGAGCCATTTTATTAGCCTTTCAAAATTAGAAACGGAAGTGAGAGAATGCTTTGTTGGCTTCAGCCATACGGTGTACTTCTTCACGTTTTTTCAACGCACCGCCACGGCCTTCGGACGCATCAATCAATTCGCCTGCCAAACGCAGGTCCATAGATTTCTCACCACGTTTGCGGGCAGCATCGCGAACCCAGCGCATTGCCAAAGCCAAACGGCGTGAAGGACGAACCTCAACAGGAACTTGGTAGTTTGCACCACCCACACGGCGGCTTTTCACTTCCACGATAGGTTTGGCATTTGCAATGGCTTCGTTAAATACTTCGATTGCTACTTTGCCGGTTTTTTTCTCGATTTGCTCCAACGCACCATAAACGATACGTTCGGCAACGGATTTTTTACCGTCAATCATCAATACGTTCATGAATTTGGTCAGCTCGACGCTGCCGAATTTAGGATCGGGCAATACGTCGCGCTTGGGGACTTCTCTACGTCTTGGCATTTTAATTTCCTTTAATCTATTCAGTCGGGTCTATTCCCATGAATACCCAATCAAGTATTCACTTACTCGGCCGTTGTTCAGCTTAGGCGGCCGACGTGCCTATTTGAGTCCCTGTAATTATTTAGGACGCTTAGCACCGTATTTGGAACGGGCTTGTTTACGGTCTTTAACACCTGCTGTATCCAAAGAACCGCGTACAGTGTGGTAACGCACACCCGGCAAGTCTTTTACACGGCCGCCGCGAATCAATACGACACTATGCTCTTGCAAGTTGTGGCCTTCACCACCGATGTATGAAATGACTTCAAAACCGTTGGTCAGGCGAACTTTACACACTTTACGCAATGCAGAGTTAGGTTTTTTAGGGGTAGTTGTATATACACGGGTGCACACGCCGCGTTTTTGTGGGCAAGCCTCCAGTGCGGGCACTTTGTTTACGTACACGGGCTTTTGACGGCCTTTGCGTACCAATTGGTTGATAGTTGGCATATTTTCTCGTCCTGTTGAGTTAAATACTTGCCGACACCATGTCAGCAAGAGTGGAATTATATTTTTATTGCAAGCATACAGTCAAGCATAACGACAAGAAGAAAGATGATTTTCTTGTTTGCCGATAAATATTTACCGACTTCTCTCACAATCAGTCGGACGGCTGAAGAAAATACTGTCAATACGTTTTTTCTATACTGACAAACCATTCCTTGCCGCTGCGCGAATAAAAGGCGGGCATATTGCTGTTGATCTTGTTGTAACGGAAATTTATTTGGGGTGTAAATCCTTTCCACGACAGTTTTTTATGCCATAAAGCCGCGCTCATCCGATATTCATCATCGCGCCGAGTAAAATTGTAAATTAATGTTGCAGGGGCTTTAAATATCCGTTTCGTGTAACCCGCACCCAACTTCAGTCCAAGACCGCCGTCTAATATTTTCACCGTACCCAAACTTACACCATAACGCCGTGAAGCCTGCTCTTTCTCCACAGTATTATCAAACATACCGCTAATGCCTCCGTACAACTGCCAAGCCGGCATAGCGTAATAGCTGAACGTACTGCTGACTGAAATCGTTTTACTGTTGTAACGTTTTGCCAAATATTCGTCATGGTATTGTTTGCGGCCGTACTGGAGAGATTGGGTGCTGCGCCATTTTTCATTCAGACGACGGCTGTAATCCAACGCAATACCCGTATTTGCCGTATAACGGTTATTGCCCAGCCAGTTTTGTTCGACAAAGGGTCGAAATCCCCACTCTAGACGGCTATTCCGATAACGGTAGCCTACTTCGGCATGAAACGCCTGTTCGCTAAAATCCCGGGCATTCCAATAATGCACACCGGAACCGCTGATGCCTAAGCGGGCAAAGTGATTGCCTGCAATATTAAACATCCGGTCAATACCCAGTTCGTACCTTATCCCGTTGGCGCGTTTGGGCAGGCTGTCTTCCGATTTTGTCCATTTCCGGCCGTTGAGGATGATGTCCCGTGAAGGGGACGCATTGTTTACATTATCTGTTTGTTCATAGTTCATATTGAACGAAGGATGCCACGCCTGCACCGCTTCCGCCTGACGGATATATTCCCGTGCAAGCTGCCGCATATCGAGCGGCAACGCCTCCTCGACCCGGTGCAACTGAACCAATGCCTCACGATATTGTTTGTCTTCAAACAGCATCACGCCCAAATCAAAACGGGGATAAACAAGGTCAGGCCTTTCTGACAACAACTCACGGTATAGATCGGCTGCCTCGCCCTGCCGCATCTCGCTGCGGTATAACGCGCCGAGGGCATAACGGTACAGCACCGTATCATATTGCGGTTGTTCGGCATATTGGGGCAATAGGCGTTTCAGTGCCGCCCAGTCGCACGCCAACAACGCCCGGTTAATCTGCATTCCCATCCGGTCGCCTCGAACATCGCCGCCTGCCGCACTTTTAGGGACTTCAGACGGCATTGCATCGCGAACCGGCGGCACATCCTCGGCAAACGGCAGGAGGGCGAGGCTTTCCCCTTCAGACGGCATCGCAGCCCGACTACCGACGTTAATCGGTTCGACAGGCACGCCGATATCCTCGGCAAACGTCGCCGAAGCGATTAGGTATCCCATAAAAAAGATATTTTTAGATTTCATCAATTTCATAACAAATTCAAATAAAATGCCCAGCAACACCATTTCTCTTTTCGTATTGCACGGTCATTTATGTTCAGTAAGAATCAACTGTTTTGAAAGAAATTATTGCTGTTTTGAGGTATTGCATTGCCGCTTGGCAGTATTCGATTCGGCGGACTGTTTTTTGAAGAAAATGCCGTCTGAAACTTCAGACGGCATCTTGCCCGGACAAACGGCACTAAATAGAAATAGTGCTTTCTCTATTTCTTCTCGCCGCCGAAACCGATAACAGCTTGATGTTTATACTCATGACTTACAGCACCTGCTACTTCATTAGCCGCTTCGCCGAAAATACCCAAATGATACTTTTTAATCTCATTATCCTTCTCTGACGTAGCCACTCCTTCGTTCACGCCGAAATAAGAAACCTGGTCTTTCAACCCTAAGCTGGAGCCGGACACTTGATAAGGGATTCTCTCAATAGCAGCTTCTTCTAATTTGATCTTGCCATATTGTTCCATTCCTTCAATTGAGCCAGAGCCTTTTCTAAGATCAAAATCAATTGTGTATCTAAATACGCCATTATGGTTATCTAACGATTCTTTGGATAAAACCCTATTACCGCCAAATGCCCGACCTTCATATTGAAAGCTCCCAGCCTTGGGTAATTTGTCTTCATCTGTTGCCACGCCTCTAATGTCGCCCAGAGACAAGTCAAATGGAATCTCTTCAGGATTTTGTCTATTCTTTTCTGTAGGATTACCGTCTTTTTGAACGTAGTCAAAATAGCCTCTAACCACGGAATACGGCTGCTCATAAACCCAAGTTTTTAATAGCGCATAATTCTGTTCTTTATCCGCACCGTAAAACTCAATCTTTTGCTCACCCAAACCTTTGGGGAGAACATCTAGCTCACCCCCCTTACTACCTTCGTATTTTTTACCATTAACATATACATCCATCTTCTGAAGTTGTTCCTTACTAAACGGCTCTTCACCGTCTAGAAATAGCATTGCCTTGACAGATTCACCCTTACCGAGCTTACCTGCATATTGTTTTCGCGCTCCTGTATATTCATCACCTTTAACCTCTAATACTTTGGCTTGCAATTCTTTTGGTACATCTTTTAATGATGATTTCTCCAGATATTCAATAACTTTTTCATCTTTCGTATCAACATTTGCATTGTCTTTCAGTTGTTCCGAAATGCTTGGTTGAACCGACATAGATGAACCGGAACCGCCACCCGCGCACGCTGTTAGCCCCATAGAAGCAATAGCAGCAATAACAAGTTTATTCATTACTGATTGAGATACTTTCATTTAGACTCCCCCAAACTTTGTTAAAAAAACTTAAGCTTTAAGTCTGGAAATTCTACCCCCCCCCCCCAAAA
>NZ_CAUIYF010000020.1 GCF_962719845.1 Neisseria uirgultaei | reverse complement strand
GGGGGGGGGGATTTTACATTATTGGATGATTTTGAGGGAGGGGGTGTTTGGGGCTTTGGGTTGGTGTGGGTGGATTGGTGGAGGCGGCAATATTCAAAGATTATCTGAAAGTTTAGAGGTTCCGGATTCCCGCTTTCGCGGGAATGACGGTCGGTGGGGGTTGTGTTTTTTCCGATGGATTCCTGTGGTTTTTCGGTTATCGGATTCCCGCGTTCGCGGGAATGACGAAGTTTCAGACGGCATTTAAGCGGTACGGACGTGTAAATAATGGCAGGGTAGGCTTCAGTCTGCCGATTCCCGCTATTTTTGCCGTTTTTACGTTCTTATCATTCTTGCTGTTTTTACCGTTTCCGCCGAATCCTGCAAACTGATGCCGTCATTCCCGCGAAAGCGGGAATCCAGACCCGTCGGCACGGAAATTTATCGGATAAAACGGTTTCTCAGGTTCTACATTCTAGATTCCCGCGTTCGCGGGAATGACGGTGTGTGGGTTTGTGTTTTTTCCGATAGATTCCTGTTGTGTTGCGTTTCTGGATTCCCGCCTGCGCGGGAATGACGGTATGGGGGTTTGTGTTTTTTTCGATAGATTCCTGTGGTTTTTCGGTTATCGGATTCCCGCTTGCGCGGGAATGACGAAGTTTCAGACGGCATTGCCCTCCGTCATTCCCGCGTTCGCGGTAATGACGGTCGGGGATCAGCGGAAGAAGTCGCCCACTCCGGGGGGCAGACCTTGGGTGAATGCGCCCATTGTTTTGTTTGCGGTTTCTTCGGCTTTGCCCCGGGCGGATTTGAGGGCGGCGAGGATGAGGTCTTCGAGCATTTCTTTGTCGTCAGCGGCTTCTTGAATCAAATCGGGGCTGATGTCGATTTTGCGTACTTCGTGCGCGCAGGTCATTGTGATTTTGACCAAGCCGTTGCCTGCTTCGCCTTCGATTTCGGTTTCGGCAAGTTTGGCTTGCGCTTTTTTCATATTTTCCTGCATTTGCTGCGCCTGTTTCATCAGGCCGCCTAATCCGGCTTTTCCGAACATTGGTAAAACTCCTGTCTGTTTTGATTGGATGAGGGAAACGGCAATGCCGTCCGAAGGGTTCGGGCGGCATTATATCTGTTTATGGCCGGTTTGCCGCCAATTCCAGTGATTCGGGCTGCCATTGCGCGCCGAATGCTTGGAGGATTTTTTGTGCGGCGGGGTCGGCTTCGAGCAATGCTTGTGCTGTTTGCCTGTCTTCGGCTTGGACGCGCTTGTCCTGCATTGCGGGGGTTTCCCGGCCGGCTTCGTCCTGCCAGTCTTGGGTTTGCAGTGTGAGTTGCAGCCCGTAGGCTTGGGCGAGGGTGTCGCGGATTTTGTCGAGACGTTTTTTGTCGGCGGTGGCGCGGGCTTCGGCGGTCATCGCCAAAACCATCAGGCCGGTGTCGGGATGGTATTCCGTCCACGCGGAGTGTTGCGCCGGCATTTGCGCCGCGCCGAGTTTGCGGGCGAAGTGCCGGACGATGGCTGCCCAGTTTTCGGTGGAAAATTCGGGCGGCGGGGCGGACGGCGTGTTGTTTCCGCCGATGCCGCCCGCTTCTGCTTCTTCGTCCGCGCCTCCTCCTGCGGTATCGGCAGGGGCGGCGTGTTCCCAATCGGGCGGCGGGATTTCTGCGTTGTCTTCTACGGGGCAGTCATTATCCGGAAAGCCGTAACCGTAGAAAGGTTCTGTAGGGGCTTCGTGTGCAAATGTTTCCGTTTCAACGGCTTCATCATTCGGTGTTGCCTGAATGGGGTTTTCAGACGGCACTTCGGACAAGGGGGCATTGGTTTCGTTGCCGGCTGCCTTGTTCTTGGAAACTTGGTTTTCGGGCGGCGTTTCGGCTTCGGATGCCGTCTGAATGCTTTTTGCCGATGCTTGCGCCGTGCAGGCTGCGGTTTGGGCTTCGTTCGGCGCGTCTTCCCAAGGCGGAACATCGTTGTTTTCTTGATTGGTAACGGGTTCGGCGGTTTTGCTTTCAGACGGCATTGCCGCTGCGGATGCCGTCTGAACGGGCGTTTGGGTGGTTTCTGCTTCAGGGCGCGGTTGGGGCTTTTTTGCGGCGGTTTCCTTTTCGGCGGTTTGTGCCGATGGGGATTGAAGTTCGGTATTTTCAATCACGGCGTTTGCATCACACGAAGCTGCCGCCAAGGGTGCGAACGCCAGCATACGCAGCAGGGTCATCATAAAGCCGGCGTATTCGTCGGGGGCGAGGCTCAGGTCGCGTTTGCCGTGGACGGCGATTTGGTAGTAAAGCTGGATTTGTTCGCCGCTTATGTTTTGGGCGAGGCGGTGCAAAATATCGGAATCGGGGTCGTCGTGCGCCAAGGCGGAGGGGACTGCCTGTATCAGGGCGAGTTGTTGCAGGAGTATGGCGAGTTCGCCCAAGGCGTTGTCAAAGCCGACGGCACACACCGCCATTTCCCGCGCTTTTGCGGTCAGGGCTTCGCCGTCTTGATTGACGATGCCTGTCAGCAGTTCGTACAGGTATTGTTTGTCAACCGCGCCGATCATTTGGCGGACATCGTTTTCGGCAACTTTCCCCGAACCCAGGGCGATGGCCTGGTCGAGCAGGCTCAAGGCATCGCGCATCGATCCGGCGGCGGCGCGTCCCAAAAGTTTCAGGGCGGGGGGGTCGTAGGCGATTTTTTCGCTGTCGAGGACGTAGGCAAGGTGGTCGGCAACCTGCTGCGAAGTCATGTTGCGCAAGACAAATTGTAGGCAGCGGCTCAAGACGGTAACGGGGACTTTATGCGGATCGGTCGTGGCAAGGATGAATTTGACGTGTTCGGGCGGCTCTTCCAGCGTTTTGAGCATGGCGTTGAACGCGCTTTTGGAAAGCATATGCACTTCGTCGATGATATAGACTTTGTATTTGCCGGCAGTCGGTGCATATTGGGCGTTTTCCAATACTTCGCGGATGTTGTCGATGCCTGTGTTGGAGGCGGCGTCGATTTCCAGCAGGTCAACGTAGCGTCCGGCATCGATCTGCGTACAGCTTTCGCATACGCCGCAAGGTTCGCCGTGTTGCGCGTTTTCGCAGTTGAGGCTTTTGGCAAGGATGCGGGCGATGGTGGTTTTGCCCACGCCGCGCGTACCGGTCAGCAGGTAGGCGTGGTGCAGCCTGCCTTCGTCCAGCGCGTTGCGCAAGGCTTTGACGACGTGTTCCTGACCGACTAGGTCGGAAAAGGTTTTCGGACGCCATTTTCGTGCAAGAACTTGATAAGCCATATTTTTCTCTTTGATTAAGCGTTTTGTCCGTTCGGGACGTATCCGGGCGCGTATTCTAGCATTTTTCGAACCGGCTCACGAAGGGGTTCACTGTCCACGTAAAAACAAGGCATCCAATTCTTTTAAAGTCAGTTTGACCCATGTCGGGCGGCCGTGGTTGCACTGGTTGCTGCGCGGCGTATTTTCCATATCGCGCAGGAGCGCATTCATTTCCGGCAGGGTAAGTTGGCGGCCGGCGCGGACGGAACCGTGGCAGGACATGCTGGCGAGGATGTGGTTTTCGTGTTCCTCGATGGTTTGGCTGCTGCCGACTTGGGCGAGTTCGCCTAATACGTCTTTGGCGAGCGAAACGACGTCGGCTTTGCCGAGCATGGCGGGGACAGCGCGGACGGCGAGGGTATTGCTACCCATGTCGGACAGTTCCAGCCCGAAGCCTGCCAGTGCATCGGCATGATCGGCGAGGGCGGCGCATTCTTCGTGGGACGCGGCAAAGGTTACGGGAATAAGCAGGCGTTGGCTTTGCAGGTTGCCGTTTTCCTGACGTTGGCGTTTCATTTTCTCGTAGTTGACGCGTTCGGCGGCAGCGTGCATATCGATGAGCAGCAGGCTGTCTTCGGCTTGGGCAAGGATGTAGATGCCAAGTAATTGGGCAATGGCAAAACCGAGCGGCGGCAGTTCGGATTGGGATGAGATGCCGTCTGAAAGCGGCGTATCTGTTTGGGGAATAGGCATTTCAGACGGCATATTGCCGAAACGTGCCTGTTCGAATTGGCTTAACTCAAGGTCGATGTCGTCGGTTTTTTTGTAAAGCTCGGCGTAAGTATTCATGGCCGCGCGGCTTTCGCGCAGGGAGAGGCTGTGTTGTTGCGGCGCACGCGCGGCTTGGTAAGGCATGGGCGCGGTTTTGCCTGATGAACCAAAGGCATTGCGTGTATCGGGTTTGTTGCCTGTCGGGTAGTTGGATGCGCTATCAAACAGATTTTCGCTGTCGTTTTCAGACGGCATTGGGGCAGGCGTAACGCCGGTAATGTCATGCAACACTTCGCCTGCGTTGCTCACGCTTTCGGTCAGGTCGGCACGCGTGTCGGCAAGGGCTTTGTCGAGCGTGTGGAATATCAGTTGGTGAATTTGGCGGCTGTCGCGGAATCGGATTTCGGTTTTGGTCGGGTGGACGTTGACATCCACGGCTTCGGGCGGCAGGTCGAGGAAGAGGACGAAAGCAGGGGTGAGGGCGTTGTGCAATACGTCCCGGTATGCCTGTTTGACGGCGTGGAGCATCACTTTGTCGCGCACAAAACGATGGTTGACGAAGCAGTATTGTTTGTCGGTTTTGCCTTTGGCGAAAGTCGGCTTGGCAATCGCGCCATAGAGCCGCAATGCGCCGTTGCCGCTGTCGATTTCCAGAGATGCCGTCTGAAAGTCATCGCCGACAATGGCGGCAATACGTTCATGCAGGCTTTGTGCAGGAAGTTTGAACACTTGTTTGCTGTCTCGTTTGAGCGAGAAAGCGATGTGCGGATGCGCCAGCGCGAGGCGTTCGAGCATCGTGGCGCAGTGGGCGTATTCGGTGTTTTCGGATTTGAGGAACTTGCGCCGCGCAGGGGTATTGAAGAAGAGTTCGGCGGCTTCGATGGTGGTGCCGACGGGGTGGGCGGCGGCAGTGGGGCTGCTGAGTTTGCCGTCTTCTGCTTTGACTTGGGTCGCGTGCGAACTGTCTTCTTGACGGCTGGTCAGGGTCAGGCGGCTGACGGAGGCGATACTGGCCAAGCCTTCGCCGCGAAAGCCCATGCTGGCGACGTGTTCCAAATCGTTTAAGGTTTTGATTTTGCTGGTGGCGTGGCGGTGGAGCGCAAGCCCGATGTCGTCCGGATGGATACCGCTGCCGTTGTCGCTGACGCGGATGAGACGGATGCCGCCGCCCGCCAGTTCGACATCAATCGCCGTCGCGCCTGCATCGATACTGTTTTCAACGATTTCTTTCAAAGCGTTGGCAGGGCGTTCGACCACTTCGCCGGCGGCGATTTGGTTGACAAGATGGTCGGGCAGGGTGGCAATTCGGGACATGGCATGGGCTTCCGTTTCAAAAAACGCTTCATTCTATAATAAAACCCCTTACTTTTCTGCCTGTATTCTTGATAAAAGCCGTTTATCCCGTTTGGAAAATACCAGTATAATCACGCCATATTCCGTAAAATTGGAGCACAAAGATGTATCACTACCAATCCGATGCCACACAATTCCTCAACCGCCTGATTGAAGAAAAACCTGAGTTGGAACAGCAGCGTTTGGAAAACAGGGGGCTTTTGTGGGATGTTGAACTCAATCCCGAAGAACAGGAAAACTTCGAGGCGGCGAAAGTAGCGAAAAAACCTTATACCTATTACCAAGACTGAATCCGCCGAAATGACGACCCATCTGTCCAATGTCGCCCCCGACCTGCAAAACTATTTGAACAGCATCGGCGAACCCGAACATCCCGTTTTGACGCGGCTGCGCGAGAAAACCGGGCATCACCGTATGGGCAAAATGGCGATTGCGCGCGAACAGGCGGCGGTTTTGGTTTGGCTGGCAAAGCTGATCCGTGCGGAAAAATATCTGGAAATCGGCGTGTTTACCGGATACAGCAGCACCGCGCTTGCATTGGCGTTGCCCGAACACGGGCGGATTACCGCCTGCGACATCAATGTAACCTTTACCGATACGGCGCGTCAGGTTTGGAACGAGGCCGGTGTGGCACATAAAATCAGCCTGCACCTGCAACCCGCATTGCTGACATTGGATGATTTGATTGCACAGGGTAAAGCCGGAAGCTACGATTTGGCACTGATAGACGCAGACAAACCGCCCACGCCGCAATATTTCGAGCGTTGCCTCAAGCTTGTCCGGCAAGGCGGCATCATCGCCATCGACAATATTTTGCTGAACGGAAGGGTGATGCGCGAGGAGGCTTCCGATACGCCGCCCAGCATCAAAATTCTCAAAGATTTCAATCAAAACCTGCCGAACGACCCGCGCATCGTCCCCATCACCCTGCCCGTCGGCGACGGTTTGACCCTGCTTCTGAAAAAATAATGAAGACCCGATTACCGCTTTTTATCATTTGGCTGTCTGTGTCTGCCGCCTGTGCTTCCGTTTCACCCGTTCCGACAGGCAGCCGAACCGAAATGCCGACACGGGAAAATGCTTCAGACGGCATTCCCTATCCCGTTCCCACTCTGCAAGACCGTTTGGACGATTTGGAAAACAGGATTATCCGGCTGTCGAACGAAGTGGAAACCTTAAACGGCAAAGTCAAAGCACTGGAGCATGCGAAAACACACCCTTCCGGCAGGGCATACGTCCAAAAACTCGACGACCGCAAGTTGAAAGAGCATTACCTCAATACCGAAGGCGGCAGCGCATCCGCACATACCGTCGAAACCGCACAAAACCTCTACAATCAGGCACTCAAACACTATCAAAACGGCAGGTTCGCCGCCGCTGCCGCCCTGCTGAAAGGCGCGGATGGTGGAGACGGCGGCAGCATCGCGCAACGCAGTATGTACCTGTTGCTGCAAAGCAGGGCGCGTATGGGGAACTGTGAATCCGTCATCGAAATCGGAGGGCGTTACGCCAACCGTTTCAAAGACAGCCCAACCGCGCCCGAAGCCATATTCAAAATCGGCGAATGCCAATACAGGTTGCAGCAGAAAGACATTGCAAGGGCGACTTGGCGCAGCCTGATACAGACCTATCCCGGCAGCCCGGCGGCAAAACGCGCCGCCGCAGCCGTACGCAAACGATAGTTTTTCCATTTTTCCGCTTTTTACCCCATCCGCACCAAGGAGGATTTATGATACAAATCGGCATCATTATGGGCAGCAACAGCGATTGGCCCGTTATGCGGCAGGCAGCGCAGTTTCTTGAAGACTTCGGCGTAGAATATGAGGCGCGCGTCGTTTCCGCACACCGCACCCCGGATTTAATGTTCCAATACGCCGAAACCGCACGGGCGCGCGGCATCAAAGCCATCATCGCGGGTGCGGGCGGCGCGGCGCACCTGCCCGGTATGGTTGCCGCCAAGACCACCGTCCCCGTTTTGGGCGTACCCGTCCCCAGCAAATACCTGCGCGGCGAAGATTCGCTTTTATCGATTGTACAAATGCCCAAAGGCGTACCCGTCGCCACCTTCGCCATCGGCGAGGCAGGCGCGGCCAATGCGGCATTGTTTGCCGTTTCCATGCTGGCCAATGAAAATCCCGAACTGGCGCAAAAACTGGCAGACTTCCGCGCCAAACAGGAACAGGCTGTTTTGAATATGGAATTGGAACAGATTTAAAACCCGCCGTCCGCGAATACACAAATGCCGTCTGAAGCCCTGTTTCGGGTTTCAGACGGCATTTTTCCGCCTTATTCCGCTGTTTCGGTCAGCGAAGAGAACACGTCGAAATAAGTCGGGAAGGTTTTATGGGTGCATTTCGGGTCATTGATGACGACGGGTACGCCCAACAGCGAAACCAGCGAGAAACACATCGCCATGCGGTGGTCGTCGTAAGTGTCGATGACGGCGTCGGGCGTCAGCGTTTCGGGCGGGGTGATGTGAATTGCTTCGGCTTCTTCGGCGACTTTTGCACCGAGTTTGCGCAACTCGTTCGCCATTGCGGCAATGCGGTCGGTTTCCTTGACGCGCCACGAACCGATGTTGCGAAGCGTGCAGGTTTGCCCTGTGGCAAGCGCGACGATGGCAAGGGTCATGGCGGCATCGGGGATATGGTTCGCATCCAAATCAAAGGCTAGGACGGCACGTTCTTTCGGGCGCGAGACTTCGACGAAGTTTTCGCCCCACACCACGTCCGCACCGATTTTTTCCAGCTCGCGGGCAAAGGCGACATCGCCCTGTATGCTGTTTGCGCCGATGCCGGTAACGCGGACGGGCGTGGCGGCAATCAAACCGGCTGCGAGGAAGTAGGACGCGCCGGAGGCATCGCCTTCGACGTGCAAGTGTTCGGGCGCGTGGTAGTGCGCATCGGCAGGGATTTTGAAGACGCGGTAGTCTTCATTGGCAACCTGTACGCCGAATTGCGCCATCAGTTTCAAAGTGATGTCGATATAGGGCTTGGAAATCAACTCGCCGACCATACGGATTTCAAACGCCTGCCCGGTCAGAGGCAACGCCATCAAAAGGGCGGTCAGAAACTGGCTGGACACATTGCCTTTAATCGGAATCACGCGTTCGCCGTTGTCTTGGCGTTCGCCGATATGAAGCGGCGGATAGTGTTCGTTGCCGAGATATTCGACATCGGCGCCGCCAATCCGCAGCGCATCGACCAGATCGCCGATGGGACGTTCGTGCATACGAGGCACGCCGTGCAGATGATAATCGCCGCCCAAAACAGCCAGTGCGGCGGTCAGCGGACGGAACGCCGTGCCCGCGTTGCCCAAAAACAAATCGGCAGAGCGGTTGGGGAAACGTCCGCCTGTGCCGTGTACTTTCAGACGGCCTTCGGCAAGATGTTCGATTTGAACGCCGAGTTTATCGAGTGCTTCGAGCATACGGTCGGTATCGTCGGATTTGAGCAGGGAATGGATTTCGCAAGCATTGTCGGACAAGGCGGCGAGCAGCAGGGTGCGGTTGCTGATGCTTTTGGAGCCGGGCAGGGCGACGGTGGAAGGTTTGAGACGGGCGGCGGGGAGGCGGACGGATTCGGTCATGGCAAAACGTAAATATAGGGATAAAGACAGACTGCATTATACTGGTGCAAATGCCGTCTGAAAAATCTCAGGTTTGGCATTTTCGGTTTTAAAGTCCGTGAATGTGGTTTTTTGTGCTGAAAATTGATTATTTTTAAATTTTTTGTTTCTAAAATTTTTTTGCGGGCATATTTTCGGCTTTTGTTGCGGACATGGCGCGTTTGCCGGCGGCACGGCACGATTGCCAATTTCATAGAATTTGGTAGAATAGCCGTTGTTCAACGACAGACAAGCCGCCGATTTTCCGGGCGGCTTGTATTTTTATTTTAATATCCGGACGCACAAAGCAAGACGGTACGCGGGATGCTTGCTGCCGCAAACCGGTGTGCCGGAATATGGAGAAAAAAGACCGATGCAAAAAATCCCCCTGACCGTACGCGGTGCGGAATTGCTGAAACAGGAATTGCAGCAGCTCAAAAGCGTGGCGCGCCCCGAAGTGATCGAAGCGATCGCCGAAGCCAGATCACACGGAGATTTGTCCGAAAACGCGGAATACGAAGCCGCCAAAGAACGCCAAGGCTTTATCGAGGGCCGCATTTCCGAGCTGGAACACAAACTTTCCGTTGCCCATATTATCAATCCGACCGAAATCCATGCCGAAGGAAAAATCGTGTTCGGTACGACGGTTACGCTGGAAGATTTGGAAACGGAAGAACACGTTACCTACCAAATTGTCGGCGAAGACGAAGCGGATATCAAACAGGGCAAAATCTATGTCGGCTCTCCGATTGCACGCGCCTTAATCGGCAAGGAAGAAGGGGATACGGCGGAAGTTCAGGCACCGGGCGGCGTGCGCGAATACGACATTATCGAAGTTCAATATATTTGATTCGGCGGCAAAATGCCGTCTGAAGCCCTGATTGGGCTTCAGACGGCATTTTGCATACGGCTTTCCTTTTCAGGTCTGGATTAAATATGCTATATTCCTGAATCTTTCAAACCGTTTTCCAAATGAGGTAAGGAAATGAGCGAAACTGCTAAAATCAAAGTCAACGACCTGCCCGAAAATGCAGAAAAAACAAATGAAGAAGTCGAATTGCCCGTTGCCGGCGACGATAAAAAAGGCGGACACAGCGAGGGCGGCTGCTGCGGTGCGTGCGGCGGCTGATTCGAATACGTCAAATCGGGGCATCTGAAAAGTTTTGCAAAATTTTCAGGTGTCCTTTTTTATTTCCAAAGTAAATGAATGAAATAATGCGGGTAGAAGATTTATTTGACCATGGGCTTGTGGTAGATTCAGTACCGTATTTGATATGATTTTAACAAATCGGGAGGGGCAATGTTTTGGTATGTAGTCGGCTTTTTCGCCTTTATCGTTTCGCTGCTGTCGCTGTGGGTCAATGCCAGCGCATTCGGCATGCAGGAAGACGATACCCCCCAATCGGATTATGAAAGACGTTTGGGCTTGGGTGCGAAGCTGAAAAACAAAAATACGCCGGATACGGAAGAAAAGCGGCAATAAAGATATGAAATGCCGTCTGAAAGATTTTCAGACGGCATTTGCTTTGAAGCATGGGAGACAGTCAAACATTCATCTCATGCTCAAATGCGTTTAGGATTCGGCGTACTTCATCCGCATCCTTAACCGTTCGGACGCGGTCAAACAGCGTTTGCGCCGGGTCGAACGTTTTTTTCATCATGCCCAGCCATTGCTTAAGACGGGCGATCGGGTATTTATTGTTTGCCTCTTTTGCCAGGCATAAATCGAAAAAGAGCCGTATCCATTTGGAAATTTCGGCAAAATCGGTATCCGTAACGGGCAGGCCGCTTTCATACTGCTTGATTTGGCGCGCCAAATCGGGGCGGATGACCGCGCCTCGCCCCAGCATGACGCTGTTGCAGCCGCTGATTGTTTTGATGCTGATATAGTCTTGCAGGCTGAAAACGTCGCCGTTGGCGGTAACGGGAATATTGACGGTATCGCGGATTTTGCGTATCCATTCCCAATGCGCCGGCGGTTCGTAACCCTCGGCTTTGGTACGCGCGTGTACGGTCAGTCCGCACGCGCCCCCTTCGGCAATCGCACAGGCGCATTCCAAAGCAGGGCTTTTGTCTTCATAGCCGAGCCGCATTTTTCCCGTCAGCGGAATATGTGCGGGCAAACGTTCGCGCATCGTTTTGACGATGTGGAATATCAGTTGCGGCTCTTTTAAAAGTATTGCGCCGCCTTTGTGTTTGTTGACGGTGGGCGCGGGGCAGCCGAAGTTCAAATCGATTTTGTTCGCACCGAAGCGGACGGCTTCCAGCGCATTCGCCGCCATATTGTCTGCATCGCTGCCCAAAAGCTGGACGGTGCAGGGCGTGCCGGAAAACGTTTTGTTTCCGTTGGCGATTTCGGGGACATATTTTAACCATGTGGCGCGGGAATGCACGGTATGGGTAATGCGTACAAATTCGCTGACGCATTCGTCGTAGCCGCCTATCCGTGTCAGCAGGTCGCGCATCACATCGTCTATCAGACCTTGCATAGGGGCAAGGATGATTCGGGTTTTTTGTTTGGGTTCGTTTGTTTGTCCGTCAATCATGATTCGGGTAGGTATGCAGAAAATTTTTTGCATTGTTTAGTATCACCACTACCAATCATTGTTATTCTCCTTGAGTTTAAGTCAAACAAAAAATGAAATTCAAATACTCTCTCTTAACTTATTGAGATCAATCATCAATATAAATAAAAAATATAAACTACCAGAATAACCAAAGCCACGAAAAATTTTTTCCAATATTTCACTATTTAAACAAAAAGCACCGCATACCCACGTTGATGATTCCGAAATAAAACACATCCATATTTCCATTACCGCCAACCATGACACTACTATCCTAATCAAAAATACTTTTTTATCTGCCCAAGCACTTTTTATATTTAACAATACAATATGATTTTGTAATTTAAAATCTAAGCTTTGCATTTTTCTAACCAGTGCAAACAAACAACCAAGCGCAATAAAAAAAGATTGGTAGGACTGGTAAAAAGGTAGAAATAGAATATTTAAGACCAATGGATAGATCCACATATACCTATTTGTTAAATTATTAATAAATTCTTTTTTGTTATCCATAAAATTTCCATAAAATATTGCGATGATTTGGTTCAAACAATGCCGTCTGAAGACTTTCGGCGTTCAGACGGCATTTCCGTGTCCGTTGTTACAGCAACACTTTCTCTACACCGCCGTTGTTGGCTTTTTTTACAAACTCATCCAGCCAGTTTTCGCCGAGGATGTGTTTCGCCATTTCGATGACGATGTAGTCGGCAGGCATATTGTTGTCGTCGGCGTAGCGGCTCAAACCTTGTAGGCAGGCTGGGCAGGAGGTCAGCATTTTGACGGGTTCGCCCTGCGGCAGCTCTTTGAGGTTTTTCTCAATTTCCTCTTGTTTGCGGAACTTGACCTGTGTGGCGATGTCGGGGCGTTTGACGGCGAACATACCGGACTCGCCGCAGCAGCGGTCGCTTAAGACGACTTTCTGCCCCATGAGGCTGCTTGCCATTTGGGTGGCGTTCATGGTTTTGATGGGGGTATGGCAGGGGTCGTGGTAGAGGTATTGCTGACCTTTCACGCCGTTCAGTTTCACGCCTTTTTCGAGCAGGTATTCGTGGATATCGATGATACGGCAGCCTGGGAAGATTTCTTCAAAACGGTATTTTTCCAGTTGGTCATAGCAGGTACCGCAACTGACGACGACGGTTTTAATGTCGAGGTAGTTGAGGGTGTTCGCCATACGGTGGAAAGCCACGCGGTTGTTGGTACTCATTTGTTCGGCTTTTGCCTTATTGCCGCCCGCGTCCTGCGGATAGCCGCAACACATATAGCCGGGCGGCAGGACGGTTTGTACGCCGACGTGCCAAAGCATGGCTTGGACGGCAAGTCCGATTTGGCTGAACAGACGCTCCGAACCGCAACCTGGGAAGTAGAACACGGCTTCGGCATCTTCAGGCGTGGCAGGGTTGCGGATGATGGGGATGCTTTTATCGTCTTCGATGCCGAGCATGGAGCGCGGTGTTTTGGCGGGCACGCTTTTGGGCAAAGGACGGTTGATGAAGTGGATAACCTGTTCTTTGATTGAGGCGGTGCCGACGGTAGCTTTCGGTTCGGCTTTTTGTTTTTTGGTGCCGACGGGCAACAGTTTGCCGATTTTGTAGGCGAAATTCTGCGCGGGGAAGCCGGTCTGTATCATGGCGGCGCGTAGGGCTTTGATGGTTTTTGGGCCGGTAGCGTTCAAAAACGCCATGCCCATCGATGCGGCGGGTGCGAAGCGTTTGTGGCCGGAATCGGCAAGGTAGTTGCGGACGGCTACGGTAACGTCGCCGAAGTCGATGTTGACGGGGCAGGGTTTGACGCAACGGTGGCACACGGTGCAGTGGTCGCCGATGTCCATGAGTTCTTCAAAATGTTTGATGGAAACGCCACGGCGGGTTTGTTCTTCGTATAAGAAGGCTTCGGTCAACAGCCCCACGCCGAGGATTTTGTTGCGCGGGCTGTACAGCAGGTTGGCGCGCGGAACGTGAGTAGAGCAGACGGGTTTGCATTTGCCGCAGCGCAGGCAGTCTTTGACGGAATCGGCGATGGTGCCGAGGTCTGATTTTTCCATAATCAGCGATTCCGCGCCCAAAAGCTCGAAAGACGGCGTGTAGGCGTTGCGTAAGTCCGAGCCTTTCATCAGTTTGTGACGATTGAAGGTATGTTTCGGATCGACTTGGTTTTTGTAGTTCCAAAACGGCTGCAAATCTTCATCGGTCAGAAATTCGAGCTTGGTGATGCCGATGCCGTGTTCGCCCGAAATCACGCCGCCGAGAGAGCGGGCGATTTTCATGATGCGTTCGACCGAACGATAGGCCGTCTGAAGCATTTCGGCATCGTCTGAGTTAACCGGAATATTGGTATGAACGTTACCGTCGCCGGCGTGCATATGCAGGGCGACGAAGACGCGGTTGCGTACGGTTTTGGCGTGGATTTTGCCCAAGCCTTGGATAATCTTGGTGTCGGTTTTGCCGCTGAAGATTTCGGCAAGCGGCTTCATTACGTCCGCTTTGACAGACACGCGCAGGCGGAAATCGCGGAATGCGGTAAAGCAGCTTTCATGGTCTTTGGCTTCGGGCGCGGCGTGGACGGCTGCGCCGTAGCGGGCCTTATAGTCGGTAAGCGGCGCGTCCAAGTTGGCAAGCAGCCATTCCCAACGCGCTTTGACGGCGGAAACGTGGGCTAGGGCGTGTTTGCCGCGTTCGCCCAACAGTTCGGCGGTCGGCAAGTCTGTTCCCATTTTGTCGATGGGGAGTTTGCCCGAAAGATATTGCTCCAAGGCGGCACAGAGTTTGAGTTTGTTTTGGATGGAAAGCTCGATGTTGATGCGTTCGATGCCGTCTGAATACTCACCGAGCCTTTCAAGTGGGATGACCACGTCTTCGTTAATTTTAAAGGCGTTGGTGTGTTTGGCGATGGCGGCGGTGCGGCTGCGGTCGAGCCAGAAGGTTTTGCGCGCTTCGGGCGATACGGCGATAAAGCCTTCGCCGTCGCGGGCGCGGGCAAGTTCGCAGATGTGTTCGGCGGCTGCCGCTACGGCGGCTTCGTCGTCGGAAACCACGTCTGCCAGCAAGACCATTTTCGGCCGCCCCTTGCCTGCCGCTTTGGTGGCATAGCCGACGGCGCGGACATAACGCCAGTCCAAATGTTCCAAACCGGCAAGGCGTACACTTTCATGTGCAAGCAAGAAATCGCGGATTTCGACAATGGACGGCGTAGCGGTGGCGACCGTGCCGAAAAACTCCATACACACGGTGCGCGTGTATTTCGGCATTTTGTGCAACACGAAGGCGACGCTGGTGATGATGCCGTCCGTACCTTCTTTCTGCACGCCGGGCAGTCCGCTCAAGAATTTGTCGGTAACGTCTTTGCCCAAACCGACTTTGCGGAATTTGTGGCCGGGGATTTCCAAGCGTTCGGTTTTAACGATATTGATGCCGTCTGAATCCAGCGTGTGAACGTCGAATACGGCGGTTTCTTCATCGTGGATTTTGCCGAAATTGTGGCGCACGCGCTCGATGCGCAGCCATTCGCCTTGAGGGTTAACCATGTTCCAGTAGGCGAGGTTGTCCAACGCCGTCCCCCACAGCACGGCTTTTTTGCCGCCCGCGTTCATCGCCACATTACCGCCCACGCATGACGCGTCGGCAGAAGTCGGATCAACGGCGAACACCAAGCCCGCCTGATGCGCGGTTTCTTCCACTCGGCGGGTTACTACGCCTGCGCCGCAATGGATAATCGGATGTTTGCCGTCCAAACCCACCAGCTCGACAAATTCGACGCCGCGATGCTTGTCCAGTTTTTCCGTATTGATGACCGCGCTCATTGCATCCAAAGGTACCGCGCCGCCGGTATAACCCGTGCCGCCACCGCGCGGGATAATGACCAAATCCAGCTCGATTAAGGCGCGCACCAAAGGCGCGATTTCCGCCTCCGTGTCGGGATTGACGACGACAAACGGATATTCGACGCGCCAGTCGGTTGCATCGGTAACGTGGGTTACCCGCGCCAGCCCGTCGAACATAATATTGTGCGGCTTGGTAATTTTGCTTAAGCGTTCCAAAATTTGATGGCGTTTTTGGCTGGTTTCATTAAAACTGCTATCAAAACGTTCGACTGCCTTTTCCGCTGCCGCAACCAATACATCCACTTGCCGATTATCGTCGCGGCGTTTGCGGATTTCATTTAAGCGGTGGCGCATTTCGCGTACCAGCGCGGCGCGGCGTTTCGGATGCTCCAGCAAATCATCGACCAGATACGGATTGCGCACGACCACCCAAATATCGCCCAACACTTCAAACAACATCCGTGCCGAACGTCCTGTTTTGCGTTGACCGCGCAAATCTTGCAGAATCTGCCACGCCCCGTCGCCCAACAGGCGGATGACGATTTCGCGGTCGGTATAAGAAGTATAGTTGTAGGGAATTTCCCGAATACGCTGCGGGGCGGTAGTCGTGGTCATGGCGTGTCCGTGTTTGGTTGTTTTTATTTGAGTGTTGTCCGAACGGTCGGTTGCAGACAAATTTTGAAAGGCAATAATGTAGTTTAATTCTTAATATTTTTCAATGCCGAAACAGGAAATACCCTTATAGAAACAAAATGACGCTTTGAGAAATTGTTGACAATATTATCGGATATAAGTTTTAGACAGTGTTTCCGGCGTATGACCGTATCAAAACGGTTGAGTTTTTCATAAAACCCGTTATAATGCCGTTTCTCTGAGGCGGGTCTCCCCGCATGGCAAATCGGAACACCGGGTCAGGGGCGGAAGCCAGCAGCCCACTCCGATGCGCCAGTGCCGGGGGTTTGGCCCGCCGCCCTATTTGAAACGCCGGAGCTTCGATGTTCCGGCGTTCCCGTATCGCACCGATGCCGTCTGAAAGCCGTTCAGACGGCATTTTCTTTACTTTGCCATAACGCATCATTACAATGTATCCATACAGGCCAATGAAGAACCGGCCCTATAAAAATGGGAGTATGGTTCAATTTCAAGTTTATGACGAATAGGGCAGTTTGATTAAAGACTAAAGGAGTAGGCAAATGAAAAAACTTCTAATGATAACCCTCACCGGTATGCTTGCAGCTTGCGCAACAGGTGTCAATGTCGGTCGGCTGATGGTTGAAATGCCGCGGGGAGAACGCTCTGTTGTCGTGCAGGTTCCCGCGACAAATAACCCGCTTTCCGATGCGGTGGCTGTCGGAATGATTAAAACATCCGGCTCGCCTTCGACATCGAATATGATTGAAATGCTCGGCGCGGACAATATCAACGTCGGCGTGGTGGGAAGCAGCCAAATGCTTAATAAGGCGACCGCACTTTATTCCTTAAACCATGCAAAGAAAGTCGGAAACAATGTCAGTGTCTATATGATGGGCGACAGCGAAAGCGACAAGGCCGATTTGGAAAACGCGGCAAATGCCAAAAATATTAAATTACATTATTTCTTTAACCAAAAATAATTTGCAGCGTGCAACTTGCTGCACCAAAATATCCAAATTGAACATACGGCGGCGTACCGGGATTTGCGCCGCCGCTTATCCCGATAGGAGAGTACCGTGAACGCCTCGCAATTAATCAGCAGCCTGACCCAAACCGTCGGCGAAAAATACATCATCACCGACCCCGCGAAAACCGAACAATACCGCCAGGGCTACCGCTTCGGCGAGGGCAGGGCGTTGGCGGTGGTTCGGCCCGGAAGCATTCTGGAAATGTGGAAAATTTTGCAGGCATGTGTTGAAGCGGACGTGATTGTGATTACGCAGGCGGCGAATACCGGTTTGACGGGCGGCTCGACCCCCGACGGCAACGATTACGACCGCGACATCGTGATCGTGAACACCATGCGGATGAACATCATCCAAACCATCAACAACAACGAACAAGTCGTCTGTCTGCCTGGCTCTACCCTGAACCAGCTTGAATTGTTGCTGAAACCTTTGGGGCGCGAACCGCATTCGGTTATCGGCTCTTCTTGCATCGGTGCGTCTGTCTTGGGCGGTGTGTGCAACAACTCCGGCGGCGCATTGGTGCAGCGCGGCCCGGCCTACACGGAAATGGCGCTGTTTGCCCAAATCAACGAAGAGGGCAAACTGGAGCTGGTCAACCATTTGGGCATAGATTTGGGTAGTACGCCCGAAGAGATCCTGACCAATCTTCAAGGTCATCATTATCAAAACAAAGACATTACGCAAGATGCTGGCAAAGGACACGACCACGCCTATTGCGAACACGTCCGCCAAGTGGACGAACCGACCGCCGCGCGTTTCAACGCCGACCCCGCGCGCCATTACGAAGCCTCGGGCTGCGCGGGCAAGCTGATGGTTTTTGCCGTCCGTTTGGACACCTTCCCGCAAGAAAAACAAACCGCCGTGTTCTACATCGGCACCAACGACATCAACGAGCTGACCGACATCCGCCGCGCCGCCTTGGGCGAATTTGAAAGCCTGCCCGTTTCCGGCGAATACATCCACCGCCACGCTTTCGACATTGCCGACGTGTACGGCAAAGACACGTTTTACGTCATCAAAAAATTCGGTACGCACCAACTGCCGAAATTATTTGATTTGAAGGCGCGCGTGGACAGGTTCGGCAAAAAAGTCAGCTTCCTGCCCAAACATTTTTCCGACAAGGCAATGCAGTTCGTCAGCAAATACCTGCCCGATCACCTGCCCAAATCCATGCGCGATTACCGCGACAAATACGAACACCATCTGATTCTGAAAATGGGCGGAAAAGGCGTGGATGAAGCGCGCGCGTTTTTGAAAGAGTATTTTGCACACCACGGCGGCGCATTTTTCGAATGCAACGCCGAAGAAACCCAAGCCGCCATGCTGCACCGTTTCGCCGTCGCCTCCGCCGCCATCCGCTACCGTGCCGTACACGACGACGAAGTGGAGGACTTGGTCGCGCTGGATATCGCCCTGCGCCGCGACGATCGCGACTGGTTTGAAAAACTGCCTTCGGAAATCGACAATAAAATCATCCACAAGCTCTACTACGGACATTTTATGTGCCACGTTTTCCATCAGGATTACATCATCAAAAAAGGCAACGACTGCATGGCGTTGGAACACGAAATGCTGCATCTCTTAGACCAACGCGGCGCGCAATATCCCGCCGAACACAACGTCGGCCATTTGTACGAAGCCAAGCCCGCGCTCAAACAGTTCTACCGCAAACTCGACCCGACCAACAGCTTCAACCCGGGCATCGGCAAAACCAGCAAAAAGAAAAACTGGGCGGAATAAGCGCGTCCGCTTTGAAGGCAGGCAATGCCGTCTGAAGGCAAAACGCCGTTCAGACGGCATTGTCGGGTTTGCGTCCCCCGAAGGGCATGTTCAAGCCGTATGCCGACACACGGGCGCAACCTTCCGGCAGCCGCCCCCGATTCTGCCCGAAGGCAGGTTTGAAGCATTAAGGAAACACGATGAAACCATACAAAATCTACACCCATCCCGCACTGCCGCCCCAAGCCGTCAAACAAGGCTGGTCGTGGCCGGGCCTTTTGTTCGGTACGCTGTGGGCGTGTTTCAAAAGAATGTGGGGTTTGGGGCTGGGGCTGACGGGCGCGATATTCGTGCTGGCGGTGTTTGCCCAACTGGTTTACGGCGACACGCCCGCCACAGACTCGGCGTTTAACGTATTGGGCTTGGCGGTTTCCGTCTGGTTCGGCGTAAAGGGCAACAGCCTTTATGCCCGCCACCTTTTATCGCGCGGCTATACCGAATTGCCCGAAACAGTCGAGGCCGCCAACCCCCAAGCCGCATTGGCGCAATATTTCGGGCGCGGGGGCAGGTAGGCGCGTTTCCCCGCGATGCCGTCTGAAAGGCTTCAGACGGCATTTCTTATAACTTTTCGTTTGCAGCACATAACCAAACAATCTTTCCTATTCCGTTCCGAAATGCGTACCATGCGTCCATCCCTTCAATAATATTGCAAACAAGGAAAGAAACATGGCACGTTTAACCGTACACACCCTCGAAACCGCTCCCGAAGCCGCCAAACCGCGCGTAGAGGCCGTACTTCAAAACAACGGCTTTATCCCTAACCTTATCGGCGTATTGGCAAACGCCCCCGAAGCCTTGGCGTTTTACCAAGAAGTCGGCAAGCTCAATGCCGCCAACAGCCTGACCGCCGGTGAAGTCGAAGTGATCCAGATTATTGCCGCCCGCACCAACCAATGCGGTTTCTGCGTGGCAGGACACACCAAACTCGCAACCCTGAAAAAACTCCTTTCCGAACAGTCCGTCAAAGCCGCGCGCGCTTTGGCGGCAGGCGAATTTGACGATGCCAAACTCGGCGCGCTTGCCGCCTTTACCCAAGCCGTAATGGCGAAAAAAGGCGCGGTATCCGACGACGAACTCAAAGCATTTTTTGATGCGGGCTACAACCAGCAGCAGGCGGTCGAAGTCGTGATGGGCGTAGCCTTGGCAACCCTGTGCAACTACGTCAACAACCTCGCCCAAACCGAAATCAACCCCGAATTGCAGGCTTACGCCTGATACGGCAAACCGCCCGAATATCGGGCGGTTTTTCAACCCTCCCTCAAACAAAAACAAGCCGCCTAAGCGGCAGGGAAGCAGCCGCGCATCAGGCGCACCCCCGATTCCCCCGCAAACCTTAAGGAACAAAGATGAACGCCCAAACCCTGATTGCCAATGTTGCCGAACTCGTCAAAACCAAGCTCAAACCCATAGTGGACGACATCGACCGCAAAGGATACTACCCCGAAGCATTTATGCGCGAACTCGGTGCAATCGGCGGATTCGGCGCAGTCGGCACAGAAGCCGAAGGCGGCAACGGCTTGGGTTTGGCAACGCAAATCGCCGTTTTGCGCGAAATCGGCAAAGAATGCGGCGCAACCTCCTTCAGCGCGTGGTGTCAGGCGGCTTGCGCGTGGTATCTGCATCAAACGCCCAACCAAGCCGTCAAAGACAAATACCTTGCCGACATCCTGCAAGGCAAAGTATTGGCGGGTACGGGTATGTCCAATACCGTCAAACACCTTGCCGGCATTGAAAAACACAACCTTCAAGCCGAGCGCGTGGAGGGCGGTTATACAGTCAACGGCGCGCTGCCGTGGGTGTCCAACATCGGCGAAGACCACATTTGGGCAAATACCGCCCAAATCGGCGGCGGCTACGTTATGTTTATCACCGGCGGACAATGGGAAGGCGTAAGCCTGCAAAACTGCCCCGAATTTTGCGCCCTCGAAGGCACGCGCACCTTCAGCCTGAACTTTAAAGACGTATTTATCCCCGACGAAGACATCATCGCCGCGCCCGAACAGTTTGCCGACTACATCCAAAGCATCAAAGCAGGCTTCATCCTCCTGCAAATCGGCATCGGCGCGGGCGTGATTGACGGCAGCCTCGGCATCATCCGCCTCGCCAACATCGTCAACGCCGAAGTCAACAGCTATCTCGACGACGGCTACGACAGCCTCAAAGCAAGGTTGGACGGCGCGTGGGCAGAAACCGAACGGCTCGCCGACTTGGCTTGGAGCGGCACGCCCGACAACCTTGCTACCCTCAAGCTGCGCGAAGCCGCCGCCGTACTGGCACTTGCCGCCGCCCAATCCGCCGCCCTGCATTCCGGCGCGAAAGGCTACCTGATGCGCAGTCCCGCCCAAAGGCGCGTCCGCGAAGCAATGTTCGTTGCCATCGTAACCCCCGCGATCAAACACCTCCGCAAAGAAATAGCGGCAATCGAAGCCGCAAAATAAACAGGCGGAAAAAACCGAAACCCCCACCGCGTCATTCCCGCAAAAGCGGGAATCCAGCCCCCAACGCAACAGGAATCCATCGGAAAAAACAGAAACCCCCAAACCGTCATTCCCGCAAAAGCGGGAATCCAGCAAACGAAAAATCACAGGAATCCATCGGAAAAACAGAAACCAAACAGACTAGATTCCCGCCTGCGCGGGAATGACGCGGGAGCGGGGGTCGTCATTCCCGCAAAAGCGGGAATCCAGCCCCCTAACGCAACAGGAATCCATCGAAAAAACCGAAACCTCCAAACCGTCATTCCCACGGAAGTGGGAATCCAGTAACCGAAAAACCACAGGAATCTATCGAAAAAACCCCCAACCCCCAAAAAAACCGGGCGGATACCTCACCATCCTCCCAAACCCTGATTTATAGCGGATGAACAAAAATCAGGACAAGGCGAGGCAACGCCGTACCGGTTTTTGTTAACCCACTATACAAAAAACAAGGAAACACAAATGGCGCAATATATGTGCGGCCCCTGCGGCTGGATTTACGATGAAGAACACGGCGATCCCGAACACGGCATCGCCCCCGGGACAAAGTTTGAAGACATCCCCGACGACTGGAAATGCCCCGAATGCGGCGTAGGCAAAGAAGATTTCTACCTGTTGGATTTCGTGATATAGCGGCAGCCGAATCCCTCGGAAAATCCCAGCGTTCCGCCTGCGGCGGCAGGGAACACCGCTTTATCCCTTTCAGCCCGCCAAGCCGTGTTGCACAGATGCGACACGGCTTTTTCCTTTTAACCGCCCGAATGTAAATTTTCGGCAAAAAACGTCAAAAATCACCCCC
>NZ_CAUIYF010000019.1 GCF_962719845.1 Neisseria uirgultaei | reverse complement strand
CCCCCCCCCCCCCCCCCCCGAAAAATGAACATTTCGAGCAAGACCTTATCCCTTACACCGTCCGTTTCAGACTCAATCAAATCCTTCCCGAACTCGACTGCCATTGGCAGGAAAATCTGACAGAAATCTTCAAAACACTTTCTCCCGAAGCCGGGCAGGACGCCTGTACGCAAATCCTTTCCCGAAAAGGCATAGGCTATAACGAAGCCGACGGTTCTTTCACTTACCTTCCCAAAAAACGCATTTCGTTTTCTTCTTTGGCAACAGACATTCCCATCCCCGACCTCAAACGGCTGGCGGGGCATATCGCGGAACGCCTGGATGTATTGGCGCAATGCGAATCGCCGGTTTATATTGCCGACATTCTCGAAAGCGTGCTGTCCGTTATCAAAAATGTCGATACCGGAGGCAAGCGCGCACGGGAAAATTTCAAACAGATTCTGAAAACCGAATTCATCTACGCCGCCGCTGCGGTATTGAAAAACAAAACCAAATGGGAAATCCCCGAAAATACCCGCAACCTCGATTCGGACATCATCTGTACCTATATCTGCGAAGTGTTCCTAAAATCGCACCTGCTCGGCAACAGTTTTCCGATGATGCGCCCGCGCGAAGTGAAGCAGATGCCCGAACCGGTGTTTGACAAAGTCTTGTTTGCCGAACAGCGCGCCCGCCAGTTGGAAGTTATCCGAACGTCAAAATACATCTTCGCCATCGCGCCTTATTACACCGACGATATTCCGTTTTCCCTGCGCCGCTTCCTGTCGGAAGACAAACTTTATACCAGCTACAACCGCTATTACACCGCCATCCATATCCCCGTCCGCAACATCACTCAGAATGATGCCCTGCGTTTTGCCAACGGTTTGAAACAGATTCTCTCGCTGCAATCCGGCGTGAGCTGGGAAATCATCGATATGATGGACAGGATAGAGGAAAACTACGACAAAAAAGCCCTGCCGCTGCTGTTTTCTCCATTCCCCGCGCAAGTCGAACGCACGCAGGCGATTGCCGCCAGATTGGACCAATTCGAGCGGTTGTTGGGCGACACCGTCCTCGATCCGTTCTACTATTGCCTGACGCGTATGGCGAAGGGCGAGGAAGATTTGAAATATATTTATATCGCCTTCCGCCAGTCTTTCGGCGGCATCTTCAATTCGTTTGAAAACTTCCGCCTGCTGCCCGCGCTGTGGATGAGCAGGGATGCGGAAAATATGTCCGACCGCATGAACGCCTATATTTCCGCAATGGAAGACCGCCGCCGCGAGATATTGTCCATTCGGCAGGGAAAGCCTGAAGAAGAATTTTCCCGCAAGATGGCCGGCTGCCTGACCGACTTGGAAAACTGTCTGGAAAAATACCTCGAACAGTTCGGGCCGGTATCGGAAAGCATCGAAGCCTGTACCGCCAAACTGCAGGAGCAACCGTCGTTCTTCAACAGGCTGATGAAAACCAACGACAAGCTCAACAGGCAGATTGACGTGTTGCAGAAACAGTCGGCAGCCATCCACAACGAAGCCTATATCGAAATGAACACGCTGCTTTACCGCCACCGCGAAGTGGTTTCCGTCCACAACCGCAAAGCAGATTATGCGGAAAAGGGCAAAGAGCGGATTGCGCTGTTCCCGCGCGGCTTGAACGGCATCACCAAGCTGCCCGCCGCCGTCCTGTTGCCCGAGCGTCCCTACCATTTTGATATGAAGGAGGTTCTGCATATATTCTCCCGGATACCGAGGTAGGCGTATCGGCTGCCGGATAAAAATGCCGTCTGAAACGGAAATCTGTTTCAGACGGCATTTCTACAATCAAACGGCGGGCTGTTTATTTGAATTTGTAGGTGTATTGCAGGCCGATGATGTCGGCGTGGTTTTTGAAACGTGCGGAAGACGCGCCTTTGCTGTCCACATCGTTGCCGCTTGCCTTCGCCGTGCGGTAGCTGGTGTCGTTGATGTGGATGTGGGTGTAGGCGGCATCGACGACGTGGTTTTTACCGATATTGTATTTCATACCGGCGGAGAACCAGATGCGGTTGCCGTCGGGCAGGCTGTTCATGCGGTAGTCGGCATTTCTGACGGGCGATTTGTCAAAAGCGATACCGGCGCGCAGTTGCAGCGGTTCGCTGATTTGATAAGAGCCGCCGAATCCGACTTTGTAGGTGTTGCGCCAGTTGGGCGTGATGGTGGTGCGGTCGGATTGACCGTTGACAATTTTTTTGGTGTTTTCAAAAACCAGTTCCGCCTTATTGAAGCGGCTGTGGCGCGTCCAAGTTACGTCGCCGAACAGGTCGGCTTTGTCGGACACTTTGTACATGCCGTGTACGGACAAAGACTCGGGCGTTACGATTTTGACACTGGCTTTTTCGCTTGGCGTGTAGCCGAGGTTCGCAAGTGGAGTTCCCCACATTGCTTTCGCCGCCGCGTCGTCTGCCGCCCATTCGGCATCGCCTTTGAGCGTGTGTGAAACTTTGGAACGGTAGTTCACACCCACGCGCGCACGGTCGTTGACGTCCCACATCCACGCCAGTTGGTAGCCGAAGCCCCAATCGCTGCCTTTGACATCGGCGTGTCCGTCGGCTTTGATTTGAGCAGCGGCAGCAGGATTAGAAGGTGTTGCTTGCAGCACTGCTGCTTTTTGCGGGATACCCCAGTCGGCATATTTACGCAGTTCGGCGGAAGTATGTTGGGCGATGATGCCTGCGCCGAAGGAATGGCGGTCGTTGAGTTTCCACGCGGCGACAGGTTCGACGGCAATGCTGGTCAGACCGAGTTTGTTGATATTGTGGCGCAACACGGAATCTTTTTCGTATTCGGTGGCGGAGCCGAATGGGACGTACACGCCCAAGCCAACGGTCAGGTCGTCGTTGACTTTGTATGCGCCGTAGATGTGGGGCGCAACCGTGGTTTTGGTGATTTTGCCGTTTTTAGAACCTTGGACGGGAAGCCCGGTAAAGTCGGTGGCGGAATCCGCTTCATAACGGATGCTGGGCAGCACGATGTTGGCGTTGACGGAAATCTGGCTGCTGTCGAGTTTGGTCAGGCCGGCGGGGTTGTAGAAGATGGTCGATGCGTCGGCGGCTTCTGCGGCGGCGGCATTTGCCGTGCTTTGCGCGTTGACCGACTGTGTGCCGAAGTGGTAACCGGAGGCTTGTGCGGATGCGGCAGCAAAGGCTGTGCCGAGCAGCAGGACGGTTTTTTTCAGTGTGGAAGGGGTCATTTCAGTTTCCGTAAAAAATTGCAGACAAATAAAAAAGGCAGTCGGAAATGCCTTGTTTCGCTTTAGTATAGGTACTCGATTTTATCCGATGTTGCCGGATTTGCACAATTTTTTCAGTTTGCCCGAACCGCCGCGCCGCCGCAAAAAATGCCGTCTGAAGCTTCGGGCATCGGCTTCAGACGGCATTTTCCACTCAGGGCGGATTATTTGACGCGCAGCACTTCCAGCGTATTGGTCGAGCCGGATTCGCGCATTTGCGAACCGCTGGTGATGATGTACTGGTCGCCGGAATGCAGGATGTTGTGTTCCACCAGCATCGTTTCGACTTCGTTCAACGCCGTGTCGTGGTCGGTGCTGGTTGCCAAAATCAGCGGGCGCACGCCCCGGTACATCGCCATACGGCGTTGGGCGGAAACGCTCGGGGTCAGCGCGAAAATCGGCAGGGTGATATTGTGGCGGCTGATTTCAAAGGCGGTCGAACCGCTTTCGGTCAGGGCGACGATGGCTTTGGCGTGAACCGCGCGCGCCACGCTGACCGCGCCGCCGGCAACCGCCAGATTGGTGCTGACGGCTTCGGGATACTCAACCTGTTCGGCAACGCCGTTGAGCGAATCCTGTTCTTTTTCGGCAGCCGCGCAGATAATCGCCATTTGGCTGACGGTTTCAAACGGATACGCGCCGACGGCGGTTTCGGCGGAACACATCACCGCATCGGTGCCGTCCAATACCGCGTTTGCCACATCGCTGACTTCCGCGCGGGTCGGCACGGGGTTGGTAATCATCGATTCCATCATTTGCGTCGCCGTAATGCTGAAGCGGCGCAACTCGCGGGCGCGGCGGATCATCCGTTTTTGCAGGGCGGGGACGGCGGCATGTCCGACTTCGACCGCCAAGTCGCCGCGCGCAACCATAATGCCGTCGCCGGCAAGGATGATTTCGTCCAAGTTTTCAATCGCTTCTACGCGTTCGATTTTGGAAACCAAACCAGGACGCACGGCAGTACTGCCCTTCATTTCCTCTTCGACTTTGGCGCGCGCGATGTGCAGGTCTTCGGCGGACTTCACAAAGCTGATGGCGAGATAGTCGCAACCGATGGCAATCGCGGTTTTCAGGTCGCGGAAGTCTTTTTCGGTCAACGCGCCTGCGGACAGACCGCCGCCGCGTTTGTTGATGCCTTTGTTGCTTTTCAGGACGTGGCTGTTTTCCACCCTTGTGATAATCCTGCTGCCTTCGACGGATTCCACGGTCAGGGTCAGCAGGCCGTCGTCCAGCCACAATACGTCGCCTGCGGCAACGTCGTCGGGCAGGTCGCGGTAGTCCAAACCGACCGCTTCGCGCGTGCCTTCGCCTTCGAGCGCGGCATCGAGTACCAATGTTTCGCCTTTGTTCAATTCGATGCCGCCGCCGGCGATTTTGCCCACGCGGATTTTCGGCCCTTGCAGGTCGGCAATGATGGCGATTTCCTGTCCGGCGCGTTTTGCCGCCTCGCGCACGATGCGGGCGTTTTCCTGATGGAATTCGGGCGTGCCGTGGCTGAAGTTGAAGCGGACGACGTTCAGGCCGCCGACGCGGATCATATCTTCCAACAGTTCGACGTTGTTGCTGCCCGGCCCAAGGGTGGCGACGATTTTGGTGTTGTGGCTGATGCGGGTCAGATCGCGGCTTGTCTGGTTCATATGAAAGTCCTTTCGGTCTCAATCGGGTGTTTTGCGGTATTTTGTTACAAAATTACAGAAATTTAGAACCGGTTTGATGTCCATTTGATGAACGCGGCGGAATATTCTGTAAAAATATGATTTAAATTAATGGTTTGATATTTTACCTGTAAACCGCCTTTTTTGGTGCAAAATTACACGGTTTTATGACTTAGGCTAAATTTATTTTTTGTTCGGCGGCTTGCGCGGTCGGGTAAAATGAAAGTTTTGAACGGTTGGTCGGACAGGAAGATGTGGCGGGTTTTGAGTGCTTTGCCGATAGGCGTGGTGTTTTTTGATTTGATCTACGGTTTTGTGTTGAACGTGTTGCAGGGTTTGGATTTGCAGCGTGCCGTGCCGGATTCGGAAGGCGTGTTGGCGGTTACGCCCGATATTGCGTTCAACAGTTTGCAGATTGTCGCCAACGGGGGGATGGCGACGGTGGTCTGTTTCGGGTTGGCGGTTGTGTTTCTGCTCAACCGTTCGGTGCGGCGGCGGCAGGTATTGGAAATCGGGGTGTTCCGGATGTTGGGGCTGGTGGCGGTGTTGGCGTTCAGCGCGCCTTCGCTGTGGGAGTGGGCGAACGCGCTGCCGCTGCTGCTGAAGGGCGCGGACGTGGTCAATACGGGCAATGCGCGTTATGTGCTGACGGCTTTGTGTATGCCCTTTCCGGCGATGTCGTGCGTCATCGGGCTGGTGGGGCGGTTCAGGCTTCAGACGGCATCGGGCAGGGCGGCAAAGGCAGGGGGTGCGGGCAAGGCGGACGGATAGGACGCATATTTTAAAATGCCGTCTGAAAGGGCTTCAGACGGCATTTTCTCAGCGGCTGTAACGGGTTTCGATACCGGCTTTGATTTCGCCGTAAACCCTGCTGCCGCCTTGTTCGGACGGGGTGGCGCAGGCGGCGAGTGCCGACAGGGTGCAGATGAGGAGGAGTGTTTTCATTTGGGGTCGCAACGGAAGTGGTAGGCGCAGATTTCAAAACCGTTTTTGAAATACAGGCGGTGCGCGTCGGCACGGTCGTGGTTGACGTGGACGTTGAGGTGGATTTTGGTTACCCCTGTTTCCGCGCCGATTTTGCGGACTTCTTCCAAAAGGCGTGAGGCGTAGCCTTTGCGGCGGCTTTGCGGCAGGGTAACGATGTCGTCGATATGGATATGTCGGCCGCCGGCGAGGGTGCAGGCTTCGCGGAAGCCGCAGACGGCGACGGCGTTGTGTTTGCCTTCTTCAAAAATGCCCAGCAGGCGGTAGCCTTGGGGGCGTTGGGTTTTGTTGATCTGTTCGGTAAAGCGATTGATGTCGGTCAGGGCGGAACGCAAAACGCTCAAGGCTGCAAAGGCGATGGCGGTGTCGTCCGCGCCGATTTCGCGCAAAACGTAGGATGCGCCCGAGACGGTCTGTTCCTGTGCTTTCTCGGCGGCGTGTTTTTCTTCGATTGCCTGTGCCAGCAGGACGCGTTCGTCGGTAGGGGCGTTTTGTCCGCCCTGTTCGCGTTCTTCGAGCAGGGCTTTGCAGTCGATGACGCGCAGGTCGTTGTCGGCGGCAAAGTCCATCAGGAAGCGGAACATTTGGGGATTGTCGGTTTCCAGTTTTTTATCGACGGCGACGCAGCGGATGTTGTCCACCAGCATGGGGCGTACCCATTTCGAGTAGGAAAGCCTGTTGTCTTTGGTAAACGAGGACAGAATGCCGCACAGGCGTTCCGCCCAGTCGCTGGGACGGAAAATCTTGCCGGAACTCGTTGTGCCGTGGATGACGACTTCGTAGGGGTTGCAGACTAACATGGCGGCTTCCTGAAAAGAAATGTCTGGCGCGATTATACCTTATGCTTATGCGGGCGTGTTTGGATATGCCGTCTGAAAAGTACGGGATTCGTGCAGTAAAACTTTGCGGCGGCAAATGTGCGATAATACGCGCCGTATTGCCGCTTTTGCGAAGCTGTTCCGCAAACATACGGGCGGCGTGGACGACGTATAACCGGATACCCGCCTGACGCGGGTTTTTTACGGAAGGGAGGCAAAAATGCCTAATCCGCTTTACAGACAGCACATCATCTCCATTTCGGATTTGTCGCGCGAACAGTTGGAATGCCTGCTTCAGACGGCATTGAAGCTGAAGGCGCATCCGCGCGGCGATTTGTTGGAAGGCAAACTTATCGGTTCGTGCTTTTTCGAGCCGTCCACGCGCACGAGGCTGTCGTTTGAAACGGCGGTGCAGCGTTTGGGCGGCAAGGTCATCGGTTTCTCGGACGGCGCGAATACCAGTGCCAAAAAAGGCGAAACGCTTGCCGATACCGCCCGCATCATTTCCGGCTACACCGACGCAATCATCCAACGCCACCCCAAAGACGGCGCGGCGCGCGTGGCGGCGGAGTTTTCGCGCGTCCCCGTTATCAACGCCGGCGACGGCACGAACCAGCACCCTAGTCAGACGCTGCTCGACCTGGTTACCATTTATGAAACGCAGGGACGTTTGGACAAGCTCAAAATCGCCATGGCGGGCGACTTGAAATACGGACGTACCGTGCATTCGCTTTGTCAGGCGTTGAAACGCTGGAATTGTGAATTTGCCTTTGTTTCGCCGCCCAGCCTAGCCATGCCCGACTATATTACCGAAGAGTTGGACGAAGCTGGCTGCCGATACCGTATCCTCGGCAGTTTGGAAGAGGCGACGGAATGGGCAGACATCCTGTATATGACCCGTGTTCAGCGCGAGCGTTTCGACGAACAGGAATTTGCCAAAATCCAAGGCAAATTCAATCTCGACGCATCCATGCTTGCCCGCGCCAAACCGAACCTGCGCGTGCTGCACCCCCTGCCGCGCGTGGACGAAATCCATCCCGATGTCGATGCTACGCCGCATGCCTATTATTTCGAGCAGGCGACCAACGGCGTTTATGCGCGTATGGCGATATTGTCGCTGGTGTTGAACGAAGAAGTGTGAGGAACAGATATGGAAACCCCGAAACTCAGTGTCGAAGCCATTGAAAAAGGTACGGTTATCGACCATATTCCCGCCGGCAGGGGGCTGACCATCCTGCGCCAGTTCAAACTTTTGCACTACGGCAACGCGGTAACCGTGGGCTTCAACCTGCCCAGCAAAACCCAAGGCAGCAAAGACATCATCAAAATCAAAGGCGTGTGCTTGGACGACAAAGCCGCCGACCGCCTTGCCCTGTTCGCCCCCGAAGCGGTGGTCAATACTATCGACAATTTCAAGGTCGTGCAGAAGCGGCATTTGAACCTGCCCGACGAAATCGCCGAAGTGTTCCGCTGCCCGAACCCGAATTGCGCCAGCCACAGCGAGCCGGTCAAAAGCCGGTTTTATGTTAAAAAACACAACGGGCAGACGCGGCTGAAATGCCACTACTGCGAAAAAACCTACAGCCGGGATTCGGTGGCGGAAGCCTGACGGATTCCCGCAGCCCGGCGGCGGAATTTTGCCTGCCGCCATTTTGCCAACTTGAAATGGAATAATGATGCACGCTTCTGTCCAAAGCCGTTTCGCACCGATACTTTATGTTTTGATTTTCTTTGCCGGTTTTTTGACCGCGCAAATCTGGTTCAATCAGAAAGCCTATACTGAAGAGCTGCCTCCGCTTCTGTCCGCATTGTCCGCCGTCGCGCTGGTGTGGCTGGCGTGGGCGTTGGTGTCGGCGCGTTCAAAGGCTAAGGCGGAAAAGTTCTACCGCGAAAAAATGATACAGAACGAAAGCATACACCCCGTCCTGCACGCTTCTTTGCAACACTTGGAACACAAGCCGCAAATGCTCGCCCTGCTGGTCAAAAACCACGGCAAAGGGATGGCGGAACAGGTCAGGTTCAAGGCAGAAGTGCTGCCCGACGACGAAGACGCGCGCACGATTGCCGCCGAGTTGGCAAAAATGGATATGTTCGCATTGGGGACGGACACGGTTGCCTCGGGCGAAACCTACGGGCGCGTGTTCGCCGATATTTTCGAGTTGTCGGCGGCTTTGGAAGGGCGCGCGTTCAAAGGGATGCTGAAACTGACGGCGGAATATAAAAACATCTTCGGCGATGCCTGCAGTTCGGAAACGGCGTTGGATTTGGGCGCGCTCAATCAGGCGTTGAGGGAAATCTCGAAAACGCCGGAAAAGTCCAAACGGATATTTTATTGAAGGTGTCCCGATGTATGGGGCGCGCACCGGCGGCGCGGCGGCTTTTTCCGGCAACAATGCCGTCTGAAGGCTTCAGACGGCATTTTTTCAGGGGGCGGCGGCAAAGCGGCAAGATTGGATTTGGATACCCAGTTACTTCCGTCTGTCTGCAAGGGCAAGCCGCTGATTTCCGTTCGGGCGGAAACCGGTCCCATCAGATAAAAGGCATTTTGTCCGACTAAATCAGGGTTTTGCATCAACGGGATATGAAAACACAGCCTCAATAAAAATGCCGTCTGAAGCCTTCAGACGGCATTGTTGCCGAGGGGTTATTGGAAAGGGTCGGAATCGACGCGGGCGCGACCCTGATCCGGCATATTGTCCAAATCCCGTCCCGGATTGGCAGCGGTGTCGCCTTCGGAAATATCGGAGATGTTTTCCAAAATAATGGCGTAAGCCAGTCTCGGCGTAGTGTGGTAAACCATTGCCAAGCCCACTTCTTCGGCAGGTGTCGAAATCAGCTCGACGGTATCCCTGCTTTTAGGTTCTTCGGCCAAATTGTTGGAGAGGTTGACCTGCATCGTTTTCTTGCGTTTGTAGAGGCTTAAAACCGCGCCTTTGTCCAATCCGTCGTCCCCGCCTTTGTCTATCGTAATGGTTTTGAACTGTCCGCCGACCCCCGCGCCTTCAAACACGGAAACGATTTTCGCCTGAACCGGTTGGGAGGGCTCGTGCGGCACCATATTGAAGCGGTCGGTGTCTTCCGGCATTTTCATCAGGTAGTCGCCCTGCTGTATTTCGGAAATGGCGGTTTCAACCACCAGCGGCTGTATCGAATGGGTACGCAGCGGGGTAATCAAAGGATGGGTGCGGGTATAGTATTCGTTGTCTTTCAGCCGTTCTTCAGCCTGTTTCGAGCGTTGTTCGAGGGCGGAGTCGGTATAGTCGAGGGAGCGCACGATGCCGCTGAATGCGACTTCCTGCCCGAGGAATCTGCCCGTATCCGGATCGGTGATGTTTTTATTGATGCGGTAGGTCAGGTAGCGGCCCGGCTCTTTCAGGCCTTTGGTGTAAACCCTGGTGCCTTTGGTGTACAGCAGCCTGCCTTCCGGGCCCGAGAGCAGGCGCGGCGCGGCGGCGGTTTCTTTGCGGGAAACGATTTGCGGATGCTGCATAAAGATGCGGTAGAAGTTGACATTGACGGCAGGGATGCCGTATCCGGACACTTCCTTATCCGGACTCATTTTGACGACGGGGATGCTGTCTGTCTGTTCCAAGCCGAGGCGCGGTTCGCCGTTAACGTAGCGCAACACCAACACCTGGCCCGGATAAATCAGGTCGGGATTGCGGATTTGGTCCCGGTTCGCGCCCCACAGGCGGCCCCATTGCCACGGGCTGTACAGGTATTTGCCCGAAATGCCCCACAGGGTGTCGCCCTGTTTGACCGTGTAGCGTTGCGGCGCGTTCGGGCGCACCTTCAGATTTGCCGCCAAAGTTTGTGTTGAGAATGCCATACCTGCCGCGCAGAGCAGGGTTATAATACGACGTTGCATAACCGTTCCCCTTATCTGATGAATTTCGGTTTGTCTTGCCTGATTGGGTTGGAAAAAGCGGCGGCGGTCTTTTCGGGACGTGCCGCATGACAATAAATGTCCCGCATTTTAACATCGAATTATCCGCACCATCACGGTAATTGTGAAAAACAGGCGGCGTATCCGCCGAAGGAAAGAAAAAATTATGGCTTTACTGAATATCCTCCAATATCCCGACGAGCGTCTGCACACGGTGGCGAAGCCTGTCGGACAAGTTGACGAGCGCGTCCAAAAGCTGGTTGCCGATATGTTTGAAACGATGTACGAGGCGCGTGGCATCGGGCTGGCGGCGACGCAGGTCGATGTGCACGAGCGCATCGTCGTGATGGATTTGACCGAAGACCGCAGCGAACCGCGCGTGTTCATCAACCCCGTCATCGTCGAAAAAGACGGCGAAACCACTTACGAAGAGGGCTGCCTGTCCGTACCGGGCATTTACGACACCGTTACCCGCGCCGAACGCGTCAAGGTCGAGGCTTTGAACGAAAAAGGCGAAAAGTTCACGCTGGAGGCGGACGGCTTGCTGGCGATTTGCGTGCAGCACGAGTTGGATCACCTGATGGGCATCGTGTTTGTCGAACGCCTTTCCCAACTCAAGCAGGGGCGGATTAAGACCAAGCTGAAAAAACGCCAGAAACATACGATTTGACCCTTTTGCCGTGCCGTCTGAACGCTGCAAGGTTTTCAGACGGCACGGCATTATCCGACAACTTTACGCACACGCAGGAACACGCTATGAAAGTCATCTTTGCCGGCACGCCCGATTTTGCCGCCGCCGCCTTAAAAGCCGTTGCCGCCGCCGGTTTTGAAATCCCGCTGGTGCTGACCCAGCCCGACCGTCCGAAAGGGCGCGGTATGCAACTGACTGCCCCACCTGTCAAACAAGCCGCGCTGGAACTCGGTTTGCGCGTCGAACAGCCTGAAAAACTGCGTAACAACGCCGAAGCCCTGCAAATGCTCAAAGAGGTCGAGGCAGACGTAATGGTGGTTGCCGCGTATGGTTTGATTTTGCCGCAAGACGTGTTGGATGCGCCGAAACACGGCTGCCTCAACATCCACGCTTCGCTGCTGCCCCGTTGGCGCGGCGCGGCGCCGATTCAGCGCGCGATTGAGGCCGGCGATGCCGAAACCGGCGTGTGCATTATGCAGATGGACATCGGTTTGGACACCGGCGATGTGGTCAGTGAACACCGTTACGCCATCCAACCTACCGATACCGCCAACGAAGTCCACGACGCGCTGATGGAAATCGGTGCGGCGGCGATTGTTGCCGATTTGCAACAGCTTCAAAGCAAAGGCCGTCTGAACGCGGTCAAGCAGTCCGAAGAAGGTGTTACTTACGCCCAAAAACTAAGCAAAGAAGAAGCGCGTATCGATTGGAGCGAAAGCGCGGCGGTTATCGAACGCAAGATCCGCGCCTTCAACCCCGTACCTGCCGCGTGGGTTGAGTATCAGGGCAAGCCGATGAAAATCCGGCGGGCGGAAGTGGTGGCGCAACAAGGTACGGCAGGCGAAGTGTTGTCCTGTTCGGCGGACGGTTTGGTCGTTGCCTGCGGCGAAAACGCGCTGAAGATTACCGAATTGCAGCCTGCCGGCGGCAGGCGTATGAATATCGCGGCGTTTGCGGCGGGACGGCATATCGAAGCAGGAACGAAGCTGTAAATCCCTTCAGACGGCATCCCGATCTGCAAATGGGGATGCCGTCTGAAACCATCAGTTGAAGAAAGCGAATCACATAATATGAGTATGGCACTTGCCCAAAAACTTGCCGCCGACAGCGTTGCCGCGGTTGCCGAAGGGCGCAACCTTCAGGACGTGTTGGCGCAAATCCGCACCGCGCATCCCGACCTTACGGCGCAGGAAAACGGCGCGTTGCAGGACATCGCCTACGGTTGCCAGCGTTATTTGGGCAGTTTGAAACATATGCTCGCGCAGATGCTGAAAAAACCGATTGACAATCCGCAGCTCGAAAGCCTGCTTTTGGCGGCGTTGTACCAGCTGCATTACACGCGCAACGCGCCCCATGCCGTGGTCAATGAGGCGGTGGAAAGCATAGCCAAAATCGGGCGCGGGCAGTACCGTTCGTTTGCCAACGCGGTTTTGCGCCGCTTTTTGCGCGAACGCGACAAGCTTGCTGCCTCGTGTAAAAAAGACGATGTGGCGAAACACAACCTGCCGCTGTGGTGGGTGGCTTACTTGAAAAACCATTATCCGAAACACTGGCACAACATCACCGCCGCGCTGCAATCCCATCCGCTGATGACGTTGCGCGTCAACCGTCGGCACGGCAATGCCGAAAGCTATTTGGAAAAACTGGCTGCGGAAGGTATCGCGGCTAAGGACTTGGACGAATATGCGGTCACGTTGGAAGAAGCCGTGCCAGTGAACCGCCTGCCCGGTTTTTCAGACGGCATCGTTTCGGTACAGGACTTCGGCGCGCAGCAGGCGGCGTATTTGTTAAACCCGAAAGACGGCGAACGGATTTTGGACGCGTGCGCCGCGCCGGGCGGCAAGACGGGGCATATTTTGGAATTGGCGGATTGCCGTGTTACCGCCTTGGATATTGATGCAGGCCGTCTGAAACGGGTGGAAGACAATATCGCGCGCCTGGGCTTTCAGACGGCATCGGCGGCGTGTGCCGATGCGCGGGATTTGGCGGCGTGGTATGATGGAAAGCCTTTCGACGCAATCCTTGCCGACGTGCCGTGTACCGCCTCGGGCGTGGCGCGGCGCAATCCCGACGTGAAATGGCTGCGCCGTCCGACCGACGCGCTCAAAACCGCCCGCCAGCAGGAAGCCCTGCTGGACGCACTTTGGCAGACGCTGAAACAGGGCGGCAGAATGCTGCTTGCCACCTGTTCCGTGTTCGTCGAAGAAAACGACGGGCAATTGCAAAAATTCCTCAGCCGCCATAACGATGCCGAACCGATCGAATCGCGGGTGCTTTTACCGAACAAACACCAAGATGGCTTTTATTACGCGCTTATTCAAAAGCATTAAACAATGGCTTGTGCTGCTGCCGCTGCTTTCCGTTTTGCCGGACGCGGCGGCGGAGGGCATTGCCGCGACCCGCGCCGAAGCGAGGATAACCGACGGCGGGCGGCTTTCCATCAGCAGCCGCTTCCAAACCGAGCTGCCCGACCAGCTCCAACAGGCGTTGCGCCGGGGCGTGCCGCTCAATTTCACTTTAAGCTGGCAGCTTTCCGCCCCGACAATCGCTTCTTATCGGTTTAAATTGAGGCAACTGATCGGCGATGACGACAATATTGACTACAAACTGAGTTTCCATCCGCTGACCAACCGCTACCGCGTTACCGTCGGCGCGTTTTCGACAGACTACGACACTTTGGGTGCGGCATTGCGTGCGACCGGCGCGGTTGCCAACTGGAAAGTCCTGAACAAAGGCGCGTTGTCCGGTGCGGAAGCAGGGGAAACCAAGGCGGAAATCCGCCTGCTGCTGTCCACTTCAAAACTGCCCAAGCCTTTTCAAATCAATGCATTGACTTCTCAAAACTGGCATTTGGATTCGGGTTGGAAACCTTTAAACATCATCGGGAACAAATAATGCGCCGTTTTCTACTGATAGCAGCCATATGCGCCGTCGTCCTGTTGTACGGACTGACGGCGGCAACCGGCAGCACCAGTTCGCTGGCGGATTATTTCTGGTGGATAGTCGCATTCAGCGCAATGCTGCTGCTGGTGTTATCCGCCGTTTTGGCACGTTATGTCATATTGCTGTTGAAAGACAGGCGCGACGGCGTATTCGGTTCGCAGATTGCCAAACGCCTTTCCGGGATGTTCACGCTGGTCGCCGTATTGCCCGGCGTGTTTCTGTTCGGCGTTTCCGCACAGTTCATCAACGGTACGATTAATTCGTGGTTCGGCAACGACACCCACGAAGCCCTCGAACGCAGCCTCAATTTGAGCAAGTCCGCATTGAATCTGGCGGCAGACAATGCCCTCAGCAATGCCGTCCCCGTCCAGATAGACCTCATCAGCACCGCCTCCCTATCCGGCAATATGGGCAGGGTGCTGGAACATTACGCCGGCAGCTTTACCCAGTTGTCCCTTTACAATGCCGCAAGCGGCAAAATCGAAAAAAGCATCAACCCGCACAAGCTCGATCAGCCGTTTCCGGATAAGGCGCGTTGGGAAAAAATCCAACAGGCGGGTTCGGTCAGGGATTTGGAAAGCATAGGCGGCGTATTGTACGCGCAGGGCTGGCTGTCGGCGGGTACGCACAACGGGCGCGATTACGCGCTGTTTTTCCGCCAGCCGATTCCCAAAGACGTGGCAGAGGATGCCGTCTTAATCGAAAAGGCGCGGGCGAAATATGCCGAATTGAGTTACAGCAAAAAAGGTTTGCAGACCTTTTTCCTGGCAACCCTGCTGATTGCCTCGCTTTTATCGATTTTTCTTGCACTGGTGATGGCATTGTATTTTGCCCGCCGTTTCGTCGAACCCGTCCTATCGCTTGCCGAAGGGGCGAAGGCGGTGGCGCAAGGCGATTTCAGCCAAACCCGTCCTGTTTTACGCAATGATGAGTTCGGGCGTTTGACCAAACTGTTCAACCATATGACCGAGCAGTTGTCCATCGCCAAAGAAGCGGACGAGCGCAACAGGAGGCGCGAGGAAGCCGCCAGACATTATCTCGAATGCGTGTTGGAGGGGCTGACCACGGGCGTGGTGGTGTTTGACGAACAAGGCCGTCTGAAAACCTTTAACAAGGCGGCGGAACAGATTTTGGGGATGCCGCTCGCCCCCCTGTGGGGCAGCAGCCGGCACGGTTGGCACGGCGTTTCGGCGCAGCAGTCCCTGCTTGCCGAAGTGTTTGCCGCCATCGGCGCGGCGGCAGGTACGGACAAACCGGTCCAGGTGGAATATGCCGCGCCGGACGATGCCAAAATCCTGCTGGGCAAGGCGACGGTATTGCCCGAAGACAACGGCAACGGCGTGGTGATGGTGATTGACGACATCACCGTATTGATACACGCGCAAAAAGAAGCGGCGTGGGGCGAAGTGGCCAAACGTCTGGCACACGAAATCCGCAATCCGCTCACGCCCATCCAGCTTTCCGCCGAACGGCTGGCGTGGAAATTGGGCGGGAAGCTGGACGAGCAGGACGCGCAAATCCTGACGCGTTCGACCGAAACCATCATCAAACAGGTGGCGGCGTTAAAAGAAATGGTCGAAGCATTCCGCAATTATGCGCGCGCGCCGTCGCTCAAATTGGAAAATCAGGATTTGAACGCCTTAATCGGCGATGTGTTGGCATTGTATGAGGCCGGCCCGTGCCGGTTTGCGGCGGAGCTTGCCGGCGAACCGCTGATGATGGCGGCGGATACGACCGCTATGCGGCAGGTGCTGCACAATATTTTCAAAAATGCCGCCGAAGCGGCGGAAGAAGCCGATGTGCCCGAAGTCAGGGTAAAATCGGAAGCGGGGCAGGACGGACGGATTGTCCTGACGGTTTGCGACAACGGCAAGGGGTTCGGCAAGGAAATGCTGCACAACGCCTTCGAGCCGTATGTGACGGACAAACCGGCGGGAACGGGATTGGGACTGCCCGTGGTGAAAAAAATCATTGAAGAACACGGCGGCCGCATCAGCCTGAGCAATCAGGATGCGGGCGGCGCGTGTGTCAGAATCATCTTGCCAAAAACGGTATAAATTTATGCGTAGCAGCGATATTTTAATTGTAGATGACGAAATCGGCATCCGTGACCTGCTGTCGGAAATCCTGCAGGACGAAGGCTATTCGGTCGCGTTGGCGGAAAATGCCGAAGAGGCGCGTAAGCTGCGCCATCAGGTACGCCCGGCGATGGTGCTGCTGGATATTTGGATGCCCGATTGCGACGGCATTACCCTTTTGAAGGAGTGGGCGAAAAACGGGCAGCTCAATATGCCGGTGGTGATGATGAGCGGGCACGCCAGCATCGATACCGCCGTAGAAGCGACCAAAATCGGCGCAATCGATTTTTTGGAAAAACCGATTTCCCTGCAAAAGCTGCTGTCTGCCGTCGAAAACGCGTTGAAACACGGTGCGGCTCAAATCGAAACGGGACCGGTGTTCGACAAGCTGGGCAACAGTGCCGCGATTCAGGAGATGAACCGCGAAGTCGAAGCGGCGGCAAAACGCACGTCCCCTGTATTTTTGACGGGCGAGGCGGGTTCGCCGTTTGAAACCGTGGCGCGCTATTTCCATAAAAACGGTACGCCGTGGGTCAGTCCGGCAAGGGTCGAATATCTGATCGATATGCCGATGGAACTGTTGCAGAAGGCGGAAGGCGGCGTTTTGTATGTCGGAGATATCGCCCAATACAGCCGCAATATCCAAACCGGCATTGCCTTTATCATCGGCAAGGCAGAACGCTGCCGCGTCAGGGTGGTCGCATCGGGCAGCCACGCGGCAGGTTCAGACGGCATTGCCTGCGAGGAAAAGCTGTCGGAACTGCTGTCGGAGTCGGTCGTCCGCATTCCGCCGCTGCGTATGCAGCATGAGGACATCGCCTTCCTGATTCAGGGGATTGCCTGCAACGTGGCTGAAAGCCAAAAGATTGCGCCTGCCTCATTCAGTGAAGATGCGCTTGCCGTGCTGACCCGTTACGACTGGCCGGGAAATTTCGACCAACTGCAAAGCGTCGTAGCAACGCTGCTGTTGGAGGCGGACGGGCAGGAAATCGGTGCGGCGGCGGTTTCTTCCCTTTTGGGGCAGAATGTGCCTGCCGAGGGGGCGGAAGATATGGTGGGCGGGTTCAATTTCAACCTGCCGCTGCGCGAATTGAGGGAAGAATTGGAGCGGCGTTATTTCGAGTACCACATTGCCCAAGAAGGTCAGAATATGAGCAAAGTGGCGCAGAAGGTCGGGTTGGAGCGTACCCACCTCTACCGCAAGCTCAAGCAGCTCGGTATCGGCATTTCCCGTCGTGCGGGTGAAAAAACCGAAGAATAGGTGTAAACCGCCGGTTTTCAGATTGCAGGGCTTCCGTTTTCAGACGGCATTTGGAGCAAATGCCGTCTGAAATCATAAGGGGACAGATTTCATGACAGAGAACGAACGTTTCGCATGGTTGCAATTGGCGTTTACGCCCTATATCGGCGCGGAAAGTTTCCTGCTGCTGATGCGCCGTTTCGGCAGCGCGCAAAATGCCTTGTCCGCACCGGCGGAACAGGTTGCCCCGGCGGTGCGGCATAAGCACGCGCTTGAGGCTTGGCGCAATGCGGAAAAACGCGCCTTGGCGCGGCAGGCGGCAGAAGCGGCGTTGGAATGGGAAATGCGGGACGGATGCCGTCTGATGCTGCTTCAGGATGAAGATTTCCCCGAAATGCTGGCGCAGGGGCTGACCGCGCCGCCGGTTTTGTTTTTGCGCGGCAACGTGCGGCTGCTGCACAAGCCTTCCGCCGCCATTGTCGGCAGCCGCTATGCCACGCCGCAGGCCATGCGGATTGCCAAAGATTTCGGCAGGGCGTTGGGTGGGAAAGGCATTCCCGTTGTGTCGGGTATGGCTTCGGGCATCGATACCGCCGCCCATCAGGGTGCGTTGCAGGCAGAAGGCGGCACCATCGCCGTGTGGGGGACGGGCATAGACCGCATTTATCCGCCGGCCAACAAAAACCTTGCTTATGAAATCGCCGAAAAAGGATTGATTGTCAGCGAGTTCCCCATCGGCACGCGGCCGTATGCCGGCAATTTTCCGCGCCGCAACCGTCTGATTGCCGCCCTGTCGCAGGTTACGCTGGTGGTTGAAGCCGCGTTGGAATCCGGTTCGCTGATTACCGCCGGCCTGGCGGCAGAAATGGGGCGCGAAGTGATGGCGGTACCCGGTTCGATAGACAATCCGCACAGCAAAGGCTGCCACAAACTGATTAAAGACGGCGCGAAATTGGTGGAATGCCTGGACGACATCCTTCATGAGTGTCCGCGGCTCTTGCAAAATGAGGGTGCTTCATCATATTCTATAAATAAGGGAATACCTGAAAAGCGCATCACTGCCGTTCAGACGGCATCCGACCCGCCGTTTTCGTCTGAAGGCAAAATGCCGTCTGAAAAGACGGAGAACCGACCCGTCGGCGGCGGTATCTTGGACAGGATGGGTTTCGACCCAGTTCATCCCGACGTGCTTGCCGGACAGTTGGCTATGCCTGCCGCAGATTTGTATGCCGCACTGTTGGAATTGGAATTGGACGGCAGCGTTGCCGCCATGCCCGGCGGCAGATACCAGCGTATCCGAACTTGAACGCACTTTATATTAAGGAACACGAATGACCGAAGTCATCGCCTACCTCATCGAACATTTCCAAGATTTCGATACCTGTCCGCCGCCCGAAGACTTGGGTATGCTGCTTGAAGAAGCGGGTTTCGATACGATGGAAATCGGCAACACCCTGATGATGATGGAAGTATTGCTCAACAGCTCCGAATTTTCCACCGAACCTGCCGACAGCGGCGCATTGCGCGTGTACAGCAAAGAAGAAACCGACAACCTGCCGCAGGAAGTGATGGGGCTGATGCAATATCTGATTGAAGAAAAAGCCGTAAGCTGTGAACAGCGGGAAATTATCATTCACGCGCTCATGCACATTCCGGGCGACGAAATTACCATAGATACCGCCAAAGTGCTGACCCTGCTGCTTTTATGGGCAAACAAGAGCGAGCTGCCCGTGTTGGTCGGTGACGAGCTGATGAGCGCACTCTTGCTCGATAACAAACCTACTATGAACTGAAACAGGTTCAGACGGCATTATCCTGCTAACCTGCCGTCTGAAATACCGGAACCGAGACATTTATTACCAGAGGAAACACATGGCGAAAAACCTATTAATCGTCGAATCCCCATCCAAAGCCAAAACCCTGAAAAAATATTTGGGCGGCGATTTTGAAATCCTCGCGTCCTACGGACATGTCCGCGACCTTGTTCCCAAAAGCGGAGCGGTCAATCCGGATCAGGATTTCGCCATGAAATACGAGCTGATAAAACGCAACGGCAAACACGTCGATGCCATCGTCGCCGGAGCCAAAGAAGCTGAAAACATCTACCTCGCAACCGACCCGGATAGGGAAGGCGAAGCCATTTCCTGGCACCTTTTGGAAATCCTCAAATCCAAACGCGGCCTGAAAAACATCAAACCGCAGCGTGTCGTGTTTCACGAAATCACCAAAAACGCCGTCCTTGACGCCGTCGCCAACCCGCGCGAAATCGAAATGGACTTGGTCGATGCGCAACAAGCCCGTCGCGCTTTGGACTATTTGGTCGGCTTTAACCTTTCGCCATTGTTATGGAAAAAAATCCGCCGCGGTTTGAGCGCGGGTCGTGTGCAAAGTCCCGCTTTGCGCCTGATTTGCGAACGCGAAAACGAAATCCGCGCGTTTGAAGCGCAGGAATATTGGACGGTGCATCTCGACAGCCACAAAGGCCGCAGCAAGTTCACCGCCAAACTCGCCCAATACAACGGCGCGAAACTCGAACAATTCGACCTGCCGAACGAAGCCGCGCAAGCCGACGTGTTGAAAGAACTCGAAGGCAAAGAGGCCGTCGTTACCGCCATTGAAAAGAAAAAGCGCAGCCGCAATCCCGCCGCGCCGTTCACCACTTCTACCATGCAGCAGGATGCTGTGCGCAAACTCGGCTTCACCACCGACCGCACCATGCGTACCGCCCAGCAGCTTTACGAAGGTATTGACGTAGGGCAGGGCGCCATCGGTCTGATTACCTATATGCGTACCGACAGCGTGAATTTGGCTGACGAAGCGTTAACCGAAATCCGCCATTACATCGAAAACAAAATCGGCAAAGAATATCTGCCGAGTGCCGCCAAACAATACAAAACCAAATCCAAAAACGCCCAAGAAGCGCACGAAGCAATCCGTCCGACTTCCGTGTACCGCACGCCCGAAAGCGTCAAACCCTTCTTGAGCGCAGACCAGTTCAAACTCTATCAAATGATTTGGCAGCGCACCGTCGCCTGTCAGATGACGCCTGCCAAATTCGACCAAACCACCGTCGATATTACCGTCGGCAAAGGCGTATTCCGCGTAACCGGACAAGTGCAAACCTTCGCAGGCTTCCTCAGCGTTTACGAAGAAAGCAGCGATGACGAAGAAGGCGAAGACAGCAAAAAACTGCCCGAAATGAGCGAAGGCGATAAATTGCCCGTGGACAAACTCTACGGCGAACAACACTTCACCACCCCGCCGCCGCGCTACAACGAAGCCACGCTGGTTAAAGCCCTCGAAGAATACGGCATCGGCCGCCCCTCGACCTACGCCAGCATCATCTCCACGCTCAAAGACCGCGAATACGTTACCCTTGAGCAAAAACGCTTTATGCCCACCGACACAGGCGACATCGTCAATAAATTCCTGACCGAACACTTCGCCCAATACGTCGATTACCACTTCACCGCCAAACTCGAAGACCAGCTCGACGAAATCGCCGACGGCAAACGCCGCTGGATTCCCGTGATGGACAAATTCTGGAAACCGTTCATCAAACAAGTGGAAGAAAAAGAAGGCATCGAACGCGCCAAATTCACCACGCAGGAACTCGACGAAACCTGCCCCAAATGCGGCGAACACAAATTGCAAATCAAGTTCGGCAAAATGGGCCGCTTCGTCGCCTGCGCCGGCTATCCCGAGTGCAGCTACACCCGCAACGTGAACGAAACCGCTGAAGAAGCCGCCGAGCGCATCGCCAAAGCCGAAGCCGAGCAAGCGGAACTCGACGGGCGCGAATGCCCTAAATGTGGCGGTCGCCTAGTGTACAAATACAGCCGCACTGGCAGCAAATTCATCGGCTGCGCCAACTACCCCAAATGCAAACACGTCGAGCCGTTGGAAAAACCGAAAGACACCGGCGTCCAATGCCCGCAATGCAAAAAAGGTAACCTCGTCGAGCGCAAATCCCGCTACGGCAAACTGTTTTACAGTTGCAGCACCTATCCTGACTGCAACTACGCCACCTGGAACCCGCCCGTCGCCGAACAATGCCCGAACTGCCATTGGCCGGTTTTAACCATCAAAACCACCAAACGCTGGGGCGTGGAAAAAGTCTGTCCACAAAAAGAATGCGGCTGGAAAGAACAGATTGAACCGCCTGCACCGAAAGAGTGAAGCGGTTGGGATTGAGATGAAAGAAATGCCGTCTGAAAGGAGTTTCAGACGGCATTTTGTAAATTAGAAAGTTTCAATATTTGTTTTAACAACTCTAGTGCTTTATTGCAAGAGAATCAGTCAAACGAATATTTCAAGCCTATACCGAAAATTGCACCGCGTACTTTCCCAATTTTCTCTTCATGGGTTTCTGCAACACCACCATCATGTGAACACGAACCTTTTCCTTGACTTGGACTGTTCCAGCCGTCTCGGCATGTCGATCCGCTTCTACCCAGTTCCCACCCAAATTTATAGCCTGCATTTGCCGCAACTATAAGTTTGGAATTGGCTTTGATACCTGCTTCAAGACCAAAAGGAAAGGTAATATGGGATACGCTGTCAGATACGGCATTTGCTTTAACTGTTGTGTATGCGAAGCCTATTCCTGCCTTTCCGCTTAAATAAGCAGATTTTCCTTTAATAATCGGATATTTGTAACCGCCCTCCAGTTCGGTCATTTTGATTTTGCCGTTGACCATGCTTTCAGTAACTTTACCTGTGCTGTATTGGGTGCGGACATACCATCCTTTAGCAGGAGATGAATCAGAGTTGCCCAAGTATTCCAAGCTGATGCCAAGTAAATCCGCCTTGAAATTGACTTCTGGGGCTTTTGCGTTCCAACCGGTGTAGTCTATGCTTAAATTGGCTGATACAGAAAGTTCAGCCCATGGAAACCCACGAAAAAATCCGCCTGATGCGCGAATTGAACAAATGGTCGCAGGAGGATATGGCGGAAAAGCTGGCGATGTCGGCAGGCGGGTATGCCAAAATCGAACGGGGCGAAACGCAGTTGAACATTCCGCGTTTGGAGCAATTGGCGCAGATTTTCAAAATTGATATGTGGGACTTGCTCAAATCGGGCGGCGGCAGGATGGTGTTTCAGATTAATGAAGGTGATAGTGGTGGCGATATTGCGTTGTATGCGTCGGGTGATGTTTCGATGAAAATAGAATTTTTAAAAATGGAGTTGAAACACTGCAAAGAAATGTTGGAACAAAAAGACAAAGAAATCGAGCTGCTCCGCAAGCTGACCGAAACCGTTTAAACAGATATGCCGTCTGAAAAAAGTTTTCAGACGGCATATTCTTTGACAGGTCTTGTATAATACCGTTTGAACTTACAGGTTTTTGATTATGGCGGCAGGCAAACATACCAAACACAGCAACCAGGTACGCATTATCGGCGGGCAATGTCGGGGCAGGAAATTGAGTTTCACATCCGCCGACGGACTGCGTCCGACACCCGACAGCGTGCGTGAAAAGCTGTTTAACTGGCTGGGACAGGATTTGACGGGTAAAACGGTTTTGGATCTCTTCGGAGGCAGCGGCGCACTTGGTATGGAGGCAGCATCGCGTAATGCAAAACGGGTCGTCATTGCAGACAACAACCGTCAAACGGTACAAACCCTTGAGAAAAACAGCCGCGAACTGGGTTTGGGGCAGGTGCAAATCGTCTGTTCAGACGGCATTGCCTATTTGACAAACCTAAAAGAGAAATTCGATGTCGTCTTTCTCGACCCGCCGTTTGCGTGGCAAAGTTGGGAAAGCCTTTTCAATGCATTGGGCGCACGCCTGAATGACGGTGCATACGTCTATATCGAGGCAGGCAGGCAGCCGGACAAACCTGATTGGCTGACGGGATATAGGGAGGGGAAATCGGGGAAGAGTACATTCGAATTAAGGGTTTTCCAAGTGGCTGAATAATATGCGCTTTGATAATCATTTCCGAGTTGTAAACATTCGTTTGCAACCGTCCGGTTCAAAAAAACCTTGTGCTATAATCCGCGCCCGCCCGGTTTTGATAATTTAGTGGAAAAGGAAAAGAAATGTCGCTCTTTATTACCGACGAGTGCATCAACTGCGACGTATGCGAACCCGAATGTCCGAATGATGCCATCTCGCAAGGCGAGGAAATTTACGAAATCAACCCCAACCTCTGCACACAGTGCGTCGGACACTACGATGAGCCGCAGTGTCAGCAGGTTTGTCCGGTTGATTGCATCTTGATTGACGAAGAACATCCTGAAACCCATGACGAGTTGATGGCGAAATACGAAAAGATTATCCAGTTTAAATAAATTCTTCTTTAAAACATCAAATTATGTCTGTTTTGAAATAAAATCGAAAAAAGACTTGACGGAAAAGCAAGCCACTAATAAACTAGCGTTCTCTTTTGGAGGGATTCCCGAGCGGTCAAAGGGAGCAGACTGTAAATCTGTTGCGAAAGCTTCGAAGGTTCGAATCCTTCTCCCTCCACCAAAATTCTTACTTGGAGCAGTAGCGAGTAATGCGGGTGTAGCTCAATGGTAGAGCAGAAGCCTTCCAAGCTTACGGTGAGGGTTCGATTCCCTTCACCCGCTCCAACAATTAGGCCCATGTAGCTCAGGGGTAGAGCACTCCCTTGGTAAGGGAGAGGCCGGCAGTTCAAATCTGCCCATGGGCACCATCTCTTCGATTATTCATTTCTTTAAAGCTTAGATATATAGGATATTGCCATGGCTAAGGAAAAATTCGAACGTAGCAAACCGCACGTAAACGTTGGCACCATCGGTCACGTTGACCATGGTAAAACCACCCTGACTGCTGCTTTGACTACTATTTTGGCTAAAAAATTCGGCGGTGCTGCAAAAGCTTACGACCAAATCGACAACGCTCCCGAAGAAAAAGCCCGCGGTATTACCATCAATACCTCACACGTAGAATACGAAACCGAAACCCGCCACTACGCACACGTAGACTGCCCGGGCCACGCCGACTACGTTAAAAACATGATTACCGGTGCCGCACAAATGGACGGCGCAATCTTGGTATGTTCCGCTGCCGACGGTCCTATGCCGCAAACCCGCGAACACATCCTGTTGGCCCGCCAAGTAGGCGTACCTTACATCATCGTGTTCATGAACAAATGCGACATGGTTGACGATGCCGAGCTGTTGGAACTGGTTGAAATGGAAATCCGTGACTTGCTGTCAAGCTACGACTTCCCAGGCGACGACTGCCCGATCGTACAAGGTTCTGCACTGAAAGCCTTGGAAGGCGACGCCGCTTACGAAGAAAAAATCTTCGAACTGGCTGCCGCATTGGACAGCTACATCCCGACTCCTGAGCGTGCCGTGGACAAACCGTTCCTGTTGCCTATCGAAGACGTATTCTCCATCTCCGGTCGCGGTACCGTAGTAACCGGCCGTGTAGAGCGCGGTGTCATCCACGTTGGTGACGAGATCGAAATCGTAGGTCTGAAAGAAACCCAAAAAACCACCTGTACCGGTGTTGAAATGTTCCGCAAACTGCTGGACGAAGGTCAGGCGGGCGACAACGTAGGCGTATTGCTGCGCGGTACCAAACGTGAAGACGTGGAACGCGGTCAGGTATTGGCCAAACCCGGCACCATCACTCCGCACACCAAGTTCAAAGCAGAAGTGTACGTATTGAGCAAAGAAGAGGGCGGTCGCCATACCCCGTTCTTCGCCAACTACCGTCCCCAATTCTACTTCCGTACCACCGACGTAACCGGCGCGGTTACTTTGGAAGAAGGTGTGGAAATGGTAATGCCGGGTGAGAACGTAACCATTACCGTAGAACTGATTGCGCCTATCGCTATGGAAGAAGGTCTGCGCTTTGCGATTCGCGAAGGCGGCCGTACCGTGGGTGCCGGCGTGGTTTCTTCTGTTATCGCTTAATTGAAGGATATTGATAAATGGCAAACCAAAAAATCCGTATCCGCCTGAAAGCTTATGATTACGCCCTGATTGACCGTTCTGCACAAGAAATCGTTGAAACTGCAAAACGTACCGGTGCCGTTGTAAAAGGTCCGATTCCTTTGCCGACCAAAATCGAGCGTTTCAACATTTTGCGTTCTCCGCACGTGAACAAAACTTCCCGTGAACAATTGGAAATCCGCACCCACTTGCGCCTGATGGACATCGTGGATTGGACCGATAAAACTACCGATGCGCTGATGAAGCTGGATTTGCCGGCCGGTGTTGATGTAGAAATCAAAGTCCAATAATTCGGACTATTGAAAATCCCCAAGCAATCAATGCTTGGGGATTTTTTTATGTTATGCCGTCTGAAAATATGCGGCGGCAAACAGGTTTAAGGCAAAACGACAAAATCAAAAAAAACAGTGCGGCCGGCGAAACCGGCCTATTTTTGTGCTTCAAAAATTTTCATACGGCATTACCCGATATTTTTTAGTGAATAAAACAAGATATGTTTCATTCATAGCCTTCCGAAGGCTTGCCCCCCCCCCCCGAAAAAAGGTAGAATCGGGCTTGGTTTGGGCAGAATCATCCATCTG
>NZ_CAUIYF010000018.1 GCF_962719845.1 Neisseria uirgultaei | reverse complement strand
CCAGCCAGCCAGCCAGCCAGCCAGCCAGCCAGCCAGCCAGCCAGCCAATTATACACCAAATTAACCCGAAAAAGACAAGAAATCTTTTTTAATCAAACGCTTGCTTTTGATGAAATCGATAGGCTTTTTGACGCAAAAGCATTCTCAAAATTCTCTCGCTATACCGCAGACGGCAAACAAGCCGTTGGCGAAATCAAACGACATTCAGACGGCACACCCGCCGAAAATCTTATTATCAAAGGCAATAATCTGATTGCCCTGCATTCGCTTGCCAAACAGTTTAAAGGCAAAGTGAAGCTGATTTATATTGATCCGCCATATAACACGGGCAATGACGGTTTCAAATACAACGACAAATTTAATCATTCCACTTGGCTGACTTTTATGAAAAATCGGCTGGAAATCGCCAAAGAGCTGCTTATGGAAGACGGTTCGATTTTTGTGTCGATTGACGACAACGAACAGGCATATTTGAAAATTTTAATGGATGAAGTTTTCGGAAATGAAAATTTCATCTGCAATTTTATTTGGGAAAAAAAGACAGGTGCGTCCGATGCCAAACAGATAGCGACTATTACAGAGTTTGTCTTATGTTACTCAAAGAACTTTAAAACAGTTAAATTAAATAAAAACACGTCTTCTTATGATACAGAGAGATACAAATTAAGTGATAAGTTTGAACAGGAAAGAGGTAAATATTATATCGACAATTTAGATAGAGGGGGATTGCAGTATAGTGACAGTTTGAATTTTGCAATCCAATGTCCAGATGGCACTTTTACGTATCCGAATGGCAGGACTGAATTTGTCAATGATGGCTGGATATGGAAATGGAGTAAAAATAAAATTGATTGGGCAATAACAAACGGTTTTTTGGAGTTTAGAAAATCAAAGTCTAAAAAATCTGGATGGAGTGTATGTTATAAAAACTATATGTTGGTTGATAACGAAAACAAGCCGATAGAACGTTCTGCTCCCTATAAGAACTTAATACAGGATATCTTAAATACACATGCGACAGATGAATTGAAAAAACTGTTCGGCAGCAAAGTTTTTACTACTCCAAAACCTGAGAGCTTATTGCAGTATCTTATTCAAATTGCCACATCCGAATCCGACATCGTCTTAGACTACCACTTGGGTAGTGGCACAACCGCCGCCGTTGCCCACAAAATGAACCGCCAATACATCGGTATTGAACAAATGGACTATATTGAAACGCTTGCCGTTGAACGCTTGAAAAAAGTGATTGAAGGCGAGCAAGGCGGTATTTCCAAAGCCGTGAATTGGCAAGGTGGTGGCGAGTTTGTCTATGCCGAGCTTGCTCCATTTAACGAAACCGCAAAACAACAAATTTTGGCTTGCGAAGATTCAGACGGCATCAAAACACTGTTTGAAGATTTATGCGAACGCTATTTCTTAAAATACAACGTCAGCATAAATGAATTTAGTCAAATCATTCAAGAGCCTGAATTTCAATCTTTGCCATTAGACGAACAAAAACAAATGGTGCTTGAAATGTTGGATTTAAATCAAATGTATGTTTCATTATCCGAAATGGATGACGAACAATTTGCAGGCTGCCTGAATGATGACGATAAAGCATTAAGCCGTGCGTTCTATCAAGCGGAGAAAAAAGATGGCGAATAATAAAACGTTGTTTGAAGTGATTGAAAATGAACGTAAAGCGGTTAAAAAATACAAGCCTGAATTACTTGAAATGCCTGAGTTTACGTCCAAAAACTTAAAATATGATTTTTTTGAATGGCAAAAATCCGCCCTTGAAAACTTTTTGATTTTTGACCGCACTTCAGAGCTAGACGATTTCCCTGATTTAAAAAATAAGCCAACGCATTTGCTATTTAATATGGCAACAGGTGCCGGCAAAACGATGATGATGGCGGCGTTGATTTTGTATTATTTTGAAAAGGGTTATCGGCATTTTCTGTTTTTTGTGAATCAAAACAATATCGTGGATAAAACGGAAAATAATTTTATTGACCCGACGCACGCAAAATTTTTATTTACCGAGAAGATTTTGCAGGGCGATACGGTAATTCCCATTCACAAAGTGGAAACGTTCAGCCCACATTCAGACGGCATTGAAATTAAATTTACCAGCATTCAAAAACTGTATAACGATATTCACACCGAACGGGAAAACCAAACCACATTGGCGGATTTGCACGGTTTGAACCTTGCAATGCTGGGCGATGAAGCACACCATTTAAACGCGCAAACCAAAAGCAAAAAACAAGGCGAATTAGATTTAGAAAAGGAAATGAACGACCGCACTAGCGATGCCGAAATTGAACGCAAAGGCTGGGAGCATATGGTTTTGGAATTGTTGCTCAATAAAAATGGCAATCCCGGCCAAAATGTGCTGTTGGAATTTACCGCTACGCTGCCTGAAAATGCTGAAGTGCAACAAAAATATGCGGATAAAATCATCACAAAATTTGGCTTAAAAGAGTTTTTGCAAAAGGGTTATACCAAAGAAATCAATTTGGTATCTAGTACGCTGAATAAGAAAGAGCGGGTATTACACGCTTTATTGTTTGCCTGGTATCGCCATCAAATTGCGTTGAAATATGGCATTGCCAATTTCAAGCCTGTGATGTTGTTTAGAAGTAAGACGATTGATGAATCAAAAGCGGATTATTTGGCATTTTTAAATTGGGCAGAAAATGTGCAAGCGGATGATTTTGAGTTTTTGGATACGTTTTCAGGCAGCCTGAATAATAGCGACAACGCCAACGAACAAGGCAAAACCCGCACCGAACAAGCCCTAAAATTTATGCAGGAAAATGGCTTTGAGTTTGCACATTTGGCAAATTGGGTGAAACAAAATTATCAAAAACATAATGTGATTATTACCAACTCCGAAACCAACAAAAACAAAACTGAAAAAACCGACAGCGAAACGGAAAAATTGCTGAATAATTTGGAAGCGGCTGATAATCCAATCCGTGCCATTTTTACGGTGGATAGATTAACCGAAGGTTGGGACGTTCTGAATTTGTTTGATATTGTGCGTTTGTATGAAGGGCAAAACGGTGGCGGTTCAAATAAAAAATCGGGCAAAACGGCTGCCGCCACCGTATCGGAAAAGCAGTTGATTGGTCGTGGCGTGCGTTATTTTCCATTTGCGTTTGAAGATAAACAGCCGAATAAACGCAAATTTGACAACGATATGCAACACGAATTGCGTATTTTGGAAGAATTGTTTTATTACACGCACGATGAGCAATCCCGCTATATTTCAGAACTGAAAAACGAGTTGCGAAAAGACGGTTATTTGCCTGAAAAAGACGATGATAAGGTATTGGCAACATTTAAACTCAAATCTGAATTTGCCGATAATAAGGATTTTAGAGAATTGTTAATTTGGGCAAATAAAAAAATCCCCAACCCAAACGCCAAAAGCAATAATGCATACAGTCTGCAAGCCAATCCGCAAACGCTTTCATTCCAAGTTCACAGCAATCAACTGTTGCAGGAAACGCAATTTACAGCCGATGAAAATGATGAAACAGCCCGACAAATCGGCACACAAAATAATTTTACTCAAACCATAAAAATGAGTGAAATGGAGCGGCATATTTTCAATAAAGCATTACATATCAAAGGGAAAAACAGTCAATCTTTATTCCATTTTGACCGCCTGCAAAGCAAACTCAATATTCAAAATCGCGATGAATTGCAAAATAAATTGTTGAAAGACTGGCAAATTGAATTTTTAGGATTAGGGCAAGACAAACAGGTTCGCCCGGATGACAAACTTGCAGGCTGCCTGAAAATCTTGGAAATAGTTGAAAAACATCTCAATGAAAGTGATATACCGTTTATCGGTACAAAAGAATTTACGCCTAAGAAATTGGGGGAAATTTTCGGTACGCCAAAACAAAAATGGGTCAAAAAAGATGATGTAAAAACGACTATTGCCACGCAAAATGATTGGTATGTGATGGATAATTTTGCTGGAACGAGTTTGGAAGAAGCGTTAATTCAATTTATTTCAGCGCGTTTGGGCGATTTGAAATCTCAATATGACGTTCATTTAATCCGTAATGAAGAAGTGTTTAAATTGAATAACTTTGCCGATGGTGAAGGATTTATGCCGGACTTTGTTTTATTGCTGAAAGATAAACAAAAATCTTCTTCCGACAGCGTGGACGGCTTTTTGCATTACCAAATTTTCATTGAACCGAAAGGCGGGCATTTAGTGGAAAATGATTCGTGGAAAGCAGCTTTTTTAGAGGCAATCACAGTGGAATATGGGAAGGATAAAATCCTGCAAAAAGATACACCGCATTATCGTTTGATCGGTTTACCGTTTTTTACTGATCATCAGAAAAATGGACAATTTACGGAGTCATTCCCTTTAGGTGCGGCATCGCTTGAAAAAATAGAGTAGTGCATTGCAGGCAACCCCGTTTGACAAAACTTCCTTTACAAAAGGGCGTTTTGTCAGATATTTAATCAACACATTATTAAAATACAGCCAAATTTTAATGCCGTCCGAACCCTGTGTTCAGACGGCATCATATTTTTCAGTATCTAAACCGTTTCCCTGCCCCAATCTTTACCCCTTAAAATCGAGGCATCGACATCTTGAATATCGCGGTGTCCCGTAAACGCCATAGATATATCCATTTCTTTATACAGGATTTCCAGCGCACGGGTTACGCCTTCTTCACCATACGCACCCAAACCATACAGAAACGCCCGGCCTATCATCGTACCTTTCGCGCCCAAAGCCCACGCCTTCAAAATATCCTGACCGCTGCGGATGCCGCTGTCCATCCAAACCTCGATGTCGCTGCCGACTGCGCTAACGATGTCGGGCAAGGCTTTGATGGCGGACACAGTATCGTCGAGCTGGCGGCCGCCGTGGTTGGAAACGACTAATGCGTCCGCACCGCTTTTCGCTGCTTTTTCCGCGTCTTCAGGTTCCATAATGCCTTTGATAATCAGCTTGCCGCCCCACAAATCTTTAATGCGGGCGACGTCGTCCCAGCTCAGGCGCGGGTCGAATTGTTCGGAAGTCCATGAAGACAGCGAGGACAAATCGCCGACGTTTTTGGCGTGTCCGACGATATTGCGGAACGTGCGGCGTTCCGTGTTCAGCATTTTCATGCACCATTCGGGCTTGGTCGCCAGATTGATTAAATTGGCGATGGTCGGTTTCGGCGGCGCAGACAGGCCGTTTTTGATGTCTTTGTGGCGCTGACCCAAAACCTGCAAATCGGCGGTCAAAACCAATGCCGAACATTTGGCATCCTTCGCGCGCTTAATCAGGTTTTCCATAAACTCGCGGTCGCGCATCACATAAAGCTGAAACCAAAACGGCGCGCTAGTGTTCTCGGCAACGTCTTCAATCGAGCAGATGGACATGGTCGAGAGCGTAAACGGAATGCCGAACTTCTCCGCCGCCCGCGCCGCCAAGATTTCGCCGTCAGCGTGCGCCATGCCGGTAAAACCCGTCGGCGCAATCGCCACCGGCATTTTCACATCCTGCCCGATCATTTTAGTCTCAAGGCTGCGTCCCTCCATATTGACCAATACTTTTTGACGGAAGCGGATATCTTTGAAATCCGAAGTATTTTCCCGATAAGTCGTTTCCGTCCACGAACCCGAATCGATGTAATCGTAAAACATACGCGGCATTTTGCGCTTGGCAACGCGGCGCAAGTCTTCGATGCAGGTCATTTTGCTCAAATCACGTTTCATCTTGTTTTTCCCTGTTTGACAGCCTGATGGAGTATGCCGTCTGAAACCGCTTGAGCTTTCAGACGGCATTTCAGGCAATACCCAAATAAATCACTAAGATTTAGATAATCTATATCAATATCAAAAATAAATCAAATTGTTTTGAAACCGCTTGCCGGCAAAACGCCCCAACCGCCGCTCCTCAAAAAACATAACCAACTGATTCAAAAAACCAAACAAATAAAGCAAAATCAGACTATACCGCCATTTAAACAAACAATCGGCAACAGCTCCTCCATACTTGACTGAAACACTCAGATATTGGACAATTCCGCCCACTATAAAAAAGCCGACACGGGCAACCACCACCATGAGACTGACCACCAAAGGGCGTTTCGCCGTTACCGCTATGCTGGATTTGGCGATGAACGCGCAAACCGGCGCCGTCAAACTCAGTGCCATCAGCGAACGCCAAAACATATCCCTCTCCTATCTCGAGCAATTGTTCGGCAAACTCCGCCGCGCCGGACTGGTTGAAAGCCTGCGCGGACCCGGCGGCGGCTACATCCTCGCCGCCCCTCCCGCACAAATCAACATCGCCCAAATCATTTCCGCCGCCGAAGACCGGCTGGACGCGACCCAATGCGGCAGCAAAGCCAACTGCCACCACGGCGCGCCCTGCCTGACGCACGACCTTTGGGAGAATTTAAACAAAACCATCAACGACTACCTCGGCAGCGTTACCCTGCAAAGCATCATCGAACAGAAAAACAGCGGCGACAGCAGCCGCGTCGTCCAATTTACACACATCCATTAAATAACACCCGAAAAAGAAAGAGCAAACCATGACCGTCAAAACCCCCGTTTACCTCGACTACGCCGCCACCACACCCGTTGACAAACGCGTTGCCGAAAAAATGATTCCCTATCTGACCGAAACCTTCGGCAACCCCGCCTCCAACAGCCACGCATTCGGCTGGGAAGCAGAAGAGGCCGTCGAAAAAGCCCGCGCCGACATCGCCGCCCTGATTAACGCCGACCTCAAAGAAATCGTCTTCACCAGCGGCGCGACCGAGTCCGACAACCTCGCCATCAAAGGTGCGGCAAACTTCTACAAAACCAAAGGCAAACACCTCATCACCGTCAAAACCGAACACAAAGCCGTACTCGACACCATGCGCGAACTCGAACGCCAAGGTTTTGAAGTAACCTACCTCGGCGTGCAGGAAAACGGTTTAATCGATTTGGAAGAACTCAAAGCCGCCATCCGCGACGACACCATCCTGATTTCCGTGATGTGGGTGAACAACGAAATCGGCGTAGTGCAAGACATTCCCGCCATCGGAGAAATCTGCCGCGAACGCAAAATCATTTTCCACGTCGATGCCGCCCAAGCCTGCGGCAAAGTGCCTGTCGATGTCGAAGCCGCCAAAATCGACCTGCTGTCCATGTCCGGCCACAAAGTGTACGGTCCCAAAGGCATCGGCGCACTGTACGTCCGCCGCAAACCCCGCGTCCGCCTCGAAGCCCAAATGCACGGCGGCGGCCACGAACGCGGCTTCCGCAGCGGCACATTGCCGACCCACCAAATCGTCGGTATGGGCGAAGCCTTCCGCATCGCCAAAGAAGAACTCGAGCAAGACATGGCGCACTACCGCAAACTGCGCGACATCTTCCTCAAAGGCATCGAAGGCATCGAAGAAGTCTATATCAACGGCGACCTCGAACACCGCGCCCCGAACAACCTGAACGTCAGCTTCAACTTCGTCGAAGGCGAAAGCCTGATTATGGCGGTGAAAGAACTCGCCGTATCCAGCGGCTCCGCCTGCACCTCCGCCTCGCTCGAACCCAGCTACGTCCTGCGCGCATTGGGCAGAAATGACGAATTGGCACACTCGTCCCTGCGTATCACCTTCGGCCGTATGACCACCGAAGAAGAAGTGCAATTCGCCGCCGAACTGATTAAATCCAAAATCGGCAAACTGCGCGAACTGTCGCCGCTGTGGGAAATGTTCAAAGACGGGATTGATTTGAACTCGATTGAATGGGCGGCGCATTAAAAGCAGCCTGCACTCGGCAAAATGGAACGCGGATGTCCATATTCGCGTTTTAAGTTGCTGGAAAAGCATCTGAATGACTATACACACGTGCTTCGTTTAATAATTGGATTATAGTTAAGTCAACGGGCTTTTAATGTAGTTACATAGTTAGAACAATTCCAAAAGGTAAGTATTACGGTAACAAATGGTAATATCTGTAGATAAACAAGGAGTAAAGATGAATAATACTAATACTATAAAAGTAACATGGTATGAGAAAACCGTTGAATATGCGTTTGCACGAAAATTTTTAGAAGCCGCAGCAATGCCACTATCAGGCACTGCAGAAAAGGTTGGTGATGCGATATTTTATGAAGGAAATTCATTTTTTATTATTGAATTCAAGCGTGGCTTGAATTTAGAGCAAGAAAGAGAGAGCGAGAGAAATAAATATTCTAATCTTGAGGAAGCAATCGAGAACATACAGGAAAAATATCCTGCGTGTAAATCACATTTCGTTATTTGGGGGTATTTAGATAAAAAACTAAAGCTTGAGTTGAGGGCGCAAACATATATTGATTTTATAGGCGAAGGGCTTGGTTTCGAACCTTATGGTAAACCATGGGAGTTAAATTGTTATCCATGTGAATCAAATTCGTTGTGTCGATATTTCCAACCATTGAATAATTTAATACAACTAAAAGAGTATTTACAAGTATTGATTAATGAAAAGAAAAGTTCATCAAAAGATAGTTCTAGCGTTGATTATGGGAATATTTTAATTGTAGATAAGGACGGTAACGCTTGTGCTTTATCTGATAGAGAAGTTTTGCAAAAACTAGAATTAAAATTTCCAACTGATACACCTTCTTCCACCTCCTCTCTCTCCTTGAGCATGTAATGATAAAGCTAGCAAACGTAGGTAGATTAGGTTAAAAAACAATAAATCCGTTAAACCGCCCGAAATGTTAGTTTTGACAACCCAACCCGTACAAAAACAAAAAAAGGTCGTCTGAAACCTCAAAAAGACCCTTTCAGACGACCTAAAAGCCACCACATTAAAATCAAGGATACAAAACCATGAACGAACAAGATTTAGATTTGGACAATCTCGACAACCTGCTTGAAGATTTTGACGGCGTTACCGTGGAAGGCGGCGTCGATTCGGAAAACGACGACGGCTGCGAAGGCGGCGCGTGCAAAATCTGACTCATGCCGTCTGAAAACCGGCAAACAAACCACTTAAACCATCAAAAAACATTAAGGAAACCACATCATGGCATACAGCGATAAAGTAATCGACCACTACGAAAACCCACGCAACGTCGGCACTTTCGACAAAAACGACGAGTCTGTCGGCACCGGTATGGTCGGCGCGCCCGCCTGCGGCGACGTGATGCGCCTGCAAATCAAAGTGAACGATGAAGGCATCATCGAAGATGCGAAGTTCAAAACCTACGGCTGCGGTTCCGCCATCGCTTCGTCCAGCCTGATTACCGAGTGGGTCAAAGGCAAAAGTCTGGATGACGCGCTGGCAATCAAAAACAGCGAAATCGCCGAGGAATTGGAATTGCCGCCGGTAAAAATCCACTGCTCCATTTTGGCGGAAGATGCGGTAAAGGCAGCCGTTGCCGACTACCGCAAACGTCAGGAAAACAGATAAACCCCTTCAGACGGCATCGTCCCGCAATGCCGTCTGAACCGCCCGCCGCTTCGGTTCTTTCCGGGGCGGCTCAACAAGGAAGAAATATGATTACCCTTACCGAGAATGCCGCAAAACACATCAATGACTATCTCGCCAAACGCGGCAAAGGCTTGGGCGTACGCTTGGGCGTGAAAACCAGCGGCTGCTCGGGTATGGCGTACAACCTTGAATTTGTCGATGAAGCCGACGGCGACGACCTGATTTTCGAAGGACACGGCGCGCGCATTTATATCGATCCGAAAAGCTTGGTTTATCTGGACGGCACGCAAGTCGATTACACCAAAGAAGGTTTGCAGGAAGGTTTCAAATTTGAAAACCCCAATGTCAAAGACTCCTGCGGCTGCGGCGAGAGCTTCCACGTTTAAGGCATAAAAACGGCGGGACAGTATCAAAACCGTCCCGCCATTTTTTCGCTTCCTGCCTGTTGTAGCTGCCTTTGCCTTTCCTTTTCCGTTCCACCTTGTACCGGAACAAATCAGATTTCACTAAGGCTTTTAAAGCATTGTCACGTATTTTGCCTTTATTGTGCTGCACTTTGCCGCCCATATTCAGTCCTTTTGTTTAAGAAACAGCAGATTATAAGGCAAAAACAGTTTTCTGCCAAAATCTTACATTTATCATTCTACTATGTCCCAATATTTCACCCTCTTCCGGATTGAACCCGCCTTCGATATCGACACCGAAAACTTGGAACAAACCTACCGCGCCTTGGCTGCCCGCTTCCATCCTGACAAATTCGCTTCAGCTTCCGCCTTCGAGCAAAAACAGGCTGTGATGATGTCGTCCACCATCAACGATGCCTACCGCACCTTGAAAAACCCCATCGACCGCGCCGCCTACCTGCTGAAGACATCGGGTATCAATGCCGACGCGCCAGAGCATACCTCTTTCGCCCCCGAATTTCTTATGCAGCAAATGGAATGGCGCGAAACGCTGATGGAGGCACGGGCGGGCAAAGACCTTGAATCCTTGAAAAATCTCGATAACGAAATCCGCGCCGAACAAGAAAAACTGTTCTGCGGTCTGAAACAGTCATTCGCGCGCCAAGACTGCGACACCGCCGCACAACAAGTCCGCCAAGGCAGGTTTCTCGACAAACTCCGCAACGAAATCTCCTCCGCATTATAATCCGCACCGCGTTTCAGACGGCATACCCGCTTCATACGCCATGCCGTCCGAACATAGGGCTACCCGCCCACAACAGACAAAAGCCGTGGAGGAACATCAAAAAAAAATAACATTTTTGTGGGAGGCAATGCCGAACCTCCGCCTGCATCCGTTTTTTAATGACGTGCGCCAGCGTTTCGGCATTGCCCCCATTCTATCCTTTACCGGCAGAAAAGCCTTCTTCGGACGGCATGCCAAAATCGGCATCAGCTTCGGCAAAGACCGTCCCGAAAGCACACATACCTGCACATCAAACTTTTTCAATCCGCCCGTTTTTCCTCCTCGCATTCCCATCCGAAAATATACCGTCTTCACCCACCTGTTCCTCCAAATCGAAAAACGCCAATACGTCCCACCAATCACCGTCATCGGCACGATACGCCATCACAACAATTGAACGATTATGTTAATGCGCGGCCGAGTATCTTTAAGCTGGAAAATGCTAAGGATAATTTGAGTCATCGCTATGAGAAACCAGGTATTGATGACTTAGAAGATATTAGAGATGATATGGAAAAATTTTTAACGACAGGAAAATAAAATGAGACTAGATCCTTATAAAAATGATATCGACATGCAGGTTGTTCGGGCGAACAGACTAGGCGATATCAAATTTCTGCAAAAAACGGCAGACAGCGGCCAGTTTGATCCTTTGAAAATCACGCCGTCTGAAAAATGGAGCTATCTGCACCGCATTAATATGAATCCTCACAGTCCTTCACCGCTAGAAACCGTCCGGTTCTATCTGGACAAAGGCGTAGCAGTCAATGCCCAAGATATATACGGCATGACTCCACTACATTACGCCATGCGTGCCAGAAACGGCGATGCAGCATTAGCGTTGCTGGAGGCAGGAGCAAATCCGAATATAGCCGATGAAGACAATATGATTCCTCTAGCAATGATAGGCTATATGCCCGAACGATTAGATGTTTTGAAAGCTATGCTTGATAGTGGTGCTAATGTTCATTTTTTTAATGGAAACGAAACAGTTATAGACAGCTATCGCTCAGATTCAGAACCGGAGCTAATGCCTATCGTGGCATTAATGGAGCAATATGCGTAAGAGACAAAAAGAAGCAAGGCGAAGGCGGCTACCACATCTTCCCCTCCGTCCCGTTTTCCTATGGAAAGGATTATGCCCCGATGCCGTCTGAAATGCCGCCTGTACAAATTTGTGGAAGCCGGACGCTTCCCTCCGCATTTTGCCCGCGCCTTTCAGACGGCATATCCGGCCGCCGCACCGTTTCATGTTGAAATATGCTAAAATAAGCAACAATTTTTTGCCATACGAAACATTGAAACCATGACCGACGCAACCATCCGCAACGACCACAAATTCGCCCTCGAAACCCTGCCCGTCAGCCTTGAAGACGAGATGCGAAAAAGCTATCTCGACTACGCCATGAGCGTCATTGTCGGGCGCGCGCTGCCGGACGTGCGCGACGGTCTCAAACCCGTACACCGCCGCGTGCTTTACGCCATGCACGAGCTGAAAAACAACTGGAATGCCGCCTACAAAAAATCGGCGCGTATCGTCGGCGACGTCATCGGTAAATACCATCCGCACGGCGATTCCGCGGTTTACGACACCATCGTGCGCATGGCGCAGGATTTCTCGATGCGCTACGTCTTAATCGACGGTCAGGGCAACTTCGGTTCGGTTGACGGCGACGGCGCTGCGGCGATGCGTTATACCGAAATCCGCATGGCGAAAATCGCCCACGAAATGCTGGCGGACATCGAAGAAGAAACCGTCAATTTCGGTCCGAACTACGACGGCAGCGAACACGAGCCGCTGGTGTTGCCGACTCGCTTTCCCGCGCTGTTGGTCAACGGCTCGTCCGGTATCGCCGTCGGTATGGCGACCAACATTCCGCCGCATAACCTCACCGACACCATCAACGCCTGTCTGCGTCTTTTGGACGAACCGGAAACCGAAATCGACGAATTAATCAATATCCTGCAAGCCCCCGATTTCCCGACCGGCGCAACCATCTACGGCTTGAGCGGCGTGCGCGAAGGCTATAAAACCGGCCGCGGCCGCGTCGTTATGCGCGGTAAAACCCATATCGAACCCATAGGCAAAAACGGCGAACGCGAAGCCATCATCATCGACGAAATTCCGTATCAGGTGAACAAAGCCAAGCTGGTGGAAAAAATCGGCGAACTGGTGCGCGAAAAAACGTTGGAAGGCGTATCCGACCTGCGCGACGAATCCGACAAATCCGGTATGCGCGTCGTTATCGAATTGAAACGTAACGAAAACGCCGAAGTCGTTTTAAACCAACTCTACAAACTCACCCAGCTTCAAGACAGCTTCGGCATCAATATGGTTGCCTTGGTTGACGGTCAGCCGCGCCTGTTGAACCTGAAACAGATTTTGGCGGAATTCCTGCGCCACCGTCGCGAAGTCGTTACCCGCCGCACCCTGTTCCGCCTGAAAAAAGCGCGTCATGAAGGCCATATCGCCGAAGGTAAAGCCGTCGCCCTGTCCAATATCGACGAGATGATTCAGTTGATTAAAGAATCCGCCGACGCGCCCGAAGCCAAAGAAAAACTGCTGTCCCGCGCATGGCGCAGCGGCTTGGTGGAAGACATGCTGAGCCGTACCGACCTCGACCTGCGCATGGCGCGCCCCGAAGGCCTGCCCACCAACCTCGGCTTACAGGAACAAGGCTATTATCTGAGCGAAATCCAAGCCGACGCCATCCTGCGTATGAGCCTGCGCAACCTGACCGGCCTTGACCAAGAAGAAATCGTCGGCGATTACAAAAACATCATGGCAAAAATCATCGACTTTTTGGACATTTTGGCGAAACCGGAACGCATCACCCAAATCATCCGCGAAGAATTGGAAGAAACCAAAACCAATTTCGGCGACGAACGCCGCAGCGAAATCAACCCGTTCGGCGGCGACATTGCCGATGAAGACCTGATTCCGCAACGCGAAATGGTCGTTACCCTGACCCACGGCGGCTACATCAAAACCCAGCCGACCACCGACTATCAGGCGCAGCGTCGCGGCGGGCGCGGCAAACAGGCGGCGGCCACCAAAGACGAAGACTTCATCGAAACCCTGTTCGTTGCGAACACGCATGACTATTTGATGTGTTTTACCAACCTCGGCAAGTGCCACTGGATTAAGGTTTACAAGCTGCCCGAAGGCGGACGAAACAGCCGCGGCCGTCCGATTAACAACGTCATCCAGTTGGAAGACGGCGAAAAAGTCAGTGCCATCCTCGCTGTCCGCGAATTTCCCGAAGACCAATACGTCTTCTTCGCCACCGCACAAGGCATGGTGAAAAAAGTCCAACTTTCCGCCTTTAAAAACGTCCGCGCCCAAGGCATCAAAGCCATCGCATTAAACGAGGGAGATTACTTGATAGGAGCATCACGTACCACTGGTTCAGATGATGTAATGCTATTTTCTAATTTAGGTAAAGCTTTGAGATTTAGTGAATCCAACGATGAAGTAATCAAGCAATTAGTCGAATTATATGAACCTTTTATACATCAATTTAATGAACGAAGCAGCGCAAACAATGGCGTAATTTCCGAGTTACTGTTAGGAAACGAAGAAAATTCTTTGGAATGGGATGAAGAAATGGAAGAACTCTTAAAGCCGATTATTGAGTTCACTTCAACTTTTTCTCGAGAACAAAAAATTAAAGTTGCCACTATCGTAGTTAATGAACGTCCTAATGATATTCATCAACATGATTATGAAGATAACGAACAAGAAGATTATCGTACTTACGATGAAAATGTAGATGGCGACGTGAACGAATATTTTGAAAAAATAATTCGCAGACCTTCGACATATTCTTACCTAAAAAAAGCAAATAACGGCGTCCGTCCGTCCGGTCGCGGCAGCGGCGGCTTACGCGGTATGCGCCTGCCTGCCGACGGCAAAATCGTCAGCCTGATTACTTTCGCCCCCGAAGCCGCTCAAAGCGATTTGCAAGTGCTGACCGCCACTGCCAACGGCTACGGCAAACGTACCCCGATTGCCGATTACAGCCGCAAAAACAAAGGCGGGCAAGGCAATATTGCCATCAACACCGGCGAGCGCAACGGCGATTTGGTCGCCGCAACCTTGGTCGGCGAAACCGATGACCTGATGCTGATTACCAGCGGCGGCGTGCTTATCCGCACCAAAGTCGGACAAATCCGCGAAACCGGCCGCGCCGCAGCAGGCGTGAAACTGATTAACTTGGACGAGGGCGAAACCTTGGTATCGCTGGAACGTGTTGCCGAAGAAGAATCCGAATCCGACCCCTCCGACGCTTCTGTAATTTCCGGTGTAACCGAACCGGAAGCCGGGAACTGAAAATCATCTCCCGATGCCGTCTGAAGATCCAGACGGCATTTATTTTATCACTCATCCGTCATCCGGCTTCTCACAATATAGCGGATTAACAAAAATCAGGACAAGGCGACGAAGCCGCAGACAGTATAAATAGTACGGAACCGATTCACTTGGTGCTTCAGCACCTTAGAGAATCGTTCTCTTTGAGCTAAGGCGAGGCAATGCCGTACCGGTTTTTGTTAATCCACTATAAAATTTGAAAACAGCTTCCCGACTTTAACTTATCAAAAGCATATTGCATCCTTTTTAAAGATTATAGAAAACAATATATTAATAAAAAATGGACGGTCAAATCCGTTAAAAGCGGCTACGGCGTACACGACATTTATGCCAACTGGCAGCCTTTGGGCAAAGACAATATGAACGTCAACTTTGCCGTCAACAACATCGGCAACAAAAAATACCGTTCGCACAACCAACGCTTCCCCGACGGCGACGGGCGCGTACCGTTCTACGAACACGGCAGAGAGTTTGTCTTCTGTTTGAACTACCGCTTCTAAGCTGCCGTTTTAAAGAAATGCCGTCTGAAGGCCCTTTCAGACGGCATAGGTTGAAAATGCGGCACGCCCAAATAAAAAGGGCGGCAAATCGCCGCCCTTCCTTCAAACCTTCCGCCTGCCCCAACAGCAGACAGGCGAAAAAGCCCTTACCACTGATAACCGACAGATGCGGAAGCACCGAAATGGCCGCGCGAATTGCCGGAAGCCGTGCCTTTGATAATCCAATTTCCGCCGTCGGAAATACTGGAGTAGCCGATGGCATAACCGGCTTCGCCGCGATAAGTGCCGCCGCCGATCGCCATCATACTCTTGCCGGGCAAATAGGCCTGAACCAAACCTGCGGTTGCAATCGCTTGGGCGATGCCCGCACGCGCGTTGCCGTCCACATTGTCGATGCGGTTGTTCAAGTTTTGCGCCACGCCTTTAAGTTGTGCAACGTTTGTAACATCCCCCTCTTTAACGCCCGGGGCGACATTGGTAATGCGGACGGGTTTGTTGTCCTTCTTACTGCCGACATTCAATGCGTCCCCATCCACGCTCAAAGTGGGCGCATCCGCCCCCGCACCGAGCGAAACGCTGGAAAACTGCGGAGTCATCGAAGTGGCGATGCCGATATTCTTACCGTTGCGGGTAATCTCGATGTTGTTGCCGGCATCAATGTTGACGGTTTCATCCATCTTTACCTTGCTCGGCGAAACATTGCCGCTGATGACTTTGCCCGAAGAACCTGCAACCGCTTTGGAATCCAAATTCCAACCGCTGTTTTGCAGCTGATCGACGTTTACGGCATCGCCCGGCGCAGTACCGCGCGCCAAATTGGAAATGACCGTGCCGCCCGTACCCTTATCCAAACCCTTCTCTTTCAGATATTGCGCCTTCGCCTCGTCTTTCGCTGCTTTTACAGCGACCTCGGCGGCGGCATCAACAACATCTTTCGGCTGATTTTTCAGCAGGTTTTCGATTTTGAGTTTCGCCGCTTCGGCGGCTGCGGCCTGTTTGCCGGCAAGTTCGCCCATTTGTACCGGAGTCAGGCCCTTTTCGACCTGATTGGCAGATTTGTATTTGTCGCCCTTATTTTCAGGATCCATTGCCGCCACATTGCCCGTTGCAACCTTTTCCGCCTCTTCGTCGGAAAGCGCGGTCGAATTGCCCGGATTTTTCAACGTGCCGTCCTCATTGACCTGATCGGCGGGATACCATTTATCGCCGACTTTTTTCACTGCGTTGCCTTCTGCATCGCGGGAAACGTTTTCAATCTGACCGATGGGCAGTTCGACATCGAATTTCACATAAGTATTGGTAATTTTCCTGCCGTCCGTATTGATTTCATCCACAGTCGCCGCCTTGACCTTGGTGTTTTTGCCGTCGGCAAAGCGGAGGTTGTCGTCTGGATTGACTTTTTCAAGCTCATCGTCGGAGTAGGACAAGGCTTTGCCGCCGCCTGCAAATGCGGCTTCTGCCTTTTTCCCATCTGCCAAACCCACGTTCCATCCCGAATCGTTGATTGCATTGGCGACCGTGTTGCCGGTTACAAAGCCCGAGCCGCCATTGTCTGCCGATTTAATATCCGCAGCGGGAATTTCCGTCTTCGTCTTCGGTTTCCCGTTTTCATCGCGCTCATAGTATTTGCCGTCAATGATGACCGCGTGAACTTTCGAGCCGTCGTTTTTGGTTATCTCGACTTTGTTGGTCACCTTGCCTTCTTTGGCAGACACGGTAATCACGCGTGTGCCGTCGGCGGCGGTGCTTCCGCGCACCTCGATGCCGTTGCCTCCTTTGAAGTCCACTTCGTTGGCGTTCTTCACGACATCGGTGTAGCCGTTGCCGTCTTTGGTCGATACCACCCAGCCCATATTTTGCAAATCGCCTACGGTTGCGGCGGCGTTCTTGTTCACTGGTGCAGCTTTTGTACCTGCCAAATCGATCAGTTTTTCCGTTTTCGACTCTGCCGGCTTACCGTCCGCCTTTTTATCGCCGTTCGGTTTTGTGCTTACTTCGCTTGTATTCAACACCGATGCCACGCCGACAAGTTGGGCCGGTTTGCCGTCTGAAGAGATTTTCAGTGCCGTTGCCGGTTTGTTTGCCGCATCGTTATTGGATGCTTCTTTAGCTGCTTCCGTCGTCAGGCTGACCGGTTTTTTGCCGTCTTCATCTTTACCGATTTTCACGGTTGCAAACTCAACGTCGTCTTTGGTCGCATAAGTGACTTTGCCGCCCGCATCCTGTTTCACGGTCAGATTTTTACCTGCAACCATTTCAACGGTTTTACCCGGATTGATGACTTCCCCGTTGTTCTTCAGGGTATTATCAGCAGTCAGATTGTCGTCGGCGGCAGTGGCGGAAGTCTTCAGCGTAAAGCCCGACTCGTTAATGGCTTTTGCCACATTCTGCGCCGTCACGCCTTTATTTTGCTCCTTCGCCAAATCGGCTTCCGCCTTTGCCAATGCGGTTTTTTTCGTCTCATCCGTCGGGTTCGCGTCGGCATCAGCTTTTGCCTTCTCTACTGCATCTTCCAATGTTTTCAAATCGGGCACACTGATTTTGCCGTTTGACGCGGTCAAATCCGCCGTATCCACATCCACCTTCACCCGGCTTTCCGCACCGTCGGTTTCGATGCTGACCGTCGTTCCCTTGCCGTTTACAAAGTTCACGGTGTCATACGCCCTGACAAAATCAACCGCACTTCCGTTGCCCTTCAAGTTCCAGCCGCTGTTTAACACGTCGCCCACGGTGGCGGCGTTGTTCGCATTCACATTGCCGTCCGCCGTACCGATTGTCGGGGCGGATTGCGATTTGCTTGCCGGATTGCCGGCATCCGCCGTGTTGCGTGTTTCAGGGAGGTTTGATTTGACATTCGACAAAGTGGTCGGAGATGTCGTGCCGTTCGCGCCGTTGACCGAAACGATTACGTCGCCTGCCGGCACTTCGTCTCCCGTACCGTCGGCATTCAGATAAAACTTGGTTTCCGTCTTGCCGCCATTGGTTACGGTTTTCGGATAGACTTTTGTTCCGTCTTTCTTGGTATATTCCACGGGTTTGACCGAATTGTTCGTCGCAAGCTGGTGATCCACGCCCACCGTAATAGTGCGGACATTGCCATCCGTTTTACCGGAAACGATAACGCCCGACGCGCCCACGAATTTCACTTCTTCGGCATTTTTTACCTGCGCGTTGTAAGTCTCAGCGAGATTGTCTGTTTTCTTATCGGCAGAAAGCACCCAGCCCATACCGCGCAAGTCGCCCACGGTGGCGGCGGTATTGTCGCCTACCACCGGTTCGGTCTTGCCGGTTTCGGTTTTATTGAGGTTCAACAGCCCCTCGGTTTTCGGATCGGCAGCGTCGAATTTCTCCAAACCACTGCTTATGCCGCCAAGGGTAACCGGCTGCTCCTTCCCGCCTGCCGTTGCGGCAGGACGGCTGAAGCTCAAACCGTTTGCAGTCGGCGCAATATTGACAGTGTTGCCGCCTTGAACCAGTTTCAAGCCTTCAAACTCGGGCGTTTCCACAGTGGCAAAGGTAAATTTGCCGCCGTCGCGTTTGACGCGCAGGTTTTTGCCCGCCGTCAACGTCAACGTGTCGCCCGCCTTGACCGCCGTGCCTTTATCGTCTTCGGTCGGCGTATCCACGCTGTCGTCCGTGTTTTCCACTTTGGCAATCCACGCCGCGCTGTTGATTGCATCCGCAACGTTTTTCACTGTGGCAATCTCGGAAGCGGAGCGGGTTTCCGCCTCCGCCTGTGTTTCCGTCGTGCCGTCTTCCTTGGTTTTGGGGATAACGGTTACCTTGCCGCGATTGGCGGTTTGGTCTTCGCCGCCATTTGCTGCGGCAATCGCACCTATATTGACTTTTACGCCGTCTTTGCCGACGGTAAGCGTTTTATCGGCGGCTTTAACCTTAATGCCGTTCGTCGTGGTCTCGATGCCGTCTGAAGTCTTGACCTTCACGCCGTCTGCACCGACTTCCAAAGATTTGTCGGCGGCTTTGACATCGTATTTCACGCTGACTGTATCGGGATTGCCGTCCTTGCCTTGCTTAACTTCCACATTGGCAACCGTGCCGTTGCCGTTTTCGTAATTGACGGCATCGCCCGGGTTGATTAATTGGGTTTTGTTTGCGTCGGTTGCCGCCTTGCCGTCGATTTTGGTCGCATTGGTTTTCCATCCTGACTGATTGATGGCGTTTGCCACATCGCCGGTTTTTGCCACTTTGTCCCCTGCTTTAGGGTCGGTGTCTGCCTGCCCTTTTGTGCCGACGACAACCTTGCCGTCCGTCGTCGTGATGCTGCCGGCTTCGTTTATGGCGGTAATGGTAACGACTGCGCCTTTGCCGCCTTCTTTGGCAACAACGGTAACATCCGTCGTCGCCTTATTGCCGCTGACAAAGTCCACGGTATCGTAAGTGCGGACGAAATCGACGTTTTCGACCTTGCCGCCCGCCTGTTTCGCGCCCCGGATGTTCCAGCCGGCATTTAACACGTCTTGAACGCTGGCGGCGCGGTGATAGGCGGCGGTATCAATGTTGCCGGTAATGTTCGTGGTTGGGCTGCCCGCCAAGGTGTCGGTCAGGGTCGGCTTGATACCGTTCAGATAGACCGGTGCTTTGTTGTTTGTCGAGCCGTCGGCGGCGATTTCCGTGCCGGTGAGGGTCAGACCGTTCGCACCGCTTGCAATATTGACTTTCGCCCCGTCTTTGCCGATGCTCAGCGTGTTTTCCACATTGGCGGTGTCAACCGTAATGTCCTTCGCCAAGGCAAAGGTAATGTCCTTCTCGGTGCGGTTGACTTTCAGGTTTTTGCCCGCTTTCAGGTTCAACGTGTCGCCCGCCTTGACTGCCGTGCCTTCATCGTTTTCAGTCGGCGTATCCACACTGTCGTCCGTGTTTTCCACTTTTGCAATCCACGCCGCGCTGTTGATTGCATCCGCAACGTTTTTCACTGTGGCAATTTCGGAAGTGGCGCGGGTTTCCGCCTCCGCCTGTGTTTCCGTCGTGCCGTCTTCCTTGGTTTTTGGGGTAACGGTTACCTTGCCGCGATTGGCGGTTTGGTCTTCGCCGCCATTTGCTGCGGCAATCGCGCCTGTATTGACTTTTACGCCGTCTTTGCCGACCGTAAGCGTTTTATCGGCGGCTTTCACGGTAATACCGTCCGTCGTAGTCTCGATGCCGTCTGAAGTCTTGACCTTCACGCCGTTTGCGCCGACTTCCAAAGATTTGTCGGCGGCTTTGACGCTGTATTTCACGGTCGAGGTCTGCTTGTCGGCAGACACGCTGACAGACACGTCCGTACCGTCGCCTTGTGCGAAGTTTACGGTGTCGTAGGTTTTGACAAAGTCTTTTGCCGCACCTTTTTCTTGCAAGTTCCAGCCTGCATTCAATACATCGCCTACGGTTGCCGCATTGGTTTCGGTAAGTGCGGTCGGTTTTGTTGCTGAAGTTGTCGGCGCGTCCGTACCGCTTTTCGCGCCGTTAAGGTTGCCCGCCACGTGGGTAATCGCATTGCCGCCGTTGTTTAAGCTGTTTTCGGTCAAGCTGACGGTAGGCGAAGTTTTGCCATTCGGCGTAATAAATATGCCGTCTGAACTGATTTTCATCGTCGGTTTGCCGTCGGCTTTAAACTCTGCGCTGGTCAGGCTGATTAATTCCGGATTCAGGCTGTAAGTTACTTTACCGTCCGCTTCCTGTTTTACGGTTAAGTTTTTACCTGCAACCATTTCAACGGTTTTGCCCGGTTTGATGACTTCGCTGCCTGCCGATGTGTCATCTTTCTTGCCGTCGGTAGTGGCAGAAGTCTTCAGCGTAAAGCCGGAATTGTTAATCATATCCGCAACATTTTTGGCCGTAGCAACGCCTTTCTCATCCAAAGCCTTATTTAATGCCGTTTCGGCATCTTTGACTTTATTCTCAGCCTCTTTCTTCTGTTCATCTGTCGCATCTTTAGGCAATGCGACCAACTCGTCTTTCGCAGTTTTTAATGCGTCTTGAAGTTTGGAATCAGTTGACGGCGCAATCACAGAACCGTCGGTACTTGAAACCAGCTTGGCTGTTTTTACATCAGGCACTTCCACATCAACGGTAATAGTGCGTACGCCGTTCTCGGTTTTACCCGATACTTTAGCGGCGTTTTTGCCGACGAATTTCACTTCGTCCGCATTTCTCACCACATCACTGTATGACTTATCGTCTGCGCCGGTTACTTTATTTGACGAAACTTTCCAGCCCATATTTGCCAAATCGCGTACAGTGGCGGCAGAGTTTAGTATGTTATTGTCTAATTCTGTTTGACCGTGAGCTGTTCCTAAATTAACTAATTTCGGTTGGTTTGCCGGCGCGGTGCCGTCCGGTGCGCTTGTAACCGTTGTTGTATTCAACACCGAACCTACGCCTGTAATCTGCGTCGGTTTCGCATCTGTACCTGTACCGCTGCTGATATTCAACGCAGTCGTCGGCGCGTTTCCTGCCTCATGATTATTTGCAGTTGTTGCCACTCCAGTTGTTAAGTTAACCGGTTTTTTACCGTTCGCAGCCGTGTCCTCTGCACCCACTTTCACAGAATCAAACGATACGTCTTTATCCGTTGCAAAGGTGAAGTTTTTACCTTCGCGTTTGACACGCAGGTTTTTGCCCGCCGTAAAGGTTACTTCATCGCCTGCGGCAATGCCTTCGGCTGTTGTTTTGTCATTGGTTTTATCCGTATCTGCAATCTCTGCATCTGTGTTGGTCGCTTTAGCCATCCATTTCGCAGAATTGACCGCTTGTGCCACAGTGTCAACCGTAGCCAGCTTGCCTTTTTCCGCATCTGCAACACGCACCTGGCCGGCTTTTTCGGTTTTATTGGCAGCTGTAACCGTTTCTATCGTTCCTGTAACCGCCTTCACTGTGCCGTCTGTGCCGACAGTGATTGTTTTATTGTCGGTATTGACCTTAATGCCGTCTGAAGACACGGTAATCGATTTGTCGGCAGATTTGACGGTAATGTTGCCGCTAGTGTCCTTATCCAGACCGTTACCCAACTTCACATCGTATTTCACGTTGACGTTGCCGTTTTCTTTGCCGTCTGCACCTTTATCTTTTTCAACAGTTACGGTTGTGCCACTACCATCCAAGAAATTCACTTGCTCGCTTGGATTGATGGTGTCAACTTCAGTTTTGCTATTTCCTGCAACTTTCCAACCGCTTGCTTTTAATTGGCTTACGTTTACAGCATCGTTGCCATCGCTACCGTTAGCTACGTTGGTGATTTTGGTCGGGCTTGTGCCATCCGCTTTAGTAACTTTTAAGTTATCACCATTGCTGGTGATTTTCGGACCTTTGCCGCCACCGATTTGAACGGTTGTAAACACAGGGCTATCTACTGTTTTAAAGGTAAATTTATTCGCTGTGCTGTGGTCGATTTCAATGTTTTTGCCCGCATCAAAAGTAACTTTGGTGCCGGCTTTCACATTGTCATCCGTACCATTTTTGCCATTGCCTGAAGCAGCTGCAATCCAATAGGCATCATTAATTGCTGTAGCAACGCTTTGTGCGGTTGCTACCTTATTGTTTTCCTTGTTGTATGCCTGTTGTGCAGTCGCCAGCTTAGCTTCAGCCTCTTTCAAGTTTTTTTGCGTCGTCTCGGTGCTGCCTGCATTATCTGCATCTTTTGCATTATTCACAGCAGCTTGAGCATCTTCAACCGCTTTGTTCAGCTCTTTCAAATCCGGTGCAACCACCTTGCCGGCATTTGTCGTCAGATCGGCTTTATCAACATCAAACTTGATTTCGCTACGTTTTTTCCCTGCATCCGTTGTCACCGTTACAGTCGTACCATTCCCATCCACAAATGAGACTTTATCACCCGGCTGAACGAGATCTTTATCGGCTGTACCTTGTTGTAATGTCCAACCGCTTGCGTTGATAGAATCCGCCACGTTTTGTACGGTGGCAATTTGGTTTGCTCCGGCGGCAACGAAGGCTTTCTTCGCAGTATCAAAGGCCTCTTTTTTCTTGTTTAAATCGCTATTTGCCACATCATAAGCATCTTTTGCCGTATTGCGTACTGTCTCAGCATTAGTTTTTTCTTGTTCTAACGCTAACACCCGGTTTTGACGCTCTGTCAATGTTGCCTGTTGGTGAGCCAATTTTTGCGTGCGTTGATCCACAACAAACTGAGAGCCCCCTACCTTCTCTTTGGCTTGATTCAGTTCACTTTGTTTTTGAGTGTCATTTGGGTTTCTTTGTACCTCATTCTCTGCTCTTGTAAGTGCGGCTTTGTCTGTTGCTAATGTGTCTTGTGCTGTCTTTAACTCTTTCTGTGTTGTTACAATATCGGCTTGTATTGCTTCAACTGCTTCTTTTCCTTTGGTTAAGGCAGTCTCCGCTGCTAAATACGCTAATTCTGTGCGTTGATACGCATCATTTTTCTCACGCCATACTCCTTGGCTAGTAAGCAATGCACCTTCAGCATTATTCATCGCGGTTGTAACCGTTGCATTCTTTGCTTTAGTGGTGTTGTTTGGCGTATTCATCGTACCATCAGAATTTGCCGTCACTTCCCCCGTGGTGACTTTCAAACCCACAGAGTTAACCGATAAGGTGCTGTTCACTTCTTTTACATCAAATGTAACATTTGCACCTGCCGGTTGTTTTTTAATCTTCGCAGCAGCCACTTTTTGTGCACCAGCTTTCAACTTACCATCGGTGGTAAAATCGCTTGCTTTATAGAAATCACTCCCAATTTTGACCAGCTTATTGTTATCTATGTCTTCTGCTTGATTAATTTCAGCAATATTAACCGCTGTGCCCAAGCCATCTAGGAAGTTCACACGGTCATTGCTACCAATGTTAGACACGCGGAATTTATTATTGCCGCCCACTTGCCAACCATTAGTAATGGTTTGAGAAAGTGAACGGGTGATCGCATTTAGCTGCGAACCATTGACCGCATCGGTGGAATCTTCCGCCACACGACCTGCCGCCACGTTTTTCAACTGGCGTTCTGCACCCGGTGTACCAAAGGAAACCACATCCCCTTCAGACGTGTTAATACCACCCGCCCATCTGAAGGTGTATTTTGCCTTCGCCGAACCGGTTTCAACCACGTTGCCATCTTCATCGTAAGAAATATCCGTTTGACGTGTACCTTTGCTCACCTCATCAGCCACTGCACCCGTACCAATCGCCACCGAATTTTGCATGCTGGCGTGCGCACCCGTACCCAATGCCATTGAACCAAGTGCATCTGCTCGTGCACCCGTACCAATCGCTACGCCCATCGCTCCTTTAGAAAGAGAGTGGATCCCCATCGAGATAGAGGCATGACCATTTTTGTTGTCTGGGATGCTGTAATCTAAGGGGAGGGTATTCAGGTAATAGCCAGTGATTTCGCGGTACGCATCGGAAAGCTTTTTCCCCATCACCGTTTCGGTTTGCACTAATTTGACAGTACGAGTAACAGTTTTACCATTGATTACTTCCGTAATTTTGCCATCGTATAGTTCAGGTGTGCCATCCTTGTTCATTTTTTCTCTGCTATAGCTTACAACTTGATCCGCAGCCGTGCTAATATCCGACCCGCCAATCATAATAGATGAGTGCCCTTGTGCAATGGTGCCTAAACCCATGGCAATCGCACCCTGTTCACCTTTAGCCTTCGCCCCTTGACCGATGGCAATGTCGGACACTTTTTCCGATACTGCACCTTTACCGACAGCAACAGAAGAGACTGCCGCCTTAGAGCTATAACCGACAGCTACGGCAGATTCTTCGGCACGAGCAGCCGTACCGGCAGCCACCGCATAATTACCTTGCGCTTCCGAACCCATACCGATGGCTACCGCAGCCTCCGCATTCGCTAATACGGACGCCCCAGAACCGATGGCTGTGGCACCAAAAGCACCTTTTCTAACGATTGAGTTCGTACCAATCGCCACACCTAATGGTGTGGTTGAATGGGCCTGCATACCGATTACGGTCGAACCATCTTGACCATAGCTAGAACGATAGGAATTATCTAAGGCTGCACCAACTAGTTCTTTATATTTTTCAGTAATCGTAAGTTCCGAAAGTACTGTATCCTTTGGATTTTTCTTGCCTGTACCAGGTGTTGTCTCAGCATCATAATCATTAACAGTGGTAGCCGCTCCGCTTGTAGGGTTCGCCGCTTTAAAATATTTCTTTTTGTCATAGGCTTGAATATCATTACCACCGATAACGATAGAGCCCTGACCTGCTACGGATTGCGCGCCAATGGCTACGGATTGGTCCCCAATAGCACGGGCATTACGACCTAAGGCTGTGGCTTCATTAATATCTACGCCTTGAAATGAAAAGAATCCATCAGTCTTGGCCTTTCCTGTATTTGTGAAATAATCTAGTGTCTTGGTAGTGCCACCAAAGGCTTTCACCAATACCGTAGCATTATTATCGGCATCGGTAGCATTGTCCGTCGGTAATCCATCTGTATTCACCTTGCGGTATCCAGCACCGGCACCAGCCCCTACTGCAACAGCAGAGTTTAAAGAAATATTATTTTTATTTACCCCAGTATAAGCACCAGTACCAATAGCTACACCGCCTGAATCATTACCATTGAGATTTTTCACAGCCTGGTTACTTCCCGACACAGCACCAACACCAATGGCAATACTATAACCTTTACCTACATTTCGAGTATTAGCTTCTGAACCCAAAACAATATCATAATCTTTACTTGCTTTACTTTGTCGACCAAACGCTATTGATGTCATTCCAATAGAATCACTGCCATAGCCTATGGCATAACTATCGTGACCTGTAGCTTTCGATCCCATTCCCAATGCCAACGATGTAGCACCATTTGCTTGTGCGTTTGCACCAATAGCTACAGCATTATTAAATTGTTGAGCACTAGCACCCTTACCGATAGCTACAGCAAAATCTTTATTTGCTTGCGCTTGATAACCTAAGGCTATATTGCTTTTTCCACTGGCTTTTGAGTCTCCACCTATTGCTAATGCTCCATCGTTTCCTGTTGCTTGTGCACTATGACCAATAGCAAGTGAATCATTATTTCCAGCTGCCTTAGAATCTTTACCAATAGCAATAGAGTCGCTACCTGTTGCAGTAGCCATCCCTTTTGTTGAATTAATCTGAATCAACCCACTTGCAGCAGTCTCAGCAGCCGCATAAGCCGAATGGCCGCTTAATAATGCCAATGCGATGGCCGAAGATTTAATAAGGTTCGCCGAAGAGCCGGACACACTTTTTTTGGCGCTCGATGAGCTTTGTTTTTTGTGTGCTTTGGTTAATTCGGATACTGCCACCCAAGATTGGGTTGCCTGGCTGTAAATGACACGGAAAATTTTGTTCATTGATTCCCTCTGTTTTCAATACGCCGCCCGCGCTTTTGACGTTTCCGGCCGCCGGACGGCAAACGACCATACACAATTATTGACAGTCCCATTGTATTGTAATAACCCAGTTAGGAGAATCGCTCTAATTGTCAACATTCCCTTATGCTTAAAGGGATTACACTTTCTTACGCAAATGCGGGGGGGGGGGGGGGGGGGG
>NZ_CAUIYF010000017.1 GCF_962719845.1 Neisseria uirgultaei | reverse complement strand
AGTTTATTTTTTTTTTTTTTTTTTTTTTGCAAAGAAATGTAAATTTTTAAATTTTTAAAACCGTTCCGCCAAATCCGTCTTTATGCCGTCTGAAACGGCGGCAGGGTTTTACCGTTCCGCGCCGCAAACAGGGCATTCGGGGTTGCGCGGCAGGTCGAAATATTGCCAGCCCCCTTCCAAGGCACGGTAAACCGCCAGCCTGCCGTGCGACGGTTCGCCCGCATCCAGCAGGATTTTCAGAGCCTCCGCCGCCTGCGTGCAGCCGATGATGCCGACCAGCGGCGAGAACACGCCGAAGAGGGAACAGATGCCGTCTGAAGCCGATCCGCCGTCAAACAGGCAGGCGTAACACGGCGAGTCGGGCAAGTCGGGACGGTACACGGCAAGTTGCCCTTCAAAGCGTACCGCCGCTCCTGAAACCAGCGGTGTTTTCGTTTGCACGCAGGCACGGTTGACGGCTTGCCGCGTGGCGTAGTTGTCGCAGCAGTCTAAAACGATGTCGGCGGCTTGAACCAAACCGGTCAGGCGGCAGCCGTCGAGTTTTTCGTTGACGGCGCGGACGTTGATGGTATGGTTGATGCGGCGCAGGCGGTCTGCCAAGGCTTCGGCTTTGGGTTTGCCGACATCGCCCTCGTCAAATGCGACTTGGCGTTGCAGGTTGTGCAGTTCGACCGTGTCGGAATCGGCTATGGTCAGCGTGCCGACACCCGAAGCGGCAAGGTAGGGCAGGGCGGCGGTACCCAATCCGCCGCAGCCGACGACCAAAATATGCGCGGCGGAAAGTTTCTGCTGCCCTTCGATGCCGATTTCGTCCAAGAGGATGTGGCGGCTGTACCGCAGCAGGAATGCATCGTCGTTGTCGTGTTCGGTCGTGGTCATGATGATGTTCGGAAAAAACAGTTGCGGGCGATTGTAACGCTGCCGTCGGGCGGCGTTCAACTTCAGACGGCATTTCGGGACACGGGCGGTTAAAGTGTGAACGGTTTGGCACGGATGCGGCATTTGGGGTACATTTACAATATTTACGGCAAACGAGAGAGAAAAATCATGCAACTGCATATCCTGAACAATCCGAAGGATGCGGCCTTGGCGGCGGACGCGGAATTTCTGAAACAATCCCTGTTCAACCTCCTGCACGAAGAAGCCTCGCCGTTGGTTGTCGAAACGGTCAAACTCTTGTCCACTTCCGACGACAGCGCGGCATTGATTGAAAAAGTATTGCCGCAATTGGACGAACGGCAGACCTACGATCTGACGCTTGCCTGCGGGCTGTTCGCCCAGATTCTGAATATCGCCGAAGACGTGCACCACGAACGCCGCCGCCAAATCCACGAAGATGCCGGCCACAACGCAGCAGAAGGCAGCCTGACGGAAACCGTCCGCAGGCTCAAAGCGGGGAAAGCCGACGACAAATCGGTGCAGCGGCAGTTGGACAATACGTCCGTTACCGCCGTTTTGACCGCGCACCCGACCGAAGTGCAACGCCAAACCGTTTTGAATTTCAACCGCCGCATCCGCGCGCTGCTGCCGCAACGCGAACGCTGCACCAATGCCGACGCGCTGGCACGGCTGCGCCGCGAAATCGACACTGTGCTTCTGGGTTTGTGGCAGACCAGCGAAACGCGCCGCCACAAACTCAGCGTCAACGACGAAATCAACAACGGCGTGTCCATCTTCCCGATGAGCTTTTTTGAAGCCCTGCCCAAACTCTACCGCAAGATGGAACACGACTTTCAGACGGCCTATCCCGATGTCCGCGTTCCGGACATCCTCAAAATCGGCGGCTGGATCGGCGGCGACCGCGACGGCAATCCGTTCGTTTCTGCCGAAACCCTGCGCTTTGCCTTCCGCCGCCACGCCGATGCCGTGTTCCGTTTTTACCGTGGCGAACTCGACAAACTTTACCGCGAACTGCCGCTCTCCATCCGCCGCGTCAAAGTCAACGGCGATGTGATGGCGTTGTCCGACAAATCGCCCGACGAAGAAATCGCCCGCACGGAAGAACCCTACCGCCGCGCCATTGCTTACATCATGGCGCGCGCTATGGGCAAAGCGCGCGCGCTCGGTTTGGGCATGGGCTGCAAATTCGGCTTTCTCGAGCCTTATGCTTCGGCACAAGAATTTCTCGATGATTTGAAAAAATTGCAACGTTCCCTTATCGACAACGGCAGCCGCCTGCTTGCCGAAGGCCGTTTGGCAGACCTCATCCGCTCCGTATCCGTGTTCGGCTTCCATATGATGCCGCTTGATTTGCGCCAACACGCGGGCAAACACGCCGATGTGGTTGCCGAGCTTTTCCAACACGCAGGCTTGGAAGACTACAACAGCCTGAACGAAGAGCAAAAACAAGCCGCTCTGTTGCGCGAATTGAGCCATCAACGCCCGCTGTACAGCCCGTTCATCACATACAGCGACCATACCCGCCACGAACTGGCGATTTTCAACGAAGCGCGCAAAATCAAAGACGAATTCGGCGAAGATGCCGTAACCCAAAGCATTATTTCCAACTGCGAACAACCCGGCGACCTGCTCGCCTTGGCATTGCTGCTGAAAGAAAGCGGCCTGTTGGCGGTGGAAAACGGCAAACCAAAAAGCCGCATCAATATCGTGCCGCTGTTTGAAACCATCGAAGCGTTGGAAAACGCCTGCCCGGTGATGGAAACCATGTTCCGCCTCGACTGGTACGGCGCACTGCTCGAAAGCCGGGGCAACATCCAAGAAATTATGCTCGGCTACTCCGACTCCAACAAAGACGGCGGCTACGTTACCAGCTCCTGGTGCCTCTATCAGGCGGAATTGGGCTTGGTCGAACTCTTCAAAAAATACGGTGTCCGTATGCGCCTGTTCCACGGACGCGGCGGCAGCGTCGGACGCGGCGGCGGCCCTTCTTACCAAGCCATTTTGGCGCAACCGGCCGGCAGCGTGGCGGGACAAATCCGCATTACCGAGCAGGGCGAAGTCATCACTGCCAAATACGCCGACCCCGGCAATGCCCAACGCAACTTGGAAACCCTGGTTGCCGCCACTTTGGAAGCCGGCATCCCGACAGACAAAAAAGACCCCGATGCCAAGCTGATGCAGGCATTGTCGGACGTATCGTTCAAATACTACCGCGAACTGATTACCCACCCCGACTTCATCGACTACTTCCTGCAAACCAGCCCGATTCAGGAAATCGCCACCCTCAACCTCGGCAGCCGTCCCGCCAGCCGCAAAACTTTGGCGCGGATTCAGGACTTGCGCGCGATTCCGTGGGTATTCTCTTGGATGCAAAACCGGCTGATGCTGCCGGCTTGGTACGGTTTCGGCAGCGCGGTGGAAACCTTGTGCGAAGGCAGTCCCGAAACCCTCGCCGCCCTGCGCGGACACGCCCGAAACAACCCGTTCTTCCAAGCCATGCTCTCCAATATGGAGCAAGTGATGGCGAAAACCGACATCACCCTCGCGGAAAACTATGCCGGCTTGAGCGAATCGCCCGATAAGGCAAAAATCATCTTCGGGATGATCAAGGAAGAATACCGGCGCAGCCGCAAAGCCCTGCTCGACCTGCTGCAAACCGAGGAACTTTTGCGCGACAACCGCAGTCTTGCCCGCTCGCTCGCCTTGAGGATTCCCTACCTGAACGCCCTCAACGGTTTGCAGGTCGCCATGCTCAAACGCCTGCGCAAAGAGCCCGACAATCCGCACGCGCTGCTGATGGTCCACCTGACCATCAACGGCGTGGCGCAAGGTTTGCGCAATACCGGCTGACGGTGCCGCATCGGGGCAAAATGCCGTCTGAACGCCTTTCAGACGGCATTTCCCTGACTGCACTTGCAGAGAAACAGCGATTGTTTTAAAGTGAACGGCAGTGATATGTTGAAAGACGACCAATGAAAATTACCGTTATCGGCGCAGGTTCGTGGGGTACGGCGCTCGCCCTGCATTTTTCCCAACACGGCAACCGCGTATCCCTGTGGACGCGCAACGCAGACCAAGTCCGCCAAATGCAGGAAGAACGTGAAAACAAGCACGGGCTGCCCGGCTTTCCCTTTCCCGAAACGCTGGAAGTGTGTGCGGATTTGGCAGACGCGCTCAAAGACAGCGGACTTGTCCTTATCGTAACCTCCGTTGCCGGATTGAGAAGCAGCGCAGAGCTGCTCAAACAGTACGGCGCGGGACACTTCCCTATCCTCGCCGCCTGCAAAGGATTCGAGCAGGATACCGGGCTGCTGACCTTCCAAGTATTGAAAGAAGTATTGCCCGACAATAAGAAAATCGGCGTACTTTCCGGCCCGAGTTTTGCACAGGAACTCGCCAAACAACTGCCCTGTGCCGTCGTCCTCGCTTCCGAAAACCAAGAATGGGTCGAGGAACTTGTCCCACGGCTCAACACTTCGGTTATGCGGCTTTACGGCAGTACCGACGTTATCGGCGTGGCGGTTGGCGGCGCGGTAAAAAACGTTATGGCGATTGCCACCGGATTGTCCGACGGTCTGGAGTACGGGCTTAACGCCCGTGCCGCACTGGTTACACGCGGACTGGCCGAAATCACCCGCCTTGCCTCCGCAATGGGCGCACAGCCCAAAACCATGATGGGGCTGGCCGGCATCGGCGACCTCATCCTCACCTGCACCGGCGCACTTTCGCGCAACCGCCGCGTCGGCTTGGGTTTGGCAGAAGGCAAGGAACTGCATCAGGTGCTGGTCGAAATCGGACACGTTTCCGAAGGCGTAAGCACGATAGAAGAAGTCTTCAATACCGCCTGCAAATACCAAATCGATATGCCGATTACCCAAACCCTGCTGCAACTCATCCGCAAAGAAATGACCCCGCAACAGGTTGTCGAAAGGCTGATGGAACGCAGTGCGCGTTTCGAATAAACAACAAACAGATGCCGTCTGAAACCCCAGACGGCATACGGACAGGTAAGGTTATGAAACAAAATATCGAAAAACTCGAAAGCAGCGTTTATACGCTGGTACAAAAATTCGAAACCCTCGTCAGCGAAAACCGCCGTCTCAAAGAAACCGTTGCCGAGCTCAAACGGGCGCACGAGCGGCAAAAACTCGAACACGAAACCGCCGTCGACGAACTCAGCGAAGCCCTGCTCGTCCAAGTCGGCAAACTCAAAGAAGACCTGCAAAACAAAATCGACAGCCTGACAGAAGAAAATGCACGATACCGCAGCCTGCTCGAACAGAGCAGGGAAAAAATCAGCGCACTGGCAGCGCGCCTCCCCCAACGGCAGGAAACGCAGCAATAAGGATTAAAGGATGAACATCGAACAAGTCCATATCGAAGTCATGCACGCCCGGCTGACCGTCAACACGCCGGCAGAAGAAAAAGATACACTGTTGCAGGCAGTCGGAATGCTTAACGGCAAAGCCGAAGCCATCCGCGAAGGCGGACGCGTCGCGGACAGCGAAAAAATCGTCATTATGGCCGCGCTCAACGTCGTCCACGACCTGTTGAAAACCTCCCTGAACGGCGGCGATTTGGCAATCGGCGATTTTGCGCGTAAAATAACCGATATGGACAACGCCTGCCAAAAAGCACTATCCCGCTTGGCGCAGGAGTAACCCCTTTTTTCCCTGCGGTGTCCGCGAAGGCATATATTCCTTTGAACCAATAAGTTCGCTTAAGGTTGCCGGGAGCAGTAGTGGGCGCGAGCGTCCTTTTGCGGACGCACCCGAAACTACCCGAGGCAGCCGCCTTGTCAGCAAGGTTCAAGCGGATTCGGCCGAAACGGCTCTCGCGGGGATTCCCATTCAAAACCGCATCGTAACGATGCGGTTTTTCACATTAGCCGCCCCGCCCGAAAAAGCAGTATGCAGTCTGCCGAAATCCGGAAAATCCTTCCGTAACGCGGTAATGCGATTGACAAAATCAAATCCTGTCTTTAAAATCCATAACTTTCTATATCTATCTGGATTTCCACTATGAAAACCTTTTCAGCGAAACCCCACGAGGTGAAGCGCGAATGGTTCGTCATCGATGCTCAAGACAAAGTCTTGGGTCGCGTTGCGGCCGAAGTCGCCAGCCGTCTGCGTGGCAAACACAAACCTGAATACACCCCCCACGTCGATACCGGCGATTACATCATTGTTATCAATGCGGACAAACTGCGTGTAACCGGTGCCAAATTCGAAGATAAAAAATACTTCCGCCACTCCGGTTTTCCGGGCGGTATCTACGAACGCACTTTCCGCGAAATGCAAGAGCAATTCCCGGGCCGCGCTTTGGAACAAGCCGTAAAAGGCATGTTGCCTAAAGGTCCGCTGGGTTACGCTATGATTAAAAAACTGAAAGTGTACGCTGGTGCAGAACATGCCCATGCCGCACAACAACCCAAAGTTTTGGAATTGAAATAAGGACGCGACATGAACGGTAAATACTACTACGGCACAGGCCGCCGCAAAAGTTCAGTGGCTCGTGTATTCCTGACTAAAGGTACAGGTCAAATCATCGTAAACGGCCGTCCCGTTGACGAATTCTTCGCACGCGAAACCAGCCGCATGGTTGTCCGCCAACCTTTGGTTCTGACTGAAAACGCCGAATCTTTCGACATCAAAGTCAATGTTGTCGGCGGCGGCGAAACCGGCCAGTCCGGCGCAATCCGCCACGGCATTACCCGTGCCCTGATTGATTTTGATGCTGCGTTGAAACCCGCCTTGTCTCAAGCCGGTTTTGTTACCCGCGATGCCCGCGAAGTCGAGCGTAAAAAACCGGGTCTGCGCAAAGCACGCCGTGCAAAACAATTCTCCAAACGTTAATGTTGGAAATTCAAAAAACCCTGCTTATCGCAGGGTTTTTTATTTGTAACAGGCGGTTTCCCATTGGCAATCTAAAGATTACAGATTGGGCAAAAATCAAAAACAGCACCAGTATCGACTACACGGACGAACTGACCGTCAGGGATGGCTGTTACTGGAGAGGACATCGTATTTCTATTTTATAAAATAACTTTTAATTCATTTGGAGTTATTGAAAAAGTAGAACGGCTATTTTCAACTAGCCTATAAAAATGGCAATCTATTAGGGTTAGCATAGGTGTCACCGCCGCCGTTCAAGCCGATCAGTAAAGGAACAGTTTCCTAGTTTTTAGCTAACCTGTATTACATAATGGGGAGAATATCTTAAATAACCAAGCATCCTTAATCATAATTTAGAGAAATTATTTTTTCAGAGTCTAACTCTTTTAATATGATTAACTTATTAACTTTATCTATTTCCCAGTCTGATATTATATCGGTAGATACTGAATTCTCTCTTGTTAAGTTTTTATCTGTAATAATTGCACCCAACTCATGAATAATACAAATTTTTTGATTCTCCAATAAATAAATATCAAAAACTATTCCATCTATATTTATCATATTAACTTTTAATTCTTGTATAGAAATACAAAAAACGACTGAATCAAATCCGATAAAAATATTTTTATCATCAAGTATTAATACTTTTGGGGAAATACTTATACAGGAAACAGCTAATCCAATACCTATATTGAATTCTTTGTGAAAAGAAAGAATGAAACATCGATAAATCTCCTTTCCTTCCTCTTGTAGAATGATATATTTTTGATAGGTGTTTATTAAATAGTCTTCTAACTCTCTTATAGAATTATAAGGATATTTCGTTAACCTCATTATTTTGCTCCATGCCTAAAGCGTCCTGTTGGTCCATATATTTCACCCGTTATGAGTCTGTTTCCATCCCATATAGTTTCAAGTTTAACAACTCCTTGAGGCCATGTTAAAAGAGTTTTTCTAATAACTATTCCGTTTTCTTAAATATAAAAAAATAGAAAAACCGCCCGGGTATGGTTTGAACAAGGGAAATCAGACCGGTTCCAATTCGCTCAGTCCAGGCAAATCTGCAAAACCGCGTTCGCGTATGATTTGGCAAAAATTGTTCAGATAACTTTTATCTGTGTCTTCAGTACGGATGGCGGCATACAGTTTGCTTTGCAGTCCGTCGTCGGTAATTTGCCGGTGAACGACATAGCCTTTTTCAAGGTAGGGCATGACTGTCCAATAGGGAAGGGCGGCAATGCCACGTCTGCTGGCAACCAGTTGGATGATGGCAATGGTCAGCTCACTGTGTCGGCGGGGCGGGTTGATGTTTTTTGGAATCAAGATTTTTTTGGGCAAATCCAGCATTTCATCGGGAACGGGATAGGTAATCAGGGTTTCCCCGATAAAGTCTTCCGCCGTCCAAACGTTTTTGGCGGCAAGCGGATGGTCCGGTGCGCAAATGCCGACCATTTCGTAGGCAAACAGCGGTTGGAAAGAAATACCGTTTTGTTTTTCCGCTTCAGAAACAATGGCAAGATCGGCACGGTGTTGCAGCAGCAGTCCGATAGGGTCCGCTTGGAATCCCGATACGATATCCAATTCGATTTGGGGCCATATCGGGCGGAATTCACCCATTGCGGGCATGAGCCAGTCGAAACAGGTATGGCATTCGACGGCAATCCGCAATTCTCCTGCCTCTCCTTCTATAATGCGTGCCAAATCACGTTCTGCATCGGTAACTTGAGGCAACAGGTCGTGAGCGAGGCGTAACAGCCTTTCTCCAACCGGGGTAAAGCGCAAAGGTGTGGATTTTCGTTCGAACAACGGTGCGCCGTAGTGGTTTTCAAGCATACGGATTTGGTGGGAAAGTGCAGATTGGGTAAGGAAAACCCGTTTGGCGGCAAGGGAGACGCTGCCGGTTTCTTCAAGTGCCAGCAGGGTTTTGAGGTGGCGCAGTTCGATGATGGAATCCATGAGGTTTCAGGCGGCATATTGAACAGGCGCATATTAAAATAATTCATATGCGGGTGCAAATCGGAAAAATGGGCGTTTCGGGCATTTGCGGTTAGAATGCCCGCTTGTTTGGAAAGGACAGGAAAAAATATGGTTTTGCGCAGAGATTTTTTAGCCTGGTGCGACGAAACGTTGCAGACGGCATCGTTTAAAGATTACGCCCCCAACGGCTTGCAGGTTGAAGGTAAAGAGTATATCGGCAAGATTGCCACATCGGTAACTGCAAGCAAGGCGGCGATTGATTTTGCCGTGGATCAGAAGGCAGATTTGCTTTTGGTGCATCACGGTATGTTCTGGAAAAGCGAGCTGCCGACCGTTACCGGTTGGAAAAAAGAACGGATTGCCGCACTGTTGCGGCACGACATCAATATGGCAGGCTACCATCTGCCCCTGGATGCACATCCCACACTGGGCAACAATGCCCAACTCGCCGACAGATTGGGTTTTGCGATAGAAAAACGGTTCGGAGAACAAAACCTGCTCAACTCGGGCTGCCTGAAACAAGCCAAGACACTCGGCGCATTGGCGGCGCACATTGAAACTGTCCTGCAACGCAAGCCTGTCGTCATCGGCAATCCCGAACACGAAATCCGACGGGTCGCATGGTGTACCGGCGGTGCACAGGGCTTTTTTCAGACGGCAATAGATGAAGGCGTCGATCTGTATCTGACGGGGGAAATTTCCGAATCCCAATACCACCTCGCCAATGAAACGGGTACGGCTTTCATTTCGGCAGGGCATCACGCGACGGAACACTACGGTGTGCGCGCGCTGGCAGAATCGGCGGCAGAGGCTTTCGGGTTGGAAGTGTGCCATTTTGACGAAAACAACCCGGCTTGAGTATTGAGAAATATCATAAAACTTTACCTTATTTTAAATAATGCTTTGAGTATCACTGCAAACTGGGTAAAATTGCAATGTTTAATGGCTCGGTATTCCCAAAATATTAGGACGACTGAATAATGGATAATCAAGAAATCAATAACGGCCGCCGCCGTTTCCTGACACTCGCGACCTGCGGCGCGGGCGGAGTGGCAGCATTGGGTGTGGCAACGCCGTTTGTGGCCAGTTTTTTCCCTTCGGAAAAAGCCAAGGCCGCCGGTGCTGCCGTCGAAGTGGATGTCAGTAAAATCGAAGCGGGTCAGTTGCTGACTGCCGAGTGGCAGGGCAAACCGATTTGGGTGCTCAACCGTACGGATCAGCAGCTTAAAGACCTGAAAAGCCTGAACGGCGAACTTACTGATCCCAATTCCGATGTGGAACAACAGCCGGAATACGCGAAAAACGAGACACGTTCGATTAAACCGAACATTCTCGTTGCCATCGGTATCTGCACCCATTTGGGCTGCTCGCCCACCTTCCGTCCCGACATTGCGCCCGCCGATTTGGGTTCGGCTTGGAAGGGCGGTTTCTTCTGCCCGTGCCACGGTTCGAAATTCGACTTGGCCGGCCGCGTATATAAAGGTGTTCCTGCCCCGACCAACCTGGTTGTCCCGCCATATAAATACTTGAGCGACACAACTATCTTGGTGGGCGAAGACTGAGAATAAGGAACGATAATTATGGCAAACCAAACCAATAGCAAAGCAAAAGCATTGTTAGGCTGGATGGACGCTCGTTTCCCCCTGTCTAAGATGTGGAATGAGCATTTGGCTCAATACTACGCACCAAAGAACTTCAACTTCTGGTATTACTTCGGCTCTTTAGCCTTGCTTGTCCTTGTGATTCAAATCGTCAGCGGTATTTTCCTGACTATGAACTACAAACCTGACGGCAACCTGAATGCCTACCATCTGCCTGCTGCCTTTACCGCAGTAGAGTACATCATGCGCGACGTGTCCGGCGGTTGGATTATCCGCTACATGCACTCCACAGGTGCATCTTTCTTCTTCATCGTCGTTTATCTGCATATGTTCCGTGGTCTGATTTACGGTTCGTACAAAAAACCCCGTGAGCTGGTGTGGATTTTCGGTTCTTTGATTTTCTTGGCATTGATGGCGGAAGCCTTTATGGGCTACCTGCTGCCTTGGGGTCAGATGTCCTTTTGGGGCGCGCAGGTAATTATTAACCTGTTCTCTGCCATTCCCGTCATCGGTCCTGATTTGTCCACTTGGATTCGCGGCGACTTCAACGTTTCCGACGTTACCCTGAACCGTTTCTTCGCCCTGCACGTTATCGCCGTACCGCTGGTATTGCTCGGCTTGGTTGTGGCGCACATCATCGCCCTGCATGAAGTGGGCTCTAATAACCCCGACGGTGTGGAAATCAAGAAAAACAAAGATGAAAACGGTATCCCGCGCGACGGCATCCCGTTCCACCCTTACTACACCGTTAAAGACATCTTGGGCGTCGTTGTATTCCTGATTGTCTTCTGTGCCGTGTTGTTCTTCGCACCGGAAGGCGGCGGCTACTTCCTCGAAGCACCAAACTTCGATGCGGCAAATGCGCTGAAAACACCTCCGCACATTGCGCCGGTATGGTACTTCACACCGTTCTACGCCATTTTGCGTGCGATTCCCTCGTTCTTGGGAACACAGGTTTGGGGTGTAATCGGTATGGGCGCGGCGGTCGTGTTGATTGCCCTGCTGCCTTGGCTGGATAGGGGCGAGGTGAAATCTGTCCGTTACCGCGGCCCGATTTTCAAAACCGCATTGGTCTTGTTCATCATTGCCTTTATCGGTTTGGGTATTTTGGGTGCGATGGTGGCAACCGATACGCGTACTTTGGTCGCGCGCATCCTGTCCTTTGTCTATTTTGCATTCTTCTTGGGTATGCCGTTCTATACCAAACTGGATACCAACAAACCGGTTCCTGAACGTGTAACCATGAGTACCGCCAAACAGAAAATCATGTTTTTTGTTTATGTAGGCATTACGGCGGTTTGTGCATATCTGTTTGCAACCAACATCTGATGAGGGCAGTCAAAATGAAACAAGTTATGAAAAACTGGTTTGCTGCCTTACTGTTGGCAGTACCCATGAGTGCGGCATTTGCTTCGGGCGGTCATGCACACTATGAGAAAGTCGATATCGATTTGCGCGACCAAGTAAGCTTGCAGCGCGGCGCACAAATCTTTACCAACTACTGTCTGTCATGTCACTCGGCAAGCGGTATGCGTTTCAACCGTTTGAAAGACATCGGTTTGACTGACGAAGAAATCAAGAAAAACCTGATGTTTACCACCGATAATGTCGGCGATGTGATGCATGCTGCAATGGATCCTAAAGATGCAGCAAAATGGTTTGGTGCTGCTCCGCCCGATTTGACGTTGATTGCGCGTTCCAAAGGTGCAGACTACCTTTACGCCTATATGCGCGGATTCTATAAGGATCCTACGCGTCCGAGCGGCTGGAACAATACCGTATTTGATAAAGTCGGTATGCCTCACCCGCTGTGGGAACAGCAAGGCGTTCAAGCCGTTGAGTTGGATGCCAAAGGTCAGCCGGTTATGGTAAAAGACGAACACGGCGAGATGAAGCCTAAGCTGTATTGGGAATCTACCGGTTTGCACAGCCGCCGTCTGCCTAACGGTAAAGTGATCCAAAAAGAGTACGACGCATATGTACGCGATTTGGTGAACTATCTTGTGTACATGGGCGAGCCTGCACAACTGCAACGCAAACGTATAGGCTATATCGTGATGATTTTCCTATTTGCGGTTATGCTGCCTTTGGCGTATTTCCTGAAAAAAGAATATTGGAAAGACGTACATTAAGCGTTTGGAACAAAAGGGCAAATCCTTTAGGGTTTGCCCTTTTTGCATGCTTCGGCCCCTTGGGAAAATCAGCACCCGTATGCCGTCTGAACATAGCTGCAACATTTCAGACGGCATCATTCTAAAAATGTCAGACATCGGGAACTTAATCAGGGTTTGTGGCAGATTGATATTGAATTAGGAAAAGGTCTGAAACCGTAAGCAGCATGGTAAGGCGATGTCGAACAGGTTTAAAGCCAATCCGCTATATTTTTTGGAGCTATGTCGAACAAACAGGTAGAATCGGAATAAGCGGCGGTTTTGTCCGGTGTGAAAAATGTTTGAATATTAGGATGATTTATGGAGCTGATGACTGTGTTGCTATTGCTGGCGGCTTTGCTGTCAGGCGTGTTGTTTACATGGTTACTGATGAAGAGTCGGTTTCAAGGTGTATTAGCCGTATTGAACGCGCAATTGGCGGAAAAGGCGGCAAGATGTGATTTTGTTGAACAGGCACACGCAGAAATTACATCGGAATTGGCCGTTTTGGATGGGAAATACGAGCATTTGCAGGACGAAAATTATGCTTTGGGCAATCGTTTTTCCGCAGCCGAAAAGCAGATTGCTTATTTGCAGGAAAAAGAGGCGGAATCGGTTCGGCTGAAGCAGTCGTATATCGATTTGCAGGAAAAGGTACAGGGTTTGGCGGTTGAAAACGAACGTTTGGCAACCCAGCTCGGACAGGAGCGGAAGGCATTTGCCGACCAATATGCCCTGGAACGCCAAATCCGCCAAAGAATCGAAACCGATTTGGAAGAAAGCCGCCAAACTGTCCGCGACGTGCAAAACGACCTTTCCGATGTGGGCAACCGTTTTGCCGCAGCCGAAAAACAGATTGCCTATTTGCAGGAAAAAGAGGCGGAAGCGGAGCGGTTGAGGCAGTCGCATACCGAGTTGCAGGAAAAGGCGCAGGGTTTGGCGGTTGAAAACGAACGTTTGACAACGCAAATCGAACAGGAACGCCTTGCTTCTGAAGAGAAGCTGTCCTTGCTGGGCGAGGCGCGCAAGAGCTTGAGCGATCAGTTTCAAAATCTTGCCAACACGATTTTGGAAGAAAAAAGCCGCCGTTTTACCGAGCAGAACCGCGAGCAGCTCCATCAGGTTTTGAACCCGCTAAACGAACGCATCCACGGTTTCGGCGAGTTGGTCAAGCAAACCTATGATAAAGAATCGCGCGAGCGGCTGACGTTGGAAAACGAATTGAAACGGCTTCAGGGGCTGAACGCGCAGCTGCACAGCGAGGCAAAGGCCCTGACCAACGCGCTGACCGGTACGCAGAATAAGGTTCAGGGCAATTGGGGCGAGATGATTCTGGAAACGGTTTTGGAAAATTCCGGCCTCCAGAAAGGGCGGGAATATGTGGTTCAGGCGGCATCTGTCCGAAAAGAGGAAGACGGCGGCACGCGCCGCCTCCAGCCCGACGTTTTGGTCAACCTGCCCGACAACAAGCAGATTGTGATTGATTCCAAGGTTTCGCTGACGGCTTATGTGCGCTATACGCAGGCGGCGGATGCGGATACGGCGGCGCGCGAGTTGGCGGCACACGTTGCCAGCATACGTGCGCATATGAAAGGCTTGTCGCTGAAGGATTACACCGATTTGGAAGGTGTGAACACTTTGGATTTCGTCTTTATGTTTATACCCGTCGAGCCGGCCTACCTGTTGGCGTTGCAGAATGACGCAGGCTTGTTCCAAGAGTGTTTCGACAAACGGATTATGCTGGTCGGCCCCAGTACGCTGCTGGCGACTTTGCGGACGGTGGCGAATATTTGGCGCAACGAACAGCAAAACCAAAACGCGCTGGCGATTGCGGACGAAGGCGGCAAGCTGTACGACAAGTTTGTCGGCTTCGTACAGACGCTCGAAAGCGTCGGCAAAGGCATCGATCAGGCGCAAAACAGCTTTCAGACGGCATTCAAGCAACTTGCCGAGGGGCGCGGGAATCTGGTCGGCCGCGCCGAGAAACTGCGTCTGTTGGGCGTGAAGGCAGGCAAACAGCTTGCACGCGATTTGACCGAACGTGCCAACGAACAGACGGCATTTGCTTTGGGCAAACCTTCGGAACAGGAAGCGGCTGACGAAGCCGAATAGGAAAGGCGGATGTGTTTCAGACGGCATCAGTGAAGATGATGCCGTCTGAAGACCGTAGTGAAGGCGGTTAGAAAAACAGATTGTGCCGCTTTTCGTGTCCGATGGAAGTCATACGCCCGTGTCCGGCGACAACTTGCACGGTTTCGGGGAGGGCGAATAATTTGTTGCGGATATTATTGATTAAGTCGGCGTGGTTGCCGCGCGGAAAATCGGTTCTGCCTATGGTTTCGTAAAACAGCACGTCGCCCGCAATCAGCAATTCCGCCTCGGCGCAATAAAAGACGACATGTCCCGGCGTGTGCCCCGGAATATGCAGCACTTGAAAGGCATAGCGTCCGACCGTGAGCGTTTCGCCTTCTTCGAGCCAACGGTTCGGCGCAAAGGCGGGCGAGACGGGGAATCCGTATTGCGCGGTGGTTTGCGGCAGCGATTGGAGCAGGAATTCATCGTCCGGATGCGGCCCGAGGACGGGAACGTTACGCGTTTTCAACATTTCGACCACGCCGCCTGCATGATCGAGATGACCGTGCGTCAGCCAGATTGCCGTGAGCGTGAGCTTGCGGTTTGCCAATGCTTGCAGCAGGAACGGCACGTCGCCGCCGACATCGGTCAGGACGGCTTCGCCGCTTTCGTCGTCCCAAATCAGGGTGCAGTTTTGGCGGAAGGGGGTAACGGAGAGGATTTCGTAACGTAGGGTCATGGCGTGTTCCTAAACGGTTTTCAGACGGCATCGGGTTTGTCGTTTGTTTTATGGCGGTTTGCCGCCTGTTTTGATATTGGGGGAATCAGGTGATTAAAAAGATAATCGGCGGCATCATACCGATTTTTACGGCGGTTTTCATCCCTGCATCGGCAGGCGCGGCGGATTTGATGCTGGCGCAGGAATACAAAGACCAAGAGATTGCAGGCTGGGCGATGAGCGAGAAACTCGACGGCGTGCGCGCGTATTGGGACGGAAAGCACCTGATGAGCCGTCAGGGGTATGCGTTTACTCCGCCCAAAGGTTTTACCGCGCAGTTTCCGCCTTATCCTTTGGACGGCGAATTGTATAGCGGGCGCGGTCAGTTCGAGCAGATTTTCGCCGCCGTGCGTTCGTCTTCCGGCGATTGGCGCGGTATCCGCCTGCACGTTTTCGACGTACCCAAGGCGCAGGGCAACCTCTACCAACGTTTGGCAGTCGCAACGCAATGGCTGAAAACGCATCCGAACGCGCCGATTACCATCATCCCGCAAATCAAAGTGCGCGACCGGCAGCACGCGATGGATTTTTTGAAACAAATCGAAGCGCAGGGCGGCGAAGGCGTGATGCTGCGCCAGCCCGAATCCCGTTACAGCGGTGGCAGGAGCAGCCAATTATTGAAGCTGAAAAGCCAATACGACGATGAATGCACGGTAACGCGGCACTATGAGGGCAAAGGGCGAAACGCCGGACGGCTGGGCGCGGTCGGCTGCAAAAACCGACACGGCGAATTCCGCATCGGCAGCGGTTTCAAAGACAAAGACCGCGACAATCCGCCAAAAATCGGCACGCTGATTACCTACCGCTACCGTGGCTTTACGCAGAAAGGTACGCCGAAATTTGCCACATTTGTGCGCGTACGTACTGACCGCTGAGCAGGACGGTTCGGACGGCAGCCGATACTTTGGTTTATAATTTTCCTTTTACCGACCGATTCCGACATATGACCAATTTAGAAACCAAACGCCTTGAAACACAGGCGATGCTTGAAAACGCCGAGCTTTTGTTCGATGAAGGACAATGCCGTGCCGCGCTGCAAAAAGTGGCGGACGAGATTACGCGCGATTTGGGGGATAAATATCCGCTGCTTCTGCCCGTGATGGGCGGGGCGGTGGTGTTTACGGGCCAGTTGCTGCCGCTGTTGCGCTTTCCGTTAGATTTTGATTATGTTCATGTTTCCCGTTACGGCGACAAGTTGGAGGGCGGCGCGTTCAACTGGAAACGTATGCCCGATGCGGAACAAATCCGAGGCAGACATGTGGTTGTGTTGGACGATATTCTGGACGAAGGGCATACGATGTCCGCCATTCAAGCCAAACTTTTGGAAATGGGTGCGGCAAGCTGCCGTTCGGCGGTGTTCGCCAACAAGCTGATCGACAAACCCAAGCCTGTCCGAGCCGATTATGTCGGACTGGATGTGCCGAACCGTTATGTTTTCGGTTACGGCATGGATGCGGCAGGCTGCTGGCGCAATCTAGGCGAGATTTACGCACTGAACGGCAAATAGGCAGGCATGCCGTCTGAATGTTTTTCAGACGGCATAACGTTTATACGGCAGGTTGGCAGAAGAATTATAAACAGGACGCATATACACCATGATAGGGCTTTTAATCGTTACACACGAAACCATAGGCGAAGCCTACCGCAAGCTGGCACATCATTTTTTCCCAAGCGGGCTGCCTGAAAACGTCCGCATACTCGGCGTGCAGCCGACGGAAGACCAAGACGACATCATCAATAACGCCATTGCCGCGCTGCAAGAATTTCCTGAAAACCACGGCGTATTGATTATGACCGACATCTTCGGCGCGACCCCCTGCAATGCCGCCCGCCGGCTCGTGCGCGAAAACAAATCGGCGATTTTGACCGGCCTGAATGCGCCGATGATGATTAAGGCCGTCCAATATTCGCCGACGGCGGAAGACCTTGCCGCCTTTACCGAATGCGTCAGAGAGGCGGCGGTAAAGGGCATTTTCGCCATCACGTCCGCGCCCGAAGATTTGGTGTGCCGGCGCAGCGGCGATGCTGTCTGAAGAAGCGGCAGGGCAGGAAAATATTTTAAACGGCATCTGCTGCCGATATACATAAAACGGGAATCGAAATGCTCAAACAATCCATCGAAATCATCAACAAACTCGGACTTCACGCCCGCGCGTCCAGCAAATTCACCCAAACCGCGTCTCAGTTTCAAAGCGAAGTCTGGGTAACGAAAAACGGCAGCCGCGTCAACGGCAAAAGCATCATGGGCTTAATGATGCTCGCCGCCGCCAAAGGCACCGTCATCGAGCTGGAAACCGACGGCTTGGACGAAGCCGCCGCCATGAAGGCATTGACCGACTTAATCAACGACTACTTCGGCGAGGGCGAATAATGAGTATCGTGCTGCACGGTGTCGCTGCGGGCAAAGGCATCGCCATCGGACAAGCCCACCTGATTGCGCGCGGCACGGAGGAAGTGCCGCAGTATGATGTCGCGGAGGCGGACACCGATGCCGAAGCCGAACGTTTCGATGCCGCCGTCAAAGCCACGCGCAAAGAGTTGGAACAGCTCCGCAGCGCGATTCCCGAAAACGCCCCGACCGAGTTGGGCGCGTTCATCTCGCTGCACCTGATGCTCTTGACCGATGTTACCTTGTCGCGCGAACCCGTCGATATTTTAAGGGAACAAAAAATCAACGCCGAGTGGGCATTGAAGCAGCAGAGCGACAAACTCGCCGCCCAATTCGACAATATGGACGATGCCTATTTGCGCGAACGCAAGCAGGATATGCTGCAAGTCGTCCGCCGCATCCACAACAACCTGATCGGGCAGGGCAACGAGTTGGAGGTTGCCGACAACCTGTTTGACGAAACCGTGCTGATTGCAAACGACCTTTCGCCCGCCGACACGGTTTTGTTTAAAGAGCAGCGCATTGCCGCCTTTGTTACCGATGCCGGCGGCCCCACCGGGCATACGGCGATTTTGGGCAGGAGCTTGGACATCCCGTCCGTCGTCGGGCTGCACAACGCGCGCAAACTGATTACAGAGGGTGAAACGGTCATCGTGGACGGCATCAACGGCATCCTGCTTATCGCGCCCGATGAAACCGTCTTGGACGAATACCGCCGCCGTGCCCGCGAATACCGCAGCCACAAACGCGAGTTGAACAAGCTCAAAAAAACCGCCGCCGCCACCGCCGACGGGGTCTGCATCGAGCTTGTGGGCAATATAGAATCCGCCGAAGACGTGAAACCGCTGCACAACCTCGGCGCAGACGGCATCGGGCTGTTCCGCAGCGAGTTTCTTTACCTGAACCGCGATACGATGCCGTCTGAAGACGAGCAGTACGAAGTGTACAGCGCGATTGTCAAAAAAATGAAGGGCAAAAGCGTAACGATACGGACAGTCGATTTGGGTGTCGATAAAAATCCGCGCTGGTTCGGCCAAAACAGCACACCCAACGGCAGCCTCAACCCCGCACTCGGCTTGACCGGCATCCGCCTGTGCCTTGCCGAACCGGTCATGTTCCGCACCCAGATGCGCGCCATCCTCCGTGCGGCGGTACACGGCCCCGTCCGCATGATGTGGCCGATGATTACCTCCGTATCCGAAGTGCGCCAGTGCCTGATTCATTTGGACACCGCCCGCCGCCAGCTTGCCGAACGCGGCGATGCCTTCGGCGAAGTCGGCATCGGCTGCATGATTGAAATTCCGTCTGCCGCGCTGACCGTCGGCAGCATTTTGAAACTGGTCGATTTCATCTCCGTCGGCACCAACGATTTGATCCAATATATTCTGTCAGTCGATCGCGGCGACGACAGCGTCAGCCACCTCTACCAGCCCGGCCATCCCGCCGTGCTGAAAATGCTGCAACACGTCATCCGTACCGCCAACCGCATGGACAAAGACGTATCCGTATGCGGCGAGATGGCGGGCGATACCGCGTTTACCCGCGTTTTATTGGGTATGGGGCTGCGCCGTTTTTCCATGAATCCGAACAACATCCTGCCCGTCAAAAACATCATTCTGCACAGCAATGCCGGACAGCTCGAAAACGATATTGCGAAAGTCATCCGCTGCGAAGACGAAGAGAAGTCGGAAAAGCTGATCAAACAGATCAACAGCGTGTCGGTCGAGGAAGAAACCGAAGTCAAGGGGCGGAAATAAATATTGTTGACAATGCGAGCGGATTGCAGTCAAATAACGCCCTTAAAAAATACAGCTGCTTTGGTCAAGAAATGCCGTCTGAAAGGTTTTTCAGACGGCATTTTGTTTTTAAGGAAGCATCAACGGAAACGGACGATTTCCTTGTCTTCGATATGGATGCGTACCGTATCGTTTCCCGATATTTCACCGGCGTGCGGCATATCGAGGTTCAGCCACAGGATGCCGTGTTTCGGATGGAGGACGGACAGGCTGAACGATTCGGGCAAACAGGTACGGGATAATACGCGGCACTCCATGCCGTCTTGGTCGAAACGCACCGCATTTTGCGGGATATGGCGGTCATCGTCGGTGTTGGGCAGACCCATCAGACGGGCGACCTGCACGCCGGAAGGCGTTTGAACCAAAGTTTCGGGCGTACCGCATTGAAGGATTTTCCCCTCGTGCATCACGGCAATTTCGTCTGCCGCCGTGCAGGCCTCTTCGGGCGAATGCGTTACCAAAACGGCAGGGATGCCGCCGTTTCGGATACGTTCGGCAGTCATGCGGCGCAGCCGGTCGCGCAAATGCGTGTCCAAACTGGAAAACGATTCGTCCAGCAACAGCAGGGAAGGGCGGACAACCAAAGCGCGCGCCAGTGCCAGCCGCTGCTTTTCGCCTCCGGAAAGTTTTTCAGGCTTGCGGTGCGCCTCATTTTCCAGTCCGACTTCGGCAAGTGCCGCCATGGCAAGGCGTTCGGCTTCGGCTTTCGGCATTTTTTGTATTTTCAAACCGAATGCCGCATTTTCTAGCGCACTCATATGGGGAAACAGCGCGTAATCTTGAAACATCAGAGAAATACGGCGTTTTTCGGGCGGCATACGGGTAATGTTTTCCCCGTTCAGCCGAATTTCGCCGCCGTCCGGCCGGACAATCCCCGCAATCATATTCAGCAGGGTGGATTTTCCGCATCCCGACCGCCCCAAAACGGCGAGTATTTTACCGCGCCCGAGAGTCAGGCAGATGTTGTCGGCAACGGTTTTATCGCCGAAGCGTTTGCAGAGTCCGTTCAGTTCAAGCATAGCGCATCCTATAAACGTATGCCGTCCAGCCACTCGGACAGCGGATGGGCGGCATCAATCAGACCGTAACGGCAAAACGCGTCCAGCGTAACCAGTTGCGCGTCGTGCATCATGTTTTCCGACAACATGGAGGCAACCAGGCTGCCGATGTCCATTTTCTCAAAACACGCCACTTCGCCGTCCTGATTTTCGGGTTGGAAGGCTTCGGGCAGGACGGCATCGAACACATACAGGATTTCATTGTGCACACCCCGGCTGACGGGGCGCAGGCTGTGCAGCCGAGATACAGGGCGGATGAGCGGAAACAGCGTTTTATCCAAACCGGCTTCTTCGCTGCTTTCGCGGCACACGGCTTCAGACGGCATTTCGCCGCCGGAAACACCGCCGGCGGCAGTATTGTCGAGTTTGTCGGGATCGACTGCTTTGTGCGGACTGCGCCTGCCTATCCAGAAATGCCATCTGCCGTCCGATTCGGTCAGACCGTTGAGATGGACGGCGCGGCTGAGCAGTCCGAACGGACGGAAAGCGGCGCGTTCGAGTGCGAACAAGATATTGCCGCCGCCGTCGGTCAGGTCGAAACACTCGTTGCGCCATCCGTGAAGCAGCCCTGCCTTTTTCCATGAGCGGGCGAGGTGCTGCAAGCGGCCGCCCATATCTGACCAGCCGTCCGCATTCAGAAAAATGCCGTCTGAAGACTCCGAGCAGCCTGCCTCCCAGTCTTTTTTGACGCGTTCCACCCATTCCGGCGACAGGTTGCCCAAAGGCAGACCGTTCAGATACAGCGTTTTCCAGCAACTTTCTGCACCGTAACTTGCTTTTGCCCACTCGAACAGGGCATCAAGGTCGTGTTTGCTGACGGATTCGGTAAAACGGACGGTCGGCATGGTTGGCTTTCTTGAACATAATGTGGAAGATTGTAGCCAAGCCGCCTGAATTTGCAACCGCAAACAGACGGCGGGCTGCTGTTCCGATATTGCGGCAGGAAGGAAAATCAGGCAAAAAACGGAGGCGGCAGGAGACAGGCAAAACAAAACCCCTCGGCATTGAACCAAGGGGTTTAATATTTGGTTGCGGGAGCAGGATTCGAACCTACGACCTTCGGGTTATGAGCCCGACGAGCTACCATGCTGCTCCATCCCGCGTCAGAAGATGGAACTATACGGTAGATTTTTTATGTTGTCAAACATTACTTCCGCGAAAAATTATAAAATTTTGCCGTCCGGCGGTTTATGCCTGATTTGAAATATTATTTTCTTTACAAAAGTTCATGTTCGTGATTTAATTTTGGTTAACATCGAAACAGGGGTGCTGCCTGATGTTCAGGCGGCTGAGAAATACCCTTTACACCCGATCTGGATAATACCTGCGTGGGGAGTTTTCACGGATTCTGCCTTTCAGACGGCATTGGTTTTCAAATGCCGTCTGAAAACGCAAAACGCTCCTGTTTCTTTATTCTAAACGAGAAAACAGGAGCATTTTTTATGACTACGCCAAAAAAAACCGCCAAAACTTCCGGCAACGAAGCGCGCGAGCTTGCCGACTTGAGCGAAGACATCGGCATCCGCTTTAAATATCCGAACTCGGAGCGCGTGTATCTGCAAGGCAGCCGCGACGACATCCGCGTGCCTTTGCGCGAAATCCGTCAGGACGACACCTACACGGCGCAAGGTACGGAGGCCAATCCGCCGATTCCCGTCTATGACACCAGCGGCGTGTACGGCGATCCGGCGGCGCATATCGACCTGAAACAAGGTCTGCCGCACATCCGCACGGCGTGGCTGGACGAACGCGGTGATACCGAAATCCTGCCCAAGCTTTCCAGCGAATACGGCATCGAACGCGCACACGATCCGAAAACCGCCCATCTGCGCTTCAACCAAATCACCCGCCCGCGCCGCGCCAAAGCCGGCGGCAACGTTACCCAGCTCCATTACGCCCGCCAAGGCATTATCACGCCCGAAATGGAGTTTGTCGCCATACGCGAACGCATGAAGCTGGACGAGCTTTTCAGACGGCCTGAATACGCCAAGCTCTTGAAACAACACGCAGGGCAAAGTTTCGGTGCGAACATCCCGACCCATCCCGACCAAATCACGCCCGAATTCGTGCGCCGAGAAATTGCCGCCGGACGCGCGATTATCCCTGCCAACATCAACCACCCCGAACTCGAACCGATGATTATCGGCCGCAACTTCCGCGTCAAAATCAACGGCAACTTGGGCAATTCCGCCGTCACCTCCAGCCTGACCGAAGAAGTCGAAAAAATGGTGTGGTCGCTGCGTTGGGGCGCGGACACGATTATGGATTTGTCCACCGGCGCGCACATCCATGAAACGCGCGAATGGATTATCCGCAACGCGCCAGTCCCCATCGGCACAGTGCCCATCTATCAGGCTTTGGAAAAAACCGGCGGTATTGCCGAAGATTTGACTTGGGATTTGTTCCGCGACACCTTAATCGAGCAGGCGGAACAAGGCGTGGACTATTTCACCATACACGCGGGCGTGTTGCTGCGCTATGTGCCGATGACCGCCAACCGCCTCACAGGCATCGTCTCGCGCGGCGGTTCGATTATGGCGAAATGGTGCCTTGCCCACCATCAGGAAAACTTCCTCTACACGCATTTCGACGAAATCTGCGAAATCATGAAAGCCTACGACGTATCGTTCAGCCTCGGCGACGGCCTGCGCCCCGGTTGCATTGCCGACGCCAACGATGAATCCCAATTCGCCGAATTGCACACCTTGGGCGAATTGACCGCCAAAGCATGGAAACACGACGTACAAGTGATGATCGAAGGCCCCGGCCATGTGCCGCTGCAACGCGTCAAAGAAAACATGACCGAAGAGCTGCAACACTGCTTTGAAGCACCTTTCTACACACTCGGCCCGCTCGTTACCGACATCGCCCCCGGCTACGACCACATCACTTCAGGCATAGGCGCGACCAATATCGGCTGGTACGGCACAGCCATGCTCTGCTACGTTACCCCGAAAGAGCATCTCGGCCTGCCCGACAAAGAAGACGTGCGCACCGGCATCATCACCTACAAACTCGCCGCCCACGCTGCCGACCTTGCCAAAGGCTGGCCGGGTGCACAATTACGCGACAACGCCCTGAGCAAGGCGCGTTTCGAGTTCCGCTGGCGCGACCAATTCCGCTTAAGCCTCGACCCCGAACGCGCCGAAAGCTTCCACGACGAAACCCTGCCCGCCGAAGGCGCGAAAATCGCCCACTTCTGCTCAATGTGCGGCCCCAAATTCTGCTCGATGAAAATCACGCAGGAAGTGCGCGACTACGCCGACAAACAGAAAGCCCAACGGCAGGGCATGGAGGAAAAAGCGATTGAGTTCGTCAAAAAAGGAGCGAAGCTTTACAGCTAAAACGTCAAGCAAAAAATGCCGTCTGAAGCCCGACAAAGCTCCCGATGCCGTCTGAAACTTCGTTATTCCCCTGCTGCCCGCAAGCTTTCGTCATTCCCGTGAAAACGGGAATCTAGAACCTCAAACTTTCAGATAATCTTTGAATATTGCCGCCGCCTGAAGGTCTAGATTCCCGCCTGCGCGGGAATGACGGCATATCGGCAGGCGCAGGATAAATGCGTAAGGCGCTGTATATGGCTACCGTGGTAGCGACACGTTTTAAACCGCTTATTCGGGATTTCTACCAACGCCTGCTGTCCAAGGGTAAGCCGTATAAGGTTGCCGTTACGGCATGTATGCGCAAACTGCTGACGATATTGAATGCCCGGATGCGTGATTATTTTGCCGAAAACGGCACCACCGAAAATGGTATCCGGACGGCTCGATTTGAGTTTTGGTATTTTTGCCCGACGGGGTGAAAAATACAGTTGCTACGGCTCGATGAATCGTCAGAAATACCTGCATCGTCATTCCCGCGCAGGCGGGAATCTAGGTCTGTCGATGCGGAAACTTATCGGGTAAAACGGTTTCTGGAGATTTTTCGTCCTGGATTCCCACTTTCGTGGGAATGACGTGGTGCAGGTTTTCTTAACCCCGCGTTCTAGATTCCCACTTTCGTGGGAATGACGGCGGTAGATTTGGCGGGTGCGGCGGATTCGGCAGGTCTCAACCCATCTTACAATCCACCCTGCCCGCCTTTTACGAATCCGCCGCCATCCCGGAAAACGCAAAAAATGCCGTCTGAAGGACTTTCAGACGGCATTTTCGCGGGCAAATCAGTAGAAGACTTCGCGCCAGCTTAAGCGTTTCATACCGCACGTCGGATCGGGCGGGTTTCGGAAGGGCGGTGTGAAATGAAACGCGGCGGACGACACGGATGCCGCCATCCTGCCCCGAACTGGCGGCAAAGCGTCATCGCGGTTTGAATCGGGCGGGCGCGTGCCTGTTCCGGCACGGATGCCGTTTGAAAGCGGCGGGCTGACCCGGGTCGCGTCAACCCAAGGCGAACAGTTCCCTGCCGTGGATTTTGAGCCACTGTTTCGCTTCGGGCGTGTAGGGGGCGAAGCGGCGGGTCAGTTCCCAAAAGGCGGGGCTGTGGTCGGGATGGGCGAGGTGGCAGAGTTCGTGTATGCAGACATAGTCGGCAACGTATTCCGGTGCGCCGACCAGCCGCCAGTTGAGGCGTATGCCTGTGGTTTTGCGGCACACGCCCCAGAAGGTTTTGGCAGAGGTCAGCGAGGAGGAGGCGGGGAACAGTTGTGTGGTTCGGGCGTGGCGTTCGAGGCGGGGAATCAGGTAGCTTTGGGCCTGCTGTTTCAGAAAGGTTGCCAACAGTGCCGCCTGTTTGTCGTGCGTGTCTTCGGGAACGAGGATTTCAGACGGCATCAGCAGGATTTTCGTGTCTTGATGGGCGGTGAGGGCAAGCTGTCTGCCGTGGAAGAGGATGGATTCGGGCAGCCGGTTTTCGGCAGTTTGCGGCGGCGTTTTGGCAAGGGTGCGGCGCAGGACGGCTTCGTTTTCGTACAGCCAGCGGTTTAGAGCGGAGACGGAGAAGCAGGGTGGGACGCTGATGCTGACGGTATGTGTGCCGATAGGGCGGATAATCAGGTTTTTCTTGGCACGGCGCTTGATTTCTATGGTCAGTTCCATGCCGTCTGAAAGAGTGTGGATCAGGGAGGTCATACGGTTTCAGACGGCATTTTGGCGGCAAACGGGCCTGCGCCGGAAATGAGCGGCTGCTGCGTTTCGATGAGGTGTTCACATTTTTCCATCAATTCGGCTTCGCTGCCGCTTGCGTGCGGGATGGTCGGACAGATGACGACGGTGATTTCCCCCGGATATTTCAGAAAGGAATTTTTCGGCCAAAATTCGCCGCTGTTGAGAGCGACGGGGACGATGTCCATCTCAAACATTTTCGCCATGCGCGCGCCGCCGAGCTTGTATTTGCCGCGTTTTCCGGGCGCAAGGCGCGTGCCTTCGGGGAAAATGGTAATCCAATAGCCTTCGTTTTTGCGCGCCAAACCCTGTTTTATGAGCTGCTCGTTGGCTTCGCGGCGGTTGTTGCGGTCTATGCCTATGGTTTTGACCAGTTTCAAGCCCCAGCCGAAAAAGGGGATTTTGAACAGCTCGCGTTTGGCAACGTAAACCTGCGGCGGAAAAATGTCTTGAAGGGCAAGCGTTTCCCAGCCGCTTTGGTGTTTGGCGCAGATGACGGCGGGGCGGTTGGGGATGTTTTCCGCACCGATGACGCGGTATTTGAGCCCGACGATGTGTTTGAGCGACCAGTTGAGAATGCCGACCCAGACCCGCGCCATCTTGTGCGCCCCGTCCCGGAAAGGCGAGGCGAGCAGCATAAAGGGAAAGAGGAAAATCAGGCTGGAACAGAGTATCAGCCAGTAAATCAGGTTGCGGATGATGAGCATGGTTTTGCCTTGTCGGAATGCGGTATGTTCAGTCGGCTTGCGGTGCGGCGTTTTCCTGCATGATGTATTGTGAGAAATCGAGCAGGGTATCGAAAACCTGTGTGTGTTCGGGCAATTCGTGTCCGTGTTGGGAGAGCGTTTTTTTGCCTTTTCCGGTCAGAACCAGCGCGGGTTTTCCGCCGACGGCATCGATTGCCTGCAAATCGCGCAGGCTGTCGCCGACCAGCCAAGTTTCCGAAGCTTGGGCGTTGAAGCGTTCGAGGATGTCTTCAATCATACCAGGTTTGGGCTTGCGGCAGCCGCAGCCGTCGGCGCCGGTATGCGGGCAGAACCAGATGCCGTCGATTTCTCCGCCTGCCTGACGGATGAGGCGGTGCATTTTGGCATGCATTTCAGTGAGGTCTTGAACGGTAAAATATTTGCGGCCAATGCCGGATTGGTTGGTGGCGACGGCAACGGTGTAGCCTGCCTGCGTCAGGAATGCCACCGCATCCATGCTGCCTTCGATAGGTATCCACTCGTCAACGGATTTGACGAAGTCGTCGCGGTCCTGGTTGATGACGCCGTCGCGGTCGAGAATGATGAGTTTCATCACGGTTCCTTTGGGTTGGGCAGGTTCGGGGATGGCACCGATACTGAAATATCGGTGGAAATGCGCCTGTGCCGCGCGATAACGAGGCAATGCCGTCTGAAGCCGCCGGCGGGCTTCAGACGGCATTTTGCCTTTATCCCTTGAATACGGGGACGAGTTCCATTTGGCTCAATACCTGTGCGGCGATGTTGACGATGCCGAAAAGGAAGACCCAAACCATCAGCCACAAGCCGCCGTAAACTTTATAGGTTTTGCCTGCGCCGAATTTCTTGCGCGAACGGTAGAGCAGCATGGCGGGGATGATGCCTGTCCAGACGGTTGCCGCCAGGCCGACGTAGCCGATGGCGGTAACGAAACCGGTGGGGAAGAGCAGGCAGGAAATCAAAGGCGGCAGGAAGGTCAGCGCGGCGGTTTTGGTGCGGCCGGACACGCTGTCGTTCCATTTGAAGATGTCGGCGATGTAGTCGAACAGACCTAAGGTTACGCCTAAAAACGAGGTGGCGATTGCCATATAGGAAAACAGGGACAATATTTTATCCATATTGCCGGTTTGGGCGAATTTGGACAGGGTTTCAATCAGGACGGAGACTTGCCCTTCGGCGGCGATGACGGGGGCGAACTCGTTGCGTGGCAGGTTGCCTTGGATGGCGATTTGCCAGAGGACGTAAATTACCAGCGCAATCAGTGTGCCCGTCCAGATGGATTTCGCCACTTTGGGCGCGTCGCCTTTAAAGTATTTGAGCAGGCTGGAGACGTTGCCGTGGAAGCCGAAGGAAGCGAGGCAGACGGGCAGGGCGGTGGCGACATAAATCCAGTAGCTGGTGCCGACGGGGGCTTGGGTATCTAAGAGGACGGACGGCTTGGCATCGGCAATCAGGCCGCCGGTTGCCCAAATAAAGGTCAATACCATGCCGCCGATGAGGATGCCGGTGAATCGGCCGACCAAGCGTGCGGATGCCCACACGCAAAAGGCGAGGATGCCGAAGAAGACGAGTTGTCCGACGGTAAGCGAAACATTGCCGCCCAAGGCGTTGCCGATGCCTTTGGCGGTCAGGTCGCCGCCGACGAAGATGTAGGCGTAGGTGAGCAGGTATAGGACGAAGGCGACGGCAACGCCGTTGATGATGTTCCAGCCGCGTCCGAGCAGGTCTTTGACCATCGTGTCGAAACTTGCGCCGTGGGGGTAGTGGGTGTTGACTTCCAAAATCATCAGGCCGCTGGAAAGCATGGAAAACCAAGTGTAGAGCAACACAATCAGCGAGCCGGTAAACCATACGCCGGATGTGGCGGTCGGGTTGGCGAGCATACCTGCGCCGATGACCGTGCCGGCGATAATCATCGCGCCGCCGAATAGGGAAGGGGTTTTGGTTGACATTGTTTATCTTTCTTCTAGAAATGCGCGGCTGCCATTATGCCGTAAAGTGTAAGGGTTTGTAAGGTATTTGCGCCGCACCGCCCGAAAAGGCTTTCAGACGGCATCGTGTTCCATAGTATAATCTTGGGTTTTGGAGTGGGGCGGTTCGTCAGATGGGAGGAAAAATGTCCGACAAAAAATATAATGTCGATGAGGGGGAAATCGCCAAATTCAGCCGGATTGCCGACAAATGGTGGGACAAGTCGGGCGAGTTCAAAACCTTGCACGACATCAATCCGCTGCGGCTCGATTATATCGACGGACACGCAAATTTGCGCGGCAAACGGGTTTTGGATGTGGGCTGCGGCGGCGGGATTTTGGCGGAAAGTATGGCGCGGCGCGGCGCGGTGTTTGTCAAGGGCATCGACATGGCGGAGCAGTCGTTGGAAACCGCTCGCCTGCATGCGGCTTTGAACAATGTCGCCGATATCGAATACGAATGTATCCGCGTGGAAGACCTTGCCGAGGCGGAACCGTACTCGTTTGATGTGGTAACGTGCATGGAAATGATGGAACACGTCCCCGATCCCGCCGCCATCGTGCGTGCTTGTGCCAAGCTGGTCAAACCGGACGGCATGGTGTTTTTTTCCACCATCAATAAAAACCCGAAATCGTATCTGCATCTGATTGTGGCGGCGGAATATCTGTTGAAGTTTGTCCCCAAAGGCACGCACGACTGGAAAAAATTCATCGCGCCTGCCGAGCTGGCGCGGATGTGCCGTCAGGCGGGCTTGGATGTGGCGGATACGAAGGGTATGACTTACCATGTGTTGTCGCAAACTTATGCCCTGTGTGATTCGACCGATGTGAATTATATGTTTGCCTGCCGTCCGGCGTTCTGACGGCGGGTTTGCCCGTTTTTGAGCAAGTGAGTTGATATGTCTGTCTATACCAGTGTTTCCGATGATGAAATGCGCGGCTTCCTGAGCGGTTACGATTTGGGGGAATTTGTTTCCCTGCAGGGTATCGCGCAGGGGATTACCAACAGCAATTATTTTCTGACGACGACTTCGGGACGTTATGTGCTGACCGTGTTTGAAGTGTTGAAACAGGAAGAGCTGCCGTTTTTTCTGGAGCTTAACCGGCATTTGAGTATGAAGGGCGTGGCGGTTGCCGCGCCGGTTGCGCGCAAGGACGGCCGGCTTGATTCCGTTTTGGCGGGCAAGCCGGCTTGTTTGGTTGCCTGCCTGAAAGGTTCGGATACCGCGCTGCCGACGGCGGAACAGTGTTTCCATACCGGTGCGATGTTGGCGAAAATGCACCTTGCCGCCGCCGATTTCCCTTTGGAAATGGAAAACCCGCGTTACGATGCGTGGTGGACGGAGGCGTGCGCCCGACTGCTGCCCGTCCTGTCGCAAGACGATGCCGCGCTGCTGTGTTCCGAAATCGACGCGCTGAAGGGCAACCTCGGCAACCATCTGCCTTCGGGCATCATCCACGCCGACCTGTTTAAAGACAATGTGTTGCTTGACGGCGGTCAGGTATCGGGCTTCATCGATTTCTATTATGCCTGCCGGGGCAATTTTATGTATGACTTGGCGATTGCGGTCAACGATTGGGCAAGGACGGCGGACAATAAGTTGGATGAGGCGTTGAAAAAGGCGTTTATCGGCGGTTATGAGGGTGTGCGCCCCTTGAGTGCCGAAGAAAAGGCGTATTTCCCGACCGCCCAACGTGCCGGCTGCATCCGTTTTTGGGTGTCGCGCCTGTTGGACTTTCATTTTCCGCAGGCGGGCGAGATGACGTTTATCAAAGACCCGAACGCGTTCCGCAACCTGCTGTTGAGTTTGGATTGAGTGCGTCCGGCGTTTGGCAGAAATGCCGTCTGAAAGGGCTTCAGACGGCATTTTGTTTCGGGTTTGAATATGTTTTCCGGTTCGGAGTACCGGTTTCAGCTGCTTTGTTACGCACCCGCGCCGGTGTTTGCCTCTGAATTCCGGCGGTTGGCGGCGGTTTGACTGCGGACGGATAAAATTGTGCAGTCATTTTTGATCGGCTTTGGGTACAATCCAGCCATTATGTTTTGAAATGGGAAAACGGATGGATATGCGGCGTTGGGCGGTTGTCGGATTGGTTACGCTGCCACCCCTGTTTTTTTTGACCGCGATGGTGCTTGCGCCTTTGTGGGCGATGGCGGCGTATGACGGTTTGGCGTGGCGCGCGGTGCTGTCGGATGCCTATATGCTCGAACGTTTGGCATGGACGGTATTTCAGGCGGCGGCAACCTGTGTGCTGGTGCTGCCTTTGGGCGTACCTGTCGCGTGGGTGCTCGCGCGGCTGGCGTTTCCGGGGCGGGCTTTGGTGCTGCGCCTGCTGATGCTGCCTTTCGTGATGCCGACGCTGGTGGCGGGCGTGGGCGTGCTGGCCTTGTTCGGGGCGGACGGGCTGTTGTGGCGCGGCCGGCAGGATACGCCGTATCTGTTGTTGTACGGCAATGTGTTTTTTAACCTGCCCGTGCTGGTCAGGGCGGCGTATCAGGGGTTTGTGCAAGTGCCTGCGGCACGGCTTCAGACGGCACGGACGTTGGGCGCGGGGGCGTGGCGGCGGTTTTGGGACATTGAAATGCCCGTTTTGCGCTCATGGCTTGCCGGCGGCGTGTGCCTTGTCTTTCTGTATTGTTTTTCGGGGTTCGGGCTGGCATTGCTGCTGGGCGGCAGCCGTTATGCCACGGTCGAAGTGGAAATTTACCAGTTGGTTATGTTCGAACTCGATATGGCGGGGGCTTCGGCACTGGTGTGGCTGGTGTTGGGGGTAACGGCGGCAGCGGGATTGCTGTATGCGTGGTTCGGCAGACGCGCGGGTTCGGATAAGGCGGTTTCCCCTGTGATGCCGTCGCCGCCGCAATCGGTGGGGGAATATGTGCTGCTGGCATTTTCGGCGGCGGTGTTGTCCGTGTGCTGCCTGTTTCCTTTGTCGGCAATTGTTGTGAAAGCGTGGTCAGCCGGCGAATCGTGGCGTGTGTTAATGGAAAGTGAAACGTGGCAGGCGGTGTGGAATACTTTGCGCTTCTCGGCGGCGGCGGTGTTTGCGGCGGCGGTTTTGGGTGTGGTGTATGCGGCGGCGGCGCGGCGGCTGGCGTGGATGCGCGGGCTGATGTTTTTGCCGTTTATGGTGTCGCCGGTTTGTGTTTCGGCGGGCGTGCTGCTGCTTTATCCGGGGTGGACGGCTTCGTTGCCGCTGCTGTTGGCGATGTATGCGCTGCTGGCGTATCCGTTTGTGGCAAAAGATGTTTTGTCGGCTTGGGACGCACTGCCGCCGGATTACGGCAGAGCGGCGGCGGGTTTGGGCGCAAACGGCTTTCAGACGGCATACCGCATCACGTTCCCCCTCTTGAAACCGGCGTTGCGGCGCGGCCTGACTTTGGCGGCGGCAACCTGCGTGGGCGAATTTGCGGCGACATTGTTCCTGTCGCGTCCGGAATGGCAGACGTTGACGACTTTGATTTATGCCTATTTGGGGCGTGCGGGTGAAGACAATTATGCGCGGGCAATGGTGTTGACATTGTTGTTGTCGGCATTTGCGGTGGGCATTTTCCTGCTGTTGGACAACGGTGAAGGCGGAAAACAGACGGAAACGTTATAATGTGAACCCTTTTTCAGAGGACGGCAAAATGAGCGAGTTGAGCGAAATCCTTTCCTATAATCAGAAGTTTGTCGAGTCGGGCGAATATGAGAAATATTTTACCGACAAATACCCGGGCAGGGAGTTGGCGATTTTATCCTGCATGGATGCGCGGATTATCGAGCTGCTGCCCAATGCTTTGGGGTTGAGGAACGGCGATGCCAAACTGATTAAAAATGCAGGTGCGCTGGTTGCGCATCCGTGGGGTTCGGTCATGAGGAGCCTGCTGGTTGCCGTGTTTGAACTGAAAGTCAAAGAAATCATGGTCATTTCCCATCACGATTGCGGTATGCAAGGTTTGAATGCGGCCGGCTTTCTCAGTAAGGTGCATGAAAGCAATATTCCCGAAGACCGTATCGAAACCCTGCGTTATGCCGGCATCGACCTCGACGGCTGGCTGACCGGTTTCGACAACGTCGAAGACAGCGTGCGCCATACGGTCGAACTCATCCGCCGCCATCCGTTGATGCCGCGCCATATTGCCGTTCACGGATTGGTCATCCATCCCGTTACCGGCAAACTGACCCTGATTGTGGACGGCAGTGTTTCAGACGGCATGGACTTATCGGAAGGAATGGAAACATCATGAAGAAAATCGGACTGTTCGGCGGCACTTTCGACCCGATACACAACGGGCATCTTCATATCGCCCGTGCCTTTGCCGATGAAATCGGGTTGGACACGGTTGTTTTCCTGCCGGCAGGTGGCCCGTATCACAAAGACGCCGCCTCCGCTTCCGCCGCCGACCGCCTTGCCATGGTCGAACTGGCAACGGCAGAAGACGCGCGTTTTGCCGTCAGCGACTGCGACATCGTCCGAGAAGGTGCAACCTACACCTTCGACACCGTCCAAATTTTTCGCCAGCAGTTCCCCTCGGCGCAACTCTGGTGGCTGATGGGCAGCGACAGCCTGATGAAGCTGCACACATGGAAAAAATGGCAGATGCTCGTGCGCGAAACCCATATCGCCGTCGCCATGCGGCAGGGCGGCAGCCTCAAACACGCCCCGCACCAGCTGCACGCATGGCTGGGCAAGTCCCTTCAGGACGGCAGCGTCCGCATCTTGTCCGTCCCGATGCATAATATGTCGTCAACGGAAATCCGCCGCAACCTGAGTGCCGCCGGTGTTTCAGACGGCATACCGCCTGCCGCCGCCCGTTATATCCGAGAACACCGGCTGTACGAAAAATAAAGTCAAATCAGTAAGGAACGGCTATAATGCCGTCTGAAAACATCCCGTTAGGAACATAATGAACGAACAAGAACTGCAAGACCTGCAAAAAATGGTCGGGGTCGCCGTCAACGCCCTCGAAGACATCAAAGCCAAAGACATTTCCGTTCTCGAAACGCAAGACAAAACTTCGCTGTTTGCCAGAATGATTATCGCCAGCGGCGACAGTACGCGCCAAGTCAAAGCCCTTGCCAATAACGTTGCCGTCGATTTGAAAGAGGCCGGTTTTGAAATCCTCAGTACCGAAGGCGACAGCGGCGAATGGACGTTGGTTGATGCAGGAGACCTCGTCGTCCACGTTATGCTCCCTGCCGTGCGCGACTTCTACGACATCGACACCCTCTGGGGCGGCGAGAAACCGAGTTTCCATGCCGGAATGCAGAAGCCGTGGCACGCGGCAGACTGATTCCCGATGCCGTCTGAATGTTCAGACGGCATTTTCTTGTAAGGGAGAAAGCATTGAACATTACCGTCTTGGCAGTCGGCACCAAAATGCCGCGCTGGGTTGATGAGGCCGTCGCCGAATACGCTAAACGCTTCGGACGCGACGTCGCCTACGCACTCAAAGAAATCAAACCCGAAAAACGCGGCGCGGGCGTGAATGCCGCACAAGGTATGGTGGCGGAAGAAAAACGCATCCTTGAAGCCGTTCCGCAAGGCGCGTTCCTCGTCGTTCTTGACGAACGCGGCAAAGCACCGACCTCCGTCGAGCTGGCGGAACACCTCAAAAGCTGGCAGCAAAACGGCGAACACGTCTGCTTCGTCATCGGCGGCGCGGACGGCATGACCGACCGCCTCAAACAACAAGCCCGCATGATGATGCGCCTGTCCAGCCTCACCCTGCCGCACGGCATGGTGCGTGTCCTTCTGACCGAGCAGCTCTACCGGGCCGTTTCCATCCTGCACAACCATCCTTATCATCGGGAATAAGAAGGCTTTTGTCTGTACCCCTAATCGGTTAAAATCACCCCGTTATTTCTGAACACAGCAAAGGAATCCGCTATGGCACGCATGGTATTCTGCGTCAAGCTCAACAAAGAAGCCGAAGGCATGAAATTTCCACCGCTTCCCAACGAATTGGGCAAGCGCATTTTTGAAAACGTATCGCAAGAAGCATGGATGGCGTGGACGCGCCACCAAACCATGCTGATTAACGAAAACCGCTTAAGCCTTGCCGATCCGCGCGCGCGCGAATACCTGGCTCAGCAGATGGAGCAGTATTTCTTCGGCGACGGCGCGGATGCCGTTCAGGGATACGTTCCGCAATAACGGTTTTCCGTTTTGAACACAGGCTGTCCGAACCTGCTTCAGACGGCCTTTAAAATACGCCGGACAACTTTATCTTCACGCAACCGGACAAATTTTGACATTGGGCAATGTTAAAATCCCCCGTTATTTCCAACCGCGCTTTCAGGAGCAGATGATATGCAACACGACGTTTACGACTACACCGTGCATACGGTTTCTAAAAACACCGTCCTGCAGAAAACCTACCGCCTGCTCGGATTTTCATTCATTCCGGCTGCCGCAGGCGCGGCACTTGCCGCCAATGCCGGCTTCAATTTTTACGCCGCCTTCGGTTCGCGCTGGATAGGGTTTGCCGTCGTGCTGGCGTTTTTCTACGGCATGATCCACTTCATCGAGAAAAACCGTTACAGCAATACCGGCGTTGCCCTGCTGATGGTATTCACATTCGGTATGGGCGTATTGATCGGCCCCGTGCTGCAATACGCGCTCCATATTGCCGACGGTGCGAAAATCGTCGGTATTGCCGCCGCGATGACCGCCGCCGTCTTTTTAACGATGTCCGCATTGGCACGCCGAACCCGGCTCGATATGAACGCGCTCGGACGCTTCCTGACCGTAGGTGCAGTCATTCTGATGGTCGCCGTGGTTGCCAATCTGTTTTTGGGTATCCCCTCGCTGGCACTGACCATTTCCGCCGGGTTTGTCTTGTTCAGTTCCTTAATGATTATGTGGCAGGTACGCACCGTCATCGACGGCGGAGAAGACAGCCACATCAGTGCGGCACTGACACTGTTTATCTCGCTTTACAACATCTTCAGCAGTTTGCTCAACATCCTGCTGTCCTTAAACGGCGATGACTGATGTAGGCGAAACACCATGCCGTCTGAAAGCACTTATTTCAGACGGCATTTTGTTTTGGGCATGCAATACGGATGCACACACATAAAAACACAGCCGGCTATGAAGTCGGGAGGAATCATATGTTACCGAATACACCGCGCCGAGCCGTTTATGCCGGCAGTTTCGATCCGCCCACATTGGGGCATCTGTGGATGATACGGCAGGCGCAATCTATGTTTGACGAACTCATCGTCGCCATCGGCATCAATCCCGACAAACGCAACACCTACACGATAGCCGAAAGGCTGGATATGCTGCACGATATTACTAAAATGTTTCCCAACGTTAGAACCGATGTATTTGAAAACCGGTTTTTGGTGCATTACGCCCGTGAGGTAGATGCAGGATTCATCGTACGCGGCATCCGTTCCGCCTCCGATTATGAATACGAACGTTCCATGCGCCATATCAACAGCGACCTCGCCCCCGAAATATCCACCGTATTCCTTATGCCGCCGCGCGAAATCGCCGAAGTGTCGTCCACTATGGTTAAAGGCTTGGTCGGGCCGGAAGGCTGGACGGAAACCGTCAAAAGATATGTGCCGCCGGCCGTGTACCAAAAAATGATTGCAGAACATCACAACAATGCCTGACAGAAAGCTTCTGTCAAATATATTCAGGTTCAAATATGTGGGAAATCTTATTCAGACACCAAGATTTTGTCGCCATCAATAAACCTCAAGGCATATCCGTCCACCGTTCCGACGGCGAAGTCAGTCTGACGGCAACACTTGCGGCACAGTTGGGCGTAGAAAAGGTATGGTTGCTGCACAGGTTGGACAAGCAGACCGGAGGCATATTGCTGTTTGCCCTTAATCCCCAAAGTGCCGCTGTTTTTGCCGCACAGTTTGCCGAAAGGAAAATGAAGAAAACCTATTTGGCTTTGTCCGACCGCAAACCGTCCAAAAAACAAGGATGGATAAAAGGCGGCATGGAAAAATCTAGGCGCGGGATGTGGAAGCTGACGCGCAATATGGAAAATATTGCCGTTACCCGATTCCACAGCATCAGTATCGCCGAAAAACTGCGGCTGTTCATCCTTGAGCCCCATACGGGCAAAACGCACCAATTGAGAGTGGCGATGAAAAGTTTGGGCAGTCCGATTCTAGGCGACAGCTTATACGGCGGAACAGAATCCGAAATCATGTTTCTGTATGCATGGAAAATACAATTTGCCTACCAAAACCGACAAATCGAAATTGTTGCACCCTTAAAAAACGAATGGCAGACTGAAAATATATCTCATGTGCTGGAAGAATTTTATATGGCAAAAGCAGGTTAATAAATATAAATTAATTTATAAACAATATGATAAATATTTTTATAAAAATTTTTCAAGAAAACGGTTGACCGCAAATCTCTTCAAGCGTATAGTTCGCGTCTTCGCTGCTGACGAAACGGCGGTGATGAAGCAGTTCAAACGCTCTTTAACAAAACAGATTACCGATAAGTGT
>NZ_CAUIYF010000016.1 GCF_962719845.1 Neisseria uirgultaei | reverse complement strand
GTTCGGTTTTGGTTTTTTTTTGAATTTCGGGCAACGCTTGAATCTTCATTCCGCGCAGGCGGGAATCCGGAACGTAAAATCTAAAGAAACCGTTTTTCTCGATAAGTTTCCGTGCCGACAGACCTGGATTCCCACTTTCGTGGGAATGACGGTGGAAAAGTTGCCGTGATTTCGGATAAATTTTCGTAACGCATAATTTCCGTTTTACCCGATAAATGCCCGCAATCTCAAATCCCGTCATTCCCCAAAAACAAAAAATCAAAAACAGAAAACTGAAATACCGTCATTCCCGCGCAGGCGGGAATCCAGGTCTGTCGGCACGGAAACTTATCGAGAAAAACGGTTTCTTTAGATTTTACGTTCTGGATTCCCACTTTCGCGGGAATGACGGGATTAAAGTTTCAAAATTTATTCTAAATAACTGAAACTCAAAGAACTAGATTCCCACTTTCGTGGGAATGACGGATTTTAGGTTTCTGTTTTTGGTTTTCTGTCCTTGTGGGAATGACGAATTTTAGGCTTCTGTTTTTGGTTTTCTGTTCTTGTGGGAACGATGAAATTTTGAGTTTTAGGAATTTATCGGAAAAAACAGAAACCGCTCCGCCGTCATTCCCGCGCAGGCGGGAATCTAGGTCTGTCGGTGCGGAAACTTATCAGGTAAAACGGTTTCTTTAGATTTTACGTTCTGGATTCCCACTTTCGTGGGAATGACGGGATGTAGGTTCGTGGGAATGACGTGGTGCAGGTTTCCGTGCGGATGGCTTCGTCATTCCCGCGCAGGCGGGAATCCAGGTTCGTTGAGTTTCAGTCATTTCCGATAAATTCTTGCAGCTTTGCGTTTCTAGATTCCCGCTTTCGCGGGAATGACGAAAAGTTGCAGGAATGACGAAAAGTTGCAGGAATGACGAAAAGTTGCAGGAATGACGGTTCGGGCATTCCTTAAATCACCCGTGTATCGCTGTAAATCTTAGAGATGGCGGAATATGGCGGATGAACAAAAATCGGTACGGCGTTGCCTCGCCTCAGCTCAAAGAGAACGATTCTCTAAGGTGCTCAAGCACCAAGTGAATCGGTTCCGTACTATTTGTACTGTCTGCGGCTTCGTCGCCTTGTCCTGATTTTTGTTAATCCGCTATAAATGTGAAATCCGCCCTTTGAAAATCGGGCGGCGGTTTTTTGCCTGCCCGCCTTCAGACGGCAAAGCCGGTTTTCATGGGTTTCTGCCTGTTTTTCGGATAGTTTGACGTGCTTCGGCGGCGTGTTTGCCGGAAAGGTAAATGACAGGGTATGTTGTATTTCAGATACGGCTTTTTGGTTGTTTGGTGTGCGGCAGGTGTTTCTGCCGCCTATGGGGCGGATGCGCCCGCGATTTTGGATGACAAGGCATTGTTGCAGGTGCAACGGTCGGTGTCGGATAAGTGGGCGGAATCGGATTGGAAAGTTGAAAATGATGCCCCGCGCGTGGTTGACGGGGATTTTTTGTTGGCGCATCCGAAAATGTTGGAACATAGTTTGCGCGACGCGCTCAACGGCAATCAGGCGGATTTAATCGCTTCGTTGGCGGATTTGTATGCCAAGCTGCCGGATTATGACGCGGTTTTGTACGGCAGGGCGCGGGCTTTGCTGGCGAAATTGGCGGGAAGGCCGGCGGAGGCGGTGGCGCGGTATCGGGAACTGCACGGGGAAAATGCGGCAGACGAGCGGATTTTGCTGGATTTGGCGGCGGCGGAGTTTGACGATTTCCGGCTGAAGTCGGCAGAAAGGCATTTTGCGGAGGCGGCAAAATTGGATTTGCCGGCACCGGTTTTGGAAAATGTGGGGCGTTTTCGGAAAAAAACGGAGGGGCTGACGGGCTGGCGTTTTTCGGGCGGCATCAGCCCGGCGGTCAATAGAAATGCCAATAATGCCGCGCCGCAGTATTGCCAGCAAAACGGAGGCCGGCAGATATGCAGTGTCAGCCGGGCGGAGCGGGCGGCAGGGTTGAATTATGAAATCGAGGCGGAAAAACTGACGGCGTTGGCAGATAATCATTATTTGTTGTTCCGTTCCAATATCGGCGGCACGAGCTATTATTTCAGTAAAAAATCAGCTTATGACGACGGGTTCGGCAGGGCGTATTTGGGTTGGCAGTATAAAAATGCGCGGCAGACGGTGGGGATTTTGCCGTTTTATCAGGTGCAGTTGTCGGGCAGCGACGGCTTTGATGCGAAAACAAAACGGGTAAACAACCGCCGCCTGCCGCCGTATATGCTGGCGCACGGAGTCGGCGTGCAGCTGTCCCATACTTACCGCCCAAACCCGGGATGGCAATTTTCGGTCGCGCTGGAACATTACCGCCAACGCTACCGCGAACAGGATAGGGCGGAATACAATAACGGCAGGCAGGACGGGTTTTATGTTTCGTCGGCAAAACGTTTGGGCGAATCGGCAACTGTGTTCGGCGGCTGGCAGTTTGTGCGGTTTGTGCCGAAACGCGAAACGGTGGGCGGCGCGGTCAATAATGCCGCCTACCGGCGCAACGGTGTTTATGCCGGTTGGGCGCAGGAGTGGCGGCAGTTGGGCGGTTTGAACAGTCGGGTTTCCGCGTCTTATGCCCGCCGCAACTATAAGGGCGTTGCGGCTTTCTCGACAGAGGCGCAACGCAACCGCGAATGGAATGTCTCGCTGGCTTTGAGCCACGACAAGTTGTCGTACAAAGGTATCGTGCCGGCGTTGAATTATCGTTTCGGCAGGACGGAAAGTAATGTGCCGTATGCGAAACGCCGCAACAGCGAGGTGTTTGTGTCGGCGGATTGGCGGTTTTGAATGGTGGGATAATGCCGTCTGAACCTTGTGGAAACAGGTTCGGACGGCATTTTTGCATATTCAGGCAAGGGCGGCGGCAAATACGCCGCGCAAGGCGTTGGAGAGGCGGATTTCTTCGGCTTCTTGCAGTGTTTTTTGTGTGATGTGTGTTTCGATTACTTGATTTGTTTGCAAATATTTTTGCGGTTCGTCCAATACGGCTTGGCGCATCACGCCGTTTAAAATGTCCAAATCTAAAGAGGGCGTAAGCCATTGTCCGCGATGTTTGACGAACACGTTGCTTCTGCCGCCTTCGAGCAGGATGCCGTCCGAGTTGAAAAACAGGCTGTCGAACGCGCCTTGTGTTTCGGCGGTTTGCCACGCTTGGTCGAAGAGGGCGCGGTGTGTGGTTTTGAAGCGGCGCAGGTAGTTTTGTGCGGGCAGGACGGCGGGCGAAATGATGACGCGTTGTTTGTCGGTCAGACGGTTTAAAACGGCGCGGGACAGGCTGATGCCGTCTGAAGCGAGCAGGGCTTTGACGCGGAACACGCCGTCGGGCAAATGGGCGATGTATTGTTTGATTTGATTTTCGCAACCGTCGGGCAGGGGCAGGTTGAGGGCTTGGGCGGAGGTTTTCAGACGGCATAGGTGGCGGTCGAGCAGGGTGCAGCGTCCGTTTTCCGCGCGCAGGGTTTCAAAAATGCCGAAGTCGGGGCGCAATTCGTTGAGGAAACGGGCTTTCCAGCCGCATTCGCGATATTCGGCGGCGGGGTCGCTGTCGATGACGATGCCGGAACCGACGCCGTACACCCCTTGATAGAGTGGATGAACTTGAAACCGGTACGGCGTTGCCCCGCCTTGCCCTGCCGTTCGGGCTTGCGCGTTTGAATCCGGACCGCCGATGCCTGAAACAATGCCGTCTGAAACCGGGTTTGCTGCGGGTTTGAGCGACAGGGTGCGGATAACGACGTTGAATATGCCTTCAAACCCCAAGCCGCCGGAACACGGGTTCAAATAGCCGATGCTGCCCGTATAAAGTCCGCGCGCTTCGGTTTCGAGCGATTCGATAATCTGCATACTCATTTTTTTGGGCGCGCCGGTGATGCTGCCGCAGGGGAAGGCGGCGCGGAGGATGTCGGCGAACGAGGTGTCCGGCAGGGCTTGCGCCCGGATGGTGCTGGTCATCTGCCAGACGCTGCCGAAACGCGATACTTTAAACGGCTCGGGCACGCATACTTTGCCGGTTTGGGCGATTTTGCCGAGGTCGTTGCGCAGTAAATCGACAATCATCACGTTTTCGGCGCGGTTTTTCGGGTCGGTTTGTAACTCGGCGGCGCGGCGTTCGTCTTGTCCGTCGCCCAAAATCGGCGCGGTGCCTTTCATCGGTTCGGTGCTGATGATGCCGTCTGAAGCGAGGTTGAGGAAGAGTTCGGGCGAGAAACACAGCGTCCACGCGGATTGCCCCTCCGCATCGGGCAGGTGGGACAAGACGGCATAGGGGACGGGCTGGCGCAGGCGGCGGTAGAGGCTGACGGGATTACCGTAGGCTTGCAGGTGCAGGCGGGTGGTGTAGTTGATTTGATAGGTGTCGCCGCGCCGGATGGCTTCGTGGATTTGGCGGATGTGGTTGAGGTAATCGGCTTCGGATACGGAGGATTGCGGCGTGGAAATGCCGGCGGGGATGCCGTCTGAATGTCGGGCAAGCCAGCTTGCGGCATCGGTGTCGGCGCAGTCGGTAAACCAGTGCAGGGCAAGATTGCCGCCGCGTTCGGACTCCATCCCCATCAGCGGCAAACCGAATTCGTAGTCTGCAAACAACACGGCATGCAGCCCTTTTTGCCAACCCTTTTGCAGCGCGCCGTCCAAAGCATCGAGTTCTTCGGGACGGAAAAAACGGCTTTCCACATGATTTTGATAGCGTTTTGCGCGGCCGCTTACGGCATCGTCAAACAGGGCGAAATAGGGCATGGCAATTTGGGGTAAATGTTTTGATTATACGCTCTTTTTACACATATTTTCAGACAATTCGGCAAATATCGGCAAAATGTAATTTTATGTAGAGAAAGCGGTGGCGAAGGTGTAAAATTGTGAAAACGGATTTTCATTTCCAACCTGAACACAACCAAGGAGACCTTTATGGCAGACCACCAGTTGCAACCGTTTGAAAACGTAGAATTGGGCGAAAAGCAAGACCAGCTCCAAGTATTTGAAAAAGCTGTTTTGGAACATGAAGGCAAAGGTTCTGCCGAAGATTCCGGCACAGCTCCGCTGCCCGAAAACTACCCCTACCGCAAACGTATGCGCCGCGCCGCCTACGAAGCCGAAAAAGCCAAACTGCAAATCGAATTGCTGAAAGTGCAAAGCTGGGTCAAAGATTCCGGCCAGCGCATCGTCAGCCTGTTTGAAGGCCGCGACGCGGCAGGCAAGGGAGGTACCATCAAACGCTTTATGGAACATTTAAACCCGCGCGGCGCGCGCGTGGTCGCATTGGAAAAACCGACTACCACCGAACGCGGACAATGGTATTTCCAACGCTACATCCAAAACCTGCCGACTGCGGGCGAAATGGTGTTCTTCGACCGCTCGTGGTACAACCGCGCCGGCGTGGAACGCGTGATGGGCTTCTGCGAACCCAACGAATATATGCTCTTTATGCGCCAAACCCCAGAATTAGAGCGTATGCTCGTTGCCAGCGGCATCCACCTGTTCAAATTCTGGTTCTCCGTATCCCGCGAAGAACAACTGCGCCGCTTCATCTCCCGCCGCGACGACCCCCTGAAACACTGGAAACTGTCCCCCGTGGACATCCAGTCGCTCGACCGCTGGGACGACTACACCGAAGCCAAAAACGCCATGTTCTTCCACACCCATACCGGCGACGCGCCTTGGGTCATCATCCGTTCCGACGACAAAAAACGCGCCCGTTTGAACTGTATCCGCTACTTCCTGCACCAGTTGGATTACCCGGGCAAGGACGTGAAAGCCATCGGCAAAGTGGACGAAAAAATCGTTCTTGTTCCCGATACGCGCTACAAAGACAAAAACATCGACCTCGGTCATGACTGATTGCCGGTGAAGCAATAAAAATGCCGTCTGAACCTGAAAACGGGTTCAGACGGCATTTTCTATCGGGGTTTCAAAGCGGCATTAAATGTCGGTTTCCAGATAAACGACTTGGGTTTGCAGATATTCTTCCAAACCGTGTTTGCCGTCCGCGCCGCCGATACCGGATTTTTTCCAACCGGCGTGGAAGCCCTGCATCGCTTCAAAGTTTTCGCGGTTGATGTAGGTTTCGCCGAATTGCAGGCGGCGGGTAACGTAGAAGGCTTCGTTTAAATTAGTCGTATAAACAGAACTGGTCAGACCAAACTCGCAATCGTTAGCCAGTGCGATGACTTGGTCGAGCGTGTCGAAAGCGGAAACGGGCAGCACGGGGCCGAAGGTTTCTTCTTTCATAATGTCCATACTGTTGTCGGTGTCGGTCAGCAGGGTCGGCTCGAAGAAATAACCGCGTCCTTCGGCGCGTTTGCCGCCGCAAACCAATTTCGCACCTTGTTTGACTGCCCGTTCCACTTTTTCGGCAACGGCTTTGACGGCGCGCTCTTCAATCAGCGGGCCCATTTCCAGCGCGCCTGCTTCGGCTTCGGCAGGGTTGCCGTAGCGTACGCCTTTCATGGCGGCGGTCATTTTTTCAATGAACGCGTCTTTCAGGCTGCTGTGGACATAGACGCGCTCGGCGCAGTTGCAGATTTGACCGGTGTTGCCGACGCGCGAAGCCAAGATGGATTTCACTGCCAAGTCCAAATCCGCGTCTTTCAAAACGATGGCGGGAGCTTTACCACCGAGTTCCAGCGAAACTTTGGTGATGTTGGTAGAAGCGGCTTCCATCACTTGGCGGCCTGCTTCGACGGAGCCAGTCAGGCTGACCATATCAACTTGCGGATGGGCAGACAAGGCATTGCCGATTTCCGCACCCGGACCGTTCACAACGTTGAACACGCCTGCGGGCAGTCCGACCGCATCGACGATTTCGGCGAAGATGTGGCAGTTGATCGGGGTGACGCTGCTGGGTTTGACGACGATGGTGTTGCCCGTAACCAGAGCCGGGCCCATTTTGCGGGCGATCAGGAAGAAGGGGAAGTTCCACGGCAAAATGCCGGCGATTACGCCCAGCGGACGTTTGAACAATAAAATATTTTCGCGCGGGCGGTCGCTTTGGATGATTTCGCCTTCATAACGGCGCGCCCATTCGGCTTGGTAATCGAGATAGTCGGCGGTGAACATGACTTCCACGCGCGCCAAGTCTTTGGTTTTGCCGCCTTCGGCAACGATGGTGTCGGTCAGCTCGTCGGCGCGTCCGCGTATGCCTTGGGCGATTTTGCGCAAATACGCGCCGCGTTCGACCGCAGGCAGCCGCTCCCATGCCGGTTGCGCCGCACGCGCTGCCGCTACGGCGCGGTCAACGTCAGCCCTGCCGCCTTTGGGTTCGCGGGCGATGGCCTCTTCGGTGGATGGGTTCAATACGTCGCGCCATTCGCCGTTGAAGTTGTTTTCAAAGCGACCGTTGATGTACATGGCCAATTGTTTCATTTCGGGTTCTCCAGTTTTGTAGTCGGATGTAGTTTTAGTTTATTCCCAAATAAATTGCCGTACAAGTTTCTTTACACGCGGATTTCGGGTTTCAAATCAAATGCGGCTTACCGGTTTTCTTTTTTGGTTTCCGCCGGCGTGCTGCCGAAATATTGCCTGAATGCCTGAGTAAAGCTGGAAACGTGGCGGTAGCCGCACAAATACGCGGTTTCGCCCACGCTTTTACCCCCGTTTTGCAACAGGTAGAGCGCGTGCTGCATTTGTTTGTGGTGCAGCCACTCGCTTGCGGTAATGCCGAAATGGTCGCGCATGCGGCGTTGCAGCGTCCTTTCGCTGATGTTCAGCGCGTCTGTCAGCCGGTTGACTTGGTGTGCGCCGCCGTCGAACGCGGCATTCAGGGTGCGGCTGAAGTCTTCAGACGGCATAGCGTCTGCTTCCGCCGTTTCTCCCGCCGCCGTCCCAATGCTGTCTGAAACCGTGTCCCACAAATCCGACAGCAGCCGCAAAACGTCTGCCTCGCGGCGCAATGTTTCGCCCAAATGCCCCCTTGGGACGGCTTGCAGGCAGGATGCCGCCAAGCCGCGCAGGTTTGGGGGCAAATCCCATATCCTGACCGGCTCGCGGTAAAGCATGGGGGTGAAACGCGCGTATTCCGGGCACAACAGCCATTGTTCCATACCTTTAATGGTCATTTTGACCGTTTTGCCGCCGCGATAAAGATAGCGGCTGAACAGGACTTCTTCCCCGACAGCAATCAGAACGATCTTGCCGCCGTCCGCATCGATTTGAAAACGGCGGCGGTTGATGCCGAAGTCCAAAGAGCCTTCCAGCAACAGCACGAACGACACATAAGGTTCGGCGAGGCGGCTGCTGCAAAAATCACACCGTGCCGTTACCGTGCCGCCGTGGATGGAAATGCCGTTGGACAAAGTATCGAAACGGTAGCCGCCCTCCACATAGCTGCCGCCGCCTCTTTTGACCAGATTGACGAACCGGCTGCTGTTCAAATGTTCTGCTTTTTCCATAGTTTTCTGATAAAGGTTATCATTTGAAAGATAACATTTTTCGCCACAGCAAACAATCCGCCGCCGACAACGGCATTTTCACAACACCTGCCGCCCGTATGCCGTCTGAAAATTGCCCATCTTCCCGATAAGCCTTAAAATGCACGCCGTCAAACCTACCGTCCGCCCGTACATGAGTCCATCCCCCTTTATCGAAATGAAAGATGTCGCCTTCGCGTATGGCGACCGCCCGATTCTGAACGACATCAATTTCAGCATTCCGCAAGGCAATTTTGCCGCCGTAATGGGCGGTTCGGGCAGCGGCAAAACCACGCTGATGAGGCTGATTACAGGACAGATTCGTCCGCAGTCGGGCAAAGTTCTGATAGAAGGGCGCGATTTGGCGGGCTTTTCGGCTGACGAGTTGTATGAACACCGCCGCCGTATGGGCGTGTTGTTCCAACACGGCGCGCTGTTTACCGATTTGTCGGTATTCGACAATATCGCTTTTCCGATGCGCGAACTGACGCAACTGCCGGAAGCGGTTATCCGCGATTTGGTTTTGTTGAAACTGAACGCGGTCGGTCTGCGCGGCGTGGAAAACCTGATGCCGTCCGAGTTGTCCGGCGGGATGTCGCGCCGCGTCGCGCTGGCACGCACGATTGCGCTCGACCCCGAAATCATGTTGTACGACGAACCGTTTACCGGCCTCGACCCGATTTCCTTGGGCGTGATTGCCCACTTGATCAGCCGCGTCAACAAGGCTTTGCGTTCGACCAGTATTATGGTAACGCACGACATTGAAAAATCTTTGGAAATCGTCGATCAGGTGATTTTTTTGGCGCACGGCGAAATTATGTTCTCCGGCTCGCCGCAGGAAATGCGCGAACTGGATTCGCCTTGGGTGCGCCAGTTTGTCGGCGGGCTGGCAGACGGCCCCGTGGCATACCGCTACCCGGCGCAAACGTCGTTGCAGCAGGATTTGCTCGGGTAAACGAGCCGGTGCCGTCTGAAACCGTTGAACCTTACACATAGAAATTTATGAATTTTATCCGTTCCGTCGGGGCGAAAACCCTCGGCCTTATTCAATCCCTCGGCAGTATTACGCTGTTTCTGCTGAACATTCTGGCGAAATCCGGTACGGCTTTCGTCCGTCCGCGCCTGAGCGTGCGCCAAGTGTATTTTGCCGGCGTGCTGTCGGTGTTGATTGTTGCTGTTTCAGGGCTGTTTGTCGGCATGGTCTTGGGTTTGCAGGGCTATACGCAGCTGGCAAAATTCAAATCCGCCGATATTTTGGGCTATATGGTCGCGGCTTCGCTGTTGCGCGAGCTGGGTCCGGTATTGGCAGCGATTTTGTTTGCCAGCAGTGCGGGCGGTGCGATGACCAGCGAAATCGGTTTGATGAAAACGACCGAACAGCTTGAGGCGATGAACGTGATGGCAGTAAACCCTGTCGCCCGCGTGGTTGCGCCGCGCTTTTGGGCGGGCGTGTTTTCCATGCCGCTTTTGGCTTCGATTTTCAACGTGGCGGGCATTTTCGGCGCGTATTTGGTCGGTGTAACCTGGCTGGGTTTGGACAGCGGCATTTTCTGGTCGCAAATGCAGAACAACATCACGATACATTACGATGTAATCAACGGTCTGATCAAATCCGCCGCGTTCGGCGTGGCGGTAACGCTGATTGCCGTGCATCAGGGCTTCCACTGCGTCCCGACCTCGGAAGGCATTTTGCGCGCCAGCACGCGCACGGTGGTTTCGTCCGCCCTGACGATTTTGGCGGTCGATTTTATATTGACCGCGTGGATGTTTACAGATTGACAGGCCGTCTGAAGACGAAACGCGGAACATCGGATATTCAAGGAACTTTAATGAAAAAGAACATATTGGAATTTTGGGTCGGACTGTTCGTCCTGATCGGCGCGGCGGCGGTCGGCTTTCTCGCTTTCCGCGTGGCGGGCGGCGCGGCGTTCGGCGGTTCGGACAAAACCTACGCCGTTTATGCCGATTTCGGCGACATCGGCGGTTTGAAGGTCAATGCCCCCGTCAAATCCGCAGGCGTATTGGTCGGGCGCGTCGGCGCTATAGGGCTTGACCCGAAATCCTATCAGGCGAGGGTGCGCCTCGATTTGGACGGCAAATATCAGTTCAGCAGCGACGTTTCCGCGCAAATCCTGACTTCGGGACTTTTGGGCGAACAATATATCGGCCTGCAACAAGGCGGCGACACCGAGAATCTCGCCGCAGGCGATACCATTTCCGTTACCAGCTCCGCCATGGTTCTGGAAAACCTAATCGGTAAATTCATGACCAGCTTCGCCGAGAAAAACGCGGCGGGCGGCGACGATGCGGCAAAAGCCACCGAATAAACGTACACCATCATATTCAAACTAGGACACTTAATCATGAAAAAAACCTCTTTCATCAGCGCACTGAGCATCGGCATCTTGAGCATCAGCATGGCGGTTGCCGCCCCTGCCGACGCAGTAAACCAAATCCGTCAAAATGCCACTCAAGTATTGAGCATCTTAAAAAACGGCGATGCCAACACTGCCCGCCAAAAAGCCGAAGCATACGCAACCCCTTATTTCGATTTCCAACGCATGACCGCACTGGCGGTCGGCAACCCTTGGCGTACTGCGTCTGACACGCAAAAACAAGAGTTGACCAAAGAATTTCAAACCCTGCTGATCCGCACTTACTCCGGTACCATGTTGAAATTCAAAAATGCCAACGTTAACGTTAAAGACAATCCTATTGTCAATAAAGGCGGCAAAGAAATCATCGTCCGAGCCGAAGTCAGCGTACCCGGGCAAAAATCCGTCAACATGGACTTCACTACCTACCAAAGCGGCGGCAAATACCGTGCCTACAACGTCGCCATCGAAGGCGCGAGCTTGGTAACCGTGTACCGCAACCAATTCGGCGAAATTATTAAAGCGAAAGGCGTGGACGGACTGATTGCCGAGTTGAAAGCCAAAAACGGCGGCAAATAACCGACAAACCATACCGTCCGAGGGCGGTATGGGTTTTCCGAACAAACACTATGCATACAGAACTCAACAACGGAACACTGCACATCGGCGGCGACATCACCGTCAAAACCCTGACCGGGGACGCATTTGAGCGTTTCCGGCAGCAATGCCGTCTGAAAGAAACCATTGCCGTCGATTTCGGCGGTGTCAAACGTGCCGATTCCGCCTGCGTGTCGCTGCTGCTCGAAGTGCTGCGCGGCGGCAAAGGCAGCGTCAGGCTGACCGGTATTCCGGAATCCGTGCGCGCGCTGTCCGAACTGTACGAAATCAAAGACTGGCTGAAATCATGAAAAAAACCGCCTACGCCATCCTCCTGCTGATTGGATTCGCCTCTGCCCCTTCATTTGCAGAAACCCGTCCTGCCGATCCTTATGAAGGGTATAACCGCGCCGTCAGCAGGTTTAACGATCAAGCCGACCGCTACATTTTTGCCCCTGCCGCGCGCGGTTACCGCAAAGTTGCGCCGAAACCCGTCCGTGCCGGCGTGTCCAATTTTTTTAACAACCTGCGCGACGTGGTCAGCTTCGGCAGCAATATCTTGCGCTTGGACATCAAGCGCGCAAGCGAAGACCTCGTCCGAGTCGGCATCAATACCACCTTCGGTTTGGGCGGACTCATCGACATCGCCGGCGCGGGCGGCGTTCCCGACAATAAAAACACTTTGGGCGACACGTTTGCCTCGTGGGGATGGAAAAACAGCAATTATTTCGTGTTGCCCGTCTTAGGACCGTCCACCGTCCGCGACGCGCTCGGCACGGGCATTACCTCTGTTTATCCGCCCAAGAATATCGTCTTCCGCACTTCCGCAGGGCGTTGGGGAAGCTCTGCCGCTGCCGCCGTCAGTACGCGCGAAGGCCTGCTCGATTTGACCGACAGTCTGGACGATGCCGCCATCGACAAATACAGCTACACACGCGACCTCTATATGAAAGTCCGTGCGCGGCAGACCGGTGCGGCACCTGTTGAAAATCTTGAAGAGAATATCGACATCGATGAATTGGTAGAAAGTTCCGAAACCGGTGCGGCGGAAACTGCCGTTCAAGAAGATTCCGTATCCGAAACACAGGCAGAAGCAGCAGGGGAAGCCGAAACGCAACCCGGAACACAACCCTAAAGCCATGCCGTCTGAAAATCCGTGTTCAGACGGCATTCCTTTCTGTCGGAACGGACAGTCCGACACTACAGATTGGGCTATAATCCCTTTTTTGCGCATACCGCGCGACAACAAAGGAAAAACCATGTACGAAGTCAACCGCAGCGTATTCGTCCTCATCCCCTTAGAACCTTTTTGGAACTGGCTGCAAACCCTGCCAGGCAACCACCTTGACGGACTGACCCTCGAAGACATACAGGCCGATGCCAATTCCTACCTTGTCCGCCCGTGCGAAACCGCCGACGAAGTATGGGACGAAATCGAAGCCCGTTTTGAAGACATTTTCGCTGCCGAACTTGCCGACTGGTGCGAAGACGAACGCGAGTGGCCCGCACTCGATGCCGACATTTTCAACGAATGGTTCGACATCCAGCTTTCTACCGTCATTACCGACCTCGAACACGAACCGCTTGCCCGCGAAGCCTTCCAACCCATCAACCTGAACTGATGAAGCTGACCGTCCGCAACTACCATCTCGACGGCTACGGCCATGTCAACAATGCGCGCTACCTCGAATTTCTCGAAGAAGCGCGCTGGGCGTTTTTTGAAGAACGCGGACTGCTGCACGAGTTGGCAGACCTCATACTGATTGTCGCCCGCATCGACATCCGATACAGCCGCCCCGCCGTCGAAGGCGACGTATTGCAGTTTTCATGCCGTCTGAAAACCCCCGGCACGCGGCGCATTGTGCTGACCCAGACGATTACACTGCCAAACGGCAAAACCGCCGCAGAAGCCGACATCACCCTGATGCCCGTCCACGCCGCCACACAACGCACCGTCAGCCTGCCCGCCACCCTTGCCCGCGCACTGGAAGCCTTGTCCGAATGAAAAAAATACTCACCGCCGCCGCTGTCGCACTGATCGGCATCCTCCTTGCCATCGTCCTCATCCCCGACAGCAAAACCGCGCCCGCCTTCTCCCTGCCCGACCTGCACGGAAAAACCGTTTCCAACGCCGACCTGCAAGGCAAAGTAACCCTGATTAATTTTTGGTTTCCCTCCTGTCCGGGTTGTGTGAGCGAAATGCCCAAAGTCATCAAAACGGCAAACGACTACAAAAATAAAGATTTCCAAGTCCTCGCCGTTGCCCAGCCCATCGATCCGATAGAAAGCGTCCGCCAATATGTCAAAGACTACGGTTTGCCGTTTGCCGTCATGTATGATGCGGATAAAGCCGTCGGACAGGCGTTCGGCACGCAGGTTTACCCGACTTCCGTCCTTATCGGCAAAAAAGGCGAAATTCTCAAAACTTATGTCGGCGAACCCGATTTCGGCAAACTCTACCAAGAAATCGATACCGCGCTGGCACAATAGCGATGCCGTCTGAAGCGCAAAAAAAAGCAGGAACGATGTTCCTGTTTTTTCAGATTATCCACCCCGACACGTTCAGACGGCATTCAACCTTCCAGCAGATTCTTTTTCACCACTGCCGGATTGCCTACCGCCAAAGAGTAGGGCGGAATGTCTTTTGTAACCACCGCGCCCGCGCCCACGACCGAACCGCGTCCGACGGTTACGCCCGCCATCACAATCACCCTGCGCCCCAGCCAGACATCGTCCTCCAACGTAATCGGACGGATTTCCGTGTAGCCCTCAAAGCGTTTGTTTTCACGGTCAAACTTGTGGTTGGTCGAATAGAACAGGCATTCCGGCCCCATCATCACATTTTTGCCGACTACCAGCCCGCGGCAGATTTCACAGTTTACCCCGATACCGGAACCATCGCCCAAAACCGTATCCGGAAACACATACGCCCCGCGTTCGATATTGACCCCGCGTCCGATATGCGGAGAAATCCGTCGTGCCAGAAAACCGCGCACCCGTCTGCCGACGATGCCGATGCCGCGCATATGCGACGGCGGCAATAGGGAACCGGCGAAGCGCAGCAGCAGGGAAAAAAACTTCACCCTCATAAAACCTCCTTTAGAGTAACCTTTTTGCATTTTATCGAATATACTCTTGACGTAACAACAGAAAATAGAGAGAATGTCGAACTTGTCTGTAGCATAGGTACATCCCCTATGCCCGCTTTTTTGAAAGGAAATCAAATGAAACAAGGTATTCACCCGAACTACCACGAAGTTAACGTTACCTGTTCCTGCGGCAACAAATTCGTAACCAAATCCGCGATGGAAAAAGAAAACTTCAATATCGAGGTTTGCTCCCTGTGCCACCCATTCTATACCGGCACTCAAAAAATCGTCGATACCACCGGTCGCGTGGACAAATTCAACAACAAATTCGGCAACCTGTTCAAACGCTGATTGCCGCTTTGCAAAAAGACTGCCCCGCGCAGTCTTTTTTGCTGCCGGTCTTTTTGTGTCTGATGCCGTCTGAAGCAGTCTCTGCACGACCTTTGTGCGAATATTTGCTACACTTGGCAATCCATCCATTTCTTCTTACGCTTATGTTGACCTATACCCCGCCCGATACCCGCCCGCCCGCCAAAACCCACGAAAAACCGTGGCTGCTGATGCTGATGGCGTTTGCCTGGTTGTGGCCAGGTGTATTTTCACATGATTTATGGAATCCTGCCGAACCTGCCGTTTATACCGCCGTCGAAGCACTGGCAGGCAGCCCCACCCCCTTGGTTGCCCATCTGTTCGGGCATGCCGACTTCGGCATACCGCCTGTGTATCTTTGGGTTGCTGCCGCGTTCAAACATTTGCTGTCGCCGTGGGCTGCCGACCCATACGATGCCGCACGCTTTGCAGGCGTGTTTTTTGCCGTTGTCGGACTGACTTCCTGCGGCTTTGCCGGTTTCAACTTTTTGGGCAGACACCACGGGCGCAGCGTCGTCCTGATTCTCATCGGCTGTATCGGACTGATTCCGGTTGCCCATTTCCTCAACCCCACTGCCGCCGCCTTCGCCGCCGCCGGACTGGTGCTGCACGGTTATTCTTTGGCTCGCCGGCGCGTGATTGCCGCCTCTTTCCTGCTCGGTACGGGCTGGACGCTGATGTCGTTGGCAGCAACTTATCCGGCAGCATTTGCCCTGATGCTGCCCTTGCCCGTACTGATGTTTTTCCGTCCGTGGCAAAGCAGGCGTTTGATGTTGACGGCAGTCGCCTCGCTTGCCTTTGCCCTGCCGCTGATGACCGTTTACCCGCTGCTCTTGGCAAAAACGCAGCCCGCGCTGTTCGCGCAATGGCTCGACTATCACGTTTTCGGTACGTTCGGCGGCGTGCGGCATGTTCAGACGGCATTCAGTTTGTTTTACTATCTGAAAAACCTGCTTTGGTTTGCATTGCCTGCGCTGCCGCTGGCGGTTTGGACGGTTTGCCGCACGCGCCTGTTTTCGACCGACTGGGGGATTTTGGGCGTTGTGTGGATGCTTGCCGTTTTGGTGCTGCTCGCCGCCAATCCGCAGCGTTTTCAGGACAACCTCGTTTGGCTGCTGCCGCCGCTCGCCCTGTTCGGCGCGGCGCAACTGGACAGCCTGAGGCGCGGCGCGGCGGCGTTTGTCAACTGGTTCGGCATTATGGCGTTCGGACTGTTTGCCGTGTTCCTGTGGACGGGCTTTTTTGCGATGAATTACGGCTGGCCCGCCAAGCTTGCCGAACGTGCCGCCTATTTCAGCCCGTATTATGTTCCTGATATCGATCCTATTCCGATGGCGGTTGCCGTACTGTTCACACCCTTGTGGCTGTGGGCGATTACCCGGAAAAACATACGCGGCAGGCAGGCGGTTACCAACTGGGCGGCAGGCGTTACCCTGACCTGGGCTTTGCTGATGACGCTGTTCCTGCCGTGGCTGGACGCGGCGAAAAGCCACGCGCCCGTCGTCCGGAGTATGGAGGCATCGCTTTCCCCGGAATTGAAACGGGAGCTTTCAGACGGCATCGAGTGTATCGACATAGGCGGCGGCGACCTGCACACGCGGATTGTTTGGACGCAGTATGGCACATTGCCGCACCGCGTCGGCGATACCCATTGTCGCTACCGTATCGTCCGCCTACCCCAAAACGCGGATGCGCCGCAAGGCTGGCAGACGGTTTGGCAGGGTGCGCGCCCGCGCAACAAAGACAGTAAGTTCGCACTGATACGGAAAACCGGGGAAAATATATTAAAAACAACAGATTGAGCCGAATTTCTGGATTAAGTGCCGGAAATCACGTATAATTGCGCGATTAAACCTTTATAAATCAGCCGTTTTGCAGGCATCACACAGGAGCGATAATTATTATGATGACCCTCTATTCCGGCATTACCTGCCCCTTCAGCCACCGCTGCCGCTTCGTTTTGTACGAAAAAGGTATGGATTTTGAAATCAAAGACGTCGATATTTACAACAAACCCGAAGACCTCGCCGTCATGAATCCGTATAACCAAGTCCCCGTGCTGGTCGAGCGCGATTTGGTGCTGCACGAGTCCAACATCATCAACGAATACATTGACGAACGCTTCCCCCATCCGCAGCTTATGCCCGGCGATCCCGTTATGCGCGGCAGGGGCCGGCTGGTGCTGTACCGTATGGAAAAAGAATTGTTCAACCATGTCCAAGTGTTGGAAAACCCCGCCGCTACCAATAAGGAGCAGGCAAAAGCGCGCGAAGCCATCGGCAACGGTCTGACGATGCTCGCCCCTTCGTTCAGCAAAAGCAAATACATTCTCGGCGAAGATTTTTCTATGATTGATGTCGCCCTGGCTCCGCTGCTGTGGCGGCTCGACCACTACGATGTCAAACTGGGCAAAAGTGCCGCGCCGCTGCTCAAATACGCCGAGCGCATCTTCCAACGCGAAGCCTTTATCGACGCGCTGACACCTGCGGAAAAGGCGATGCGCAAATAAGTTTGAAATGCCTGTAAAACCTGACGGTTTCAGGCATTTCTATATTCAGGCACATTATGGGGAGCATTATGACTACTTCCACCAAACCCTATATCCTCCGCGCACTTTGCGAATGGTGCAGCGACAACAGCCTCACACCGCACATCCTTGTCCGGGTCAACGAACACACGCGCGTTCCTATGCAGTATGTCCGCGACAATGAAATTATGCTCAACATCGGCGCGACCGCCACGCAAAACCTTCAAATCGACAACGATTGGATCAGTTTTTCCGCCCGTTTCGGCGGACAGGCGCACGACATATGGATACCTGTCGGACACGTCCTCAGCCTTTTCGCACGGGAGACCGGCGAAGGTATGGGGTTTGAATTGGAGGAGTACCGCCCCGACGCGCCGTCTGAAAACACCTCTGCCGAAACCGCGCCCCGACCCGCCAAAAAAGGCTTGAAATTGGTCAAATAAATCTATGCCGTCTGAACGGAATCGTGTTTCAGACGGCATTTTGTCCGATGGGGCGCAAACGGAATCCGTTTATCGGCAAAACCCGTTTCGGCGTATCGGAACAGTGTTGCCCCTGCCGATTCGATATTGGGACATTATTGCATCAGCATCAGAGCGCAATTATGGTGCAGCTAACCAAGCGATAGAGCAGCAACGCCAAGCAGAGCGGCAGATACAGCGGCAGAAGCAGAGTATAGGTTTGGGTATTGGATAGCGAGAATTACATAATAAGATAAAAAATAAATCCCAGTACTGTAATTACTAAAACGGTTAAAAAGTTTTTTAGTTTTCTCTTTATACCATTTTCTTTCCAAGGTTTGAACTCTGTTAAATCAACAATGAAATCAACAATTGAGTCAAAAAGTGCTGGAAAAAAAATTCATCAAATACTCCTGTGGAAAACCCTGTTTCTAGTAGCAACAGGGTGTCAGATTGTTACAGACCCATGAAGGCCATTGTAACAGGAGAACGCTAACGAGCAGCGGCAGTTGCTGTGCATGAGCGTGTTGCAAAATTTTTATAAATATCATCAAACCATGAAAATGCCGTCTGAACCTGCGATACGGGCTTCAGACGGCATTTTGTCCGATATTCGGGCAATCAGGCGGTCAGCACGGCTTTCAGGATTTTGTTGACTTCGCCCATATCGGCTTTGCCGGCGAGACGGGTTTTCAATACGCCCATCACTTTGCCCATATCCGCCATACCTGCCGCTCCGGTTTCGGCAACGGCGGCTTCGACCTCGGTACGGATTTCTCCGGCGGAGAGCATTTGGGGAAGGTAGCGGTGCAGTACCTCGATTTCGGCGTTTTCTTTGTCTGCCAAATCACGGCGGCCGGCTTCAGTGTAGATTTTCGCGCTGTCTTTGCGCTGTTTGACCATTTTGGTCAGGATGGCGGTGATTTTGGCATCGTCGGCTTCAGTGCGTTCGTCCACTTCAAATTGTTTGACGGCGGCGTTGATAAGGCGGATGGTGCCGAGGGAAACTTGGTCTTTGGCGCGCATCGCGGTTTTCATGTCTTCGGTAAGGCGGATTTTCAGGCTCATGATGTCCTCGCTGGGATGTCGGATGGAAACGGCGGGTTTCGATGCCGTCTGAAAAGCAAAACACACCGCAGAGCAGGTCTTGCGGTGTGTCCTCATATCACAGGGCTGACCTGTAATCTGTACTTGAACGTTTAGTACATTTTGGGCGGCAGTTGTTGGCTGCGCAGGCGTTTTTGCAGGCGTTTTACGGCTGCCGCTTTTTTGCGTTTGCGTTCGGTAGTCGGTTTTTCGTAGGCTTCGCGGGCGCGCAGCTCGGTCAGCAGGCCGGTTTTTTCTACGGCGCGTTTGAAACGGCGCATAGCGACTTCAAAGGGTTCATTCTCTTTTACGCGGATTGCAGGCATTTTATTTCCTTTAATAAATTCGGTTGTTTCATCTGCCCATCATATCGGTGGAAAGGGTAGGGCAGACGGTGTTGAAGGTTTACCGTATCGCTGTGCCTTGCGGCGGCGGGATACGCGCCGTGACGGAAACATCACCTCCTAACGGGTCGGCTTGTGCCGTGTCAAGCTGCTTGAAAAAGCAGGAAAAACAATTTTCGGATTGTCTTATATTTATGGTTCGCCGTCAATGCCGTTCGGGATAAAAATGCCGTCTGAAAGACCGGGCGGGTTTCAGACGGCATCGGTACGTCAGCGGGCGGGGACAATGCCCATACGCTGTTTGAGCGGGATGTGCGGCGCGCCGAAGATGGAGGCGTAGTAGGCGGCATTGGTCATCACTTTTTTGACATAGTCGCGCGTTTCGGAAAACGGGATGGTTTCGGCATATACCGCGCCTTCGAGGGGCGTGTCCGCCTGCCATCGGCGCGCCCTGCCGGGACCAGCGTTATAGCCTGCGGTGGCGAGGACTTCGTTGTTTTGCAGGCGGCGTTTGGTATCCGCCATATACCACGTCCCCATACGGATATTGCCGTCGGCGGTGTAGAGTTGTGCGGCATCCATACCGATTTTGCCGGCAATTTCGCGCGCGGTGGCGGGCATAACCTGCATCAGCCCCTGCGCACCCACGCCGGATTGCGCGCCCATAACGAAGCGGCTTTCCTGACGAATCAGGCCGTAAACCCATGCCGGATCGACATTAACATTTTGCGCGTGGCGGATTACGGTGTCTTTAAACGGCGAAATATAGCGCAATGTGTAGTTGAGTTTGCGGTCGGTGCGTTCCGCGCTGTTGACCGCCATATCGTAAAAACCGTGGTCGAACGCGGTTTGTGCGGCGGTCAGCAGCTTGTCTTCGTCAAAGCCGCGTGTGGCGAAACGCCATTCCGCCTGAGCCTGACGGCGCATTTTCGCATCGCCGGCGGTTCGGCTGTTTTGGAACAGCACCAGCGCGCGCTTAATCGCGCCGTCTTCCGCCATACGGAGGACGCTGTTTTTGCCGGCATCAGGCACATTGTTGCGCGTATCGATTTTGCGCCCCAACTCTTCCTCTGCCAGTACGGCATAAAAATTCCTGCCCGTTGCTGCTGCCTGTTTGTAAAGTTTTTCCGCCTCTTGCGTGTTGCCCGTTGCGGCGCGGCTGCGTGCCAACCAGTAGAGCCAGGTCGGGCTTTTTTGCAGTTTTTCGGGCATATGCGAGATCACGGAAGCCAGCTCGTCCCAACGTCGGGCGCGCAAGGCGGCGCGGGCGTACCACTCGATTTGGTCGTCGGTCAGTTGGCGGCGGTCGGAAACTTTGCCGTAATAGTCCAAGGCGGCGGGTACATTGAGGTTTTGCGACTGATAATGCCCCAATACGCCCCACGCGAAACTGCTCTGTTCGGGGCTTAAACCGCTTTCCATTTCGGACAGCAGGGCGGCGGCATCCGGCGATTTGCGTGCTTCTTTGCTGATGACGTTCAACAGGGCATATTCGCGCGAACCTTGTGTGCCGCCGTCAAACGGGCTGCCCAATGCGGCGGCAAGGTTGCGTGCGTCTGTGGTTTGGCTGTTGGCCAACAGTCCACGAACGCGCCTCCAGGCATCGTTGCCGTCCAACAAGCCGGATGCGGCTGCCTGTTCCAACAGTTTGGTGCAGCCCGAAGGCAGTTTGCCCGTATTTTTAACCAGTTCGGCGGCACGCGTATAGTCGTTGCGGCTCGAATCGGCGTAGCATTCGACTTCTTGGGCGCGCCCTTCAGGTTTGAGTTTTGCATATTCCTGTGCAAACAGCGTCCACTGTCTGCGCGCGCCCAAAGACTTCAGCCACTCGTTGCGGACATTTTCTGCCATCGCGCTGTCGCCGGCGTTTTCCAAATAGGCGGCGACGGCCGCATCGTTTTTCTGTTTCACTGCATCCAGTGCGGACGGGTAGCCGCCGTAATCTGCCAGCGTTTTTCCTTCGGGTTCGGCAGGGCGGGTGGGAACGCTTGCCGAAAGGTCGGCAGTTTCTATATTGCCTGCTGGGGTCTTGCTGCCGGGCGCGTGTGTCGAAGAACAGGCGGCAAGCACCAGGGCCGCCAGCAGCGGCAGGGAATGCTTCAGAGAGGGTAGGTACATCGGATTTCCTTAAGAATCGGAACCCTGAACGATCAGGGTTGGAAAAGACAAAATGCCGTCTGAACAGGCGTTTGCCCGAATTATATGCCGAAACTGCACCGCCTTTGGAATGTTTCCGACATAATTTATAGTGGATTAAATTTAAACCAGTACGGCGTTGCCTCGCCTTGCCGTACTATTTGTACTGTCTGCGGCTTCGTCGCCTTGTCCTGATTTTTGTTAATCCACTATATATTTTTCAATCATTTGCCGTTTGGGTGCGAACCGCTGCCTTTGCCCGTTTCAGACGGCATTGTCCGAAATGGTTGCCCGCTTCCTGCCTTATTGACAAAAAAATGCTTTCCCGATAATATCCTACGAAAATTAACCTGCCGATTTGACACAGCTTGCGGGCATAACAGCTAAAGCGTTCCGACAATTTCAGCTTTATCTTCCGCGCCCGTTGTGTCCGACATCGGGCTTTGTTGTATGGGAAAGACAATGATTATTTTGGACAAGGTTTCCAAGCATTACCAAACGCGCGACAAGACCCGTTTTGCCGCCGTCGAGCCGACCAGCCTCGAAATCCGAGACGGCGAAATTTTCGGGCTGATGGGCTATTCCGGCGCGGGCAAATCCACCTTGTTGCGCCTGATTAACCTGTTGGAACGCCCCGACACGGGCAAGGTCAACGTCTGCGGACAAGAACTGACCGCGCTTGATGCCGCCGCATTGCGTCAGGCGCGGCAGAATATCGGCATGGTGTTTCAGCAGTTCAACCTGTTGGGCAACCGCACCGTTGCCGACAATGTCGCCTTTCCTTTGGAAATCGCCGGATGGTCGTCTGAAAAAATCAAAGAACGTGTTAAAGAATGCCTTGAAATCGTCGGCCTGACCGAACGCGCCGACCACTATCCCGCCCAGCTTTCAGGCGGTCAGAAACAGCGCGTCGGCATCGCCCGCGCGCTCGCGCCCAAACCCCAAGTCATCCTCGCTGACGAACCGACTTCCGCTCTCGATCCCGCCACCACGCGCAGCGTCTTGGAATGTTTGGAAGACATCAACAAACGCTTCAACGTAACCATCGTCATCGTAACCCACGAAATGAGCGTCATCCGCCGCCTGTGCGACCGCGCCGCCCTCTTGGACAAAGGCAAAGTCGTCGAAATCGTCGAAGTATGCGGCAACCAAATCCACGCCCAATCCGACATCGGGCGCGAACTGATTCGGGAGGACTGATATGGCAGACTTAACATTCGAACAAGCCGTTTCCACCATCGTCGGCATGAAAGACGAAATCGTCCGCGCTTTGGGCGAAACCTTCGTGATGGTCGGCTTGTCCACCACATTCGCCGTCATCTTCGGCACGCTGCTGGGCGTGTTGCTCTTCGTAACCTCCAGCCGCCAACTGCATTACAACAAGCCGGTGAACTTCCTGCTCGACAACCTCGTCAACCTCATGCGCGCCTTCCCCTTCGTCATTTTGATGATTGCCATGATACCTGCGACCCGCGCCATCGTCGGCAGCACCATCGGCCCAGTTGCCGCCTCGCTGGTGTTGAGCGTGTCAGGATTGTTTTATTTTGCCCGACTGGTGGAACAAAACCTGCGCGAAGTCCCAAAAGGCGTGATTGAAGCTGCCGCCGCGATGGGTGCGCCTCCGGTTGCCATCGTCCGCAAAGTCCTCTTAAACGAAGCGCGCGCGGGTATGGTTTCCAGCATTACCGTGCTTGCCATCGGGCTTTTGTCATACAGCGCGGCGGCAGGGATGATAGGCGGCGGCGGCTTGGGCGACCTCGCCATCCGCTACGGCTACTACCGCTACCAAACCGAAGTCATCGTCTTCATCGTCGCCCTCCTCGTGCTGCTGGTCATCCTGATTCAAAGCACCGGCAACGCGTTGGCGCGGAAACTGGACAAACGTTAAACCCGAATGCCGTCTGAACGCCAAAACCTCCACCGCTATCCGAAAAATGCTATAAAATCCCCCCCTGTTCGCGGCAAATGCCGTCTGAACGCCGAATCCGGACGGCAGGGTTTCCTGCCCGTCATTTTTGTTTGAAACCGCCACAACATCAGGAGAAAATATGAAAACCTTCTTCAAAACCCTTTCCGCCGCCGCACTCGCGCTCATCCTTGCCGCCTGCGGCGGTCAACAGGACAGCGCGCCCGCAGCCTCTGCCGCCGCTCCTTCTGCCGATAACGGCGCAGTGAAAAAAGAAATCGTCTTCGGCACGACCGTCGGCGACTTCGGCGATATGGTCAAAGAGCAAATCCAACCTGCGTTGGAGAAAAAAGGCTACACCGTCAAACTGGTCGAGTTTACCGACTATGTGCGCCCGAATCTGGCATTGGCGGAGGGCGAGTTGGACATCAACATCTTCCAACACAAACCCTATCTTGACGACTTCAAAAAAGAACACAATCTGGACATCACCGAAGCCTTCCAAGTGCCGACCGCACCTTTGGGATTGTATCCGGGCAAGCTGAAATCGCTGGAAGAAGTCAAAGACGGCAGCACCGTATCCGCACCCAACGACCCGTCCAACTTCGCACGCGCCTTGGTGATGCTGAACGAACTGGGTTGGATTAAACTCAAAGACGGCATCAATCCGCTGACCGCATCCAAAGCGGATATTGCCGAAAACCTGAAAAACATCAAAATCGTCGAGCTTGAAGCCGCGCAACTGCCGCGCAGCCGCGCCGACGTGGATTTTGCCGTCGTCAACGGCAACTACGCCATAAGCAGCGGCATGAAGCTGACCGAAGCCCTGTTCCAAGAACCGAGCTTTGCCTATGTCAACTGGTCTGCCGTCAAAACCGCCGACAAAGACAGCCAATGGCTTAAAGACGTAACCGAAGCCTACAACTCCGACGCGTTCAAAGCCTACGCGCACAAACGCTTCGAGGGCTACAAATACCCTGCCGCCTGGAATGAAGGCGCAGCCAAATAAGGCAGTCGTATAAAATGATGCCGTCTGAACCGCATTCCGTGTTCAGACGGCATTTTTGTCCTTTAATCCGCCATTCCCTGCCATTCCGCCGAATCCGGCGTATCGATTCCGAACAGTGACAGCGCGTGTGCGACACTGTGCGCCACCACGTCGTCCGCCGTCTGCGGCTTGCGGTACATCGCAGGAACAGGGGGAAACACCACGCCGCCCATTTCCGTTACCCGCTTCATATTGTTCAAATGGGCAAGGTTCAGCGGCGTTTCGCGCACCATCAGCACCAGCCGCCGCCTTTCCTTCAAAACCACATCCGCCGCACGCGTCAAGAGATTGTCGCCGAAGCCGTGCGCGACAGAGGCAAGCGTCCGCATCGAACAGGGGGCGACCAGCATCCCGTCCGTTTTAAACGTACCGCTGGCAATGCACGCCCCGATATTGCCGACAGGGTGGACAACGTCCGCCAAGGCATACACTTCGTCTTTCGCATAAGCCGTTTCCGAAGCGCGCGCCATCTCCGCCCCTTTTGACACCACAAGGTGCGTTTCGACTCCCTGCTCGCGCAAAAGTTCCAAAGCCTTTACGCCGTATTGGAAACCGCTCGCCCCGCTGATGCCGATTATCAAACGCCGTACCATCATCCGCCTTTCCCATAAAACCGCCTGCAACGGCAAACCGGCTATTATAGTGAAAAAACAGAAATCCGATAAACACGGATACAAATTGTCGGCAACACCCAATATCCGATAAAATACCCGGTTTAACATCCTATCTGAATAGGCACGGGAGGGCGGTATGGCAAAAGTAAAAGGCGGATTGGGGCGCGGTTTGGATTCGCTGCTCGCCAACGGTGCGGACAACAGCAGTGGCGACCGGCTGACTGCGGTTGCGGTTAAAGATATCCGGCCCGGCCGCTATCAGGCGCGTGTTCAAATCGATGACGAAGCCTTGCAGGAGCTGGCGGATTCGATTAAGGCGCAAGGCGTGATACAACCCGTCATCGTGCGCGAACACGGACTGTCCCGATACGAACTGATTGCAGGCGAACGCCGTTGGCGCGCCGCACAGATTGCCGGCCTGTCCGAAATCCCCGCCGTTATCAAAACCATCAGCGACGAAACCGCGCTGGCAATGGGTTTGATTGAAAACCTCCAGCGCGAAAACCTCAACCCCATCGAAGAAGCACAAGGCTTGAAACGCCTTGCCGACGAATTCGGGCTGACCCACGAAACCATTGCCCAGGCCGTCGGCAAAAGCCGAAGCGCGATTTCCAACAGCCTGCGCCTTTTAAGCCTGCCCGAACCCGTGCAGGAAATGCTTTACCAACGCCGCCTTGAGATGGGGCACGCCCGCGCACTGCTGACCCTCCCCGTCGTAGAACAGCTCGAGTTGGCGCAAAAGGCCGTTAAAAACGGCTGGTCGGTGCGCGAAGTCGAACGCCGCAGCCAAGCCGCCCTTCAAAACAAACGTCCCGAGCCCAAAAAAACTGCCGCCGCCGACATCGGCCGCCTGAATGATTTGCTGACTGAAAAACTGGGTGTCAACGCCGAAATCAAAACCGCCAACCACAAAAAAGGCAAAATTGTCCTGCATTTCGACACGCCCGAAACCTTCGACCACATTTTGAAGCAGTTGGGCATAGATTACCGGCCTTAATTTTGCGGGATATGCCGTCTGAAACATAAAACGTAAAGAAATTCGGACAAACTTTCCAATAATCTGTAATTATATGTAATGTGTGTTAGAATAACACCTGCTGCCGTTATTCAGGCGGCGGGCGCGGCGGATTGGGATACGTTGTTTCACAAAGATTAACTGTCGCTTGACGTAATAAGGCTTCTAAATTATATTAGCCGCGCCTCAAATCCGAGGCGGAAACATTCCCTTTATGAAGCAGATTATCATCCTACAATCCGCCGTATTGTCCATATGCGCCGCAGTTGCCTTTGCCGTATGGGGTTTTGCCGGATTCCTTTCGGCGGTCGGGGGCGGTTTGTCCTATCTGCTTCCCACGTTTGTTGCAGTTTTACTTTTAAAACTTTTCAGGGGAAACCCCTTTCTGCAAAGCAGGATGTTCGTCTTCGGAGAGATTTTAAAAGTAGTGCTGTCGCTGTTGTCCATGCTCGCCGTATTTGCAATATGGCATCAATCGCTGGTGTTCGCCCCGTTTTTGATGGGGCTGCTCGGTGTCAGCCATCTGGTTTTTTTAGTATTGTTGAGAGTGAAAGATTATGGCAGGTGAAACCATTACCGCTGCCGACTACATCAAGCACCACTTGCAGAGCTTGACCAGTTTGTCGGATGTTACTCAGGGTCAGGGACTGAAAAACATTGCTGATTTTTCGTTTATTAACCTTGATGCCGTCTTTTTTGCCGTCCTGTTGGGCGTAATTGGCAGCTTCCTGTTGTGGCGTGGTGCAAAAAAAGCAACAGCAGGCGTCCCCGGGCGTTTCCAGGCTGCGGTGGAAATCCTGTTCGAGTTTGTGGACGATATGTGTAAGAGCATCATTCACAACGAAAAGTCTAGAAAAGCCGTCGCGCCGTTGGGTCTGACGCTGTTTGTTTGGATTTTCCTGATGAACGCGATGGATATGCTGCCGGTCGATTTGCTGCCGATGGTATGGCAGGGCATTACCGGCAATCATCACGCCCTGCTGCGCGTCGTACCGACTGCCGATTTGAACACCACTTTGGCACTCGCTGTTGGCGTGTTGCTGATTTGTATCTATTACAACATCAAAATCAAAGGATTGGGCGGATGGTTTCACGAGTTGTTCAGTGCGCCGTTCGGTGCAAAACTCGCACCTGCGAACTTTCTGTTGAACTTGGTCGAGTTTCTTTCTAAAACCGTATCCCACGGTATGCGGTTGTTCGGCAATATGTATGCGGGCGAATTGGTATTCTTGTTGATAGCCTTGCTTGGCGGTGCTTGGGCGGCTTCCGGCAGCGTTGAAGTCATGGATCCGATTCTGTTTGTATTCCACATTATTGCCGGTTTGGCATGGGCGATTTTCCATATTTTGGTGATTACCCTGCAGGCGTTTATTTTCATGGCGTTGGCGTTCGTCTATATCGGGCAGGCGCACGATGCACACTGATTTTCCCAAGTAGTTTGTTTTTGTAGTTTAACCTTTGTTTCTTTAAGGAGTTTAAAATGGGTTTGATTGCTATCGCATGTGGTTTGATCGTTGCATTGGGTGCATTGGGTGCATCTATCGGTATCGCAATGGTTGGTTCTAAATATTTGGAGTCTTCTGCTCGCCAACCTGAACTGATCGGTCCGCTGCAAACCAAACTGTTCTTGATCGCTGGTCTGATTGATGCGGCATTCTTGATCGGTGTGGCTATTGCCCTGTTGTTCGCCTTCGTTAACCCGTTTGGTACTGGTGCTGCGTAATCAAGGCGGAGAAATCCGTTCAGATACAGGCTTACCGTCTGTTTGATTAACCTAGATACGAAGGTTAAGTAACGTGAATATTAATGCAACCTTATTTGCGCAAATCCTAGTTTTCTTTGGCTTGGTTTGGTTTACGATGAAATTCGTATGGCCTCCGATTGCCAAAGCATTGGATGAGCGTGCCGCAAAAATCGCCGAAGGCTTGGCAGCTGCCGAGCGTGGTAAAAGCGATTTCGAGCAGGCAGAGAAAAAAGTTGCAGAACTCTTGGCAGAAGGGCGTCATCAGGTAACCGAAATGGTTGCCAACGCCGAAAAACGTGCCGCCAAAATTGTCGAAGAAGCCAAAGAACAGGCTTCTTCAGAGGCGGCGCGCATTGCAGCTCAGGCAAAGGCCGATGTGGAGCAGGAATTGTTCCGCGCACGCGAATCCCTGCGCGAGCAGGTTGCCGTGTTGGCTGTCAAAGGTGCCGAATCTATTTTGCGCAGCGAAGTCGATGCTTCCAAACACGCAAAACTGCTCGATACCCTGAAACAGGAGCTGTAATCTTATGGCAGAGTTCGCAACGATTGCCAGACCTTATGCAAAGGCATTGTTCGGTTTGGCTCAGGAAAAAAACCAAATTGAGTCTTGGTTGGGCGGACTGGAAAAACTTGCGGCGGTTGTTCAGGAAGGGAAGGTGGCTTCATTGATTGACCGTCCTGAAACGAATGCTTCAGAAAAAGCAGATATCCTCATCGATTTGGTCGGTTTGAAAGACAAGGAGTTGAAAAACTTTGTTATCGTCTTGGCCGGGCAGAAACGTTTGTCGGTATTGCCGGAAGTATATGCTCAATATCAAGACTTGACCTTATCATTCAACCATATCAAATCTGCCGTCATTTACAGTGCCTATCCGTTGACCGACAAACAGGTCGGCGAGTTGGCGCAAATGCTGAATAAGCGTTTCGACAGCGAGCTGAAAATCTCTGTCGAAATCGAACCGGAGCTGATTGGCGGCATAAAAGTTGAAGTGGGAGATCAGGTTTTGGATTTGTCTGTACAAGGCAAACTGAGTGCCTTGTACACGACTATGACGAATTAGGAGAGTTTTCATGCAGCTTAATCCTGCTGAAATTAGCGATCTGATTAAAGCCAAGATCGAAAATCTGTCTGTAAATGCCGAAGTGCGTACCCGTGGTACGGTGATTTCGGTAACTGACGGTATCGTTCGCATCCATGGTTTGTCAGATGCAATGCAAGGTGAGATGCTCGAATTCCCGGGCAACACGTTCGGCTTGGCGATGAACCTGGAGCGCGACTCCGTCGGTGCCGTAGTGTTGGGCGAGTACGAACATATTAAAGAAGGCGATACAGTTACCTGTACCGGCCGTATTTTAGAAGTGCCGGTCGGACGCGAACTGGTCGGGCGCGTCGTTGATGCATTGGGTCGGCCTATCGACGGTAAAGGCCCGATTAATACAACTTTGACTGCACCAATTGAAAAAATCGCACCGGGCGTAATTGCGCGCAAATCGGTTGACCAGCCGATGCAAACCGGCTTGAAAGCCATCGACTCTATGGTTCCTGTTGGTCGCGGTCAGCGTGAGTTAATTATTGGCGACCGTCAGACAGGTAAAACAGCCGTAGCATTGGATGCCATCGTCAACCAAAAAAGTACGGGTGTTATCTGTATCTATGTCGCTATCGGTCAAAAAGCATCTTCTATTGCCAACGTAGTCCGCAAATTGGAAGAGCATGGCGCGATGGAACACACGATTGTGGTTGCTGCAACTGCATCTGAAGCGGCGGCATTGCAATATATCGCACCTTATTCAGGTTGTACGATGGGTGAATTCTTCCGCGACCGTGGCGAAGATGCCTTGATTGTTTATGACGATTTGTCCAAACAGGCTGTGGCTTACCGTCAAATTTCCCTGCTTTTGCGCCGTCCGCCCGGCCGCGAAGCCTATCCCGGCGATGTGTTCTACCTGCACTCCCGTCTGTTGGAACGTGCGGCACGTGTCAGCGAAAATGAAGTTGAAAAACTGACCAATGGCGAAGTAAAAGGCAAAACCGGTTCTCTGACTGCTTTGCCGATTATCGAAACCCAAGCAGGTGACGTATCTGCTTTCGTTCCAACTAACGTCATTTCGATTACCGACGGTCAGATCTTCTTGGAAACCGACCTCTTCAACGCCGGTATCCGTCCTGCAATCAATGCCGGTATTTCCGTATCGCGCGTAGGTGGTGCAGCACAAACCAAAGTCATCAAAAAACTGGGTGGCGGTATCCGTTTGGCGTTGGCACAGTACCGTGAATTGGCGGCGTTCTCGCAATTTGCTTCCGATTTGGACGAAGCAACACGCAAACAGCTGCAACACGGTGAAGTGGTTACTGAATTGATGAAACAAAAACAATTCAGCACATTGAACACTGCCGAAATGGCATTGACTTTGTGGGCGATCAACAACGGTTCTTACGCAGATGTTCCGGTTGCCAAAGCTCTGGCTTTTGAATCTGAATTTTTGAGCTTTGTCCGTACCCAACATCCGGAAGTTTTGGAAGCCGTCAATGCTTCAGGTGCAATGTCCGACGAGAGCGAGAAAACGCTTGAAGCAGCCATGAAATCTTTCAAATCTTCTTACGCTTACCAAGCATAAGTATTGAGATGAAAGGAGTCTGAAATGGCAGTCGGAAAAGAGATTCTCACCAAAATCCGCAGTGTTCAAAATACCCAAAAGATCACTAAAGCGATGCAAATGGTGTCAACCTCTAAAATGCGGAAGACTCAAGACCGGATGCGCCTGGCGCGTCCGTACGCCGAAAAAGTGCGTACGGTGATGAGCCATCTCGCACAGACCAATGCCGATCACGGTATCAAATTGTTGGAGCCGCGCAGCGAAGTACGCCGTGCCGGTTTCATCTTGATTACCTCGGACAAAGGTTTGTGCGGCGGCTTGAACGCAAACGTACTGAAAAAGTTTTTGGCGCAAGTTCAAGAGTATCAGGAACAAGGCATCGAAGTCGAAGTCGTGTGCTTGGGCAGTAAAGGTTTGACCGCTTGCCAAAGCATCGGTTTGAACGTTATTGCCAGTGCGGCCAATTTGGGCGATACCCCGAAAATGGAAGCGTTGCTCGGCCCTTTGACCGAAATCTTCCAACGTTATGAGAAGCATGAATTAGACCGTATCCATATGGTTTATTCGCGTTTCATCAATACGATGCGCCAAGAGCCGCGTATGGAGGTTTTGCTGCCCATCGGCGAAAATGTTATTGACGACGGAACAGGTCATTCTTCATTTACTTGGGAATATCTCTACGAGCCGAGTCCTATCGCCGTATTGGAATATTTGGTTCGCCGCTATTTAGAGTCTGTGGTTTATCAGGCATTGAGCGACAACATGGCATCCGAACAAGCTGCGCGTATGGTAGCGATGAAAGCCGCAACCGACAACGCAGGCAATGCCATCAAAGAATTGCGCTTGGTGTACAACAAATCGCGTCAAGCCGCGATTACCACAGAATTGTCAGAAATTGTAGCAGGTGCGGCGGCAGTTTAATGCCGTCTGAAGCCTGAACAGGAAATTAGGATACGATAATGAGCCAAGGCAAAATCGTACAAGTTATTGGTGCGGTGGTTGACGTGGAATTTCCACGCGATGCTATCCCGCATGTTTACGATGCCCTGAAATTGGACGAGAACGGTCTGACTCTGGAAGTTCAACAGCTTCTGGGCGATGGCGTTGTCCGTACTATTGCAATGGGTAGTTCAGACGGCCTGAAACGCGGCATGTCTGTAAGCAATACTGGTGCGCCAATCACTGTGCCGGTAGGTAAAGGTACATTGGGTCGTATTGTCGACGTATTGGGTACGCCTGTTGATGAAGCAGGTCCTATCGATACCGACAAGAGCCGCGCCATTCACCAAACTGCTCCGAAATTCGACGAGTTGTCTTCAACTACCGAATTGCTGGAAACCGGTATTAAAGTGATCGACTTGCTGTGTCCGTTTGCTAAGGGCGGTAAAGTAGGTCTGTTCGGTGGTGCCGGTGTGGGCAAAACCGTGAACATGATGGAATTGATCAACAACATCGCCAAAGCGCACAGCGGTCTGTCCGTGTTCGCAGGTGTGGGTGAACGTACCCGTGAAGGTAACGACTTCTACCACGAGATGAAAGATTCCAACGTATTGGATAAAGTAGCCATGGTGTATGGCCAAATGAACGAACCTCCAGGCAACCGTCTGCGCGTTGCTTTGACCGGTTTGACTATGGCCGAATACTTCCGTGACGAAAAAGATGAAAACGGTAAAGGCCGCGACGTATTGTTCTTCGTCGACAACATCTACCGTTACACTCTGGCCGGTACCGAAGTATCCGCATTGTTGGGCCGTATGCCGTCTGCAGTGGGCTACCAACCGACATTGGCAGAAGAAATGGGTCGTTTGCAGGAGCGTATTACCTCTACCCAAACCGGTTCTATTACTTCCATCCAAGCCGTATATGTACCTGCAGACGACTTGACCGACCCGTCTCCGGCAACAACGTTTGCCCACTTGGACGCAACCGTCGTATTGAGCCGTGATATTGCCTCTTTGGGTATTTACCCGGCAGTCGATCCGCTTGATTCTACTTCGCGCCAATTAGATCCGATGGTATTGGGTCAAGAGCACTACGACGTAGCGCGCGGCGTACAGTCCACCCTGCAGAAATACAAAGAATTGCGCGACATCATCGCCATCTTGGGTATGGACGAATTGTCTGATGAAGACAAACTGACCGTAATGCGTGCGCGTAAAATCCAACGCTTCCTGTCCCAACCGTTCCACGTTGCCGAAGTGTTTACAGGTTCTCCGGGCAAATATGTCGCCCTGCGCGATACCATTGCCGGCTTCAAAGCCATTTTGAACGGCGAATACGACCATCTGCCCGAGCAGGCATTCTATATGGTCGGCAGCATTGAAGAAGCAGTAGAGAAAGCGAAAACCTTAAACTAAGGAGGTCGGCATGAGCGTCATGCAAGTTGAAGTGGTCAGTAGCGAGCAAAACATCTATTCGGGCGAAGCCAGCTTTGTAGTGGTTCCGACCGTTCAAGGTGAGCTTGGTATTTACCCGCGACACGAGCCGATTATGAGTTTGGTGCGGCCGGGAGCTTTGCGTTTGACTGTTCCCGGCGAGGATAAGGAGGTCCTAGTTGCTGTTTCCGGTGGCGTCTTGGAAGTTCAACCTGATAAAGTTACCGTTTTGGCGGACGTTGCCGTCCGTAGTGCGGAGATGGATCAGGCACGTGCGGAAGAGGCGAAAAAAGCTGCCGAAGCCGGTATCTCTCAAGCCAAAGACAACAAGGATTTGGCGGAGGCGCACAAGGCATTGGCTGCCGCAATTGCACAGCTCAAGACTTTGGACTATATCCGTTCGCACAAGAAATAAACTTGTGTGGTTTGGGAAAGCACGGCCGTTTGGCCGTGCTTTTTATTTTCCAGATTTAAATTAAAAAATTATCCATCCCCTGGTTTCAAATCAGGCTGTCTTCGAGATAAATCTATTCAAGCGGCTATGGAAACAGTAAAATAAAACCTTTATTTTATCGAACCATAAGCCATGCTCACCTTTCAACAAATCATCTTTAAACTGCAAACATTTTGGGCAGACAAAGGCTGCACCGTCATCCAACCTTTCGACATGGAAGTCGGCGCAGGTACTTCCCACCCCGCCACCTGCCTGCGCGCGCTCGGCCCAGAGCCTTGGTTTGCCGCCTACGTCCAACCCAGCCGCCGCCCCAAAGACGGCCGCTACGGCGACAACCCCAACCGCCTGCAACACTATTACCAATTCCAAGTCGCCCTCAAACCCGCCCCCGCCAATATCCAAGACCTCTATCTCGACTCCCTGCGCGAATTGGGCATCGACCCCAAAGTGCACGACATCCGCTTCGTCGAAGACGACTGGGAAAACCCCACCCTCGGCGCATGGGGTTTGGGCTGGGAAGTCTGGCTTAACGGCATGGAAGTAACCCAGTTCACCTATTTCCAACAAGTCGGCGGCATCGACTGCACGCCCGTACTCGGTGAAATCACCTACGGCATCGAACGCTTGGCGATGTACCTGCAAGGCGTGGAAAACGTCTATGACCTCGTTTGGGCAAAAACGCCGGACGGTAATACCGTAAGCTACGGCGACGTGTACCACCAAAACGAAGTCGAGCAATCCACCTACAACTTCGAATACAGCGATGCCGACTGGCTGTTGCGCCAATTCAACGACTACGAAGCGCAAGCCAAACGCCTGCTCGCCGAAGAAAACGCCAGCCTCGCCCTGCCTGCCTACGAGCTGGTCCTCAAAGCGGGGCATACGTTCAACCTCTTGGACGCGCGCGGCGCGATTTCCGTAACCGAGCGGGCAACCTACATCGGCCGCATCCGCGCGCTGAGCCGCGCTGTAGCGCAAAAATATGTCGAAAGCCGCGAAAAACTGGGCTTTCCCTTAATGAAGGCAAATGCTGCCTAAGGGGGCGACGATTTTTTACGTTCGGGCGGCCCGATATGGCAGCCGTCTGTAAACCATTATATATTTTAGGAAAATCATGCCTGTCTATTTCCGCGCTCCAAGCAGGAAACGCCTGCACAAAATGAACCGCCGCCAGCATAAAAAGCTGCATTTGGGCGAGTTTCAAACATTGATTTTCAGCGTTCAAGGCAGTTTGCACCAAGCTGAGGACGATGCCGAAGCGTTCGACCGCTTTATGGACGAGCTGATTGCGTATCTTGCGGCAAACGGCTTGGAAATGGCGGGCGGGGGCGATTGCGGCGATTTTTCGTGCCTGTTTCAAAAATCCGGCCCCCGAGGCTTGGGCGAAACCGAGAAAAAAGCCATTATCTCTTGGCTGGCAGGTCGCGAAGATGTCGCCACTTTGCACGCCACCCCGCTGGTTGACGGTTTTTACGGGGATGACGGCTGGGAAAATTACAGCGAAACCTATAAACAGGCAGATTAACCAAATTCAAAGAAAGCCGAATGATGACCCAAACCCTTTTAATCGAACTCCTTACTGAAGAACTCCCGCCAAAAGCCCTGAATAATCTGGGCAACCATTTTGCCGCCGCTGTTGCCGAAGGCTTGGAAAAAGCGCAACTGGTTGACGGCGCAGCCGAATTTACGGCTTATGCCTCGCCGCGCCGTTTGGCGGTTCAAGTCAAAAACGTCAAAGCCGTTCAGGCCGATCAAAAAATCGTGAAAAAAGGCCCTGCCGTGGCGAATGCTGTAAAAGACGGTGCGCCGACCAAGGCTTTGGAAGGTTTTGCGCGCGGTGCAGGCGCGAAAATCGAAGACCTGACCATCGTCCACGACGGCAAGCAGGATGTGTACGCCTACGAATACGTCCAAACCGGCAAACCGCTGGGCGAGCTTTTGGAAGACATCATCAATGCCGCAGTGAAAAAATTGCCGATTCCGAAAGTGATGCGTTGGGGCAGCAGCACGTTTACCTTCGTGCGCCCCGTTCACGGACTGATTGTGCTGCACGGCGGCAACATCGTCAACGTCAGCGTTTTGGGCCTGCAAAGCAGCAACAAAACTTTGGGACACCGCTTCCTTTCCAGCGGCGAAATCACCATTGAAAACGCCGACAGCTACGCCGCCCAAATGCGCGAACAAGGCAAAGTCGTCGCTTCGTTTGCCGAGCGCAAAGCCGCCATTCAGACGGCATTGGAAGGGCAGGCAGGCCGTCTGAACGCGACCGTTGCCGCCGATGAAGCATTGTTGGACGAAGTAACCGCGCTGGTCGAATGGCCTGTGGTATTGGAAGCCGGTTTTGAGGAACACTTCCTCGCCGTGCCGCAGGAATGCCTGATTCTGACGATGCAGCAAAACCAAAAATACTTCCCGCTGCTCGACCAAAACGGCAAGCTGATGAACCACTTCCTGCTGGTTTCCAACCTGCAAACCGAAGACCCGTCGCACATCATCCGAGGCAACGAACGCGTTTTGCGCGCGCGCCTGTCTGATGCCGAGTTCTTCTACAAGCAAGACCAAAAAGCGGCTTTGGAAAGCCGCCTGCCCAAGCTGGCGAACGTGGTGTACCACAACAAAATCGGTTCGCAGGCCGAGCGCATCGAACGCCTGCAAAGCATCGCCGCCCACATCGCCAAAGCGTTGGACGCGGATGCTGCCGCAGCCGAACGCGCCGCGCGTTTGGCGAAAGCCGACTTGGTCACCGAAATGGTCGGCGAGTTCCCCGAGTTGCAAGGCACGATGGGCAAATACTACGCCCGCTTGGACGGTGAAACTGAAGAAATCGCCGAAGCCGTCGAGCAGCACTACCAGCCGCGTTTTGCCGGCGACAAGCTGCCGAACGGCAAAGTGGCAACCGCCGTGGCACTGGCGGACAAGCTGGAAACCTTGGTCGGCATTTGGGGCATCGGCCTGATTCCGACCGGCGACAAAGACCCCTACGCCCTGCGCCGCGCCGCCTTGGGTATTTTGCGTATGCTGATGCAGTACGGTTTGGACGTGAACGAACTGATTCAGACGGCATTCGACAGCTTCCCGCAAGGTTTGCTCAACGAAAAAACGCCGTCTGAAACCGCCGACTTTATGCAGGCGCGCCTTGCCGTGTTGCTGCAAAACGATTATCCGCAAGACATCGTTGCCGCCGTACTCGCCAAACAGCCGCGCCGTTTGGACGATTTGACCGCCAAACTGCAGGCCGTTGCCGCGTTCAAACAACTGCCCGAAGCCGCCGCGCTCGCCGCAGCCAACAAACGCGTACAAAACCTGCTGAAAAAAGCCGATGCCGAGTTGGGCGCAGTTAACGAAAGCCTGTTGCAACAAGACGAAGAAAAAGCCCTCTTTGCCGCCGCGCAAGGTTTGCAGCCGAAAATCGCCGCCGCCGTCGCCGAAGGCAATTTCCAAACCGCCTTGTCCGAGCTGGCTTCCGTCAAACCGCAAGTCGATGCCTTCTTCGACGGCGTGATGGTGATGGCGGAAGATGCCGCCGTAAAACAAAACCGCCTGAACCTGCTGAACCGTTTGGCAGAGCAGATGAACGCGGTGGCCGACATCGCGCTTTTGGGCGAGTAACCGTTGTACAGTCCAAATGCCGTCTGAAGCCTTCAGACGGCATCGGACGTATCGGAAAGGGGAACGGATTGCAACCTTTAGTCAGCGTATTGATTTGCGCCTACAACGTAGAAAAGTATTTTGCACAAGCACTGGATGCCGTAGTGGGGCAGACTTGGCGCAACTTGGATATTTTGATTGTCGATGACGGCTCGACGGACGGCACGCTTGCCATCGCCAAGGATTTTCAAAAGCGGGACAGCCGTATCAAAATCCTTGCACAAGCTCAAAATTCCGGTCTGATTCCCTCTTTAAACATCGGGCTGGACGAATTGGCAAAGTCCGGGGGGGGGGGGGAAAATTTTG
>NZ_CAUIYF010000015.1 GCF_962719845.1 Neisseria uirgultaei | reverse complement strand
AAGGGCATCGGCCCGGCGGTGCTGGCGAAGCTGAAGGACCAGGCTTCGGTCGGCGCGCCCGCACCCAAAGCCCCCGCCAAACCGGCAACGCCTGCGGCTAAAAAATAGGGCATATGTGGAGGGGCTGTAAAGGAAGGGGCATCGGCTGCCGCCGGTGCTTTTTTGTTTGGAAGGGAAATGGCTAAAATATGTAGCATTATGTTCTGTATCGTTGTTTACCGCTTCCGCACCTTTGTCCGCCTTAAAGCAGGTAAACACCGCATCGGGATTGGCAGGGAGGTCGACAAGGCTGATTTCCGTCAGCTTCAGGTCCGTGATTTGCGACTTGTTCAAATCATCGCGGGAGGTAACGCTGCCGCTGATGGGAAAGCCTTTGTAAACGTCTGTTTTGACTTTCGTCACGGCAACGGGATCGACGATATGCGCACCGAAAAAGGTTCTGCCGTCGTCTTCGACGTTGATTTCAATCGCCGTTCCTGCCGCGTTTGAGCCGTGCATCTCGCGCACCTCGCCCTTCAAGATGAAATAGTTGTAATGTTTATGACCGTCTGGGAACTCCCTTACAATCACGCCGACATTTAAAGACTCATTCCCAACTTTGGCAACGGCACGATACTTATGTGCTGCAATAATATCAGGGCGACCTTTCCTATCCGGATAAGAACATTCATATTTTGCGTAGCGCAATAAGCCATCAAGGTTTGTCATGATGGATAATTCCGCCTGATTTGCCTTTGACGCAGCGTGTTTCACACCTTGACAAGTTACCTTCAGTTCATGCCCGCTGCTTTCATTGACATAGCTTTTGCCGACAAAGTTATCACGCGCATACTGCATAGTCGCTTTACGAAGCTCCTTTTTTCGGCAAATTCCCCCAATTCGCCGCCCGATACGGAAACAACCTCACCTGCCATCCATCGCCCGTTTTCATCGCGCGGCTGCCTTTCGCCAGCTTGCCCGTCCGCCAGATAACGGGAACAACCGCGCACCTACAATTTGGATGCCCCGGTATCGTCAACGCACCGTGTGAGAAAGGCTCGTGCAAACCGATTACGCCCATCTCGCCGTTGACATTGCAGACATCGGACATCTTGTCGTCTTTTGCGGTTATCCACTGCTTGCCCTCAACAAGCCCCGATTCCTCCCAGCCTATCAGGTTGCCTATACCGTCCGCCATCGCCGTTTCCGTTCGGGCGATGGTTTTCGCGCGGGCATTTATGTAGATGTATGGGTAGATTGAGTGGTTATTTGGCGATATGAAAAGGTTTGCTTGTTGTTTCTGTTATAATTAAAAGCATCTATACGCAGAATGGTTCATATTATGTTTAATCAGGCAGCACAAGAATTGACGACTATCCGCGATATTTTACGTTTTGCAGTCAGCCGTTTTAATGAGGCAGGGCTCTTTTTTGGTCATGGAACAGATAATGCGCATGATGAAGCGGCTTATTTGATTCTGCATACTTTGAATTTGCCTTTGGATATGCTTGCCCCATATCTTGATGCAAAACTCTTGGAAGCTGAAAAAGAGGAAGTGCTGGCAGTTATTGAGCGTCGTGCTGTCGAACACATTCCTGCCGCTTATTTGACACACCAGGCCTGGCAGGGGGAGTTTGATTTTTATGTAGATGAACGCGTGATTGTGCCGCGCTCTTTTATTTATGAATTGCTGGGTGACGGACTTCGACCTTGGATAGAATACGATGAGCTGGTGCATAATGCTTTGGATCTTTGCACCGGAAGCGGTTGCCTTGCCATTCAGATGGCGCATCATTATCCTGATGCCCAAATTGATGCGGTTGATGTGAGCTTGGATGCTTTGGAAGTGGCCGGGATTAATGTCGAAGATTATGGTTTGGAAGAACGCATCCGGCTTATTCATACGGATTTATTTGAGGGACTGGAAGGCGCTTATGATTTGATTGTTTCCAATCCTCCTTATGTCGATGCGGAATCGGTTGAGTTATTGCCTGAAGAGTATTTGCACGAACCGGAATTGGCATTGGGCAGCGGGGTGGACGGATTGGATGCCACCAGGCAGATTCTTCTGAATGCGGCAAAGTTTTTGAATCCCAAAGGTGTATTGCTGGTGGAAATCGGACATAATCGGGATGTTTTGGAAGCAGCGTATCCGGAGTTGCCTTTTACTTGGTTGGAAACCAGCGGGGGCGACGGTTTTGTTTTCCTGTTGACGCGCGAGCAGTTATTGGGCGAGGAGTGAGTCGGAGGGAAATGCCGTCTGAAGACGATTTGTTTTCAGACGGCATTTTTACGATACATTGTTTCGGGTTTGACGCTTGGTTGAGAAATCCTTACCATATTGTTTATAAGTTAATTGTTTTTTATATCGCTATTGCAATGAAAAAATTATCTCGGATTGTATTTTCAATTGTCCTGTTGGGTTTTTCGGCTGCTTTGCCGGCGCAGACCTATTCTGTTTATTTTAATCAGAACGGAAAGCTGACGGCGACGATGTCGTCTGCGGCTTATATCAGGCAATATAGTGTGGAGGCGGGTATCGCACACGCGCAGGATTTTTATTATCCGTCGATGAAGAAATATTCCGAACCTTATATCGTTGCTTCAACGCAAATCAAATCTTTTGTGCCCACCCTGCAAAACGGTATGTTGATTTTGTGGCATTTTAACGGTCAGAAAAAAATGGCGGGGGGCTTCAGCAAGGGTAAGCCGGACGGGGAGTGGGTCAACTGGTATCCGAACGGTAAAAAATCTGCGGTTATGCCTTATAAAAATGGCTTGAGTGAAGGCACGGGATACCGCTATTACCGTAACGGCGGCAAGGAAAGTGAAATCCAGTTTAAGCAAAATAAGGCAAACGGCGTATGGAGGCAATGGTATGCCGACGGCAGTATCAAGACGGAAATGGTTATGGTTAATGATGAGCCAGTCAAGATTCTGACTTGGGATGAAAGCGGCCGATTACTCTCGGAACTGTCTATCCGGCACCATCAGCGTAACGGGGTGGTTTTGGAGTGGTATGAAGATGGTTCTAAAAAGAGCGAGGCTGTTTATCAGGATGACAAGTTGGTCAGGAAAACCCAGTGGGATAAGGATGGTTATTTAATCGAACCCTGAATCTTGATGCCGTCTGAAATGGCTTCAGACGGCATTTTGTATGTATATATTGTTGACAATATTTCTTCAAAATCTGACGGTGGTATAATTTCAAACTTTAACGGATATCTGCAAGGAGTAAGCCTGTGAACAATTCAGTCATCACCGTCATCGGCAAAGACCGCGTCGGCATCGTGTACGATGTTTCCAAAATTTTGGTGGAAAACCGAATCAACATCCTCAATATCAGCCAACAGCTGATGGACGATTTTTTTACCATGATTATTTTGGTGGATACTTCAAAATGCCCCAAATCGCGGCAGGAGGTTTTGGATTTGTTTGCGGAAGAGAGCAAAAAACTCGCGCTTGATATCCGTATGCAAAACGAAGAAATTTTCCAAGCCATGCACCGAATCTGAAAAAAAGCAGCCTGCACCCTGGTTTTTAAAGTGCAGGCTGCTTTGAATGTGTTGGAGAACAGGGCAGAGATACCATCGTTACCGGCCGGTCAGGCTGACTGAAAAGAAGGAGTCTTACCATAATAACCTTGCGCCAATCTCTAAACCAGTGAAAAGCATCGAAACCTTGGTACGCGAAGATACTGTGTTGCGCGACCGCAAAGGCGTATACCTACAACAGCCCCGACTGCCATTCGACACGTTCGAGTTGTTTTACGTAAACAACCGATTGGATGCCAATGCTTTTATGACTGCGCGTTACCGAATCGCGACTGACAACAAAGTGATACCCGTGTTGTTCAAAGTGTGGAGTGTGGAGCACGGATTTTTGGCGTTTTTGCTGTCGCTTCCTGTGTTTGTACTTGTCAAAATGCTGATGTTGCGGCGGCGGTTGGGCAGTAAAAACAAATCTAAGCAAAAGGAAATACAGGCAGTTTGCACTTCAAAATACCAAAATACGAGGATATTTCCATGAAACCCGAAAAAATACTGCAAAAAATCGTTGCCGAAAACGAATATCCCGTGCTGTCGCCATTAGCTTCCCAAAACGAAATATTGCGGGAAGCTCTGTATCAAAACCGTATTTTTCTCTTTTTAGATTGGAAAGGAGAAAGTGGACAGGGTGAGCTTTATCAATTTATCAATGAACGTTTGGTGGCGTTCGGCAAAGAAATACTAAAAGAAAAACCCGATGATTTATATAAAAAATTCGACAAAGAATTTGGTCAAAATTGGAAAAATGGCGATTTTCTGCCCTTTGCCTTCGACTATTTCGACAGCAAACTCAAACGGAAAAAAATGCGGCTGATGCTCTTGGAAAGCGGTAGCGATGACTACACTGTGTTTATTGTTTCGAGCAACGCGTGCAAAAGTTTGGAAAAAATCCAATCTGATTTTTGGTCCTTCCAGAGTCTGAATAAGGCGGCAAATTTCATCTTATATACGGTCGATTGCCCCGCCTGCGGCCAACTGGCGGCATGGGATTTGGCCATAAGCGAGCCGCCTCCATACGCTAATCACGAAGCGGCATACTGCGATTTCTGTTACCAACCCTTATGGGATGCGGACGGCCAAATGTTTGCTGCAGTGGAAGAAACACCGCACTATGTCTCCGAACGGAAATGAATCGCAGTCAGCCTGCACCAAATAAAACCCATTCAACAAGGAATCCCCAAAAATGTCCCAAGTCCATTCCAACGAAATCCTCGAAACCATCCGCATGGTGGCCGACCAGAATTTTGACGTGCGCACCATTACCATCGGCATTGATTTGCACGACTGTATCAGCACCGACATCGATGTGTTGAACCAAAACATTTACAACAAAATCACTACGGTCGGCAAAGACTTGGTGGCAACGGCAAAATATCTGTCTGCCAAATACGGCGTGCCGATTGTAAATCAGCGCATTTCTGTCACGCCGATTGCCCAAATCGCGGCGGCAACCAAAGCCGATTCTTACGTCAGCGTAGCGCAAACTTTGGATAAAGCTGCTAAAGCCATCGGCGTGTCCTTTATCGGCGGCTTTTCTGCGCTGGTGCAAAAAGGCATGTCGCCTTCGGATGAAGTGCTGATTCGTTCCATTCCCGAAGCGATGAAGACTACCGATATTGTGTGCAGCTCCATCAATATCGGCAGTACGCGTGCCGGTATCAATATGGATGCGGTCAAGCTGGCAGGCGAAACCATCAAACGTACGGCTGAAATCACGCCCGAAGGTTTCGGCTGCGCCAAAATCGTCGTGTTCTGCAACGCGGTGGAAGACAATCCGTTTATGGCGGGCGCGTTTCATGGTTCGGGTGAAGCAGATGCCGTTATCAATGTCGGCGTATCCGGCCCGGGTGTCGTAAAAGCCGCGTTGGAAAATTCAGATGCAACGACATTGACCGAAGTTGCGGAAGTCGTGAAGAAAACTGCTTTCAAAATTACCCGCGTGGGCGAACTCATCGGGCGCGAAGCCTCAAAAATGTTGAATATCCCGTTTGGTATTCTCGACTTGTCGTTGGCACCAACTCCTGCCGTCGGCGACTCGGTGGCGCGCATTCTTGAAGAAATGGGTTTGAGCGTCTGCGGTACGCACGGCACGACAGCGGCTTTGGCATTGTTGAATGATGCCGTGAAAAAAGGCGGTATGATGGCTTCCAGCGCGGTCGGCGGTTTGAGCGGCGCGTTTATCCCTGTTTCGGAAGATGAAGGCATGATTGCCTCCGCCGAAGCCGGTGTGCTGACACTGGACAAACTCGAAGCCATGACCGCCGTTTGTTCGGTCGGCTTGGATATGATCGCCGTTCCCGGCGACACGCCCGCGCACACCATTTCCGGCATTATCGCCGACGAAGCCGCCATCGGCATGATTAACAGCAAAACCACTGCCGTGCGCATTATTCCGGTAACCGGCAAAACTGTCGGCGACAGCGTCGAGTTCGGCGGACTGTTGGGCTACGCGCCCGTAATGCCGGTTAAAGAAGGTTCGTGCGAAGTATTCGTCAACCGGGGCGGCAGGATTCCCGCACCGGTTCAATCGATGAAAAACTGATTGCGGTTTTGATGGGAAAATGCCGTCTGAAAGGCTTCAGACGGCATTTTTGTTTATGGGCATTGGGTAAAATGTCTTTAGAAAAGAATATTGCAAATTTAAAAAATCCCTGTGTCCTTATTTCTGCTTTCTTACGTCATTCTTTTAAAGGTGGGAATCTGGAAACCAAAAAACAACAGGAATTTATCCGAAACAACAAAACCTATCCGCCGTCATCCCCACGAAAGTGGGAATCTAGTTTGTTGTTCAAATAAATTCTGAAACTTTAATTTTGTCATTCCCGCGCATGCGGGAATCTAGAAATGAAAAACTACGGGAATTTATCAGAAATGACGGAAATTCAAAAAACCGGATTCCCGCCTGCGCGGGAATGACGGAATTTTAGGTTTCTGATTTTGATTTTCCGTTTTTGCGGGAAGGATGGGGTTTCAGATTGTGGGCATTATCAGTATTTTCTATTTGGCAATGTCTTTTACTGATTTTGTCAAAACGCATTTATGCCGTCTGAAAGGCTTCAGACGGCATTTTCGTTTGGACTCGATTACTCGATATAAGTGAATTTTGCACGTTTGATATTGCACATCAATTCGTAAGGGATGGTTCCGGCCGCTTCGGCAACGGTATTGATGTTGACCGTATCGCCCCACAGTTCGACCTCGTGTCCCAAACCTTCTTGCGAAGCGTCCAGCTCGATGGTCATCATATCCATAGAGACCCTGCCGATGACCCGGGTCAATTTGCCGTCGACGGCGACGGGGGAATTGCTTGGGGCGCGGCGCGGATAACCGTCCGCATAACCGCAGGCAATCAGACCCACGCGCGTAGATTTGCTGGTATAAAATGTTGCGCCATAACCGATAGGGGAGTGCGGCTGTAAAACGCGTTCGCCGAAAATACGGGTTGAAAGCCTCATCACGGGTTTCAGCCTGTCATCGCTGCCTCCGAACGGGGAAATGCCGTACAACGCCAAGCCAGCGCGCCCCCAGTCCCTGCGTGCTTCGGGAACATTCAAAATAGCGGCGGAGTTGGCAAGGCTTTCTTCGCCTTCCAGCCCTTCCGTACCCAAATCGAATGCCTCCATCTGTATTTCCGTCATACCGCTTTCGGGTTCGTCCGCACAGGAAAAATGCGAAAACTTGACAATACTGTCCACATATTCCGACTGCTTCAATGCCGCATATGCCGAGGCGTAATCATGAGGGAAAAATCCGGTACGGTGCATCCCCGAATCCATTTTCAACCAGACTTTGACGGGTTTTTTCCAATGGCGGGCCAGCAAAGCCTCAAGCTGCCATTGGTTTCCGACTGCCGGCCAAAGCGAGTATTGCTCGACCGCTTCGTACTCCGATGCTTCAAATACGCCTTCCAAAAGGACAATCGGATGGGTAATGCCGCTCTCACGCAGCCTGATTCCCTCATCGATTGTCGCCACGGCAAAGCCGTCTGCCAAGTCTGCCAGCGCGAAAGCACATCTGACCGCACCGTGTCCGTATGCGTCCGCCTTAACTACCGCCAACAGCTTGCCTCCGTGCATTTCCTTCAAAATCCGATAATTGTGCCTAAGGTTGCCCAACCTGATCTGCACGTTCAAAGGCCGCATAAATTCATTCCTTACCAAACAAGTGTTTATTAGCAAAATTAAGAAATCAATTGGGGAATTATAATCCAACGGCAAGGCTTTTAAAATATTAAAGAACCTTGTGTTTTCAAGCCGGGGCAGCAGTTTTCAGGTAGGAAGGCGGTTTGCTTTTCCTGATATAATCGCTTTCCCAAATTTATACTCTATTTGTTAAAATCAATAATAAATACAAAGCAATCCAAATGAAAGAACTAGATAAAATCGATTTCCGCATCCTTAAGATCCTTCAACAGAATGCCCGCATCCCGATGACGGAGCTTGCCGAGAAGGTAGGCTTGTCCACCACGCCCGTTACAGAGAGGGTGCGCCGTTTGGAGCGGGAACATTATATTTCCGGTTATCACGCCCATCTCAATCCTCACCTGCTGGGCAAACCTTTATTGGTTTTTGTCGAATTGAAATTACAATCCAAATCGGGCAATATCTTTGAAGACTTTAAAAAGGAAGTGCTGAAAATTCCGCAAATTATGGAATGCCACTTGGTATCGGGCGAATACGACTACCTGATTAAAGTACGTTTGCCCGATATGTCTGCCTATCGGGATATGCTCGGCAATATCCTATTGCAACTGCCTGCCGCTTCGGAGAGTAGGAGTTATGTTGTGATGGAGGAAGTCAAAGAAAATCCAGTTTTGGATTTGGATTGAATATTTCAGACCGGGTATGCGGTTTGATACCCGAATGAAACATAACAACATCACGCACAGAGGCTTGTTGCTTCAGATAAAAAAATGCACACATTCAATAGAATGTGTGCCAAGTCTACAAAGGAGAAATAGAGGAGAAACTATTAACTGACTACTCGAACCAGCTAACGGAATGAATTATGCAGCTTTTCCGGTCAAAAAGCAAGCGGTTTCCTTGTTAAATTTCTTAAAGGATAGAATTTTAAACGATAAAAGTAATTAAATTTCAAAGAGGGCGGAGATAAAAAAATGCACACATCCGATTGAATGTGTGCCAAGTCTACAAAGGAGAAATAGAGGAGAAAAATCAAGCTGCATCAAGCAACTCAACGGCGGTAATTATCCGCCGTTTCTTATCCGCTGTCAATTATTTTTTGAAAATTTACCCGACCGATTCAAATTTTGCAAAAAACTTGCACGATGGCTATCCGGTAACAAATTCCTTTAAAAACCCGTCAATCCGCTTATTCAAAAAATCATATGATTTCATTGAAATAAACTTTTGATTTTTCTTTATCGGCTGTTGCTTTTGATTCGCTAAATTTGCCGAAATTCAAATCCTCCAGATGTATTTTTTTGCGGGCATTGTGCGGATAAATCGCCGTTTTGTCCCTTGTCAGGTTTTGTGCATATCGGGAAAACTGAAATCGTCCGCACCTGCGCCCGTGTTGATTCGTCCCTTGCCATCTTGGGATATATCCAGCAAAATCGGCATATCGGTATTTTGATTGGTGTGTTGAGAAAATGACCCCGTTATTTAGAAAAGCCGTTTGGCTGCTGTTTGCCGTTTCGGTCTGTGCATTTGCCGGTTCTTTGGCGGCACAGTATGTTTTGGGTATGGAGCCTTGCGTTTTGTGCATCAGTCAGCGGTTGTGCGTTTTGGCAACCGCATTGTGTGCGGCAATTGTTCTGATGTGCAGACCAAGAAGAAGGGCAGGCGGTTTGTTCGGTGCTGTCTTTATCAGCATTCCTGCCGTTACGGGTATTTCTGTTGCGGCATATCAGTTGTGGCTGCAGTCGCTGCCGCCGGGTACGGCTCCTTCGTGCGGTGCGCCGTGGACGTTTCGATTGAAGGGCTGGCCTTTGTTTGATTGGTTCGAGCCTGTTGTGCGCGGGTTCGGAAATTGTGCCGAACCGGATTATCTGCTGGGAATTGCCTTGCCTGTTTGGAGCGCGGCGTATTTTCTGCTTGTGGTTTTGGCGGTTTGGGCTGCCTGGCTGAAGGCAAAATAAATCAATGCCGTCTGAAAGGTTCAGACGGCATTTTATTGTATGTCTGTTGTGCTGCGTATCAGTCCAGATTCAATACGGCGGAAGTGTAAACGTCTTGCACGTCGTCCAAGTCTTCCAGCGCGTCAATCAGTTTTTGCATTTTGACGGCATCGTCGCCGGAGAGTTCGGTTTCGTTTTGGGCGCGCATCGTAACGTCGCCGTCAACGGATTTGTAACCTGCGGTTTCCAATGCCGCTTTCACGCCCGCCCAATCGTTTGGCGCGGTGATGACTTCAATCGAGCCGTCGTCATTGGTGATGATGTCTTCCGCACCGGCTTCCAAAGCTGCTTCCATCAGCGCGTCTTCGTCAACGCCGGGTTCGAATACCAAATAACCCTGATGCACGAAGTTGAACGCCACGCAGCCGTCGGTACCCAAGTTGCCGCCGTTTTTGGTAAACGCGTGGCGCACGTCTGCAACGGTACGGGTTTTGTTGTCGGTCAGGCAGTCCACCATCAAAGCCGCGCCGCCGATGCCGTAGCCTTCGTAGCGCAATTCGATGTATTCCACGCCTTCCAAGTTGCCCGTACCTTTGTCGATGGCGCGTTGCACATTGTCTTTGGGCATATTGTTTTCGGCTGCTTTTTCCAAAGCCAGGCGCAGGCGCGGGTTCGCACCGGGGTCGCCGCCGCCCATACGCGCCGCAACGGTGATTTCTTTGATTAAACGGGTGAAGATTTTGCCGCGTTTGGCATCCTGACGGGCTTTTTTATGCTGGATATTCGCCCACTTGCTATGGCCTGCCATAAATTTCCTTTCTTATTTCAAATAATTAATCTGTTTTTGTCAGATTTTTTACGGTCGGCATTTTAACATAAGTTGCAAGCACCCAAAATATCCTGTTTTATGCCGTGCCGTTGTCGATGCCGTCTGAAAACGATTTCCTCCGCTTTCCGCTTAAAAATAAAGAAATATTTTAATTAACGATATTTTACGGTATGATGGCACAGCTTCTCCCCGATTGTTGACAATTGAAGGCATCTGTTGCGGCAAATACGGTCTGCTCGCCGTGTTTCCTTATTGGAATGTCTTGGGGAAAGCAGTCATTTTAATCGTAAGATAAGGTTTATTTTATGGAAAATATATTGTCTGTTCTGGTGGGTACAGTCAATCGGTTTCTTTGGGACTACCTGCTGATTTATGCCCTTTTGGGTATCGGTCTGTTTTTTACGCTGTATCTCGGTGCGCCGCAGATTTTGAAGTTTGGCGCGGGATTCAAATCCGTATTCGGCGGCTTGTTTGCCAAAGGTGATAAAGACGATAAGTCCTTATCGCAGTTTCAGGCGTTGGCGGTTGCTATATCCGCGCAAATCGGTACGGGCAACGTCGCCGGTGTGGCGACTGCCATTACCGCAGGCGGGCCAGGCGCGATTTTTTGGATGTGGCTTTCTGCCGTTTTGGGGATGTCCACGATTTTTGCGGAAGCACTGCTGGCGCAGAAATACCGCGTCGTCAGCCACGGCAAATACATCGGCGGGCCGGCGTTTTATATTACGCACGGTCTGACTCCGAAAATCGGCAGGGGCGCGGCGCGTTTCCTGTCGGGCTTTTTCTCCATCGCACTGATTGTCGCGTTGGGCTTTATCGGCAATGCGACTCAGGCAAACTCCATCGCTTCTGCCGTTACCATTGCATTTGATGTGCCTTCTTTGGCAGTCGGTATTGTGCTTGCCGTCCTTGCGGGCATGGTTGTGATTGGCGGCGTGAACCGTATTGCCAATATCGCCCAGTTTGTCGTGCCGTTTATGGCGGTTGTTTATATTTTGTGCGCCGTCGTTATCCTGTTTGAATTTTCCGACCATATTGTGCCGATGTTCAACCACATCTTTACCGCCGCCTTCAATCCCGAAGCCGTTTTGGGCGGTGCTGCGGGTATCGGTATGCGTGAAGCGATACGTTTCGGCGTGGCGCGCGGTCTGTTTTCCAACGAAGCAGGTATGGGTTCTACCCCGCACGCCCACGCGACTGCGGATGTGAAGCATCCTGTTCAGCAAGGTATGGCGGCATTTGTCGGTGTATTTATCGATACGATTTTGGTATGTACGGCAACTGCGCTGATTATCCTGCTGACCGATGCCAACCTTTCGGGCGAACAGGGCGCGGCGGTTACTCAATTTGCTTTTAACAAGGCATTTCCGGGCTTCGGTTCGCAATTGCTTGCCGTGTGTCTGACCTTCTTCGCCTTTACGACCATTATCGGCTGGTATTATTTCGGCGAGTCCAACATCCGTTTTCTTTTCAGGGGAAGATACTTGGGCATCTATCGCGCATTGGTTCTGCTTGCCATTGTTTTGGGTACGCTCGGCAAAGTCGATTTGGTTTGGAGCCTGTCCGATATGTTCAACGGCTTTATGGTTATCCCCAACCTGATTGCCCTGTTCTTGCTGCGTAAGGAAATCCGTGCCATTTATGATGATTATTTGGCACAGAAAAAAGCGGGTCGGGATTTGTCCTATCAGTATGAATTCCACGAGTTCCACGACAAACAATAATGTCCGGCAAACAGAAAACCTCCCAATCTTCAGGATCGGGAGGTTTTGCTTTTCAGACGGCATTCAGATTACATAACCGTACACGCTGACAAATTGAGTGATGCTGCCGCCCAATACGAACAGATGCCAGATTCCGTGCCCGTGTCGGATTTTTTCATCGTTTACAAACCAGTAAATGCCGACGCTGTACAGCATACCGCCTGCCGCCAGCCAAGCCAGTCCTGCCGGCGGGAGTGAGGCTGTCAGGGATTTCATTACCGCCAAGACCATCCAGCCCATTACGATATAAATCGCAATAGACAGCAGACGTTTTTCGCTTTTCCGTCCGATGGTGAGTTCTTGTGCGATTCCTGCAGCCGCCAGCAGCCATGACAGCAAAAATACCGTCCAGCCCGGCCCGTTTCTCAAAGAAACCAGTGCAAACGGTGTGTAGCTTCCGGCAATCAGCACATAAATCATGCAGTGGTCGGTTTTTTTCAAAATGCTTTTCAGTTTTCCGGCTGCAATTCCGTGGTACAGAGAGGAACTCAAATAGAGCAGAAGAAGGCTGATGCCGTAAACCGATACGCTGAAGATACGGTAGCCGTCCCCGTGTCCTATGGTTTTCAGCAGCATCAGCACCAAACCTGCCGCCGCCAGAATCAAACCACTCAAATGGCTGTAAGTATTGAAGCGTTCGCCCGCATACATCGCACAATCTTTCAGGAAAGTAGAGGCAGTCAGTTTACGCCGATACTTTTGCCCCTGTGTGAGATTTACTCTTTGCCTACACTGTGAATATTCTTGAAAATGCGTGTGTTAAAATCTGTTTTTTTATTTTCAGACGGCATTTTATGTTGAATCCATCCCGAAAACTGGTTGAGCTGGTCCGTATTTTGGATGAAGGCGGTTTTATTTTCAGCGGCGATCCCGTGCAGGCGACGGAGGCTTTGCGCCGTGTGGATGGCAGTACGGAGGAAAAAATCATCCGTCGGGCGGAGATGATCGACAGGAACCGTATGCTGCGGGACACTTTGGAACGTGTGCGTGCGGGGTCGTTCTGGTTGTGGGTGGTGGCGGCATCGATGATGTTTACCGCCGGATTTTCAGGCACTTATCTTCTGATGGACAATCAGGGGCTGAATTTCTTTTTGGTTTTGGCGGGCGTATTGGGCATGAATACGCTGATGTTGGCAGTATGGTTGGCAACGTTGTTCCTGCACGTGAAAGTAGGGTGGTTTTTCAGCAGCCCGGCGACGTGGTTTCGGGGCAAAGACCCCGTCAATCAGGCGGTGTTGCGGCTGTATGCGGACGAGTGGCGGCAACCTTCGGTACGTTGGAAAATAGGCGCAACGTCGCACAGCCTGTGGCTCTGCACGCTGCTCGGAATGCTGGTGTCGGTATTGCTGCTGCTTTTGGTGCGCCAATATACGTTCAACTGGGAAAGTACGCTGTTGGGCGATTCGTCTTCGGTACGGCTGGTGGAAATGTTGGCATGGCTGCCTGCGAAACTGGGTTTTCCCGTGCCTGATGCGCGGGCGGTCATCGAAGGCCGTCTGAACGGCAATATTGCCGATGCGCGGGCTTGGTCGGGGCTGCTGGTCGGCAGTATCGTCTGCTACGGCATCCTGCCGCGCCTCTTGGCTTGGGTAGTGTGTAAAATCCTTTTGAAAACAAGCGAAAACGGCTTGGATTTGGAAAAGCCCTATTATCAGGCGGTCATCCGCCGCTGGCAGACGCAAATCGTCGATGCGGATACGCGCCGCGAAACCGTGTCCGCCGTTTCGCCGAAAATCGTCTTGAACGATGCGCCGAAATGGGCGGTCATGCTGGAGACCGAGTGGCAGGACGGCGCGTGGTTCGAGGGCAGGCTGGCGCAGGAATGGCTGGATAAAGGCGTAGCGGCGAATCAGGAAGAGCTTACCGCGCTGGAAGCCGAGTTGAAGCAGAAACCGGCGCAACTGCTTATCGGCGTGCGCGCCCAAACTGTGCCGGATCGGGGTGTGCTGCGGCAGATTGTGCGGCTTTCAGAAGCGGCGCAGGGCGGCACGGTGGTGCAGCTTTTGGCGGAACAGGGGCTTTCAGACGACCTTTCGGAAAAGCTGGAACATTGGCGTAACGCGCTGACCGAATGCGGCGCGGCGTGGTTGGAACCGGACAGGGCGGCGCAGGAAGGTCGTCTGAAAACCGAAGCGGGGCTGCATAATGGATAGTGAAGCGCAACGGAGACACAACAGGCGCATTGCTTCAATTAGAACGGGCAAAACGTGGCTGATGAATGACAGCAAATGGCAAAAAATTTTCGATGTGGTTTTTGCAGAAACAGGGCAACAGTTTGCCAAAGCCAAAATGTTGGGCGATGAGCGGATGTATGATATGCGTTTGGAAATTTATTCGGAAGATTTACGCGGTTACAGTGATGATTGGATTGCCGGCCCGCTGAAGTTGTCCGAAATCGAATATATTGAAACAGTCCTGCCTCCTGATGTCTGCGCGGCTCGCCTGACCCAAGCCATACGGGAGCGTGGGCAATACGAATTTGAAATAAAAGACCAAACCTTGACAATATACGGATACTTATAAAGGTCGTCTGAACCCCATCTTTCTTATCACAAAACACCATGAACACACGCCCCCTTTCCCTCGCCGTCGTCGGACACACCAACACCGGCAAAACCTCGCTCCTTCGTACCCTTTTGCGCGACAGCGGTTTCGGCGAAGTCAGAAACGCCCCATCGACCACGCGCCATGTCGAAGAAGCCGCCATCAGCGACGGCGCGGACACGCTGGTTTTCCTATACGACACGCCCGGACTCGAAGACGCGGGCGGCGTTTTGGAATGGCTGGAAACCCATACGGATACGCGTTCAGACGGCATCGAGCGGCTGCAACAGTTCCTCGGCAGCCACGGCGCGCACCATGATTTCAACCAGGAAGCCAAAGTCTTACGGCAAGTCTTGCAAAGCGATATGGCAATGTACGTCATCGACGCGCGCGAACCCGTCCTCGACAAATATCGTGATGAACTGATTATCCTGTCATGGTGCGCCAAACCGATTATGCCTGTGTTCAACTTTACCGGCGGACAGCTTCCCGAAGCGTGGACAACCATGCTGGCGAGGAGAAACTTGCACGTTTTCTCTGGGTTTGACACCGTCGCCTTCGATTTTGAAGGCGAATTGGATTTATGGAATAAACTCGCCACCATGTTGCCGCAGCATGAAGTCATCGACCGCCTGACCACCACCCGCCGCCGCGAATGGACGCGTCTGGACAAAGAAGCGCGCCGCGAAATCGCCGATTTCCTGCTCGATGCCGCCGCCTTCAGGCAGGAAGTGGACGAAAACGAGGATACCGACACCGTGTTGCAAACCATGCAGGCGGAAATACGCCAGCTCGAACGGAAGATGCAGCAGCGGCTGTTTGCCCTCTACCGTTTCTACCACAGCGAAATCGACGGCGGCGACTGGATGCCGCAAGCCTTCCGCCAAGACCCGTTCGACAGCGAATTGCTCAAACAATACGGCATCCGTACCGGCACGGGCGCGGCAACCGGCGCACTCATCGGCTTGTGGCTGGACATCGCCACACTCGGCGGCTCGCTCGGATTGGGTACGGCAATCGGCGGCTTTTTGGGCGGTATCCTGCCCAATACCCGCACCATTTCCGACAAGCTCAACGGTCGCCAAACCCTACACACCGACCCCGAAACCCTGACCCTGCTCGCCGCCCGCGCCCTCGATCTGCTCCACGTCCTGCAAACGCGCGGCCACGCGGCGCAATCGCAAGTCGAGTTGCACAGCCGCAAAGCACCGTGGGACGCCGCCAGATTCCCGCCCGAACTCAACAAAGCCCGCAGTCATTGGAAATGGTCGTCGCTCAATACGTACCGCCCTGAAACCAGCCGCGCCGAACGCGCCGAGTATGTGGAGAAACTTCAAATCCGACTGTCGGGAAAATAATGCCGTCTGAAGCCTGTTTGTATGGCAAGTCAGATTCAAATCGGGATAAGGCAGGAGGGCCGCTGAAGCCGATTTGCGACAAAAAACGGGTTCTGTATGATACAGAACCCGTTCCGTATGCCGTCTGAACGCTTCAGACGGCATTTTATTTGCAAAGGAATTACAGGCTGCGGGCAACTTCGACGATGTCGAAGCATTCCAGTTGGTCGCCTTCCATGATTTCGTTGTAGCCTTTAATCATCAGACCGCACTCAAAGCCCATACGGACTTCTTTGACGTCGTCTTTGTAGCGTTTCAAAGACGACAGCTCGCCGGTATGGATAACCACATTGTTGCGGATGAGGCGGACATGGGAATCGCGTTTGACCACACCGTCGGTAACCATACAGCCTGCAATATTGCCGACTTTGGAAACGGAGATGACCTGACGGATTTCGACCGTGCCGGTAACCTGTTCTTTCTCTTCCGGGGAAAGCATACCGCTCATCGCCGCCTTCACGTCGTCGATGGCATCGTAGATGATGTTGTAGTAGCGGATTTCCACGTTTTCATTTTCGGCAAGTTTGCGCGAAGAGGCATCCGCACGCACGTTAAAGCCGATGATGAATGCGCCCGAAGCGATGGCCAAGTTGACATCCGATTCGGTAATGCCGCCCACACCGCTGTGCAATACGTTCACTTTCACTTCGTCGGTGGACAGTTTTTTCAGGCTGCCCGCCAAAGCCTCGTAAGAGCCCTGAACGTCTGCCTTGATGATGACCGACAAAGATTGGGCTTGGGTTTCGCCCATATTGTTGAACATATTTTCCAGCTTCGCCGCCTGCTGTTTGGCAAGGCGCACGTCGCGGTATTTGCCTTGACGGAAGAGGGCGATTTCGCGCGCTTTTTTCTCGTCCGACAATACCATCGCGTCTTCACCCGCATTCGGTACGTCGGACAAGCCGAGGATTTCGACGGGGATGGACGGGCCGGCTTCGGTAATGGATTTGCCGTTTTCATCGACCATCGCGCGGATTTTGCCGAATGCGGTACCGGCCAGCAGCATATCGCCTTTTTTCAGCGTGCCGCTTTGAACCAGCAATGTGGCAACCGCGCCGCGCCCTTTGTCCAAGCGCGCCTCGACGATGATGCCTTTGGCGGGCGCATCGACAGGTGCGGTCAGTTCCAATACTTCGGCTTCGAGCAATACGGCTTCGAGCAGCGCGTCGATGTTCGTTCCTTTTTTCGCGGAAACGTCGATGAATTGAACCGTACCGCCCCAATCGTCGGGGATAACTTCGTGTTGGGTCAGTTCCTGACGGATGCGTTCGGGGTTGGCAGTGTCTTTATCGATTTTGTTGACGGCAACCACAATCGGAACACCTGCCGCTTTGGCGTGGGCAATTGCTTCGATGGTTTGCGGCATCACGCCGTCGTCGGCGGCAACCACGAGGATGACGATGTCGGTTGCTTTCGCACCGCGCGCGCGCATGGCGGTAAAGGCTTCGTGGCCCGGGGTATCGAGGAAGGTAATCACGCCGCGCGGCGTTTTGACGTGATAAGCACCGATGTGCTGCGTAATGCCGCCCGCTTCGCCCTGTACCACTTTGGCGCGGCGGATGTAGTCCAGCAGCGAGGTTTTGCCGTGGTCGACGTGGCCCATGACGGTAACCACCGGCGGACGCGGCAATGCTTCGGCTTCCACTGCTTCCGCGCCCTCGTCCAAGAAGGCTTCAGGATCGTCGGCGGCGGCGGGTTTGCCGATGTGTCCGAGCTCTTCGACGACAATCAGGGCGGTGTCTTGGTCGATGGATTGGTTGATGGTAACCATCATGCCCATCTTCATCAGGGCTTTGACCACTTCCACGCCTTTGACCGCCATTTTGTGCGCCAAATCGGCAACGGTAATGGTTTCGGGAACCAAGACTTCGTGTACGACGGGTTCGGTCGGTGCTTGGAAGGCGTGTTGGTTCGGCTCGAGTTTGAGTTTTTTGCCTTTCTTGCCGCCGCGTACGCGCTCGTCGTCTCCATTGCGTGCATTGTTGCGGTCGCGTCCGCCTTTTCCGCCTTTGCCTTTGGCGTTGCGGCCTTGACCTTCGTCATCGCGGTTGCGGCGGTCTTCTTTTTTCGCTTTTGCCGGATTGACAGGTTTGTTTTCGACGGCCGGTGCGGCTGCCTGCGGTTTCTCGGCAGTTTTGGCGGGACGCTGTCTGCCGGTTTTGGCTTCCTGTGCGGCTTTTGCCTGTTGTTCTGCCTGTTGTTTCATGGCTTCGCGGCGTGCCTGGCGTTCCTGTTTCTCTTTCAACAGGGCTTCCTGGTGGGCGCGAAGTGCGGCGGCGCGGCGTGCTTCTTCATCGCGTTGCGCCTGTTCTTCCGCGCTGACCACGGGTTGCGGCACGGCAGGTGCGGCAGGTTTCGCCGTTTTTTTGGCATCTTTGCCTTTGCCGTTTCGCTCGTGTTTCGGCTTGGCGGCTTTTTCTTTGGGCTCGGCGGGTTTTTCAGACGGCATTTTGTCGGCTTGGGCTTTTTCCGCTTTGCTTTCTTCGGCGGGTTTGGTTTCCGCCGCAACGGGTGCGGTTTTGGCTTTTGCTTCGGTGGGTTTCTGTGCGGCAGGTTTGGCTTTGTTGCCTGCTTTTGCCGCTTTCAGTTTTGCCGCTTCCGCTTCTGCCTTGGCACGGGCTTCTGCACGTGCGGCAGCTTCGGCCCGGGCTTTTGCCGCGTCTTCTGCCGTCTGCTCCGTCTGGACAGGTGCGGCTTGGGTTTGGGCGGCTTTTACCTGTGCTGCCAACTCTTCGGCAGAAGGAATGTTGACAGTGCGTCCGCGTTTGCGTGTTTCGACTTTTACGCCGTCAACGGTGCTGACTTCGGTTTTGGTGCGGCGGATGCTGATGGTGCCGCCGTTGCTGCCGTTTTTCTTGGTCAGGTAGGCGTTCAGAAGCTGTTTGTCGTCCAGCGTCAGGGAATCGCTGCCGCTGTTTTTGCTGACGCCGGCTTCTTTCAACTGTTTCAACAGGTCTTCGACGGGGCGTTTCAGCTCGGCGGCAAATTGTTCTACGGTTGTGTTACTCATCTGTACCCCCTTTATTTGTCTTCGGTAAACCAGTGTTCGCGTGCGGTCAGGATGACGGCTTTTGCGGTTTCTTCGTTTACACCGGTGATTTCAATCAGTTCGTCCACGGCAAGCTCTGCCAAGTCGTCGCGTGTGGTAATGCTGGCTTCGGCAAGGCTGCGGAGCATATCGGCATCTACGCCTTCGAGGTTGCGCATATCGTCGGATACTTCGCCCAGTTTTTCTTCGGCGGCAATCGCCATGGTCAGGATGGCATCGCGGGCGCGGTTGCGGAGCATATCGACGATTTCTTCGTCAAATCCTTCAATGGCAAGCAGTTCGGCGGCAGGAACATAGGCGACTTCTTCCAAGGTTGCAAAACCTTCTTGAACCAACACGTCGGCGGTTTCTTCATCCACATTCAAGTGATCCATAAACAGGCGGCGGATGGCGGCATCTTCTGCCGCATTGCGTTCGTCTGCCTCGGCGGAAGTCATAATGTTGAGCTGCCAGCCGGTCAGGTCGGAGGCGAGGCGGACGTTTTGACCGCCGCGTCCGATGGCGAGCGCGAGCTGGTCTTCGGCAACGATGACATCGACGGCGTGTTTGTCTTCGTCGATGACGATGCGGCTGACTTCGGCGGGGGAAAGCGCGCCCATAACGAATTGGGCAGGCTCAGGAGACCAGAGGACGACATCGATGCGTTCGCCGGACAATTCGTTGCTGACCGCGTTGACACGCGAACCGCGAACGCCGATACAGGTGCCTTGCGGATCGATGCGCTGGTCGTTGGCTTTGACGGCGACCTTGGCACGTTGTCCCGGGTCGCGGGCGACAGCGCGGATTTCAAGCATGCCGTCTGCAATTTCAGGTACTTCATTGGCGTACAGTTTGACGAGGAAATCGCCGGAAGTACGGCTCAGGATGACTTGTTTGCGGCCGGTGTTGCCGATTTCTTCGACGCGCAGGAAGAGGGCGCGGATGCGGTCGCCGCTGCGGAAGTTTTCGCGCGGAATCATTTGGTCGCGCGGAATCAGCGCGTCCAGTTTGCCGGCAACGACTTCGACGATGATGCCGTGGCGTTCGACGCGTTTGACCGTGCCGGACACGATGTCTTCTTTGACGGCGAGAAACTCGTTCAGATTCTGCTCGCGCTCGGCATCGCGGATGCGTTGCAGGATGATTTGTTTGGCGGTTTGCGCCGCTTGGCGGCCGAAGCCTTCGTTGGGCAGCTGCTCTTCGTAGTATTCGCCGATTTGGATGGCGGTGCCGGGAATTTCCTCTTGGATTTCCTCGATGGTTTTTTCGACATCGGGATAGGTATAGTCTTCATCGGCGACAATCAGCCAGCGGCGGAAGGTTTGGTATTCGCCGGTATCGCGGTTGATTTGGACGCGCACGTCCATGTGTTCGCGGTCTGCCTTTTTCTTGGCAGCGGTAGACAGGGCGAATTCCAGTGCTTGGAAGACGACTTCCGCATCAACGTTTTTTTCGCTTGCCAGTGCTTCTGCCAGCTGTAACATTTCACGACTCATTTTGAAAATCTCCAATATTGCTGTGTTTTAGAATTTGAATTCGGGGCGCAGGCGGGCTTTGTCGATGTTGTCCAACCCGATTTGCACGGTTTTGCCGTCGAAGGATACGGTAACGGTATCGTTTTCGCAGCCTTCGATTTTACCGATAAAGTTTTTTTGACCGTCTATCGGCAGGCGGGTTTTGATTTTTGCCTGCTGACCGGCAAAGCGCACGAAGTCGGCGGCTTTTTTCAAGGGGCGGTCGAGTCCGGGGCTGGAAATTTCCAGGTTTTTGTAGTCGATGTCTTCCACCATAAACACGCGGCTCAAATGGTTGCTGACGGTTGCGCAGTCTTCGACGGTAATGCCGCCTTCTTTGTCGATGAACACGCGCAATGTTCCTTGCGCGGTCAGTTCGAAATCGACCAGTTCGTAGCCCAGGCCGGGCAGGGTTTTTTCGAGGATGGTTTGAATATCCATGCTGCTCCCTATGTACATAATAAAAAAATGGCCCCGTGGCCATTTTTCGTCAAAGTTGAAAAATCGGCGTGATTATAACCGCTTTTGCGGAGAAATGAAAGTGTTGATTTATTTTGTGTTTTTGGGACGGAAAAAGCGGGTGTAAGGGAGGTTTGTAATGGGAAATCGTGAATATTGTTGACAAAACAAATGTATCTATTTGTCGTTGGCATGATTTTTATGTTTATAAATCAATATATTGATATTATTTTCCGTGTTCGGGCGGCATGGAATTTGGCGGAGGACAGGTATTTCCCATCCTTGCACAAAGCCTGCTGCAAGCCTAAAATCGGGCGGGTTATTGTTCAGAATCAGGGCTGCATCATGTCTCTTTATCCGATTTACAATTTTTCCGCCGGCCCCGCCGTATTGCCTGAAGCCGTGTTGGAAACGGCGCGGCAGGAAATGTCGGACTACAACGGTACGGGTTTTTCCGTGATGGAAATGAGCCACCGTTCGGAAATGTTTTTGAGCATCCTGCATCATGCGGAACAGGATTTGAGGCAGCTTTTGAAAGTGCCTGACAACTATAAGATATTGTTTCTGCAGGGCGGAGCAACAACCCAATTTAATATGGCAGCCATGAATCTGGCACACGGTTTCCGCACTGCCGACGCGGTGGTAACGGGCAACTGGAGCCGTATCGCTTATGAACAGATGAGCCGTTTGACCGATACGGAAATCCGTTTGGCGGCGCATGGGGGCGAGCAATTCGACTATCTCGACCTGCCGCCTGTGGAAACATGGGATGTTGCACCTGATTCGGCGTTTGTCCATTTTGCCGTCAATGAAACTGTCAACGGGCTGCAATACCGTGAAGTGCCGCGCCTTTCAGACGGCATGCCGCCGCTGGTGTGCGATATGTCCAGCGAGATTCTGTCGCGTGAGTTTGATGTTGCCGACTACGGACTGATTTACGCAGGCGCACAGAAAAACATCGGGCCGGCAGGGGTTACGGTGGTGATTATCCGCGAGGATTTGCTCGAGCGTTGTCCGAACGATATTCCCGATGTGTTCAACTACCGTTCACACATCAACCGCGACGGTATGTACAACACGCCTTCCACTTATGCAATTTATATGTCGGGCTTGGTGTTCCGCTGGCTGCAAACGCAGGGCGGCGTGAAAAAAATTGAAGCGGTCAATCGGCTGAAGGCGCAAACCTTGTATGAGACGATAGACGGCAGCGGCGGTTTTTATATCAACGATATCCATCCCGATGCGCGATCCAAAATGAACGTGGTCTTCAAAACTGAAAGCGAGGATTTGGACCGCCGCTTTGTGTTGGAAGCCGAGTTGCAGGGCTTGTGCCTGTTGAAGGGCTATAAGTCTGTCGGCGGGATGCGCGCCAGCATCTACAATGCGATGCCGCTCGAAGGTGTGAACGTGTTGGCGAACTTTATGAAGGATTTTCAACGGCGTTACGGTTGATGTCCAGATGCCGTCTGAAGCGGCTTCAGACGGCATCGGCTGTTTCGGTATTCTCCGGCGGCGTTTTGGAGGTGGTAAGATTGTGCTGCCGGCGGCTATCCGTCTTTTTCAATCCGGGCGTGATGCTGTTTGTGCCGGACTGTCCCGTCGGCGGCGCGGCTGGGTTTTTCCAATATGAAATGCCTTGCCCGCTTTTCCGGCAAGGGCGTTTGCCGCCCGGTTCGAATCTTGCTTCCGATGTTTTTATGTCTGCCGGACGTTTGAATGGCGGGCGGAAACCCCTGCATAGCCGCCGTTTTCTTGCTCTGCTTTGCTCCGTTGCATTATAATTAAGAATCTTTTTCAATAATCCGGATTCCGGATGCCTTTTCCAACCCTTATCCGACACATTCCAAATGATAAAACCGAACTTGAGGCCGAAGCTCGGCTCTTCCGTGCTGATTGCTTTCCTTTCCCTGTATTCTTCGCTGGTATTGAATTACGCCTTTTTTGCCAAAGTTGTCGAGCTTCATCCTTTTAACGGCACCGGGGCGGATATCTTCCTCTATACGATGCCGGTGGTGCTGTTTTTTTTAAGTAATTTCGTTTTTCACGTCATTGCTCTGCCTTTTGTGCATAAAGTGTTGATTCCGTTAATATTGGTTATCAGTGCGGCGGTGTCTTACCAAGAAATATTTTTCAATATCTATTTCAACAAGTCGATGTTGAATAATGTCTTGCAAACTACGGCTGCCGAAAGCGCGCGCCTGATTACGCCGGGTTATGTGCTGTGGATTGTATGTTTGGGCGTATTGCCCGCGCTGGCGTATATCGCCGTCAAGGTCAAATACCGCGTTTGGTATAAGGAGCTTTTGACGCGCCTTGTGCTTGCCGCCGTTTCCTTTTTGTGCGCGTTGGGCATCGCGATGTTGCAATATCAGGATTACGCCTCGTTTTTCCGCAACAATAAATCAGTAACCCATCTGATTGTGCCGTCTAATTTCATCGGCGCGGGCGTGTCGAAATACAAAGATTGGAAGCGTTCCAATATTCCTTATACGCAGTTGGATATGGCGGTCGTGCAAAACCGGCCGGTCGGCAGCCTGCGCCGTTTCGTGGTGCTGGTCGTGGGTGAGACCACGCGTGCCGCCAACTGGGGTTTGAACGGTTACAGCCGCCAAACTACGCCGCTGCTTGCCGCGCGCGGCGATGAAATTGTCAATTTCCCGCAGGTCAGAAGCTGCGGCACATCGACCGCGCACTCCCTGCCGTGTATGTTTTCAACCTTCGACCGCACGGATTATGACGAAATCAAAGCCGAACACCAAGACAACCTGCTGGACATCGTGCAGCGCGCCGGTGTGGAAGTTACCTGGTTGGAAAACGATTCCGGCTGCAAGGGCGTGTGCGGCAAAGTGCCGAATACCGACGTTACTTCGCTCAACCTGCCCGAATATTGCCGCAACGGCGAGTGCCTCGACAATATCCTGCTGACCAAGTTCGACGAGGCTCTCAACAAAAACGATAAAGACGCGGTTTTAATCCTGCATACCATCGGCAGCCACGGGCCGACATATTACGAACGCTATACCGAAGCCGAACGCAAATTCACGCCGACCTGCGACACCAACGAAATCGACAAATGCGCCCGCGCCACGCTGGTCAACACTTACGACAATACGGTTTTGTATGTGGACCAGTTTATCGACAAGGTTATCCGCAAACTTGAAAACCGCGACGATTTGGAAAGCGTGGTGCATTATGTTTCCGACCACGGCGAAAGTCTGGGCGAAAACGGGATGTACCTGCACGCCGCGCCTTACGCCATCGCGCCTTCCGGACAGACGCATATCCCGATGGTTATGTGGTTTTCCAAAGCCTTCCGCCAACACGGGGGCATAGATTTCCAATGCCTCAAACAAAAAGCGGCGGAAAACGAATATTCGCACGACCACTATTTCAGCACGGTATTGGGGCTGATGGACATTTCCAACAGCCAAACCTATCGGAAGGAAATGGATATATTGGCAGCCTGCCGCCGTCCGCGCTGATGCCGCATATGCCGTCTGAAGCCTTCAGACGGCATATGCGCCCGAAACACCCGACCGACGACCGGAGTATAACGATATGGATGCTTTAAAATTATTGACGAACCGCCGATCTTCCAAAAAACTGAAGCCCCCCGCCCCCGATGCGGCGGAGTTGGAAGAGATGTTGCAGGCGGCAACCCAAGTTCCCGATCACGGCAATATGCGCCCGTTCCGTTTTACCGTGATTCAGGGGGACACTGCTTTGCAGCGTTTCCGCAGTATTTTGGCGCAGACGGTTGACGCGTTGAATTTTGGCGCGGAGGCGTTGCAGAAGGCTGAAAAAGTGGGCAATATGGCGCCGATGGTTATTGGTGTAACGTTTGCGCCCAACCGCGATGTGCCTAAGCCGAAACCGGAATGGGAACAGATGCTGACGGCGGGTTGTGCGGCGTATGCGCTGCAACTGGCGGCAACGGCGCAAGGTTTCGACAATGTCTGGATAACGGGGATGTGGGTCAACAGCCCCTTGTTGCGGGAGGCTTTCGGTTGTGCGGATAAGGATAAAATCATCGGGCTGATGATGATCGGCACGCCGACAGAGGAAGCGCATAAGCCCAAGAATACCGATTTGGAAGCGTTTGTCAGCCATTGGTAAACGGAATCTCAAGCAAAATGCCGTCTGAAAGGCTTTCAGACGGCATTTTTCCATGCGTTTTAAACCGGATTCATGAAACGACCGATGCGTTCGGGGGAAATGTCGGGTGTCGCGCCATGTTCGGAGGCGACCAGCGCACCAAGCGCGCAGGAAAAGGCGAGGGCATATTGGGGTTCCGCGCGGTTGAGCAGCTGATAAATCAGACCGCCAAGGAAACTGTCTCCCGAGCCGACGGTATCGGCAACTTCGATTTTAAATCCGCCGTGTCGGAAAAATTCCCCGTTTTTGTACAGGACTGCGCCGTGGCTGCCCAAGGTTACGCAAAGAGTGTCTGTATCGGTCAGTTTTGCCAGATAAACGATGTTTTGCTCCAAACTGTGATAGGGCGATCCGTAAATCTTTGACAGTTCGTAGAGTTCGTCATCGTTGAGTTTGACGACATCAGCCTGTTTCATGGTTTCTAAAATCAGGGAAGCGTCGTAATGCGGTTTGCGCAGGTTGACATCGAAGATTTTGAATTTTGCCTGTTGCAGCAGGCTGTTTAAAGTTTTTCGGGAGGTTTCGTCGCGCATGGCCAGGCTGCCGAAAATAAAGGCATCGGATTGGGCAACGCGGTGCAGTGCTGCTTCTTCTGTCCGGATGCCGTCCCATGCACAGGGATGGACAATTTCGTAGGATGCGCTGCCTTGGGCATTCAGCGACACTTTAACCCGGCCGGTAGGATAATCCGGATGAATCTGGACAAAGTCGGAAACGATGTTCTTTTGTTGTATTTGTCGGACAAGTTCTTCTCCGTCGCCATCATTTCCCCTACTGCTGATAATGGCGGTATCCATACCGAGCGATTGTAATCTGTACAGCACGTTTAAAGGTGCGCCGCCCAAAATTTTTCCATCAGGGAAAGCATCCCACAGTATCTCGCCGAAGCCGGTAATTTTCATTGGATTTCCTTGGTTTGGATAAATAGTCGGAAAGTTTGACGGCTTTGAAGGCCGTCGCTGATCGGGAATGTAGTAATACTCCGAATGGGTTTTATAAATTTCGTTGGAAAAATAAAACGTTGTCGGTATTTTGACGGGTTTGCCGCAAAGGTGGTTTGATTCACCGCAAGATAATTTTGTTTTTTCCTACAAAATATTGCTTGAAATTGCAAGATGATGAAACAAAACTAGAATTTTCGGGCAAAAAACGGCGGTACTTTTCAGTACCGCCAAAGCTGCTTTGGTAATTGAAGGGGTTATCGGCTTGCGCAACGGAAGCCCAAGTTGTGCAAGACATATTTGGATTGCAGGCTGGTGCGGATGCCGTAGCGGAGGAAGGCGGCATAGTTGGACGAGTCGCTCGACCCGATAGACGCGCCGCTGCAAAACATTTGCGCGTTGGCATTGCCGGAAGAAAGCAGGCTGCTGTTGAAATCTTCCGTCCATTCCCAAATCAGACCGTGCATATCGTAAACGCCCCAGTAGTTCGGGCGGCCTTTGCCGACATCGTGCAGGCCTTTCCGTCCGCCGTCGGCATACCAATCGAGAATAGTGCGGTTGTAGCCGGGTTCGTTTGAGCCGTTTTTCTGCGTGGCGGAGGCAAGTCCGGCAAATTCCCATTCGTCGATGGTCGGCAGACGTTTGCCTTGTGCGGCGCAATAGGCGTTGGCGGCAAACCAAGAAACATTGGTTACCGGCTGTTTTAATTCGCCTGCCCTGGGTGCGTAGCTGTGGCTGCCGTTTTTCATCCAATGCTTCAGATAAGCGGGTTCTGCCTGTTTGGAACTGACCCTGCCTTTTTGCCATTGGGGGTGGCTGTTGACGAATTCGGCAAACTCGGCATTGGTAACGGGATATTTATCCAGTTTGAACGGTTTGACTTTAATCAGGCCGGTATCTTTTTTCAGATAAAGCGGGCGGTAGCTGCCGCCTTCGATTTGAACCATTTCGGCAGACGCCGCTTGAGTGCCGGCGAGTGCCGCACAGAGAAAGAGTAACCGGGCAAACTTCATATTATGCCTCCTGACAGGCGGTTAAAATTGATTTTTCAGACGGCATTTTAAACGAAAAGCTGCGAATGCCGTCTGAAGAATCAATCTTCCGAAAGGAAAGATTGGTTGTTAAAAAACCACTGCCGTGCGTAATGAAGTACGGCGGCAGTGGTTTGTCCCGCTAATGACGGGTATCCGGTTTAATAAACGCTTTTTTCGGATGCAGAGGCTGCCGGGGCAGAAGCAGCCGGTGCGGAAGCAGCAGAGGCTGAAGCCGCGCCGCTGCCGGCGTAAGCGGTATCACTCAATTTTTGAGTCATAATTTCAGGGTTTTCCGCACCCTCTACTTTCAATTGACCCAGTGCGCCTTTGTTGAATGCGCGGAAGATAGAGTGGTCAACCAAAGTGTAGCTGCCCGGGATGTCGACTTTGAATTCGACGATGGCAGAGCCGCCAGCAGGAACGATGGTGCTTTGTACGTTTTCGTTAATCAGTTTGCCGCCTTCAACATAAACTTTGTCGAAGATTTCACCGATGACGTGGAAGGAAGATACCAAGTTAGGACCACCGTTACCAACGTACATACGTACAGTTTCGCCTGCTTTGGCTTTCAGGGCGTTGTCGCCGGCGATAGCACCTACGTGACCGTTAAATACAACGTATTCAGGTTGTTCGGCGATGGCTTTGTCCATATCGAACGGTTGCAGGCCTTGCGCGCCTTTTTTGCCTTTGGTGTAGAAGTCGCCTTGGACGATGTAGAACTCTTTATCCACTTTCGGCAGACCTTCTTTAGGCTCGACCAAAATCAGACCGTACATACCGTTGGCGATGTGCATACCGACCGGCGCGACGGCGCAGTGGTAGATGTACAGGCCAGGTTGCAGGGCTTTGAAGCTGAATGTGGAAGTACGGCCCGGAGCGGTAAAGGTTGCGGCCGCGCCGCCGCCTTGGCCGGTAGCTGCGTGGAAGTCAACGTTATGAGGAACGGTAGAAGAAGGATTGTTAGAGAATTCTACTTCTACGGTATCACCTTCGCGTACGCGAATCATGCGGCCCGGAACGTCGCCGTCAAATGTCCAGTAGCGGTATTCCACACCGTCGTCCATTTTCATGGTTTTTTCGACGGTTTCCATTTTCACGCGTACTTTGGCAGGGTAGTCGCGGTCGATTGCAGGAGGTACTTCGGGAGCGTGTGTGGTAACCGCATCGATAACGGGCAGTTCGCCTGCCGGAGTTTCGGCGGCAGCTTGTGCGGCGGAACTTGCGGCTTCTGCGGAAGCGGCAGGGGTTTCGGCAGGAGCTTGAGCAGCTTGTTCGCCACCGCAGGCGGCTAAAGCAAACATAGAAGCGATAATTGCAGCTAAGGCTTGGCGTTTCATGATGTTTTCCTTTTGTAAGAAAAGTAAATTGTCCTGAAAGGATTGGTTAAGAACTTGGTGTGATTATGCGGTTGCCCCATTACGGGCATTTTGATTTAAGTCAAATAATTCATAAAATATGAACTTAAAATGATACTTCTAATACTTTATAACTACTAAAAATTACAATGAATAGGCTGATTTGCCAGGGCTTCGGCAGAGCAGGCAAAGGCAGGGCGATTACCGAGCAAAGAATAATGATAGTTATTATCATATATGTATTTGTTTTATATGTGCGTTTGTTTGAACAAATGTTTATTTGCGCGGTAAACCGTGCTACAATCTTTAACATTCATATTCTGTGAATTTTAAACAACTGCTTTATTAAAAGGAGCTCTCAAAATGGGACAGTACAAGAAGCTGTGGTACTTGCTGTTTGCCGTTCTGGCAGTATGCTTTACCATTCTTGGCTATATGGGCAGCGAGGTTTATAAGAAAGCCCCGCCTTACCCCGAACAGGTCGTTTCCGCATCAGGCAAAGTGCTGATGACGAAAGACGATATTTTGGCAGGTCAGTCTGCGTGGCAGAGTACCGGCGGTATGGAAGTCGGTTCGATTCTGGGTCACGGCGCATATCAGGCTCCGGACTGGACGGCCGACTGGCTGCATCGTGAATTGTCCGCTTGGTTGGATTTGACCGCGCAACAGACTTACGGCAAAAAATTCGATGAAGTTTCCCCTGAAGAACAAGCTGTTCTGAAAACCCGCCTGGCTGACGAATACCGCAACCAAAGCCGCGTGAAGGAAGACGGTTCTGTAGTCATCAGCGATACGCGCGTGAAAGCCATCGAAAGCATCCTGCCTTACTACCACGGTGTTTATGGCGACGATCCCGCACTGCAAACCACCCGCGAACACTTTGCAATGAAAAACAACACATTGCCAAGCAAAGAAGCGCGTGAAAAACTGTTCGACTTCTTCTTTTGGACTTCTTGGTCTGCTTCGACCAACCGTCCCGGCGAAGTCTTTACCTACACCAACAACTGGCCGCACGAGCCTTTGATCAACAACGTACCGACTACTGAAAACTACATGTGGTCGTTTACCAGTGTTGTACTGCTCTTGATGGGTATCGGTTTGCTGATGTGGGGTTATTCCTTCCTGACCAAACACGAAGAAGTGGAAGTGCCGTCTGAAGACCCGATTTCCAAAATCCAACTGACCCCTTCGCAAAAAGCATTGGGCAAATACGTCTTCCTGACGGTTGCCCTGTTTGTGGTACAAGTATTGCTGGGCGGTCTGACCGCGCACTACACCGTCGAAGGTCAGGGTTTCTACGGCATCGATGAGGCGTTGGGCTTTGAAATGTCCGACTGGTTCCCCTACGCCCTGACCCGTACTTGGCACATCCAATCCGCCATCTTCTGGATTGCAACCGGCTTTTTGACGGCAGGTTTGTTCCTTGCTCCGATTGTCAACGGCGGCAAAGATCCCAAGTTCCAACGTGCAGGCGTGAACTTCCTGTATATCGCCCTCTTCATCGTGGTCGGCGGTTCTTACGCGGGCAACTTCTTTGCGTTGACGCACATCCTTCCCCCCGAATTTAACTTCTGGTTCGGACACCAAGGTTACGAATACCTCGATTTGGGACGTTTCTGGCAACTCCTTTTGATGGTCGGTCTGCTGTTGTGGCTGTTCCTGATGTTGCGCTGCACGGTTTCCGCCTTCAAAGAAAAAGGCGTGGACAAAAACCTGCTGGCAATCTTTGTCGCTTCTATGGTCGGCGTGGGCGTGTTCTACGCACCGGGTCTGTTCTATGGCGAAAAATCCCCGATTGCCGTAATGGAATACTGGCGTTGGTGGGTGGTTCACCTGTGGGTGGAAGGCTTCTTTGAAGTATTTGCCACTGCCGCCTTTGCCTTTGTCTTCTACAATATGGGCTTTGTCCGCCGCAGTACCGCCACTGCCTCCACTTTGGCCGCTGCCGCCATCTTTATGTTGGGCGGCGTTCCCGGTACGCTGCACCACCTGTACTTCTCCGGCTCTACCTCCGCCTCTATGGCAATCGGTGCCTGTTTCTCCGCTTTGGAGGTAGTACCGCTGGTGTTGCTGGGCCGTGAAGCATACGAGCACTGGTCTTACCAACACCTGTCCGACTGGGCGAAACGCCTGCGTTGGCCGCTGATGTGCTTCGTTGCAGTCGCCTTCTGGAACATGATTGGTGCCGGTGTATTCGGTTTTCTGATTAACCCGCCGATTTCCCTGTTCTATATCCAAGGTTTGAATACTTCTGCTGTTCATGCGCACGCTGCCTTGTTCGGTGTGTACGGTTTCTTGGCATTGGGCTTCGTATTGTTGGTTGCGCGCTACTTGAAACCGAACGCGCAGTTTGACGACAAACTGATGACTTGGGGCTTCTGGCTGCTCAACGGCGGCTTGGTCGGCATGATTGCCATCAGCCTGCTGCCTGTCGGCGCGATTCAGGCATACGCCTCCATCACGCACGGTCTGTGGTATGCCCGCAGCGAAGAATTCCTGCAAATGGAAATCCTCGACACCCTGCGCTGGGTTCGTACTGCTGCCGACTTGATCTTTATCGGCGGTGCAATCTGTGTCGCCATCCAAGCCACTAAAATCGTATTCGGCCGCGACAAATAAGTTTTAGCCTGAAAATGGAAACCGCACCTGCCATCAGGTGCGGTTTTTTTACAGGAAAATGCCGTCTGAAGGCTTCAGACGGTATTTGTCCGTTTGCGGGTTTATTCCGAAATATCGGCAACACCGCTTTCGGGGAAGATAGGCAAATCCGGCGGCGGGAGCAGGGTATCCAAAGTTAGGGCGGACGCATCGAGTGTCGGATAGCCTTCAAACGCGACCAAATAACCGCCGTTTCCGCTCATACGGATTCGGGCGTGCGCGCCCAAGGGGAAAGTAATTTTGTCGGCAATGTGCCCGAAGGGAAAGCCCGTCAGCACGGGGATTTTCGCCGTGCGCGAAATATGCTTGGCAACGGCGGAAAAATCATAAGACGGATCGTACACGTCGCGGATATTGCCCATGCGGAAATTGCCGAACACGATGGCGCGCTGTTTCTTCAAAATACCCGAAAGATACAGCGTATTGAGCATACGTTCGATGCGGTAGGGCTGTTCGCCGACATCTTCGAGGAACAAAATGCCGCCGTCGATGTCGGGCATATAAGGCGTACCGGCGAGCGAGGCAAGGACGCTTAAGTTGCCGCCCCACAACGTGCCTTCGGTTTCGACATCGGCGCGTTGGATATAAGGAACATCAACGGTCAGGCGGTTTTGGGTTACCCCCTTGATAAAGGCATCCATTGTAAACACGCTGGGGGAGGGTTTGCCGAATTCGCTGTATGCCATCGGACCGGCAAAACTCATCATATTTCCTTTTGCCAAGAGTGCCAGCTGGACGGCGCAAACATCGCTGAAGCCGAAAAACAGCGTACCACGTTCGCGCATTCTTGCGCCGAGTGAGGCAAAATCGATATGCGGCAGAATGCGTGCCGCACCATAACCGCCGCGCAAACCCATCAGAACTTTCGGCATGGCAACGCGGCCGGAGGCGACCTCTTGGAAATCTGCCGCGCGTTGCGCGTCCGTGCCTGCAAACCGCTGAAAACGGCGGCTGCCCGCCTGTTGGTTGGTTACGGTAAAACCTGCATTGTAAAGGCGGGTTAAGGCTGTGTTGACGCGGTTGATGTCTTCGGCAAAGCCTGAGGAGGCGACAATACGCAGAAGATTGTCGGCAGAGTTGGAATGGCGTGGTGGTTTGGGGTACACGGTTCGGGCTTTCGCAACAGGGTGAGAGGGCGCGGATGGGACATTGTTTGAAGCAGGCGAAGTACCGCAAGCCTGAAGCAGTCCTGCGCCTGCGGCGGCAGTGCAGGTTTTCAGGAAACGGCGGCGAGAGGTCGGTTCGGTCATAATTTCCCTTTCATACGGTTTCAGACGGCATCGGCGGGCTTAAAGCAGCTTTTTAAGCTGTTCCGTCCAATCTTGCGGCAGGGTCATACCGTGTTTCCGGACGGGGTTTGCCCAAATCGGCGCGGGGAAAGACGCATCGTTTTCAAAGCGGGCGATAATATGCCAATGCAGGTGCGGCACGACATTGCCCAAGCTGGCGAGGTTGATTTTGGCAGGGCGCAGAACTTGGCGCATAGCGGCTTCGACTTTGTACACCATTTCCATCAATTCGCCGCGTTCGGCAGCCGAAAGGTCGGTCATTTCGGCAATATGCTTACGCCAAATGACGCGGCAGAATGCAGGCGAACCGCTGTCGTTATGGATGGCGATGACGCGCAGCTTGGGGGTTTGCAGCAAAACGTCTTCATTTTGCGCCGTGCAGATGGGGCAGGGTTGGGCGGTCATTTTTCCTTATTCCTGAAAGTGTTTAAAAAACGGTAGGATAATTTCTGATATAGTGGATTAAATTTAAATCAGGACAAGGCGACGAAGCCGCAGACAGTACAAGACAGTACGGCAAGGCGAGGCAACGCCGTACTGGTTTAAATTTAATCCACTATAGTCTAATTTGTCTGTCCGCATTGCCGCTAATTGTACCACTTCATCGTGTTTCCTTTTCGGTTGAAACCCCGCCCTTTAGGGTGGTAAGATCAGACTTTATAGTGGATTAAATTTAAATCAGGACAAGGCGACGAAGCCGCAGACAGTACAAATAGTACGGCAAGGCGAGGCAACGCTGTACTGGTTTAAATTTAATCCACTATATTTGGGAGGGGCGTAACCCCTCCCAATCAGGGCAACATAATAGGGCGACGCTTTATGTGTCGTCCTGTGTGTTGAAACATATCGGACGCGTTTGAACAGTTGTGCGGCAAACTGTTTTAGCGGCAGGCAAGAGATGCCGCCTGATGCTCATTGTCCGTCATTCCCACACAGGCAGTTGCTACAGTTACTGAAGCCCCTTAGCCGTCGCGCAGGCAGTTGCTACGGTTACTAAATTCCCGTCATTCCCTCAAAAACAGAAAACCAAAATCAGAAACCTAAAATCCTGTCATTCCCGCGCAGGCGGGAATCTAGGTCTGTCGGCACAGAAACTTATCGGGTAAAACGGTTTCTTTAGATTTTATGTTCTGGATTCCCGCTTTCGCGGGAATGACGGCGGGAGAACAATGCCGTCTGAAGCCCGACAAAGCCACCAATGCCGTCTGAAACCTCGTCATTCCCCTGCTGTCCGCAACCTTTCGTCATTCCCGTGAAAACGGGAATCTAGAACTTCAAACTTTCAGATAATTTTTGAATATTGCCGTTGCCCGACGTTCTGGATTCCCGCTTTTGCGGGAATGACGGCAGAGCGGTTTCTGTTGCTCCCGATAAATGCCGCAATCTCAAATCCCGTCATTCCCTCAAAAACAGAAAACCAAAATCAGAAACCTAAAATCCTGTCATTCCCGCGCAGGCGGGAATCTAGGTCTGTCGGCACAGAAACTTATCGGGTAAAACGGTTTCTTTAGATTTTATGTTCTAGATTCCCGCTTTCGCGGGAATGACGGGGCGGGCGGATGCCGTCTGAAACCCCGTGATTCCTACAACTTTTCGTCATTCCCGTGAAACCGGGAATCTAGAACTTTTAAATTTTCAGACGGCATTTTCTTGCCGGAGCGGCAATCAGGAAAACTGTGCCGCGCCACGGTTTGCCAAATCGTCGGCGCGTTCGTTTTCCGCGTGTCCCGCGTGTCCTTTTACCCAAGTCCAACTGATTTGATGCTGTCCGACCAAAGCGTCGAGTTCTTTCCACAAATCGTCGTTTTTGACGGGCTGTTTGGCGGCGGTTTTCCAGCCGTTGCGCTTCCAACCGTGTATCCAGTTTTCCATGCCGTTTTTGACGTATTGCGAGTCGGTGCAGATGATGACGGTGCAGCGGCGTTTGAGCGATTTCAGCCCTTCGATGACGGCGGTCAGCTCCATGCGGTTGTTGGTGGTTTGCGCTTCGCCGCCGAAAAGTTCTTTTTCGTGGCTGCCGTAGCGCATCAACACGCCCCAGCCGCCCGCGCCGGGATTGCCTTTGCACGCGCCGTCGGTGTAGAGGTAAACGGGTGTGTCCATATCGTGCCTTTGTGTGGTGTCCGGCGTGATTATAAGCGGTTTGTGCGCAGTGCCGTCTGAAAGATTGCGGCGGATTGAAATAGGCATATAATGTGCAACTTTATTTTTGAATATGAAGGAGCGGATAGTGGGTCAAAGTGGCGAATTGTTTTGTTTCGGGCAAATGCCCGTGTGGAAGGCGGAAAACCTGCCGGAAGTTTTGTTGTCGGGCTATTCGTCTGAGGAAGGGGAGTGGGTCTGCCTGAATGTGTTGCAGGGCGATGTCGAAGTCCGCACGCAGGACGGGTCGGCGGAGGTTTGGTCGGCGGAAAGCGGCGATTGCGTGTTTGCGCCGCAGCAGGTGTTTTCGGTCAAACCGAAAACGGACGATGCCGAAATCCGTTTGTCGCTGTATTGCGCGGCGGCAGATTATTTTCACAAAAAATACGGCATGAGTGCCACGCATTCTGCGGTCGCGGCGGCACAGGATACCGTACCGGCGGGCAGGGCGTTGGATATGGGCTGCGGACAGGGGCGCAACGCGCTGTTCCTCGGCTTGAAGGGGTTTGACGTAACCGCCGCCGATTGCAATCCCGCCGCCTTGGCAAACGTGGCGGAGCTGGCAGAGGCGGAGGGTTTGAACGTCCGCACGCTGGAATATGATTTGAACGCCGCCGCCCTTCAGGGCGAGTTTGATTATATTGTGGCAACAGTGGTGCTGATGTTCCTGATGCCGCAGCGCGTGCCCGACGTGATTGCCGATATGCAGGCGCATACGGCGGCGGGCGGGTACAACTTAATCGTATCGGCAATGGATACGGCGGATTTCCCCTGCCCGATGCCGTTTCCCTTCAAATTTAAAGAGGGCGAGCTGAAGGATTATTATCAGGATTGGGAGCTGGTCGAATACAAAGAAGAATTGGGCGCGATGCACGCCAAAGACGAAAACGGCAACCCGATACGGTTTAAATTTGTAACCATGCTGGCGAAAAAGCCTGAATAATCCTCAAAAATGCCGTCTGAACATTTTGTTTCAGACGGCATTTTTACGGTTAGTCCCGATACGCCCAATGATTGACCGGCCCGTGTCCCGCGCCGATTTCCAAAGGGTTTGAGATTGCCGCCGTGATATAGGCCTTGGCAGTCTGTACGGCTTCGCAAACGTCCGAGCCTTTTGCCAACTCGGCGGTAATGCAGGCGGAAAACGTGCAGCCTGTGCCGTGCGTGTGGGCGGTCGGAAAGCGCGGGCTGTCCAATTCCAGCGTTTCATTTTGCGTAAACAGCCAATCCGTGCAGCGTCCGCTGCTGCTGCCGTGCAAATGTCCGCCTTTGATAACGACATTTTTGACACCGTAATCAAGCAGGATTTTTGCCGCACGTTCCGCATCTTTACGGCTTTTGATACGCACGCCCGTCAAGGCTTCCGCTTCGGGCAGGTTGGGGGTCAATACATCCGTATCTGGAAGCAGCAGGCGCGTCAGTGCCGCAACGGCGGAATCCTGCAACAGCGGCGCACCGCCTTTGGCAATCATCACAGGGTCGAGTACGCGTTTGCCGAAGTCGCAGTGTTTCAGGCTGTCGGCAACGCATTCGATGATTTCCGCCGTGCCGAGCATACCGATTTTGTAGGCGCGGATGTCAAAGTCTTCCCTGATTGCTTGGATTTGTGCGGTGATGGTTTCGGTCGGGACGAGGTGCACCGCCGACACGCCCAAAGTATTTTGCGCGGTAACGGCGGTAATGACGCACGTTCCGAACACGCCGCGCATCTGAAACGTTTTCAAATCCGCCTGAATGCCCGCACCGCCGCCCGAATCCGAACCGGCAATGCTTAGGGACTGTACGAAAGAGCCTTTCATTATGTTTCCTTTTCGGTTGAAACCCCGCCCTTTGGGGTAGAATCAGACTTTGTTTGGAAGGGGTGTAACCCCTTCCAAATCAGGACGGCACATAGGGCGGTGCTTTATGTGTCGTCCTGTGTGTTGAAACATTTGTTCCTCCTTAATATTGCGTCCGACCAAAAGGGCTTCTGCCTGTAAAAAAGCACGGCAATGCCGTCTGAAAACCGCAGCGCGGGGTTTGTGGTGCATTATATGTCGTATTGCAGGACAAGGCACAGGGCAGGGCGGCGGGGTGCATCGTAGCAACTGTATTTTTGTCCGACTGGGTGAAAAATACAGTTGCTACACCCACTGATAATGAAAAAAGAGGGCAATGCCGTCTGAACCGCGTGTTGCGGCGAGTATAAACCGACACGCTTCATTCGTCATTCCCGCAAAAACAGAAACCTAAAATTCCGTCATTCCCGCGAAAGCGGGAATCTAGTGTGTTCGGTTTCGGTTTTTTTTTGGGTTTCGGGTAATTTCCAAATCGTCATTCCCACGAAAGTGGGAATCCAGACCATTGGGCGGCGGCAATATTCAAAAATTATCTGAAAGTTTGAGGTTCTAGATTCCCGCTTTCGCGGGAATGACGAAAAATTGCGGGAATGACGAAAAATTACGGGAATGACGACTCATAATAAAAAAACCTGCTTGAAACAAGCAGGTTTTTGAATTGGCACGCCCACGGGGATTCGAACCCCGGTTGCCGCCGTGAAAGGGCAGTGTCCTAGGCCTCTAG
>NZ_CAUIYF010000014.1 GCF_962719845.1 Neisseria uirgultaei | reverse complement strand
GGGGGGGGGGGGGTAAAATTTTAGTAAGTTCATTCTTATTAAAATGATTGACATCAATTTTTACTTATCTTTATGTTCTGAAATTACGGGCTCCCTTATGAAACCATTTCCTTATCACAAAACGCTTTTGAGCATTTTGATTTCTTCTCTTTCTGCAACAGCTTTTTCAGCTGAATATACCAGTATTAATGAAAATAAACAGATTTCCGGTGAAGGTCCGGTTCACGAAGTGAGCGATACCGAGAACACCGTTACCGGTGATGTAAATATCACGGTTACGCCTGCAAATCCTTCAATACACACTTATCCTAAAGCCATTATCATTCGTGGCGATCGCAGCGAAGAAATTCAAGGAAAAACCGATATTGCTGTTACCTTAGCCAGTGAAGGAAATCCTAATAAGTCACCAGATTCCAACGCTGCTTATGGCATTGCGGTAGGTTATGACTACAGCGGAAATGGGACAAAAGAAAGCATTTTAACATTAAAAGAAAATGCAACAATTACAGTAGATAATACCCCAGATACTATTCTTGGTTCTATGAGCTATAGCGGTGCCACAGCTAAAACCGGTCATCAACTTTCAGGGATTAGAATCTATCGAAAATCATCCGATCATTCAACTCCTATTTTAAATTCTGAAAAATCATTAACTATCAACGTTGAAGATAAATCAACCGCAAAAATTGGCGATTATTTAGTGGGTATCTACATTGCAGGCGACGGCGCGGAAGCCAATTTAAAAGACAGCAAAATCACTGTAAAAGCGAATGGCAAACATTCCGCAGCACTGAAAATCGGCAAACCGGAATTACCTAACACAGATAAACCTAATGATTACAAAGGTGCGGTAATCAACTCGACAGGCAATATGGTGCTTGATACTTCCGAGACGAAGGATTCGGCTGCGGTACGTTTGTTCGGCACAAAATCCCGTTTAATCGCGGATAGTGAAACCAGCACAGGAACAATCACATCAGGTAATTCGGCTATTGTGTTTGATACAGGGGATTACGCTACTGATGTAACCTATTTTCTCACTGTACCCGTTTCCCGTAACGAACCAAACAAAAACCAAGAAGTGCGGTTGAACAATACCAAGATTTCAACCACTTCTGAAAATGCCTCATTGATTGTCGCTAATGCTGAGAATGTGAACAGCCTTGCGGTATCTTATGCGGGAAACAAAGTCGCCAACTGGTTTAACAATGGGGAATTTGTTGCCGAAAATGCAAAATTCTTATTAAAAGGCGTGCAATCTGAAGCAAGGGCGGCAAACAAAGGTTGGTTGGCTGAAACAAAATTAGCAAAAAACAAAGCCTCAGATCTCACTTTTACGCTGGATAATAAAGCAAAAGCGATTGGCTTGACGCATCAGCAAAGTGAGGGACTCATCAGCTCTAAACTTGATGTTGCAATCAAAAATGGTGCTATTTGGGAACTCGCACCTAAAATAGATGAGTCAGTTCAACGTGCGACAGCTTATGATGTGGAGCTTGCTGATGGCGGTGTATTAGATGCTTCAAAACATTCTCTAGGAGATGGAACGGATTATAAAGTAACCCTGACTCACGCTGCGAATGAGCAAAAAATTGAAAAGAATATCACTAATGGCACAATAAATGCCAAAGGTCTATTCAAAATAAAATCAAGTACGCTATTAAAAGCAGATGGCACAGAACAACCAAATGATAATACCGTTAAATATGTTACGAAACCATTCAAAATTGTAAACGGTGTAATAGAAATAGAAGATAAGGCAGGAACAATTAAAATTAAAGAGGGTAGTTTCGCGATTACAAAAGGTGTAGTCGAGACACCGGATGGGAATATACAACTTGCTAAAAGTACATTTACCCAGTCAAGTATGGGTGTTGCTTTATCAGGTACAAGTTATGAAACTGAAAAGGGAACATTCACCAACGGCGGCATCATTACGCTTGCCAATCAATCCTATGCAGACAAACTCACCATTGAAGGAAATTATGTCGGCAATAATGGCGTGTTAGAAGTAAACACCAAATGGGATACCCCGGGCGATTATCTCGGCGCACATTCAGAATCAGATTTATTAACGATTACAGGTGATGCCTCTGGTAATACGACTGTTAAAGCCGTTAAAACAGATGGTACTGAAAATGTTATTGATGGCTCAATCGGCGAACTTGCCGATCGCTACAAACGCAGTGTCCCTGTTATTAAAGTTTTAGGTGATGACAAAGGAACAGCAAACGGTGAAATAAATTCTACGGATGCAACCAAACCTTACGCTTACAATACACGTTCAACTTTTACTGGTACAGCAAAAACCACAGGGGCGGGAGAATTGCAATTGGTTTCACGCAAAGATGAGGCGGGCGCGACAGAATACTTCTGGACTTTAACCAAGCCGAATCAAGATAAAACCATCATCACGCCAAGCGCGCCGGCTTATACGCTCGTTCCACGTCAAAACTTGGAATTAGGCTATACAATGTTGGATACACTTCACCAACGCCGTGGCGAAAACCAAACCCTTTCTTGGGACAAGCAAGGCAGTTATTGGCAAGATGTGGAAAAACAATCTTGGGGGCGCGTAATCGGCAAACACTTCAAACTCGACGGTAAAGAACGTTTTGGTTTCAAAACCGATATGTACGGCTTCCAAGTGGGACACGATTTTGATGTTAAAACCAAACAAGATGATGAGGGCAAACTTACTCGTCGTTTTACCGGCTTGTATTTCGGTGCGTTACGTTCCCACAGCAAATTCTATGATGAATACCGCGCGAAAAACGGCATCGTGATTGCAGATAAATTAACTTCCCACGTAAAAACTACCGCACTTAATCTTGGTGTCACTGATACGCGTTACAATGAAAACGGCACTTACATTGATTTGGTGGGGCAGCTTTCTTGGTTAAATAACCGTTATTCATCCGTTGATGGCACACAAGCGAAAAATCACGGCTGGGGAGCTGCCCTTTCAGTGGAAACCGGCCGCCCTTACGCATTAGGTAAAGACAAAACCAACAACGGAGATAGCTGGATTTTAGAGCCGCAAGCGCAACTGATTGCGCAATACTTGCGCTTAAGTAACTTTAACGACGGCACTCGTGCCGTTTCGCAAAAAGGTTACGGTTTGCGCGGCCGTGTCGGTTTCCGTTTGGCGCATAACCAACCGAACGATAAGCAACGCACGCGCACCTATTATTTCACCGGCAATATTTGGCACGATTTTAAAGCAAGGGGCAACGCATTAATCGGGTCGGACAAATTAGCCGGGAAGTTTGCCCGCACTTGGTGGGAATTAGGCTTAGGTTCTCAATTCTTCTTAAGTGAAAACACTTACCTTTATGCAGATGCTCGCTACGAAAAATCATTCGATAGCAACAGACATAAAGGTTACCAAGGCACCGTGGGTGTGAAATATTCTTGGAAATAAACCGCCTAAGCCATTCCGTCCGGATTACGGCGGTAATGGCGTACTTAAAGGGACGGCACACCGGATGCCGTCCCTTATATATTGCACCCCGTCAAAGGGGCGCATTGCTTTTTTCCTTGCCCGATGCCGTCTGAACGCCTAGTCCAGTACAGGTTGGGGGACGTTGTGCCGGATGGCGTAAACGGCGGCCTGCACCCGGCTGCTGAGGTTGAGTTTGCGGAGCAGGTTTTGAACGTGGACTTTGACGGTGGATTCGGCAAGATCGAGGTGGCGGGCGATGATTTTGTTGCTGTGTCCTGCGGCGAGATAGCCCAAAATTTCCAACTCGCGGGGGGTCAGCGAGGCAAGCGGCTGCGTCCCTTGGGCGGGTTGCGGGGAAATCAGGCTTTTGACGAGTTTGGCGGTCATCTCGGGCGAGAATACATTATCGCCATCGGCGGCTTTGCGTATGCTTTCGAGCAGAAAGTCGGCGTTGATGTTTTTCAGCAGGTAGCCGCGCGCGCCGATGCGCATACATTCGGTCAAATCGTCGCTGTCTTCGGAAACGGTCAGCATAATCACTGCCTGTTGCGGATTGATGCTGATGATTTGGGAGAGTGCCTCGCGTCCGTTCATACCGGGCATATCCAAGTCGAGCAGGACGACATCGGGTTGCAGCCGGCTGATCATTTTGATGCCCGAGAGGCCGTCTGCGGCTTCGCCGATGACTTCAAAACCGTGTTGGCGCGACAAAAGGGCTTTAATGCCGCTGCGGAAGAGGGTATGGTCGTCTATCAGAATAATTTTAATAGTCATTTCAAGCTTTCTTCAGATGCAACCGTCAATGAGACGGTGGTTCCCTGTTGTGCTTGGGAACGGATTTCTAAAACGGCACGGATGCGTTTGGCACGCTCCTGCATGATGTGCAGTCCGACATGGCTGCCCGTAGGTTCTCCTATTTTCTCCGTGTCGAAACCTTGTCCGTTGTCTTGGATGGTCATGGTAAAGCGTCCGCCGTGTTCGGAAAGGGTGAATTTTACATGAGTGGCGCGGGCGTGTTTGCGGATGTTGGACAGGCTTTCTTGCAGGATGAAAATCATTTGGAGCTGCTCGTCCTGTGTAGGCAGGTGCGTGCCGTTTTCCCAAGCGGTTTCGACAGTCGTGCCGGTCTGTTGCGTAAAGCGCGAGAATAGGTCGGCAACGGCTTCGGGAAATTCTTTATTACTGATTTTGGTACGGAAGTTGAGCAGCAGTTCGCGGACATCTTCATAACATTCCTGCACGCCTGTTTTGATAAAGCTGATGTTTTCTGCGGCTTCCTCCCGTTTGTTTTCGGCAAAGGCGGTTTCCAGCATCTGTACCTGTAGGTTTAGGAACGTTAATGCTTGTGCGATGCTGTCATGTAATCCTTGCGCAATCAGGTTGCGTTCTTGCAATACCGCAAGCAGACGTTTTTCTTCCTCCTGTTTTGCACCGGCAAGCGATACACCCAATTGCCGAATCAGTGTTTGAAGCAGTGTGCGGTCGTCTCCGGTGAGGGAAATGCCGTCTGAAAAGCTGAGCGAAAGCATACCCAGTTTCTCGTTTTGATATTCGATGGGGAAGGTTTCGTCATGGCATAGTGGATTAAATTTAAACCAGTACGGCGTTGCCTCGCCTTGCCGTACTATCTGTACTGTCTGCGGCTTCGTCGCCTTGTCCTGATTTAAATTTAATCCACTATATTTTTCCAAAGGGGGCTTTTTGCCGTGTTCGGCCGTATGGACGGAAATGTCTGTGTCTGAACCGTTTTCCAGGTAGATGCTGCCGGATTGCGCGCCGACGGCGGGCAGGATGTGGTTCAAAAATTCTTCCGCCGCCTGTCGCGGCGTATAGGATTGATGCAGGTCGCGCGTGGTCCGGTACAGCAGGGTCAGGTTGCGGTTTTGCTTTTCAAGGTTGTGGGTTTGTTCGGCAACCTGCCCTTCCAAATTGTCGTACAGGACTTTGAGTTTGCCGCCCATCTGGTTGAAACAGCGGCCTACCTGTTTGAATTCGGGCGTACCGTCTTCGGGAACAGGGATGTCGAAATGCCGCTGACCGATACGTTCCGCACCTTCTCCCAATGCCTGAAGCGGGCGGATAACCCAAATCTGGTGCCAAAACAGCATCAGTACAGACGACACCAGTGTCATCAGTATAATCGCCCATTGGAACTGCCTGAGCCACCATGTGTTTTTTTCGTTGGCATTTTCCAATGCCTGCAAAAACAGTTCGATATTGCCGGCAAAGCGGTAAAGTTCGACTTGTGTCGGGCGGCGGTAGGCCTGCAGCGGGGGAAGGATGTTTGCCTGCCAGTCGATAATCAGCATGGATTGTATCAAATCGTAGGCAAGGGGGTTGTCGGAGGGGATCAGCGGATGGATGGCATCGCTTTGGGCAATGCGTTTTAAACTTTTTTCAAATTCGGCAATCTGATTGTCGATTTGCGCACGGGGCGAGCCTTCACCCGCCATGTATGCCAGACGGTATGCCTGCATTCTCAAGTTGCCCGCCTCTTCGATGACGGAGGCCGCGTTTTCCAAGCGCAAAGAGAGCAGCAGTGTCAAAACGACAGACAGTGCCGCCAACCCGACCCACAGTCCGGTCAGGAGTTTCAGGCGAAGGGAAAGGCTGATGCCGTCTGAAAAACGGGCTGGCAGTATCATGCTCGGCGAAAAATTGTTCCAAATAATGCAAACAATATCATTCTTTGGGATTAGATACAACTGCTCAGAAAGAATTGGTTAAGGAAAACTCAATCCGTACCGCTTCAGTGTTAAATCATGTTATGATAAAATTCAGATAATATGAATTTATTTGCCGTCTGCTTCAGACGGCATTTTGAGTCATTGGGAACGGCAGACTGCAATCATGAAAACCTCGAACTTTTCCAAGAGAACATCCGCAATGAAAACTTTTGCCCTGATACTGGCCGGCGGGCAGGCGAGCCGTATGGGAGGCGGGGACAAGGGGCTTGCTCTTTTGGGGGGTAAGGCGCTGATAGACCATGTCATCGACAGGATCAGGCCGCAGGTCAGCCATATCGCCATCAGTACCAACCGGAATTTGGAAGAATATGCTCGAAGAAGTCCGCATATTTTTCCGGACGCACGGCAGTGGCAGCATTTCGGCCCGCTTTCGGCATTGTGTACCGCAGCCAACGATTTGCAGTTGGCGACTGCCGACTGGCTTTTGGTTGTGCCGTGCGATATGCCGTATCTGCCGGACGATTTGGTGGCAAGGTTTGAAACCGTGTCGAAACGCACACCGTTGTGCAATGCGTTTTATGTGGAAACACCGGTAACGATGCACTACAACCTTATGTATATCCGCCCGCAAATTCTGCAAAGCGCGATTCCCTATCTGTTTTCGGGTATGAAAACATTAAGAAGCTGGTTGCAGCAGCAAAGGGCGCGGCCGGTCAGATTCGAGTTTGACGGGCATTTTGCCGACTTGAACACGCAAACCGATTTGCAGGAGGGATAAGGGCAACACTGCCGACCGGCGCGGAAAGGAAAGGTCAGGCCGTACCGGGCGGTTTTTGCCCGAACTGGAGGCACAATGCCGTCTGAAGGCGTTTCAGACGGCATTTTTCGCGGGGAAATGCTACAATTTGCACTATTTTACCGACATAGGGAAACAGGATTATGTTTACAGGCATTGTTCAAGGATTGGGAAAACTGACGGCAATCCACCGCCCGTCGGAGGCATTTCACACTTATGTCGTCGAGCTTCCGCAAGAGGCGGCGGACAATCTGCAACGCGGCGCATCGGTTGCCAATAACGGCTGCTGCCTGACGATTACCGAAATCGAAGGAAACCGCGTCAGCTTCGATTTAATGGCAGAAACTTTGGCAAAAACCAATTTAGGGCTGCTGAAGGAAGGCGATTGCGTCAACATCGAACGGGCGGCACGTTTCGGCGACGAAATCGGCGGACACGTCATGAGCGGACACATTATGGCAACCGTGCCTATTGTCGAAATCGAACGGGACGGGTTCAACCGCACGGTTTGGTTTGAGCTTCCGGACGAACTCAAACCCTATATCCTGACCAAAGGGTTCGTCGGCTTGGACGGTTGCAGCCTGACCATAGGCAAAGTCGAAGACAGCCGTTTCAATGTCCATCTGATTCCCGAAACTTTGGAACGGACGCTGTTCGGCAGCAGAAAGGTCGGCGACAGGATCAACATCGAAATCGATCCGAATACGCAGGCAATCGTCGATACCGTCGAACGGCTGATGGCGCAAAGATATGCAAAGTGAGGTAGAGATGGAATTGAACGAATTTCTCGATAAAGCCTATGCCGTTTTGCGGCGTTTGGATGCCGTGCTTCCGCCCGAACCCGGGCATACGGATTGGAACGCGCTTGCCTTCCGCTGGCAGAGTGCGGGCAAAAAAGGTTTTTTGGAACACTTGCCCGATCCGCACGTTTTCCCTTTGTCGCGGCTTGCCGGCGTCGGCAGGCAGACCGAATTGCTGGTGCGTAATACCGAACAGTTCATAGCCGGCAGACCCGCGAACAACGTATTGATGAGCGGCGCACGCGGAACAGGCAAATCCTCGCTGGTCAAAGCCCTGCTGCACGAATATGCGGATAAGGGATTGCGCCTGATCGAAGTCGATAAAAGCGATTTGATCGGCCTGCCGTATCTGTTGACGCTTTTGAAGGAACGTCCGGAAAAATTCATTGTTTTTTGCGACGATTTATCATTTGAAAGCGGCGACGAAACCTATAAGGCATTGAAAACGGCATTGGACGGCGGTTTGTCCCAACGTTGCGCCAACGTGCTGGTGTACGCGACTTCCAACAGACGGCACCTGATGCCCGAATATTTGGATGAAAATGCAGGTACGACAGGCGTGCGCGGAGAAATCCATCAGAAAGAAGCGGTGGAAGAAAAAGTATCTTTGTCCGACCGATTTGGATTGTGGCTCAGCTTTTATCCGTTCGATCAAAACGATTATCTGTCGGCAGTGCAAAGCTGGTTGGAAGATTTTGATATACCATATGACGAAGCCGCCCGGACGGCGGCGTTGCAGTGGGCGCAGATGCGGGGCAACCGCTCGGGACGTTCCGCTTGGCAGTTTGCCTGCGACTGGGCGGGCAGGCTGCCGGAGCAACGTGCGCCGTGAGCGTTTCGGGGATTATTTGAGGCAGGAAGAAAGCCACATTTGCTGCTGTTGAGGTGTGAGGATATGGAAGAAACGGTGTTGGATTTCCAACTCGTCCACCGCAAAATCCATGCTGGAGTGGTATCGGCTTTCGACATAACCGCGTGCTTCGCTGCGGTCGAAAGTATCTGAAGAGATGATTCCGACAATGGCTTGGCGGCGGCTGCGTTCGGAGCGTATGCCTTTGAGTTTGGCTTTGTCGTTTGCCAGCTTGAAGGCGGCACGGATTTTACGCAGGTCGTTGCGCTGCTCTTGGCTAAGCTCAAGCCGGCGTATGTCGCAGTTCGGTTGGAAATCGGTTAGGGAAATATAAGACGGCGCGGCGTAGGAAATCTGACAGGAAAGCAAAGCCATACCGAAAAAAGAGGCAACAGGTTTGGCAAAATGGCTGGAAACGGGCAGTGGCACGGCTTTTCCTCTTGTTGGAAATTTTAGGAAATATACTAGATTGACGTGTGAAAGATGGTATTATCGCGGTTAACTTTTGTTAATAATGCGTACGTATGTCCGGCAGGCAGACATAATGGCGGAATCGGAACGTATAGTGGATTAACAAAAACCAGTACGGCGTTGCCTCGCCTTGCCGTACTGTCTGTACTGTCTGCGGCTTCGTCGCCTTGTCCTGATTTTTGTTAATCCACTATAAAAGGATATTGAAGGAAAAAACATGACTACTTGCCGTATCGCACCCAGCATTTTATCGGCAGATTTTGCACGGCTTGGCGAAGAGGTGGAAAGCGTCATTGCGGCGGGTGCAGATCTGATCCATTTTGACGTGATGGACAACCATTATGTGCCGAACCTGACCTTCGGGCCTATGGTTTGCGCGGCATTAAAACCGTATGCGTGTGTGCCGATCGATGTGCATCTGATGGTCGAACCCGTTGACGACCTGATTCAGTCGTTTGCCAAAGCAGGAGCATCGATCATCACGTTCCATCCCGAAGCGAGCCGCCATATCGACCGCAGCTTGAGCCTGATTCGGGATATGGGCTGTCAGGCGGGGCTGGTGTTGAATCCGGCAACGCCCGTATATGTGTTGGAAAACGTGTTGGACAGGCTGGATATGGTTTTGCTGATGTCGGTCAACCCCGGGTTCGGCGGTCAGAGCTTCATTCCGCACACTTTGGAAAAAATCAGACAGGTTCGTGCCATGCTTGACCGCTATGAAGAGAAAAGCGGCAGACGTATTGCCATTGAAGTGGACGGCGGCATCAAAACCGACAATATCGCCGCCGTTGCCCGAGCCGGCGCAGATACCTTTGTGGCAGGTTCTGCGATTTTCGGCAAACCGGATTACAAGGCGGTTATCGGTGCTATGCGTGCAGAATTGAAAAAAGTGGCAGATTAAACGCCGTATCGGTGTTTGAAATAAATCAATGCCGTCTGAAGAATGTTCAGACGGCATTTCGTTTACAGGCGGTATTTGATGTTTACAGCGAAATTTTCACACCGGCGCGGATGGAACGTCCGGGCAGCGGCGCAATGTATTTGAGTATGGAGTTTTGCGCGCGCGCGGTACGGTTGGTCAGGTTTCGGCCGTCCAAGAACCATTCTGTGCTGTATCTGCCGTGTTTTTGCGTATGGCTGACATAGGCATCGAGCAGGGCGTAGGAGCCGAGTGAGGGTTCTTTGTATGCCGCAGCCATGTTTCCGGTGTGTTTGGCGGCGGCGTAGCGGGTCAGGCTGCTGCCGATTTGCCATGCCCCTTTGTTCCAGCTTGCACCCAGCCCGTAGCGGGAAACAGGCAGGTTGGGCATATAGTAGCCGTCATTGCGCAGGCGGTCTGAGTCCGCATTCCTACTGTCTTTGTCGTCGGCATGATTGCGGACCCTGTCGGCAAACAGGCGCAGTTCGAGTTGTCCGTATTGTTTCAGGTCGAAAAGTTGGGTCAGCTCGATTTCCAAACCCATTCAGACGGCATCTTTATTGATTCTTATCAAAGATTTTATTGTTTGGCTGCCTCGATTTGGATGTCGATGCGGACGCTTTTGGTCATACCAACGTTAACGAGGTAGTCCACGCCCCATTTGGTGCGGTCGATGGTGGTGCTGAAGTCGCCGCCGCAAACTTCGGTTTTCGCCATCGGGCTTTGGTAGCAGTTGAATTTTTCGGCTTTGAGTTTGACGGGGGCGGTTTTGCCGTGCATGGTCAGGTTGCCGTCAACGGAAACCAGTTTTTTGCCGTTGAAATTGAATTTGGTAGAAACGAAACGGATGTTCGGATATTGGGCGGCATCGAAGATGTCGGCGGATTTCAGGTGATCAGTAAAGTGTTGCGAACCGCTTTGCAGGTTGGCAACGGGAATGGTGATGTCGATTTTGCCGTCGCGTTTTGCTTGGTCGAACTCAACGGAACCGCTCAGACCGTAAAAACCGCCGACGTTGGTGCTGGTATTGAAATGGTCGATGGCGAAACGGGCGTTGGCGTGATATTCGTCCACTTTGTAGGTGGCGGCGGAGGCAGTACCGATGGCGGCTGCTGCGAGCGCGGCGATGATGATTTTTTTCATGATTCTTTTCCTTTGTGTGAGGCTGTAAAGATGCTTATCTTAACATAGGAAAGAATGCATATCATTTCTTAAGGGCGAACGGTGGATTTACCTGGATTTGATGATGGGGTCGTCTGAAAGCTGAGAAGGGTAATGCTGGGAGCTGTCAATATTCAATAGTTTCCGTGTTTTTTATGCTAAAGCGGCATCTTCTGCGTTGGAAATCCTCACCGGGTATCCAACCTTATTACGGTTTACGCCTTGAATCTTCCGCTTTGCAAACAAAAATCCCCCGGGAAAATTAAACGCCGACAACCCTAATGAAAAAAGCGCGGAGTAGTCCGCGCTTTGGGTTTTCAGACGGCCTTTTACAAGGCGGCGAGTACCGCATCGCCCATTTCGGAGCAGGAAACGAGTTTTGTGCCTTCTTCGTAAATATCGCCGGTACGCAAGCCTTGTTGCAGCACTTTTTGGACGGCGTTTTCGACTTGTTGCGCGCGGGCTTCGTCGTTCAGGCTGTAACGCAGCAGCATGGCAAGCGAGAGGATGGTGGCCAGCGGGTTGGCTTTGTTTTGTCCGGCGATGTCGGGAGCGGAGCCGTGGGACGGTTCGTACAGGCCTTTGCCGTTTTCGTCCAAAGAAGCGGAAGGCAGCATACCGATGGAGCCGGTCAGCATGGAGGCTTCGTCAGAGAGGATGTCGCCGAAGATGTTGCCGGTGGCAATCACGTCAAATTGTTTGGGTGCGCGTACCAACTGCATGGCGGCGTTGTCCACGTACATATGGGAAAGTTCGACATCAGGGTATTGTTTGCCGATTTCTTCAAAGATTTCGCGCCACAGTTCGGTGGTTTCCAAAACGTTGGCTTTGCCTACGGAGCAGACTTTTTTGCTGCGTTTTTGGGCGGATTGGAAGGCAACGTGGGCGATGCGGCGGATTTCGCTTTCGCTGTATTTCATGGTGTTGTAGCCTTCGCGTTCGCCGTTTTCCAAAACGCGGATGCCGCGCGGTTCGCCGAAATAAATATCGCCGGTGAGTTCGCGCACAATCAAAATATCCAAACCGGCGACGATTTCAGGCTTGAGTGTGGAGGCGTTGGCTAATTCGGGATATAAAACGGCAGGACGCAAATTGGCAAACAGGTTCAAATCCTTACGGATGGCTAACAAGCCGCGCTCAGGACGCAATGGACGGTCGAGATTGTCGTATTGCGGAGAACCGACTGCACCAAGCAGGACGGCATCGGCTTTGCGGCAGAGGTTTTGCGTAAATTCGGGATAAGGGTGGCCGTATTCGTCGTAGGCTTCGCCGCCCAATGGGGCGTATTCGTAGCCGGCATCCAAGCCTTGGGCGATAAGTTTGTCGAGTACGCGGACGGTTTCAGCGACGATTTCAGGGCCGATGCCGTCGCCGCGCAAGATAGCGATATGTTTGGTCATTGTTTTTCCTTTTTTTGTCAATAAAGAGTGTAGATGCCGTCTGAAAAAGGTTCGGGCAGGTTTAGAGGTCGGATGCGATGCCAAGATGCCGTTATAGACGCTCTGTTTCGATACGGATTTTAAAAACAACTTTGCGTATGTTTGCCCTGTCGCCGACCAATGGGGCATGCGCATCATTTGGGAAAAATAGCGCAAATTCTCCGGGCTCCAAGGTTAACCAGGTTTCCGGCTCGCAGTTGAAAAACTCGATATCGTGCTTTTCGTTGTAGCCCAAACCGTTTTTCAGACGGCCTCTGTCTATCCAGCCATATGTTTCGTTGCCATCAATCGGTGTTTGAATATCAATGTGTTTTAAGTGCGCTTCAGGCTGGGCTTCGTCTTTAGTCCTCATCGGCTCGCTGCCGATAAAAATACGGATATTGGGATTCTCGCATGGCACTTGACCGTCCGACAGTTTGGCAAAATCCAAGGTCTGCAACAGATGGAAGGCTTCGGCAAAGTCAGGATGCAGCGCGGCGTAGCGGGCAGCATTGCTTATGGTGTCGGTAATCATGGTGTGGTTAGGTAGAAATTAAACTTCAGGATGTGAAGAATACGTTTTAAGGACGCTTTATTGGGATTATGACAACAAGGCCGTCTGAAAGGGCTTTTTATGGAGTTGTGTTTTGCAGATTCAAAGTGGAAGCATAATGTTCAGCAATAGGAATACGCTTGCGGCTAACTTGGTTTATATCGCTGCCTTCTTCAGTCCATAAAAACGGAAAGAACGTGTAAACGCTGTCGCCATTCAAATCATGGATTTCTTCGCGCCAATTTTCCCAACGCAGGTTTTCGTAAAACAACTGTAAATCGCCAGTCAATGCCCAATTTAAGAAGTCGCCATAACCTTTACCGCAATCTTCCCATTCCAGTGTATCCGGTGGTAGGTAGAAAATATTACCTACTTTGCCATTCAATTCTCCGCCATTAATCGCAAAATAGCCTCCAGCAACATCATCGGCAAACAGATAATAGGGAGCAGGGCCTGCTGGCTCGGATTGTGTAAGGCTTAGATTCCAACTTCCCAAACCACGAGGTAGCTTCGCGCTGCCAGAACCAAGTATCCGTAACCAACCGTCATCGATAAGGATACCGCCGGTTTCATAAACGACAGCACCCATAAACGAACGTATTGTTACTTGGGTTTTGACAAGTTCTTCCTTTGCCTTTTCAAGCGTACGTGGCAAAACTTCAACGCTGTTTACCGCTTCTGTAAGCCACTCTTGAATCAATGGCCACGCAGGGTCTTGGGTTTGGATTAATTCGTCGAATGATCTCATGGTCTATCCCAATACATTCAGTAAAGGCCGTCTGAAACACTTAAATTTTTCAGACCGCCTTTTGTATATCAACCGTTAAACAGCCAAGGCTGGCTTTGGCGGCGTTTTTCTTCAAAGGCGTGAATTTCGTCGGCGTGTTGCAGGGTCAGTCCGATTTCGTCCAAGCCGTTTAAGAGGCAGTGTTTGCGGTGTTCGGTAATGTCGAATGTGAATGTTTCGCCGCTAGGGGTGGTCAGGGTTTGCTCGGCAAGGTCGATGGAGAGCTGATAGCCTTCGTTGGCTTCAACTTCTTTGAAAAGCTGGTCAACCTGTTCTTCTGTCAAAACGATAGGCAAAAGGCCATTTTTGTAGCAGTTGTTGAAGAAAATATCGGCAAAGCTGGGGGCGATGACGGCGCGGAAGCCGTAGTCGTCCAATGCCCAAGGGGCGTGTTCGCGCGAGGAGCCGCAGCCGAAGTTTTTGCGCGTCAACAGGATTTGCGCGCCTTGGTAACGCGGTTGGTTCAGGGAAAAATCGGGGTTCAGCGGGCGTTTGCCGTTGTCCATGCCCGGTTCGCCGTGGTCGAGGTAACGCCATTCATCAAAGGCATTAGGGCCGAAGCCGCTGCGTTTGATGGATTTTAGAAATTGTTTGGGGATGATGGCGTCGGTATCGACGTTGCTGCGGTCAAGCGGGGCGACGATGGCGGTAATTTTGGTAAAGGCTTTCATGGGTTTGCGTCTTGTGCTGACGATGCCGTCTGAAACGGTTTCAGACGGCATCGCAAATCGGTTATTCGGTGGCGTTTTCGATTTTTTCGCCGAGATGGGAAATGCCGCGTCCGACGGCATTGCCGCCTTTTTTGACGGCTTCTTTGGTTTTGTCCCAGCCTTTTTCGACGGCGTTGCCTGTTTGTTCGGCGGCGGCCTGTGTTTTATCAAGGTTGCGGGCGGTGTCTTGTTTCGCACCCTGCCAAGTGCCGGCGCAGGCGGACAAGGCGAGGACGGACAGGGCGGTAATGAAAAGTTTGTTCATGGTTAAACTCCTTGGTTTGAGTATTAAGGCGTTTCTGCCTTACGGGACATATTTCAGACGGCCTCGTCAAATTCTTAAAGACCGCCTGAAAATACTTACGCCATCGTACGGATGTCGGTAAAGTGTCCGGTAACGGCGGCAGCGGCGGCCATAGCGGGGCTGACGAGGTGGGTGCGCCCGCCGTTGCCTTGGCGGCCTTCAAAATTGCGGTTGGACGTGGAGGCGCAGCGTTGACCCGGCGTGAGGCGGTCGGCATTCATCGCAAGGCACATCGAACAGCCCGGTTCGCGCCATTCAAAGCCGGCTTCGATGAAAATTTTATCCAAGCCTTCTTTTTCGGCTTGTTCTTTAACCAAACCGGAACCTGGGACGATCAATACGCGCTGTACGTTGGCGGCTTTTTTGCGGTCTTTGGCGATGGCGGCGGCTTCGCGCAAGTCTTCAATGCGGCTGTTGGTGCAAGAGCCGATGAATACGATGTCGACAGGGATTTCGTTCAGCGGCGTGCCTGCCTTCAAACCCATATATTCGAGGGCGCGCTCCATACCGCTGCGTTTGACCGGATCGGTTTCTTCGGCGGGATTCGGCACTTTGCCGCCGATGTTTAAAACCATTTCGGGCGACGTGCCCCAAGTAACTTGCGGTTCGATGTCTTCGGCGTTGAAACGGTATTCTTTATCAAAAACCGCACCTTCGTCGGACACCAGCGTGCGCCAGTACTCGACGGCTTTGTCCCACGCCTCGCCTTTGGGTGCGAAGGGTTTGCCTTTGACATAGTCGATGGTGGTTTGATCGACCGCGACCATACCGGAACGCGCGCCTGCCTCAATCGCCATATTGCACAGGGTCATCCTGCCTTCCATCGAAAGGCTGCGGATGGCTTCGCCGCCGAACTCGACGGCGTAACCCGTGCCGCCCGCCGTGCCGATTTGCCCGATGATGTAAAGCGCCACGTCTTTGGCGGTAACGCCCGCTTTTAATTTGCCGTCAACGGCAATCAGCATGGATTTGGATTTTTTCGCGGTAATGCACTGGGTCGCCATCGTGTGTTCGACTTCGGAAGTGCCGATGCCGTGCGCCAGTGCGCCGAATGCGCCGTGGGTGGAAGTGTGCGAATCGCCGCAGACGACGGTCATACCGGGCAGGGTCGCGCCTTGTTCGGGCCCCATAACGTGTACGATGCCCTGACCTTTGTCCATAAACGGAAAATAGGCGAGTGCGCCGAATGTTTTGATGTTTTGATCCAACGTATCGACTTGCAGCTTGGAAATCGGGTCTTGGATGCCTTTGTCCCAATCGCCGGTCGGGGTGTTGTGGTCGGCGGTGGAGACTACGCTGTCGATACGCCACAGCTTGCGCCCCGCCATTTTCAGACCTTCAAACGCCTGCGGGCTGGTTACTTCGTGAACCAGGTGGCGGTCGATGTAAAGCAGGACGGTGCCGTCTTCTTCTTCGCGGACGACGTGGCTGTTCCAGAGTTTGTCGTAAAGGGTTTGTGCTGTCATGATGTTGTTCTTTTGGATAAATGGTGATGCGGATTGGGCGGATTTTAGACGTATTCTTTACACCGCGCAACAGATTTTGTCTAATTTTTGAGTCGGTGTTATTTTGTAAACAATTTTAACGAAAAAATTAGACATATTGTCCATTTTGGTAAACAGTTATATCTAAAGAATGATCCGATATGAAAGAATACTTGTCGTCATTCTTTCAAAGGCATTATTATCTGTACCTTGTCAAAAAACACACAGAGGCAGACGAAAGATGAAATTACCGGTTATGTCGCCCGAACATTCGGCGCAACTTCAGGCGTTTGAAGCAAAAATCCTGTCCAATCACGCCAAAATCGAAGCATGGTTCCGCACGCAATGGAACGCGCACCGCCCGCCGTTTTACGGTTCGGTCGATATCCGCAACGCCGGTTACAAAATTTCGTCTATCGATATGAATTTGTTTCCGGGCGGCTTCAATAATTTGAATCCCAACTTTATCCCACTGGCGGCAGTCGCGGCGCAAGATGCGGTACAACGCGCCTGCGAAACGGCGAAATCCGTATTGATTATTCCCGAAAACCACACGCGCAATACGTTCTACCTGCAAAATGTTTACGCCCTCAGCGAGATTTTACGCTCGGCAGGGTATGAAGTGCGCTTGGGCAGCCTGAATCCTGAGGTAACCGAGCCAACCGAGCTTGAAACCGCATTGGGCGACAAAATCCTGCTTGAGCCTTTATTGCGTATCCGTAAGCGTGTACATCTTGCAGACGGTTTCTCTCCTTGTGTCGTCTTGTTGAACAACGACTTGTCCGCCGGCATTCCCGACATCCTCAAAGGAGTCAGCCAAACCGTATTGCCTCCGTTGCACGGCGGTTGGACGACGCGCCGCAAAACAGATCATTTCGGCGCGTATAACCAAGTTGCCGCCGAATTTGCCAAGCTGATCGACATCGACGAATGGCAAATTAACCCGTATTTTGAAAAAATCGGCGGTTTGGACTTCCAAGAGCGGGAAGGTGAAGATGCGTTGGCAGAAGCGGTAGAACGCGTATTGGCGAAAATTCAAGCCAAATACGACGAACTGGGTATTACCGACCAGCCTTTCGTTATTGTGAAAGCAGACGCAGGCACTTACGGCATGGGTGTGATGAGCGTCAAGTCCGCCGACGAAGTGCGCGGCTTGAGCCGTAAAAACCGCAACAAAATGGCGAAAGTCAAAGAAGGCTTGGAAGTCAGCGAAGTGATTGTCCAAGAAGGGATTTATACCTATGAAACCTTAAACGGCGCGGTGTGCGAACCCGTCGTCTATATGATGGACCGCTTCGTCATCGGCGGCTTTTTCCGCGTGCACGAAGGGCGCGGTGCGGACGAAAACCTCAACGCCGGCGGTATGGTGTTTGTGCCGCTGTTCAACAGCATTCCGACCGGTAACGGCGACAATTCGCAAGAAGCTCCCGAAGCCTGCAAGCGCGTATTCGAACAATGGGACTCGCTGGGTATGCCGCGCTCTGAAAAAGACTGCGACGTGGACAACGAACACAACCGCCTCTACGTTTACGGCGTAATGGCACGCCTGTCGCTTCTGGCGGCTTCAATCGAGTTGGAAGAAACGGCGTAAGACTGTTTTGAAATACAGATGCCGTCTGAAGCGGAAATCCGGTTCAGACGGCATTTCGGATATTTGGCGTGTGGGAACATTTGTTTCAGACGGCATCTCAGACTATTTAAAAAAGGGAAAACATGAGCATCAAGCAATGGCCGGAAGGCGAAAGACCCAGGGAAAAGCTGTTGGAACGCGGGGCGGCGGCTTTGAGTGATGCCGAACTTTTGGCAATCCTGCTGCGCGTCGGCACGCGCGGAATGAGTGCGGTCGATTTGGCGCGCTACCTGTTGCAGGAGTTCGGCAGTTTGGGGAGGCTGATGAGCGCGGAGGTCGGCAAACTGTCGGCATACAAAGGGATGGGGACGGCAAGTTTCACACAGTTTGCCGTAGTCAGGGAAATCGGACGCAGGATACTGGCCGAAGAATTGCAGGAGGGCATCGTCCTGTCCGACCCCGATACGGTTGCCGATTACCTGCGCTTTCATTTGGGGCAGGAAAAAGTCGAAGTCAGCGTCGCGCTGTTGTTGAACCGCCAAAACCAACTGATTGCGGTCAGAGAGCTGTCGCGCGGTACGGTTGCGGAAAACACGATTTACATCCGCGAAATCGTCAAACTGGCATTGGACGAATATGCCGACAGCCTGATTATCGCACACAACCATCCGGGCGGCTCGCCCGAACCTTCGCAGGAAGACATCATGTTCACAAGGCGGCTGGCACAGGCAATGTCGCTGGTCGATGTGTCGCTGCTCGACCATTTTATCGTAACGGCGCAAAGCGTCCGTTCGTTCAGGCAGCTCGGGCTGATGCCCTGACACTCTGTTTTACATGCGACGGCTCTGATAAAATAGCCGCTTCAACCGTATTCAACAGATATTGTTAAGTTAATGGAAACACAAAACAAACCTACCGTTACCGACATTAACCGCCCCATACTCGTCCCGCCCGGCGGACATAAAAAAGTCTTGCTGCATTCCTGCTGCGCCCCGTGCAGCGGCGAAGTGATGGAGGCGATGCTTGCCTCCGGCATCGACTACACCATTTATTTTTACAATCCCAACATCCATCCGCACAAAGAATATATGCTCCGAAAAGAGGAAAACGTGCGCTTTGCGGAAAAGTTCGGCATCCCCTTCATCGATAAAGACGACGATTACGAAAACGACCGCAAAGAATGGTTTGCCAAAGCCAAAAGCATGGAGTTTGAGCCGGAACGCGGCATCCGCTGTACGATGTGTTTCGATATGCGTTTTGAAAAAGCCGCACAATACGCGCACGAACACGGTTTCCCCGTCTTTACCAGTTCTTTGGGCATTTCACGCTGGAAAAATATGGCGCAAATCAACGACTGCGGACACCGCGCCGCCGCGCCCTATGATGATGTGGTGTATTGGGATTTCAACTGGCGCAAAGGCGGCGGCAGCGCGCGCATGATCGAAATCAGCAAACGCGAAAACTTCTACCAGCAGGAATATTGCGGCTGCGCCTATTCCTTGCGCGATTCCAACGCCCACCGCAAATCGCAGGGACGCATCCCCATCAAACTCGGCGTGCTGTATTACGGCGACGAATCGACACAATACGAACCTGCACCCATCCGGGCGGACAAATAAACACCCGATGCCGTCTGAAGGTTCAGACGGCATCGGGTTCGGCATCGGCACGGGGAAAGGTTTGCCGGTTTGGCAATCGGCAAGCGGAAACCGCATTGACAAGTTTGCCGTTTTGATAAAACACCCCGTTGCCGGGGTGAAAGGGCGACATCATGAAATCCCTTGTTATCTGGCTGCTTCTGTTGGGCTCGGCGGCAGGCGTTTTCTACCATACCCAAAACCAATCCGTGCCGGCGGGCGAACTTGTCTATCCGTCCGCACCGCAAATCAGGGACGGCGGCGATGCGCTGCACTACCTCAACCGTATCCGCGCACAAATCGGTTTGCACGAGCTGGCACACGCGCCTGTATTGGAAAACTCTGCCCGCAGGCACGCACGCTACCTCACGCTTAATCCCGAAGACGGACACGGAGAATATCATCCCGACAATCCGCACTACACCGCACAAAAGTTGACCGAACGCACACGCCTTGCCGGTTACCTTTACAACGGTGTACACGAAAACGTCAGCACGGAAGAAGAAGCCGCCGAATCGTCCGACAGCGATATCCGTACGCAGCAACGCCAGGTTGACGGATTGATGAGCGCAATCTACCACCGCCTTTCCCTGCTTGACCGCCATACGGATGAGGCAGGAGCGGCATTTGTGCGCGAAAACGGCAAAACCGTCGTCGTATTCAATCAGGGCAACGGCAGGTTTGAGCGGCATTGCGCCCAAGGCAGAAATCAGCCTGAAGCGGGACGGAAATATTACCGCAACGCCTGCCACAACGGTGCGGTCGTGTACACCGACGAAGTCATGCCCGCACAGGAGCTGCTCTATACAGCCTATCCGGTCGGCAGCGGCGCGCTGCCTTATTTTTACGGGGAACGTCCCGACCCCGTGCCGGAATATGAAATGACGGGAAATCCTGCCAGCATTGATTTTTCCGAGGCGGCAGGCAAAATTACGATGAAAAGTTTCAAGCTGTATCAGGGTAAAAACGAAATCCGCCCCGTCAGGGTTTTAACCGCCGGCAACGACCCCAACGGCAGGCTGACCGCGTACCAATTCGCGCTTTTCCCGATCAAGCCTTTGGAGTACGGTACGCTTTATACGGCGGTATTCGACTATGTCCGCAACGGACGGCGCGCGCAGGCGAAATGGCAGTTTAAAACCCGAAAACCCGATTACCCTTATTTTGAGGTGAACGGCGGCGAGACGCTTGCCGTCAGAAAAGGCGAAAAATATTTCATCCACTGGCGCGGACGCTGGTGCTTGGAAGCGTGTACCCGTTATACCTACCGGCAGCGGCCCGGCAGCCGCCTGTCCATAGGAAGGCACGAGGCGGGCGGCATCGTCTTCAGCGTTGGCGGAATGACGGGCAGCCGCATCACGCTTGCGCCGGAAGACAGCCCGGAACGCGGCGTTACCCTTTATTTACAGGATTGAATACATGACAGGCAGAACAGGCCGCAACGGCAGTACCCAAGCGCAACCGGAACGCGTCATGCTGGTGGGCGTAATGTTGGACAAAGATGGTACGGGCAGCAGTGCCGCCCGTCTGAACGGCTTTCAGACGGCATTGGCAGAAGCCGTCGAGCTGGTCAAAGCGGCAGGCGGCGATCCCGTCATCGTGGAGACCGCCAAACGCGACCGTCCGCACACCGCGCTGTTTGTCGGCACGGGCAAGGCGGCGGAGCTGTCGGAAGCAGTTGCCGCAGACGGCATCAATTTGGTCGTATTCAACCACGAACTCACGCCCACGCAGGAACGCAATTTGGAAAAAATCCTCCAATGCCGCGTATTGGACAGGGTGGGGCTGATTCTGGCGATTTTCGCCCGCCGCGCACGCACGCAGGAAGGCAGGCTGCAAGTCGAGTTGGCACAATTAAGCCATTTGGCGGGACGCTTGATACGCGGTTACGGCCATCTGCAGAGCCAGCGCGGCGGCATCGGCATGAAAGGACCGGGCGAAACCAAACTGGAAACCGACCGCCGATTGATCGCCCATCGGATCAACGCCTTGAAAAAACAGCTTGCCAACCTCAAAAAACAGCGCGCGCTGCGCCGCAAGTCCCGCGAATCGGGCAGAATCAAAACGTTTGCGCTGGTCGGCTATACCAATGTCGGCAAATCCAGCCTGTTCAACCGGCTGACCAAGTCGGGCATATATGCGAAAGACCAGCTGTTTGCCACACTCGACACGACGGCGCGGCGGCTGTACATCAGTCCCGAATGCAGCATCATCCTGACCGATACCGTCGGATTCGTCAGCGATCTGCCGCACAAACTGATTTCTGCCTTTTCCGCCACCTTGGAAGAAACCGCACAAGCCGATGTGCTGCTGCACGTCGTCGATGCCTCCGCCCCGAACAGCGGGCAGCAGATTGAAGACGTGGAAAACGTACTGCAAGAAATCCATGCCGGCGATATTCCGTGCATCAAGGTGTACAACAAAACCGACCTGCTGCCGCCTGAAGGACAAAATACGGGCATATGGCGCGACGCTGTGGGAAAAATTGCCGCCGTCCGCATTTCCGTTGCTGAAAATACCGGTATAGACGCACTGCGCGAAGCCATTGCCGAGTATTGTGCCACCATGCCGACAACCGACGACGAGACCGAAACGCCATGAAAAAAACCTGTTTCCACTGCGGTTTGGATGTTCCCGAACACCTCCACCTGACTGTCCGTTACGAAAACGAAGACCGCGAAACCTGCTGTGCCGGCTGTCAGGCAGTCGCACAAAGCATTATCGACGCGGGCTTGGGCAGTTATTACAAACAACGCACCGCCGACGCGCAAAAAACCGAACTGCCGCCCCAAGAAATCCTCGACCAAATCCGCCTGTACGATCTGCCCGAAGTCCAGTCCGACTTTGTGGAAACCCACGGCGGCACGCGCGAGGCGGTTTTAATGCTCGGCGGCATCACCTGCGCCGCCTGCGTCTGGCTGATCGAACAGCAGCTTTTGCGTACAGACGGCATCGTCCGCATCGACCTCAATTACAGCACGCACCGCTGCCGCGTCGTCTGGGACGACGGCAAAATCCGCCTTTCCGACATTCTGTTGAAAATCCGGCAGACAGGCTACACCGCCGCACCCTATGACGCGCAGAAAATCGAAGCCGCCAACCAAAAAGAACGCAAACAATACATCGTCCGCCTCGCCGTTGCCGGACTGGGGATGATGCAGACGATGATGTTCGCGCTGCCGACCTACCTTTACGGCGGCGACATCGAACCCGATTTCCTGCAAATCCTCCATTGGGGCGGTTTCCTGATGGTGTTGCCGGTTGTCTTTTACTGCGCCGTTCCGTTTTATCAAGGCACGCTGCGCGACTTGAAAAACCGCCGCGTCGGTATGGACACGCCGATTACCGTCGCCATCATCATGACCTTTATCGCCGGCGTTTACAGCCTTGCGACCAATGCGGGGCAGGGGATGTATTTCGAATCCATCGCCATGCTGCTGTTTTTCCTGCTGGGCGGACGTTTTATGGAACAAATCGCCCGACGTAAGGCAGGCGATGCCGCCGAGAGGCTGGTCAAGCTGATTCCTGCGTTTTGCCATCATATGCCCGATTACCCCGATACGCAGGAAACCTGCGAGGCAGCCGTCGTCAAATTGAAGGAGGGCGATATCGTGATGGTCAAACCCGGGGAGACCGTACCTGTCGACGGTACGGTTGTCGAAGGCAGCAGCGCGGTCAATGAAGCCATGCTGACGGGTGAAAGCCTGCCCGTCGCCAAAATGCCGTCTGAAAAAGTAACCGCCGGCACACTCAATACGCAAAGCCCCCTAATCATACGCACCGACCGTACCGGCAGCAGTACGCGCCTGTCCCATATCGTCCGCCTGCTCGACCGCGCACTGGCCCAAAAACCGCGCACCGCCGAGTTGGCGGAACAATACGCCTCGACATTCGTTTTCGGGGAGCTGCTGCTTGCTGTTCCCGTATTTATCGGTTGGATGTTTTACGCCGATGCGCATACCGCGCTTTGGATTACCGTCGCCCTGCTTGTCATTACCTGTCCGTGCGCCTTATCGCTTGCCACGCCGACGGCCTTGGCAGCTTCTACCGGTTCGCTGGCACGCGAAGGCATTTTAATCAGCGGTAAGCAAACCCTGGAAACGCTCGCCCAAACCACCGACATCATCTTCGATAAAACAGGAACGCTGACCCGGGGAAATCCCACCGTCAGCCGTATCTCATTGTTGAGCGGCACAGACGAAGCCTTTGTTCTCGCGGTGGCGCAGGCGTTGGAACAACAGTCCGAACATCCCCTTGCACGCGCCATCCTCAACCACCGTGTTTCAGACGGCATGATTCCTGACATACGGGTCGGACAACGCCTCAATCACGTCGGTGAAGGCGTAGGCGCGCAACTGACCGTCAACGGGGAAACGCAGGTGTGGGCATTGGGCAGGGGGGCTTATGTCGCCAAAATCGCCGGAGAACCTCCGCAGGATGAACAGGCTTCAGAAAGCGGCAGCGCGGTCTATCTCGGCAACCAGCTCGGTTTCCAAGCTGTGTTTTATCTTCAAGACCCGTTGAAGGAAGGGGCGGAGGAAGTTGTCCGCAAGTTGAAGCGGCAACACCTGACCCTGCACCTGCTCAGCGGAGACCGCGAAACCGCCGTTGCAGAAACCGCACGCGCCTTGGGTATCGGACACTACCGTTCCCAAGCCATGCCGGAAGACAAGTTGGAATATGTCAAGGCTTTGCAGAAAGAAGGGAAAAGAGTGTTGATGATAGGCGACGGCATCAACGATGCCCCTGTTTTGGCACAGGCCGATACTTCTGCAGCGGTGGCGGGAGGAACCGATATTGCAAGGGACGGCGCGGATATCGTCCTTTTAAACGAAGATTTGAATACCGTTCCGCATATGCTGGCACAGGCGGGAAGGACGCGGCAGATTATCCGTCAGAACCTGTCGTGGGCGAGTGCTTACAACATCATTGCCGTACCGCTTGCCGTTTTGGGCTATGTCCAACCGTGGATTGCCGCGCTGGGTATGAGCTTCAGTTCGCTGGTCGTATTGGGCAATGCTATGCGGCTTCACAAGCAGGTGGACATGCCGTCTGAAAAAATGCCGTCCGAACAATGACGGACAGCGTTGCTTTAGACGTATAACAGTAACGGGGGCATTATTAGCACGACAGATACCATATTCCAATCTTTGCATACATGGCTTGATCATCAACCAAGATGATATTTCCCAAGCACAGCATGATACATGCCATTGAAAAATATAGAAAATTAATTGAAAGCTTAAATGGATATTGAAATGGATAATCACATAGTACAAATTATAAGAAGGTTCGGGCTAGGTAGGATATTTTTTTATTCGTATAGCAAATCATCTGTAATAATTTTTTCTTCGTATGTTGTTTATTATATAATTTACAATTATCAATTTAATTACCTTTCGCTTTTAATTTATTTATTACCAATGTTGTGTAGTATATGTATGATTATATTTTTTTTAAGAAAAACTAGGGAGATATTAACGATATATCAAAGAAAAAAATTTTTAAATTCTATTTTTTCATCCAGAGTTGAAATAATAATAGGTTCCAAGAAAAGAAAGTTGGGTATAAGCAGTTTTTATTTACTAAATTTATTATGGCTTATTTGGTGTCTTATGATTTATAGAGAACAAGTCCGATTAAATAACTTAACTCTCTTTTTATCCTTTATATTCTCATTATTTTCTTTATTATATAATTTTGTTTTATTTTTAAATGTTTATGTTAATTTTTTCAAATTAAGAGAAGCTCAATATGGAAAATAACAAAGTCAAGTCTGATTATGCAGCCAAACAGGAAAGTTTAGGAAAAGTTGATGAAAACAAAAATGAGACGATGAAGATTCCCCCGCAAGTGGGAACCCATATGCTTGGTTTTTCTTTTATTTTCAAATGCTAATTAACGGATAGGTCTGGATTCCCGCCTGCGCGTGAATGACGGAAATGTGCATTTCTAATTTTTACCCACTATATAGTGAATTAAATTTAAACCGGTACAGTGTTGGCTCGCCTTGCCGTACTATTTGTACTGTCTGCGGCTCGCCGCCTTGTCCTGATTTAAATTTAATTCACTATAAAAACCCCGAATCCTGATTGGCAGGATTCGGGGTTTTTGATTGCTGATGCCGTTCAGACGGCATTTTCAAGCAGATTATTGGTCCACAAATGCGCGCTCAATCAGGTAATCGCCGCGTACGCCTGTTTTCGGAGAGACGGTCAGTCCGAAATCGTCCAAAACTTTGCAGGTGTCTTTCAGCATCGCGGGGCTGCCGCACAGCATGGCGCGGTCGTCTTGAGGATTGATTTTGGGCAGGCCGATGTCTTCAAACAATTTGCCGCTTACCATCAGGTCGGTCAGGCGGCCGTGGTGTTCGAATTCTTCACGCGAAACAATCGGGTAGTAAATCAGTTTTTCTTTAACCAAGTCGCCGAGGTATTCGTGTTCGGGCAATTCTTTGGTAAAGCGGTCGTAGTACGCCAAATCTTTTTTGTAGCGCACACCGTGTACGAGGATGATTTTTTCAAATTGCTCGTAAATTTCGGGGTCTTTGGTGATGCTCAAGAAAGGGGCGATGCCGGTACCGGTGCTCAACAGGTAAAGGTGTTTGCCCGGATTCAGGTCGCCGGCAACCAATGTTCCGGTCGGTTTTTTGCTGATTAACACGTCGTCGCCGACTTTAAGGTGTTGCAGGCGGCTGGTCAGAGGGCCGTCTTGGACTTTAATGCTGAAAAATTCGAGGTGTTCTTCCCAGTTGGCGGAGGCGACGCTGTATGCGCGCATCAGCGGCTTGCCGTCCACCATCAATCCGACCATAACGAACTGTCCGTTTTCAAAGCGCAACGATTCGTCTCGGGTGCAGGTAAAGGTAAAATATGCGTCTGTCCAGTGGTGTACGGACAATACTTTTTGGGTATTGAATGCTGCCATTTGGGTTTCCTGTCAGTAAAAGAAATGGATAGTGCTTGTTCGGGACGTGCGGCAGAGTGGAAATGTCTGCCCGATTCGGGATAAAGTCAAAATTCTAAACGAAACGGATGGTTGCGACAATGCTTGATGCGCGTTGGTTATATGCCGTCTGAAGGGCTTCAGACGGCATCGCGCGGCGGGCGGCGGCTTACGGCGGCATATCGGCAAGGGAAATCAGGGAAATCGAGGCTGCCAGCCTGAGCGCGTCCCGTCCCCAGCGTGGGTGTTCCAGCCTGCGTATCGGGAGGATCGGTTTGACGGTGGCGGCAATCAGCTTTTGTATTTCGGCAGGCTGATTCGACAATACGTCGCCCCATTTTTCCGCAGCCGTTTCCAGCAGCCCGCCGTTTTTCAATATCAGTGCGGTCGAATGGATGTAGCAGAGCCAATCGCGGGCTTGGCATTGCGCTATGGTCAGGACTTCGGAAGGGTCGTCTTCAAAATCCAAAAAGCTGATGTTTTTTCCGTCCGACATCATATTCCGCGCAAACGCCTGACTGAGGAACTGCCGTTTTTCATGCACGCGTGCAATGGCTTCCAAACCGGCAAGCCAAGCGTCCGCCTTTCCGGCTTCGGCTTCTTGGCGGATTTGCGCATCGAGCGGGATGCCTGCCAAATTGCCGAACATAAGGGCATTTTTCCGGACGGCGAGCAATTCAGGAACGGCTATCCCCGCCGAGCGCAATTCGTACAGGCGTTTTGATTCGGTTGCAATGGCAGGCTCGCCGCCGAGGCTGGGGACCGGCTTCAACACCCCCAGTTTCAAATATCGGGCAACCATACCGAGCAGCGCGTAACGCCATAGCGCATTGTGCCTGCCTGCTTTGCGTACCCATACCTTGGTTCCGTCGGGAAGCAGGTGGGGGGCGATGGCGGCCTCCTGTTTTGCCGCTAATTCGTCCAGCAGTATAGAAAAACGGGTTTCCTGCATAGGTAAGGTCATTTTCTTTCAATCTTAAGTTCGGGCGGAATGCTGCCCACACGGGACATCAGGCAAGGGTTTGTTCGATGATGCCTTTTACCGCATCCGCACTGTTCGGCACGGTTTGCACGCGCTGCGGCAATTTTTCCAAACCTTCCAGCGCGGCAGGGCGCGGAATGGCGACATCGCCGACGGCTTCGCGTATGGTCGCATCGAATTTCGCCGCCAACGCGGTTTCCAAACAAACCACCGTTTCACCTTCTTCACGCACTTCGCGGGCGACTTTTACGCCGTCGGCAGTGTGCGGGTCGATGAGTTCTTGGTCTTGCTCGTAAACCTGTCTGATGGTGGCGAGGCGGTCGGCGTGGGTAGATTTGCCGGAGGTAAAGCCGTATTTGCCGCCAACTTTGTCCAAGGCAAACCGCAGGTTAAAGCCCTTACCCGCCGCCACTTCCGCCCACAGCGTATTGATTTCCTGAGGATCGCGATCCATCAGGTCGAACACGAAACGCTCGAAGTTGGACGCTTTGGAAATGTCCATCGACGGGCTGGAGGTAACATAAGTATGCGCGCTGTTGCGCGGGCGGTATGCGCCGGTTTTGAAAAACTCGTCCAACACATCGTTTTCATTGGTCGCCACAATCAGGCGGCGGATAGGCAGGCCCATTTGTTTGGCGATGTGTCCCGCGCAAACGTTGCCGAAGTTGCCGCTCGGCACGCAGAAGCTGACTTGCTCGTCATTGCTTTGCGTCGCCTTGAAATAGCCCGCAAAGTAATAAACCACTTGCGCGACGATGCGTCCCCAGTTAATCGAGTTGACCGTACCGATATGGTATTTTTCCTTGAACGCGGCATCGTTTTGCACCGCCTTCACAATGTCCTGACAGTCGTCAAACATCCCCTTCACGGCGATATTGTGGATATTTCCGTCTTGCAGGCTGTACATTTGCGCGCGTTGGAACGCGCTCATCTTACCGTCGGGCGACAACATAAATACGTTCACGCCCTTTTTGCCGCGCAAGGCATATTCCGCAGCCGAACCCGTATCGCCGCTGGTTGCGCCCAAGATATTGAGTTTTTTGCCTTCTTTGTTTAAAACATATTCAAACGCATTGCCCAAAAACTGCATTGCCATATCTTTGAACGCCAGCGTCGGGCTGTTGGACAAGGCTTGGATTTTGATGCCGTCTGAAAGCGTGCGGACGGGGGTGATTTCCTTAGTGCCGAACGCCGCTTCCGTGTAAGTACGGTTCAGAATATCGCGCAAATCGTCCTCCGGAATGTCGGTAACGAACAGGCGCATAATTTCAAACGCCAATTCGGGATAAGCCAAACCGCGCCATTTGTCCAAGGTTTCCCGCCCGATTTGCGGATAATGTTCCGGCAGCATTAGCCCGCCGTCGGGGGCGAGCCCCATCAATAAAACTTCGCTGAACGGTTTGGGTGCGGTTTCGCCGCGTGTGCTGATGTAGTCCATCAATTTTCCCTTCTGTAAAAGTTGCAATAAAAACGGCTTCAGACGGCATTGCCGCCACACCTTTTGAAGATTTTAGCGGTATAGCCTGCCGAAGCAGGCAGAAACCGTTTTGGCGGTCAGGGCGGCAAGCGCCTGATTGCGCGTGGACTGGTTCAGCATCTGCATCACATCGTTGCCGGTCAGCTGGTTGGGTGCTTCTTCGGTAGCGCAGCCGCAAATCTTGTTTTCCCATTCCGCCTGTTTTTCGGCACTCATCGCCAGCGCGGTCAAACGCCATTCGCTGCGTTTGTTCAATTCCGCACGGCATTGGCTTTCTACCGCCATTTTGACGATGCTGCCGCCCATACCCGTGCCGCCGTCTAAGCCACTGAATGTGTTGCCGCCGCCGGCGCAGCCGCCGAGTAAGATTGCCACCGGCAAAATAGATAAGGTTTTATTCATCTCAATTCCTTTTCGGTTGAAACCCCGCCGTTTTATGGCGATAGGAGCTGATTAGCCGCCCCGTTCGGGATAACGCGCAGGGCGGCGTTTTATGCGCCGTTCCGAGTGTTGGAGTAAACCGTTTGAATATCCGGTTGAATCCGGCGACATTATACTTCAATCGGGAAAATAAAAAATCCCGCCGCCGTCATTTTGCCTGTTTGCAAAAATGCCGTCTGAAAGCGGTTCAGACGGCATTTCATTGTGGTTTATCCTAGAGACTTGAATGGATTTAACCTATTGTTGCGATAAGGTTTCAATCATTCAGTCAAACTGATGGGAAATGGATAAGCGGATGTTGTACGATCCTTTTTTCCCGCCGGAAAACTCTTTTTCCGCATCGGCAAAGACATTCGTTTTTTTGCCTGTCCGCGCATTGTAGCCCAATCCGGCGGAATACCAAGTCCCCCTCGTATTCCATTTTTGAGCATAATTGCTGTTGCCTTCAAATGCCTTAAAGGAACGGCTGCCCAAAAATTCATGAAGGATATTGCCTTTGATATAGAAAAGTTTTTTGCCTTCGTCAAATTTTCTCACGACATCCAAACCCAAACGGCCTATCAGGCTGTTTACGTGGCTTAAATTGACGTTTATGCCGTTATCGAGCCGATAGTCGGCACCTCTCAAATAGGAATATTGCAACTGTACTTGCGGTGTAATCCGCCACAATTTATCGTCATCCAAAAATTTACGGCGGCCGTATTCGGTGCTGATAGAGAATAGGGTGTTGCTATATTTTCCCTCGCCCCATAATTGCCCCATATGATTTCGTGCAATCACACGGTTACGCAGTTTTCCTATTTTTAATACATTGTCGATATACCCTGTTTCGTCTCCTTCTTTATCTATGTATTGGGTAGTATTGTACAGAGCCAATTCATATTTCCTGATTTTGCCCTTGCCAAACGTATTCCATAATGATGTCCTGCCGTGGCCGTAGTCGAAACTTATGCCCCATTTGCGTTTTTTCTCCTGCTCGTTGAGGCTGAAGCGGTCATATCCGATTTCAAAATCGTTGTTATGAAACCTAAACGCATTGGATTGAATCAAACGGGTATGCGTCAGCCTTATCCAATCGCCTTCTTTTTTATCCAACGTTGAAAAAGCCCGCTCCCCTTCGCGTTTGGTATAAGTATCCAAAGTGAACGCATAATGTGCGGTTGAGTCGAACATATCATTGATATTTTTGATATTTCGGCTCGGATTGCCGGTAGCCTGTTTGACCAAATAGACATTTTGCCTGTTACCACCGGCATAAGTTTGATCGATATAATTATTTCCGGCTTTTTCCGTCGTCATTTCAGAGCCGTTAAAGGATTTATTATAGGCATCCTCGTTGTTTTTATCGCCGTTATGTGCGGAGTATTCGACAGTCAGGGCATCCTCCATAAGGTGCGTATCGTCAATATATTTTTTACCGTTCACAAATTCATTTTTTGAGTCTGTTACCGTAGCGAAACGCAAACGTTCGCCGTAATTCATACTGTCGAGCACTTCGGACAGATTTTTGACGACGACTTCTTGCGGAGTGGACGTTCCTTTTTTCACATAGAGCATATCGCTGTGAATGCCGTCTTTATTCAGATGCATCAAGAATTTATTGGCACCCGCCAATTCGCCGATATGTAAGGCGCGTCCGCTCGTTTTGCTGTTACTGTCAAAATCAACCGTACCTTCGCCGCTCAATTTATCCATCCAGCTTTGACCTGTCATCGTCCATAATGCGTCTTTAGCTAAATTAAGGTTAATTTCGCCCGCACTTTTGGCATCAAGACCATTAATATATCGATTGAATAAGTTTTTATGTTCAGGATGATCAAATTTCGCAAAGTTATCTAAGCGCCCTACCAAATGACTGTTTGGTGTAAGGTTTAATTCTACTTTACCCTTATTAACGGATAATACATCACCTGTTAATGCCATGGTGTGAGTAGAGAAATCTAATGGTTTAATCGCAATATTACCGCCATTTGCGATGGTTGCACCCGTAATTTCACTCTTATCAGCATAATTTAGCTTGATATTACCTTCGGTTGATGCGTGATTAGCAATTTTTGAGCTTAGTTTAATTTGACCATTTACATCTACTTTAGCACTGTTTAATGAATAAATACCTGTTTCAGAGGCTTTAATAGTATTGCTTCCAGCAGTTAAAGTAACACTTGCCTTATTATCTGATTTAATCCCTTCGTGTTTTGCATTAATCGTATTGTCTTCTTTTGCAGTTAATGAGATTGAACCATTATTTGAGGCAAATATATTAACAGTTTTATCGTTTTTAGAGTTACCATTGAGATTAACAATATTGCTTTTTTGAGAATCTAAATTAATAGTTGAATCATCACTGTAAATAGCAACATTACTGCCATTAACTTCGTTTTTATCTTCTGCTTTTAAAGTTTGCTGACTTTTTTCAGAGGCATGTAAACCCACTTTACTAGACACTTGGTTTATCTTTCCATTTAAAGTAATGCGACTTCCTTCATGTCTAGTCAAGATACCGCTTCCACCACTAATAATCTCATTTTTCTCAATAGCAGTCACAGTTTGTGTGCCTTTACCAAATGCTATCATTCCATTTTGAAAGGCTAAAATAGTATTATTTTTACCATCAATAGTGACAGTAGCTTGAGTGTTAGCATTAGACCCATTATTTGCCCCTGCAATAGCATTATCTTCTTTGGCGGTAATCTCAACTTTAGCGCCATCTTGCGACATCACGCCATTATGTTTAAAAGCTCTCGCTTTGTCGCTTAATTCAGTGAGAACATAATTATTTTCACCCGTCAATTTAACTAAAGACTTATCTCCCGCACTAAATATGCCATTTGAGCCTTTTTTATCTTTATAATAATCGGTTTCCTTTAACACAGTAGAATTTTCAAGATAATCCATATCTGCGTCGGTAGCTCTCATAGTAATGATATTATCTTTACCTGCTTCTAAGATAATTTTATTGCCATCATTAGTTAATGAAGGGCGGTCATTAGCTTGGGGGATTAAAGTCGCCACGCCGTCGCTACTATAGGCTGCGTTTTCAACCGTAATTTCATTGTTTTCTTTTGCTGTTGCTGTAATGGAAGAGTTGGCGAAAACTTGAAAACCTTCTTGATTCATCAGATTACCAGAGACTTCCACAATATTATTTTTGGCAGTCAAGGTGACTTTACTGTCGGTTGCTGATTGAATACCTGCCCTGTAGTGTTCGCCTTCCGCTTTCTCAATAGGTGTATTTAAATCTGGGTTTCTTACCTTAATGATATTATTACCTTCTTCTGCTTCAAGAGTCGCTTTTGCATTCTGAATGGCGACAATCCCTTTTACAGAAGAATGGTTTCTTACGTTTATATCTACTTCGTTATTGCCTTTGGTCGCTTTTAAATTTACAGAACTAAACTTATCAATAGTTGGATCGGTTAAATTATTCGATTGATTATTAACAAAAATACCTGTGGTATGCCCTGAATAAGGGCTGTCATTACTAGGGTTTCGTTTACCTAATCCTAATCCTAATCCATTGCCTTCAGTTGTAATGGAAACTTTATTATTTTCTCCAACTAAGGTGGTGTGAGATTTAAAGGCGGTTTCAATTCCTCTTAAATAACTTGGGGTGCTAAAATTTGCTGGGTTATCAATTTTGTCTTCTAAATGTGCATTAAGGGCAATAACATTATCGCCTTCTGTTGCCGTCAAATTAACATTTGTATTTAAATGGTTGACAATACCGCTATGGTGAATACCTTTGTGTATTTTTGCATTTAAGTTAAGATGGTTGCCTAATTTGGAGGTTAGAGATAATGAGCCTTTAGTGCCGTCTGTGGTGTAGTTGAGATATTTAATTAAAGATTTATCATTGACTAAGTATTCTTGATTCTTATCATCTAAATGCTTTTCAAGAATATTTAAATTAAAATCAATTTTTCCTTTTGCATCTAAACTGACCTTATTAGAATGTGGCTGGATATATACAGATTGAAAGTTATTATTAAATGTAATGTCATTATTACTTTTTATATATAATTCTGGTTTATACTCCAAACCTCTATCCGCATAGGAAAGAATGCCATAAAAACCATTAACTTCTAAGTTTCCATTGTCTCCTTTACCTGTCGTAACTACTCCCAATTTTCTGTGCGGTTTATTCTTTTCCCAATAAGGTTGAATATATTTATTAACTATAATGCTATCATTAGTCCATACCTGTTCTTCATCATTGGTAATTAATCCAATATAATCAGTTGTTTTACCAACAGGTATTTCCCTAGCTTCTGCATTGGCTTGCATTGCCACTGCCGTTTGAATCAACAAAGCAATGGTAGATAAAGCAAATTTTCTATTTTGTTTCATCAAAGTCTCCTTAATGTTTAATTGAAACTCTGATTTGAGTATTGTTGTGCCGGTGCGGAATCGGACTCCGGCCGGATATAGTGTGTGAAGTCTCTCGTCTTTTTCAGCATACGCCTAATATCGGCTTAATGTAAACGGCGGGGCGGAATCCGTATGCGGCACGCCGCCTTTCCCTGCCGTATAATCATATTGTTTGAAAACCTGTTGACGGAGCCCTTATGACCGATTTGTTTGCCCGAGAACCCGACGCACCGCTTGCCGAACGATTGCGTCCGCATACGCTTGACGACGTAGTGGGGCAGGAACATCTCATCGGAGAAGGCAAACCTTTGCGCGTGGCGGTGGAGGGCGGCAAACCGCATTCTATGCTGCTGTGGGGGCCGCCGGGCGTGGGAAAAACCACGCTGGCGCGGATTTTGGCGCAGAGTTTCAACGCCCAGTTCCTGCCGGTTTCCGCCGTATTTTCCGGCGTGAAGGACATACGCGAGGCAATCGATAAAGCCGAAATTGCTTTGCAGCAGGGACGCGCGACGATTTTGTTTGTCGATGAAGTCCACCGTTTCAACAAGGCGCAGCAGGACGCGTTTTTGCCGCATGTCGAAAGCGGTTTGCTGACCTTTATCGGCGCAACGACGGAAAATCCGTCGTTTGAAGTGAATCCCGCGCTGTTGAGCCGCGCGCAGGTGTATGTTTTGCAGCCCTTGTCTTCAGACGGCCTCAAAAAGCTGGTTGCCAAAGTTTTGGCTTTACCTAAATACCAAGAGTTTACGATTGAAGCCGATGCGCAGGAGCTGCTTGTCAATACCGCCGACGGCGATGCGCGCAGATTGTTGAATTTGTTGGAACAACTGTTACGCACCGCCGACACGCGCCGTCTGAAAATCCTGACCGCCGAATTTCTCGCCGACAGTCTCGGGGCGCAAATCCGCCGTTTCGACAAAGGCGGCGAGAGTTTCTACAACCAAATCTCCGCCCTGCACAAATCCGTGCGCGGTTCGCATCCGAATGCCGCGCTGTATTGGTTTTGCCGTATGCTCGACGGCGGCACCGACCCGCGCTATCTCGCCCGCCGCATTGTCCGCATGGCATGGGAAGACATCGGCTTGGCCGATCCGCGTGCCTTAACGATTGCCAATGATGCCGCCGCTACTTATGAGCGCTTAGGCTCGCCAGAAGGGGAGCTCGCTTTAGCGCAAGCCGTGTTGTATCTCGCCGCCGCTGCAAAATCCAACGCGGGCTACAAGGCATACAACCAAATGCGCCGCTTCGTCAAAGAAAACGCCAGTGACGAAGTGCCCGTCCACCTGCGCAACGCCCCGACCAAGTTGATGAAGGAATTGGGCTACGGACGCGAATACCGCTACGCCCACGACGAACCGAACGCCTACGCCGTCGGTGAAAGCTATATGCCCGACGGCTTGGACGAACCGGATTTCTATCAACCCGTTCCGCGCGGGCTGGAAATCAAAATCGGCGAAAAGCTGGCGTGGCTCAAATCGCTGGATGAAGAGGCATTGCCCAAGGGATAGGGCGGATTGGGGCAGGGCGGCTTCCTGCCGTGTTGTTTGACAGGCGCGGCGGATTTTGCCGACTTGGTGTTTTGCTCTATCTTGACTGCCTGCCGCAAAAGCCTTCAGACGGCATTTCGAGCCTCGGGATGCCGTCTGAACGCGTGCCGCCCTTGCCGTGCCGGTTGCGGAACGATTCGGGGTTTGTCGGCACGGGCTTTGCGGCGGCTGAAACGGCTTTTGCGCCACCGCTTATTTTTCAGACCGGGTTTTAACGATCCGCCGCTGCCGTCCGTTTGCAGGGAAGGGCGGCGATGCCGTCTGAAGGCGGTGTGGCGCGTCGGTGTTTAGATGCTTCAACACACAGGACGGCACATAAAGCACCGCACGATGAATCGGGTTTTGAAGTTTGAGATGCCGTCTGAAGGCGGGAAAGCCCGCTTCAGACGGCATCGGGGCTTTATCCGTTGTATCGGGCTGAGTCATTTGATTATTTTATTTTTGGAACGGTTTTATGGTTGCCGAAAAATATGTTATCGAAAGCGGATTTCCTTATCCGATGGGGGCGGTGCCGATGGACGGCGGGGTCAATTTCGCCTTGTTTTCAGGCAATGCCGAAAAAGTGGAACTGTGCCTGTTTGATGATGGAAACAGGGAAACGCGCTTGGTGCTGCCTTCGCACGAAGGCACGGTGTTTCACGGCTTTGTGCGCGGAATCGGCGCGGGGCAGCGTTACGGCTACCGCGTGTACGGTAGGGCGGACGCGGAGGCGGGATCCTGTTTCAATCCGCAAAAGCTGCTGCTCGATCCGTATGCGCGGCAGACCGACGGCAAACCGGGTTTCCGCAATGCGGAAGAGATGGCATGGTTCAGACCGGAGGACGGGCGCGACAACGCGGCGTTCGCGCCCAAAAGCGTGGTGCGTGGCGATGACGGTTTCGACTGGGGCGGCGACCGCCGTCCGCGCGTCCCCTTGGCGCAAACCGTGATTTACGAGGCGCACGTCAAGGGGCTGACCAAACAGTTTCCCGATTTGGCACACGCCGGAACATACCGCGCCCTGTCCGATACGCGCGTGATTGCCTATTTGAAGGATTTGGGCGTTACCACGCTCGAGCTGCTGCCGGTTCAGCAGCATCTTGACGAATACCATTTGCAGCAGGCGGGGCTGTCGAACTATTGGGGTTACAACACTTGCGCCCATTTCGCAGTCGAGCCGTCCTATGCGGCGGAGGCGGAACAGGCTGCGGCGGAGCTGAAACAGGCGGTCAAATCGCTGCACGCGGCAGGTTTGGAAGTGATTTTGGACGTGGTGTACAACCATACCGCCGAACAGGACGAAACCGGCGCGATGCTGTGCCAGCGCGGTATCGACAATGCGCGCTGGTATTGGCACAAGCCGCACGGCGGTTATGAAAACTGGTCGGGCTGCGGCAACACGCTGCGTATTGCCGACCGCGATGTGGCACGTTGGGCTGCGGACAGCCTGCGCTATTGGGCGGAACACTTCCATATAGACGGTTTCCGCTTCGACTTGGGAACGGTTTTGGGACGCGGGCCGGATTTCCGAACGGACGGGCATTTTTTCCAAACGCTTTACCAAGACCCCGTGCTGGCAGATGTGAAACTGATTGCCGAAGCGTGGGACATCGGCGGCGACGGCTACCGTTTGGGGCAGTTTCCGCCGCCGTTTGCCGAATGGAACGGACGTTTCCGCGACGATATGCGCGCGTTTTGGGTGTGGGAAAACGGCAATTTGGGCGCGTTTGCCGAACGTCTGGCAGGCTCGTCCGACCTGTTCCGCCACGGCGGACGCAAGCCCTCGGCAAGCCTCAACTTCATTACCGCACACGACGGCTTTACCCTGCGCGACCTGGTCAGTTACAACGAAAAACACAACGATGCCAACGGCGAAGGCAACCGCGACGGACACAACGGCAACATCAGCTACAACCACGGCATCGAAGGCGCGGCCGGCGACGCGGACATACGGCAAAGCCGCGAATACACCGCCAAAGCACTGCTTGCCTCGCTGTTCCTTTCCAACGGCATCCCGATGCTGCTCGGCGGCGACGAGTTCGGCAACAGCCAGCAGGGCAACAACAATGCCTATTGCCAAGACAACCCGATTGCGTGGCTAGACTGGCAGGACGCGGACGAAATGTTGCAGGATTACACGAAATCGCTGATTGCCCTGCGTCGGGAAATCAGCATTTTGAACGAAAACATCTGGTGGATGGAGGGCAGGGTGCGCTGGCTGAATGCCGACGGTGTGCCGATGAATCATGAAAACTGGCACGACAGGACGGCAAAATCGATGCAGGTTCTGCTTGACGGAGAATGGCTGCTGTTGGTCAACGGTGCGCGTAATCGGCAGTTTTTTAACCTGCCTCAAGGACGGTGGCAGGTTTCTTGCGTACCATCGGAGAAATTTAATTACAATGCTTCTGAAAATCGGTTTGCCGCCGGACATATGGGCATTTGGGTTTTGAAGCAGGAAGCATGACCCGCCCGAACACAAAGAACATAAATAAAAGAAATGTCGTCTGAACCGGCGACCCTTCAGACGGCATACGGAAACCTATTTTTCAATCACCCCACAGAGAAAGGCTGTTTCACATGGCTCAGAAACTTCCCATTTCCGGTTTCGACTACGTTATGCCCAAGCCGGATGCAGAGACCATCCGCAAGGCAATCGTCTATAAGCTGATTTTCATTTTGGGCGCAGACCCCAAAGATGCCAACGAACACCAATGGCTCAACGCCGCGATGCTTGCCGCACGCGACCTGATTGCCGAAGACTTCCTGAAAACCCGCCGCGCCCACATCGAAAACGGGAAGCGTATGGTTTACTACCTGTCTATGGAATTCCTGCTCGGCCGCGCATTTGTCAACGCCCTGATCAACGAAGGCGTTTACGCCGAATTTGAAGAGGCGTTCCGCCAACTGGGCAAAGCGTTCGCCGACGTTTGCGAACAAGAACAAGACCCGGGTTTGGGCAACGGCGGTTTGGGCCGCCTTGCCGCCTGCTTCTTGGATTCGCTCGCCACTTTGCGGATTCCGGCAATGGGCTACGGCATCCGCTACCAATACGGTATGTTCAAACAGGAAATCGCGGACGGACAGCAGGTCGAAAAACCCGATTTGTGGCTGGATCAGGATTTGGCTTGGCAGTTTGCCCGTCCGAACAAACAGTATTCCGTCCGTTTCGGCGGTCAGCTTCTGAATATGGGCGGCAAAAAAGAATGGCTGCCCGAAGAAGAAATCTCCGCGATGGCATACGATGAAATCATCCCGGGCTACGGCGGCGAATGTGCCAACCCGTTGCGCTTGTGGACGGCGCACGCCGGCAAACTGTTCAACCTTGCCGACTTCAACAAGGGCGACTATGCCTCTGCCGTCCGCGCGCAAAACAGCGACGAAAACATCTCCCGCGTCCTCTATCCGAACGATTCTACCGACAGCGGCAGAGAGCTGCGCCTGAAACAGGAATATTTCCTTGTTTCCGCCTCGGTTCAAGACATCGTCGCACGCCACAAATGCCGTTTCCCGAGCGTTGAAAACCTTGCCGACAAAGCCGCCATCCACCTGAACGACACCCATCCCGTGCTTGCCATTCCCGAGCTGATGCGCATTTTGATCGACGAAGAAGGTATCGAATGGACAAAAGCATGGGAAATGTGCTGCAAAATCTTCTCCTACACCAACCACACGCTGATGAGCGAAGCCTTGGAAACCTGGCCGGTCGAGCTGATGGCGCGCCTGCTGCCCCGACATCTGGACATCGTCTTTGAAATCAACGCCCGCTTCCTCAACAGCGTACAGGAACAGGGTTTTGGTGAAGACTTTGTCCGCCGCGTCTCCATCATCGACGAAACCCACGGGCGCCGCGTGCGTATGGGTTGGCTTGCCGTCATCGGTTCGCACAAGGTCAACGGCGTGGCAAAAATCCACTCCGACCTGATGGTCAACACCATTTTTGCGGACTTCGCCAAAGTGTTCCCCGAACGCTTTACCAACGTAACCAACGGCGTAACCCCGCGCCGCTGGATCAACATCGCCAACCCCGAGTTGACCAAGTTCCTCGACAAACATTTGGGCGGAGACGACTGGCGTTTGCATTTGGACAAGCTGACCAAGCTCAACGGCACGGCGGACGATGCCGCCGTGCAGGCGGAATTCGGCGCAGTGAAAAAAGCCGCCAAAGAACGCCTCGCCAAATACATCGAAACCGAGCTGGGTATCAAAGTCAGCACCGACGCGCTTTTCGACATCCAAATCAAACGTATCCACGAGTACAAACGCCAAGCTTTGAACGTGATGCACATCGTGGACCGCTACAATAAAATCTTGGAAAACCCCGATTACGATTGGCAGCCGCGCGTGTTCATCTTTGCCGGCAAAGCCGCATCCGCCTACTATATGGCGAAAAAAATCATCCGCCTGATTAACGATGTGGCACGCGTCATCAACAACGACGAACGCATCCGCGACCTGATTAAAGTCGTGTTCATCCCGAATTACAGCGTCAGCCTCGCACAAATCATCATCCCCGCCGCCGATTTGCACGAACAAATCTCACTGGCGGGTACGGAAGCATCCGGCACCGGCAATATGAAATTTGCCCTCAACGGCGCAATCTGTATGGGTACGCTGGACGGCGCGAACGTTGAAATTTTGGAAAAAGTCGGCGCGGACAACTGCTATATATTCGGAAACACCGTCGAACAAGTCGAAGAAATCCGCCGCAACGGTTACGACCCCTTGGGCTATATCGAGCGCGACAGCGACCTGCGCCGCGTCGTCAACCAAATCAGCCAAGGCGCGTTCTCGCCGGAAGAGCCGGGCCGCTACAAAGACGTGTTGCAGCCGTACGGCGATTTCTATCAACTGATGGCGGATTTCCGCAGCTACATCGACACGCAATACAAAGCGGACGGACACTACCGCAACACCTCCGCGTGGCGCAAATCAGCCTTGATCAACATTGCCAATATGGGCTTTTTCTCATCCGACCGCGCCATTGCCGACTACTGCCGCGATATTTGGCACATCGAGCCATTGAGCAACAAAGAACTGCCGTCTTCCTGACGCAAAGCAGACAGCCGTTACACAAAGTAACGGCTGTTTTTTCAGACGGCATTTAAAACGGCAATGCCGTCTGAAAACGGAAGCAGGGGCACGCAACAGTCTCGCAGGTTCAGACGGCATTTTCAAACAGAAAACGCAAGCCCGTCATTCCCGCGAAGACGGGAATCTAGGCGTTTGGTTTTGCTGCTGTTTTCAATCCTTACCGAAACGGAACAGTCCGGATTTCCGCCTTCACGGGGAATAACGGGGAAACAAATGCCGTCTGAAATCAGGTTTCAGACGGCATTGTACGGACGGGTTTATCTGTTTTCTGCTTCTTCAAAACCGACGACTTCCAAACCGAAGCCGGTCAAGCCGGTAAAGGACGAGGGCTGACCCAATACACGCAGTTTTTTAACATTGAGGCCGGCGAGGATTTGTGCGCCTATGCCGTAGCTTTTGCTGTCCCATTTGTAGGCTTGGTTTGCGCCTTTGGGCAGGGTGCGGTCGAGCAGGGCGGCGCCGTCTTCGGTGCGGTGCAGAAGGATGACGACGCCGCTTTCGGCTTGTTGGATGCGCTCAAGGGCTTTGGGCAGCGACCATGAATGACGCGGGTTGGCTTGGATGAAGTCCATGACGCTGAAGGGTTCGTGGACGCGGACGAGGGTTTCGGTGTCGGCGGAGGGCGTGCCTTTGACGAGGGCGAGGTGGGTTTCGCCGGAGAGCTTGTCCACGTAAACGTGTTGTTGGAACTCGCCCCACGGGGTTTGTACGGGTGCGTTGCCCATGTCTTCGAGCAGGCTTTCGGTGCGGCTGCGGTATTCGATGAGGTCGGCAATGGTGCCGATTTTGAGATTGTGTTCTTCGGCAAATTTCATCAGCTCGGGCATACGCGCCATGGTGCCGTCGTCATTGATGATTTCACAGATGACGGCGGCGGGGATAAGCCCGTTCATTTGAGCCAAATCGACACCGGCTTCGGTGTGTCCGGCGCGGACGAGTACGCCGCCTTTTTGGGCACGAAGCGGGAAGATGTGGCCGGGTTGGACGATGTCTTCGGGTTTGGCGGATGGGGAAACGGTGGTTTGAATGGTCAGGGCGCGGTCGGCGGCGGAAATGCCGGTGGTGATGCCGTGCGCCGCTTCGATGGAAACGGTAAAGTTGGTGCCGTATTGCGCGCCGTTTTTTTGGGTCATCATCGGCAGGCCGAGTTTTTCGACCATTTCGCCCTCCATCGGCAGGCAGACCAAGCCGCGCGCGTGTTTGATCATAAAGTTGACGGCTTCGGGGGTAACGAATTGAGCCGCCATCAGCAGGTCGCCTTCGTTTTCGCGGTCTTCGGCATCGGTAATGATGACCATTTTGCCGACTTTGATGTCGGCTAGGATTTCGGGGATGGTGGAAATATGGGACATGGTGTGTTTTCCTGTGTGTTCGGTCGGGCTGTCGGTGTGTTCGGTATCGAGCCAGAAGGCGGGCATTTTTGCCGCCTGTTCGATTTTGCGGGCTTTTTTCTCGCCGAAGGATTTGTTTTTCAACAGGGCGGAGAGTTCGCCTGTGTTGAGGGCAACGGCTTCGGCAAAACGGGTTTGCAGTCCGCCGTAGTGTTCCGCTATCCATTGCCGCAGGTTGCGGCGGCGCAAGCCGGCTGTGTCGGTCATCGTTTTATCCTTTGTAGAAATCGGATGTAGCGGATTGTAGTCCTGTATTTACCAAAAGGCAAATCTGTTTTTTTCGCCAAACCTGATTATTTGCTTTTTGGTAAACAGATGCCGTCTGAAGCCGGATTCGTGGCTTCAGACGGCATTACCACAACCCCGCCGGCGGGGCGGCTATTTCTTTCCGCACGCTTCTGATTATGGGGTTTCCGGAGGGTTATTCCGAAAAAATTTCTGATAAAAAGCCTTGATTGCCGGGTACAGCATAGGCGGTACGAGCAGGCGCAATACCGGCAATCCTATGATGAATGCCGCCTTCCCGATAAAAACCGGACGGATTGCCTTCGCGCCGAATATCTTTCTGCATTTTTCTTTAAATGAAAAATATTTCCGGTAGATGACGATAATGTTTTTGGAAAAATAAAGCCTTACCAATATAGACCTCAGATAGCCGATATTGTCGAAGACAAATTTTTGCAAACCGCCGTAAATGGGGGAATTTTTGTTTTCGACTAAAAAATCCACACCCTGGTCGAGATGCGTCAGCATATCGCTGAAATTTTTGTATTTGATGTTGTGGCTGATAGAGCCGCCGAGAACGCGGTATTGGTAAAAAGGGTTATCGTAAAAGGCAAAAGTCTTGATAAAACGCGCCAATTGCAAACTGTACGGGAAATCCTCGTGAATGTATCCTTTTGGGAAAAACAGATTGTTTTTGATGATTATTTCCCGCCTGACAATCTTTGTCCACGTGTTGGCGATATAGTACCGCCCCTCCACCAGCGTTTCAAAATGGCGGACAAAATCATTATCCGAAAAGTCCTCCCCTTTGGAGATGTCGCGGTAATTGAAGGACGAAGGGTGCAGGATCAAATCAATCTTTTTATCTGCAAGTTGTTGTAAATCAAAGAGAATCCCCCCCCCCCCCGTTTTTT
>NZ_CAUIYF010000013.1 GCF_962719845.1 Neisseria uirgultaei | reverse complement strand
AAGGGCATCGGCCCGGCGGTGCTGGCGAAGCTGAAGGACCAGGCTTCGGTCGGCGCGCCCGCACCCAAAGCCCCCGCCAAACCGGCAACGCCTGCGGCTAAAAAATAGAGTGGGAAATATGCATACTGCTGAATGGGATAGTAAGTCTGTTCAAAGAAGTATGTTGAATAATCTGTTCTTATTGGAAGTAAAGTAATGACTGATAATCGGGGATTTACGCTGGTTGAATTAATATCAGTGGTCTTGATATTGTCTGTACTTGCTTTAATCGTTTATCCGAGCTATCGCAATTATGTTGAGAAAGCAAAGATAAATGCAGTGCGGGCAGCCTTGTTAGAAAATGCACATTTTATGGAAAAGTTTTATCTGCAGAATGGGAGGTTTAAACAAACATCTACCAAATGGCCAAGTTTGCCGATTAAAGAGGCAGAAGGCTTTTGTATCCGTTTGAATGGAATCGCGCGCGGGGCTTTAGACAGTAAATTTATGTTGAAGGCGGTAGCCATAGATAAAGATAAAAATCCTTTTATTATTAAGATGAATGAAAATCTAGTAACCTTTATTTGCAAGAAGTCTGCCAGTTCGTGTAATGACGGGTTGGATTATTTTAAAGGAAATGATAAGGACTGCAAGTTACTTAAGTAGGCTTGTTTACAAATCAATCGATAGTGTTTCAGTATTTGTACGGGTTTCCGCCTTGAGGGAATAAGAATCGTGTAATATTAAGCCTATAGTTATGACCCGTAATCCGTATCTGGATTGTTTCCGGATAAAAGAATAAACCCAATCGGTGGGTCGTTTGGGTTTATTTCATTGATTGACAGAGTTTTTGATAAATGGAAAGACAACGCTTTTTTAGGGGATGGTTTTGTTTTTCCCTCTGATATTGCCTATAGGTTTCTGCCCCTTCCGTTCTAAATATATTATCCGATTCGGATAAGTCGAATAGGGCGCTTGATGCTAAGCCGATTACAAGTCGTTTCGATAAATCATAGGACATAATAAGGATATCTTTAGCCGTGGATTTATGGGGCATGGTAGCAGAAATTGTATAGGGGTGTACATTATTAAACAGATTTTATAATGCCGTCTGAAGATGTTTTCAGACGGCATTTTGTTTCCAACTCGTTATAGGCTTGTATTTTTCCTATGCAATATAGTAAGTTAAGGTATATTTGCACTCTTAGACATAAGGATAATCGCAGCCCCCGTCCTTAATGTACAAATCACTATCCAGCTTCAGCTATACCGAATAGTTTTCCGAACCGCACACCTCCGCCCGATAACGCCCGGCAGAAGTTTTTTGGACATCGCGAACCTTGCCCTGCTGGAAATACAACAGGCCGCGTTCGGCGATGTGGGGCGGGAACAGGTGGAGCGGGTGGATACGGGGCATGGTTGGCTTCCAAGAAGTTGTTGAAATATGGGGAGTTTACTGGTTCGGGAGACGTTTGGAGACCTTTGCAAAATTCCCCAAAATCCCCTAAATTCCCACCAAGACATTTAGGGGATTTTCCATGAGCACCTTCTTTCAGCAAACCGCACAAGCCATGATTGCCAAACACATCGACCGCTTCCCACTATTGAAGTTGGATCAAGTGATTGATTGGCAACCGATCGAACAATACCTGAACCGTCAAAAAACCCGTTACCTTCGAGACCACCGCGGCCGTCCCGCCTATCCCCTGTTGTCCATGTTCAAAGCCGTCCTGCTCGGACAATGGCACAGTCTCTCCGATCCCGAACTCGAACACAGCCTCATTACCCGCATCGACTTCAACCTGTTTTGCCGTTTCGACGAACTGAGCATCCTCGATTACAGCACCTTATGCCGCTACCGCAACTGGCTGGCGCAAGACGATACCCTGTCCGAATTGCTCAAACTGATTAACTGCCAACTGACTGAAAAAAACCTAAAAATAGAGAAAGCATCCGCCGCCGTCATTGACGCCACCATTATTCAAACTGCCGGCAGCAAACAGCGTCAGGCTATAGAAGTCGATAACAAAGGACAAGTCAGCGGCCAAACCACACCGAGTAAAGACAGCGATGCCCGTTGGATAAAGAAAAACGGCCTCTACAAACTCGGTTACAAACAACATACCCGTACCGATGCGGAAGGCTATATCGAGAAACTGCACATCACTCCCGCCAATGCCCATGAGTGCAAACACCTGTCGCCTTTGTTGGAAGGGTTACCTAAAGGTATGACCGTCTATGCCGACAAAGGCTATGACAGTGAGGAAAACCGGCAACATCTGGAAGAACATCAGTTGTTGGACGGCATTATGCGCAAAGCCCACCGCAACCGTCCGCTGACGGAGGCGCAAACCAAACGCAACCGCTATTTATCGAAAACCCGTTATGTGATCGAACAAAGCTTCGGTACGTTGCACCGTAAATTCCGCTATGCGCGGGCAGCCTATTTCGGGCTGATTAAAGTGAGTGCGCAAAGCCACCTGAAGGCGATGTGTTTGAACCTGTTGAAAGCCGCTAACAGGCTAAGTGTGCCTGTTTGCGCCTAAAAGGCGGCCCGGTGCCTGATTATCGGGTATCCGGGGAGGATTAAGGGGGTATTGGGGTAGAATCAGTGGATATTTGAAACAAAAACAGCCAAAAACCTGTGTTGGAGTTTCGGCTGTTGGGGGAAAAGGAATTTTGCAAAGGTCTCGTTTGGGGAGAGGGCAGCGGAAATTCTTGTTTGGCAAAGTGGTAAAAGGTCGTCTGAAAATGGGTTTCAGACGACCTTTGGTTTGAGTGGAAAGGGTGTAGTTTAGAAAGAGTGTATTTATCCGCACACGCTCTACACACAAGAATTTTTAGTTTATGTGATTTGTATGGAGTGTGTGTCGAAAGGTACACGTGGCTAGATTAGGCTACGATAATGTACTTCTATGAAACTATAGTTAGATATTACAAAATAATTTGTAAATCAAATTATTCGTTTTCATAGAAATTTTTCCATTAGTCTGAACATAATCCATTTCATCCAATACAATGTCCATTGGAAGTAAATCAAATTTATCAGGAGATGGGAGAAGTATCGAATTCAAATCAGATGGTTCAAATTTATCTAAATTTTTACCATATTTCCTTTTATTTTTTGAGAGTAGTTTAAACCCTAATTCAGATTTTAGAAAGATAAATATCTTATCTATATATGATCTGCCTAATTCTGTTGGTTCAAAGCCATGAAAACAAGTTAAATTCAAAGCAGATGTTTTATTTCTTACTATCTTATAGCCATCTCTTGAGAAAACTCCAAATAAAATAGGAGCTATCTTTCTTTGTTCAAGAGAAAACCACTTTTTTCTATTTTTTGTCAAGTATCGGTTATGATAATTTTTACTTTCTCCATAGGATATATAATTCAATGCACTTTTTGATAAATTACCGTCACTATTAGGATTGAAAATAAAAATAGAAGAATCATTATTAATTAGCTCTTCCAAACTTGATGAAGTAAAAATAGGGGTCTTTATCTGTGTACTCTTCGATATGCATATTGATATTTCATTTTCTTTTAAATTATAGTCATTTATTTGTGATTTATTCAATGAAAAAAACTCATTAGCTCCTGTTGCAATACCACGTTTAAATTTTCCGTATTCTGATAATCTAACAAAGTCTTTGAATTCTAATTCATAATCACGAAAATCATTTATTTCGTCGTTTTTCGCATAAAACAATGGTAGCCATTTATCTTTTGGATTTAGGTCGTCAAGATATATTTCTTTTAAAGAGTCAATGTTAAAATGAGTAGCATCAGTGATTACAGAAAATTTAGTAATTTTCGATTTGGGAATAGTTTTTTCAAATAATACTATACATGCAGTAGTTGTAACGGATTTAAAAGTATTATCCTCATCTTGAATATAAATTATTTCATAAATATGTCCTTGTTCAAGCATTATTTCTTTCACAGTTTCTCCATATCTAGTGCTTAAAAATTCTACAGGCATAATATAGGCAAGTCTGCCGCCTTGTTTTAATTCGGATATGGATTTTAATAAAAATGCGGAAGAAATATTGGTGTGACCAGAAATATGTTTTCCAAATATATTTTTTAATTTATTAAATACATTAGAACGATTTTTAAATTTTTGAAATCTAGAGTAGGGGGGATTGCATATAATTGCATCATACTTATTAGACCATTCTAGGAAATAATCAGTATTTCTTAAATCTAAATTTTTATCCATAATTGTATTTGATTTATAGAAATTAAATGAAATATTATCTAATTCATCAGCAATAAATAACCCTTTATAATTATTCTTTCTCGCAGATTTATAAAATGCCCCCATCCCAAAAGCAGGGTCATAAATACTATCAGGAGAAATCTCCATTAGCCAAGACATCATTAAATCTGCAGCTTTATGAGGCGTATAAAACTGGCAGAATGATTTTCTATGAGATAAAGGAATGCTCTGAATATAATTATCTTGAATATTCATTAAATACTTCCTCTAAAATATGATTACTTAATTTAGAATTACTATCATCAAATTTTATATAGAAGAGAAGCCTTCCTCTATCAAGTTCTTTCATGTTGGAATAGTGTCTAGGCATAGAAATCTCATCTATAATTAGTTTAGATTCTTGAGTGTTCACATCAATTTTTATTGTGGTTTTTCCTTGATTTTTTGTATCTTTTTCGATTGAGAATTTTCTTCCTTCATTATTGTGATCAGAACTCAGGTTCAAAATATCATCAAAAGAAATAATATAAGCCTTATCAAAAAATACTTGTAAATAATAATGGGGGACATCAAAATGTTGAATCCATCTATTTACTAGTGCAATATCCTCAAGTTTTGGAGTAATGCTCAAATAGTCTCTTTTTTGAATAATTTTTATATTGTCTTTAATTTCTTTTAGGATTTCTGATAGCTTAACTAAATCTGGAGTGGAAGACAGTTTTCTAAATTTAAATGTTGCTCCATTTTTAAATTCATCAATGGTTGAATTTTTCAATATATCATAGATAACTTTATTTTTAGATAATAACAGTGAATTAAGGGTTTCGCTGTTAAAAATTTTTTCTCGTAAGGTTTCTATTTTATTGCTAGCGATGTGATTCCTATCAATCATGAAATTATTATATTTATCAATAAGAAAACTACTTGATCTAACTTCTATGGCACAAATAGCTTTCTTAATACTGTCATCGTCTTTTTCAATTCCTGGGAAATAATCAGCTTTCTTAAATACTAACAAGTCAGGTAATTTCCCAATATTATTAAGTTCGTTTTGGTAATCTGAATAGAACTCTTTAAAACCATCATCTCCTGCAGACAACTCTTCAGAACGACCATATTTGACAGCAATATAGTTTTCATTTTGGTTTATTGCATTCGATACTACTCGTTCTGCCCAATCGCCTTGTTCCCTGTTTGTGATAAATTCAGAAGACACAGAAGTAGGAATTTTCCCAGAAACTTGAATTTCTGTGTCGATTGGTAACATTTTACTCAGGATATCAATTTTAGTTTGAATTTTTTCTTTATAAGATTTACACATCTTAAATTCCTTATTTGTTTAGAAAGTATGACTTTTATTATGGCACAATTTTAGTCAAGTTGATATTTTCCCACGCCTTCAACAACCTCTTCACCGACACCGGATACGGTGTCTTCAATTCCTGTGCAAACAGCGATACTCTCAATTCTTCAATCATCCATTTAAACGCGGCGAGGTCGTCTGAAACGGGTTGTCCTTGTTTTACCAAACTGTCGGTTTTTTCCTGCCACATTTGTTCCAGTTCTTGAATATCGGCTTCGCGGGCTGCGTCACGGGCGGGGTTGCTGCTGTATTTTTCGAGGCGCAGGGTCATGGCTTTGAGGTAGATGGGCAGACGCGGCCATTGTGCCCACGGGGTGCGGGTGGCGAAGCCGGGGGCAAGCAGGGTTTGCAGGCGTAGTCTTAGGAGGTGGGTGAGCGGGTGTTTGCCGAGTTTGCCGTTGAGTTCGGCGTAGGCGGCTGCGGTTTCCTGCAGGTAGCGGCTGAGGGCTTCTTTGACGGCGGGCAGGCGGCTGCGGGCGCGTTTGATTTGTTCTTTGAAGGCTTTTTCGTTGCGCGGCAGCTCGTCTTCGCCGATAAAGGCGCGGTCGCAGACGGCTTGGGTGAAGTCGTCGCGCAGGGTGTCGGCGTTGATGTGTTTGAGCAGCATGGCGGCTTGGGTGAAGCCTTGGATGCCTTTGTTCAAATCTTTTACCTGCTCTTTTAATTGCAGCTTCATCAATTCGATTACGCCTTGACGGTGTGCCTGTTCGGCAGCTTCTATGGTGTCGAACAGGCGCAGGGCGATGCGGCCGTCTTTTTCTTTTTGCAGGCCGAGGTAGCCGGTGAGCTGTTGTTTGCCGCGGGCGAATTTGATGGATTCGGGCAGGGTGCCGATGTCCCATGTGGTAACGTTGTCGCGCTCGAATTCTTGGGTGTTGTCGCGGAAGGTGACGGCGGCGGCTTGGCCGAGTTGTTGTTGCAATTCGTACAGTTTGCGACCGTCGGCAAGCTCTTGTCCGCCGTCGTCGATAATGCGCAGATTCAGATAGCAGTGTTCGGGCAACTCTTGCGCCGCCCATGCGTCTTGGTCGATTTGCTCGAGAATCCGCATATCGCCGGTGCTTCTGGCGATAAAGTGCGCCAACTGGGGAATGATGGCCGCTTGGCGGTCGGGATTGCTTTCGAGGAATTTGGTGATGAAATCAGGGACGGGCACGCAAATGCGGCGGATTTGCTTCGGCAGGGCTTTAATCAGCAGCTGGATTTTTTCGCGCAACATACCGGGCACCAGCCATTCGAGCGACGGCGCGTGTAGGCGGTTGAGGACGGTCAGAGGCACGGTCATGGTCACGCCGTCGAGCGGGTGGTGCGGCTCGAAGCGGTAGCTGAGTTTGAATTTGCCGTCTGCGGTTTGCCAGAATTTTGGGAATTGCTCTTCGGTAATGTGCGCGGCGGCGTGTTGCATCAAATCGTCGCGGCTGAGGAACAGCAGGCGCGGATTGTTGCGCTCGGCGGTTTTGAGCCAGGCTTCAAAGGTGCGGATATCGGCAAGGGGGAGGGGTTTGCGTTTTTCAGACGGCATTTGTGTTTTGATGCCGTCTGAAACCGCGTCCGCCGTATAAAAATCGGGCAGCCGTTCGTTATAAAACGCAAACAAGGCTTCGTCATCGACCAATACGTCTTGCTTGCGCGATTTGTGTTCGAGTTCGGTAATTTCCTTAATCAGCTTTTTGTTGTGGACAAAAAATTCCGCTTTCAAATCGCATTCCTGCGCCACCAACGCGCTGCGGATAAAGATTTCGCGGGCTTCTTCGGGGGCGATTCTGCCATAGGACACGGGGCGGCGCGGCAAGACGGTCAGGCCGTAGAGCGTAACCCGTTCGCTGGCGATGACTTCGCCGCGTTTTTGTTCCCAGTGCGGCTCGAAATAGTGGTAGCGGACGAGGTGCGGGGCTTCCTGCTCGATCCATTCGGGCTGGATGGCGGCTACGTCGCGAGCATAAAGCTTTGTTGTTTCAACGAGTTCTGCCGCCATCACCCATTTGGGTTTGGCTTTGAACAGGGCGGAGGCGGGGAAAAGGTGGAAACGGCTGCCGCGCGCGCCGGTGTAGTCGTTGCCGTCGGGCGATTTCATGCCGACGTTGGCGATAAGGCCGGTCAGCAGGGCACGGTGGATTTGTTCGTAGCCGGCTTCTTTTGCGGCGCGGATTTGGGCGCGGTGTTGTTTCTTATCCAGTTGTTTTTGTTTGAGTTTGGCCGCTAAATCTTGGTCGCCTTGGCTTTCAGACGGCCTTAATTGTTCTTGGGAAGGAGGTTGTCTAAACGCGGCTTCTTTGGTGGTCAAACCCATTTCAATCGCGGTTTGGGCAAGCTGGTGGTGCAATTCGCGCCATTCGCGCATCCGCAGGTGCGACAGGAAATATTGGCGGCACCATTGCACCAGCTGCTTGTTGGATAAACCTTTGTCGCGCTCGCGCTGGAAGCTGTCCCAAATGTTCAGGTAGGCAAGGAAATCGGACTGCTTGTCGGTAAAACGCTCGTGCGCCTTGGCGGCGGCATCGCGTACCTCCAGCGGCCGTTCGCGTGGGTCTTGAATCGACAACGCGGACGCAATCACCAATATTTCCGCCATGCAGTCGTGCTTCTTCGCCGCCAACAAAATGCGCGCGATTTTCGGGTCGATGGGCAGGCGCGCCATTTGTTCGCCGAGTTTGGTCAGGCGGTATCGGGGAGGGGCGACTTGCTGGGAGAAGCTGTTTTGCATCATATTGTTTTAACTGGTAATTACGAAAAAGCAGGCCGTCTGAAAAAAGTGCAGGCTGCTTTTAGTGCTATTGGGGAATGCTGGATATGCGTTTGGTTTTGCTGGGATGCCGTTTCAGACGGCCTTTTTGTGTTCTGCACACTCCGCCGCGTGTGCCTCTCCCCAGTCGTGCATGGAGCGGACGACAGGTTTGAGCGTGCGGCCAAAAGCGGTCAACGAATATTCCACCTTGGGCGGCACCTGCGGATACACCTCACGGTGGACGATGCCGTCCGCTTCCAGTTCGCGCAGTTGCAGGGTCAGCATCCGCTGGGTAACGGTGGGCATACAGCGTTGCAGTTCGTTGAAGCGGCGCGTGCCGTCCATCAGGTGGTACAAAATCAGTACCTTCCATTTGCCGCCGATGAGGTCGAGCACGGTGTGAACAGGGCAGCGTTCGGGATAATCTTCAATATTTTCAATGGCCATTGTGCTTTTCTTCACAGTATAAAAAATGTGCGTACTTGTTTAAAATAATTCTACCTATACAATACGCTCCAACGCAACAAAATATATCGAGAAGAAAGGATAAAATCATGCGTATTTTAGAACTTGACCGCATCAACGAACTGGCACGCACCGCCAAAACCCGCGCATTGACCGCAGAGGAACTTGCCGAGCGCGACATCCTACGCCAGAGCTACATCCAAGCCGTAACCGGCCAATTGAAAGCGCATCTGGCTAGCGTTACCGTCATCGACCCCGACGGCCGCGACGTTACCCCTTCCAAACTGCGCGACGCACAGGCAGCGGGCATGCCGTAAGATTTTTCAGGCTGTCTGAAAACCCGAAAAGCAGCCTGCATCCCATTATCCGTAAAGAAAGGACATTCCATGACCCCGCAAACCGTACTCGATTTTTGGTTCGCCGAAGAAAACCGCCCCTTCTGGTTTGCCAAAAGCGCTGAATTCGACCAAGCCATCCATAGCCGCTTTGCCGACCTTTGGCAACAGGCAGCCCGCGCCGAACTGTACGAATGGCGCGCCACGTTTGACGGCCGCCTGGCGGAAATCATCGTGCTGGACCAATTCTCGCGTAACCTGTTCCGCAACAACCCGCAAGCCTTCGCCTGCGACGCTATGGCGCAAGTGCTGGCACAGGAAGCCGCCACGCAACCGGGATTTTCCGGCCTGCCCGACACATGGCGGCACATGATGCTGATGCCGCTGATGCACAGCGAAAGCCGCAAAATCCACGTTCTCGCGCTGGCACTCTTCACCGAACACGCTGCTCACGCTTTGGTGCATGAAGAACAGCACAAAGCCATCATCGACCGCTTCGGCCGCTACCCGCACCGCAACGCCGTACTCGGCCGCGACAGTACGGCGGAAGAGTTGGAATTTCTGCAACAGGAAGGCTCGTCGTTCTGAAAACGTCCGTTTCAGGCTGCCTGAAACACCCGAAAAGCAGCCTGCACCCCTACCACTACGCACCAAGAAAGGAAAACACCATGCGTAACATCAAACAAATCTATAATGCCCCGCAAACCCACTGGGTCGGTAACGGCTTCAAAGTCGCTCCGCTGTTTTCCCACATGGGCGAAGACAAACAAACCAGCCCCTTCCTGATGCTGGACTACGCCGCCCCGATGGAATTCGCCCCCAACCAAGCCTCCCCGCGCGGTGTCGGCGCACACCCCCACAGGGGCTTTGAAACCGTAACCATTGCCTATGCGGGCGGAGTCGCCCACCGCGACAGCAGCGGCGGGGGCGGCGTTATCAAACAGGGAGATGTGCAGTGGATGACCGCAGGTGGCGGCATTGTCCACAACGAATTCCACAGCCCCGAATTTTCCGCTCGCGGCGGCACGTTTGAAATGGCGCAGCTTTGGGTCAACCTGCCGCGCGAACACAAACGCACCCCCGCCCGCTACCAGCACATCAGCGCGGACACCATCCCCGTGGTTGCAGACGGCAGCGTGCGCATCATTGCGGGCGAATACCAAGGCAGGCGCGGCGCGGCAGATACGTTTACCGAAATGAACGTGTGGGACGTAACCGTAAACCCCGGCGCGGAACAGGTTTTCAGTCTGCCCGAAAACCACAATCTCGCCTTGGTCATCCGCCACGGCGAAGTGGAACTCAACGGCAGCCAACGCGCCGCCGAAACCCAGCTGGCCGTATTCGAGCGCGAGGCGGGCGAAATCCGCATCCGCAACACCGGTGGTAAACCCGCCGAAATCCTGTTGCTCTCGGGCGTACCGATTGACGAACCGATTGCCGCCTACGGCCCGTTTGTGATGAACACACAGGAAGAGTTGGTTGAAAGCGTGCGCGAATTCAACGAAGGGAAATACGGTTGGTTGGATTAATCGTGTGCCCTAAAAAGCAGCCTGCACTTGGTTTTCAAAAGGTGCAGGCTGCTTTTTATTTTCAGGCAGCCTGTTTTCAGACGACCTCCACCGCCCCCAATTCCAGCAACACCTGAAACCCATCATTGATATACCGCGAGTCGGGCATTTCTAAAAACGGGAATGCCGCCACATCGCCGAGTTTCAACGCTGCCATGCGCAGGATGACGGCGGCGAGGTTGCTGCGGACGATTTCGGGGTCGGTAAATTCGGGGCGGCTGTTGAAATCTTCTTCTGAAAACAGTCTGATACACACGCCTGCGGAGACGCGGCCGCAGCGGCCGGAGCGTTGGCGGGCGGCGGCTTGGGAGATTTTTTCGACATGAAGCTGCTCCACTTTCGCCCGTGCGGAATAGCGTTTGACACGCGCGAGGCCGGTATCGATGACGTATTTGATGCCCGGCACTGTAAGCGAGGTTTCGGCGACGTTGGTTGCCAGCACGATGCGGCGTTTTGCGCCTGAGGGGTGGAAGATTTTGTGCTGTTCGGCGTGCGACAGGCGTGCGAACAGGGGCAGGATTTCGTCGTTGCGGCGCAGCGTGGATTTGCGCAGGGCTTCGGCGGCTTCGCGGATTTCGCGTTCGCCCGGCAGGAACACCAAAATATCGCCTTCGCCGTAGCGCGCCAATTCGTCGGCCGCATCGACAATCGCGTCGGTCAGCTCGACTTCCGCGTCGTCTTCGCCTTTGCCGGTCAGCGGTCGGTAGAGGATTTCAACAGGATAGGTACGCCCGCTCACTTCCAGTACAGGCGCGCCGTTGAAGTGTTGGGAGAAGCGTTCTGCGTCTATGGTTGCCGAGGTGATGATAACTTTCAAATCGGGGCGGCGCGGCAGAAGCTGTTTCAGGTAGCCCAGCAAGAAGTCGATGTTCAGACTGCGTTCGTGCGCTTCGTCAATGATAATCGTGTCGTAGGCGGCGAGATAACGGTCGGTCTGGGTTTCCGCCAACAAGATGCCGTCGGTCATCAGCTTGACGCAGGCATCGCGCGAGGTGTGGTCGGTAAAACGCACTTTATAGCCGACCGCGCTGCCGATTTCCGATTTCAATTCTTCGGCAATCCGCTCCGCCACTGAGCGCGCGGCCAAACGGCGCGGCTGGGTATGCCCGATCAAGCCTGCCGCCCCGCGCCCGAGTTCCAAACAAATCTTGGGCAACTGCGTGGTTTTGCCCGAACCGGTTTCGCCGCAAATAATCGTTACCTGATTCTCGGCAATGGCTTTTTTGATTTCTTCGAGCTTCTCGTGAACGGGCAGGGTATTGTCGAACTCGGGTTTGGGCAATGCGGCCAAACGCTTCAAAAAGATTTCATGCGATTTTCGGTATTTTTCTTCGACTTTGGACAAGCCGCCATATTTGTTGGGATTTTTGAAGGCGGATTGCAGGAAGTGGCGGTCTTTGGAGAGGGTTTGGGCGAAGTCGGGGGACATATTTGTGTGCGGTTAGGGTAAAAATGAAATTATAGCAAACGCTTTGGTTGGGTTCGGGCAATATCGGGATGGGGAAATGCCGTCTGAAAACCGCATTCTGTCGTTCAGACGGCATTGTTGCTGAAGTTTCAAGCGGCGGCGGAACGGTATCCGAATCAAGGCGGTTTGCCCTGCGTCCCGTCCCGGCTGTGTGAAGGGGCGGCTGCCGGCGTTTGATTGGGGGCGTTTTAATTTTCAGACGGCATTCCTGTTTTGCTGTTTGCGGCTTGCGGCTTTGCGGACGCATTGCCGGTTTGGACGGCGGTTTCCTGAAGCACGCGCTGGCGGAAGCGCATTCCCGATGCGTGGTAGAACGGACGCGGCGAAAACTGGCGCGAAACCTGCGAGGCGAAAATGCAGGCAATCAGCATCCAAAACAGCAGGCTTTGTCCGCCCGTCATTTCCATGACGACGACGGCGGAAGTAATCGGCGATTGTGTCGCGCCCGCTAAAAATGCCGCCATGCAGATGAGGACGATGATGTTTGCACCCTGCGATATGTCGGCGATGGCGGCGATATGCTCGCCCAAAACCGCGCCTATGGTCAGCGAGGGAGTGAAAATGCCGCCCGGAATGCCTGCCCAATAGCTGAATACGGTGGCGAGCCATTTGGCGGCGGCGAGTCCGAAGGGGGCTTCGTAGATGCCGTGCAGGGCTTGGGCGGCTTCGTGGTAGCCGGTGCCGTAGGTTTTGCCTTGGTAGAACGTGCCGAGCAGGGCGAGCAGCAGCCCCATCAGTGCCGCCAGCAGCAGCGGATGGTTGCGGATGAAGCCGCGTATCTTGCGTGGTGCAAATGCCGCCGCACCCTGATAGAGCAGCCGTCCGAACAGGCCGCCCGCCGCGCCGCAAACCAGCCCCGCCGCCACGACCCACATCAAAATATTTTCCAACACGCCGCCGTTGAAACCCGAAAAATACGGGTTGTTGCCCTGAATGGCAACCTGTATGAAACCGGAGGCGAGCACGCCCAAAAGAATCTGCCGCTCCCAGCGCAGCATAATGCCGCGCCCGAGTTCCTCAATGGCGAAAATCACGCCCGCCAGCGGCGCGTTGAACGCGGCTGCCAAACCGCCTGCCGCGCCCGCCGCCATCAAATCGTTTTCCTGCATCCCTTTGAATGCCAAACCGTGTTTTTTGCACCACGCGCCCCACGCCCCCATCACTGCCGAGCCGACCTGAACGGACGGGCCTTCGCGTCCTATGGACGCGCCGAACAGCATACCCAAAAAGGTGAGCGGGATTTTCAGCAGTGTCGGTTTGAGGCGGATCAGCCGTGTTTTTTGCGCGCCGTAGGGCAGCGACAGCGAGGCGATGACTTGGGGGATGCCGCTGCCCGATGTGTATGGCGCATATTTGCGTGTAAACCAGGTGATGGCGGGTAATCCCAGCGGCAGGGCAATCCACGCGAACCACGGGTATTGTTGAACCAGTTTGGCGTTCAGTTCGAGGGCGTAGTCGGCAAGATGGGCAAAAAACAGCGCGGTCAGGGCGACGAGTGCCGAACCTGCCAGAAGGAACACAAAGGCGATGCTTTTGCGCGACAGGCGGCGGGTTTGGCGGATTTTGTGGGCGAGGCGGCGGGGGAGTGTGGAGGTCATGGTATGTTGTCCGGCAGTTCAGACGGCATTTTATGTATGCCGTCTGAAGCCGTGTCGGGTCAGGAACGGTAGTCGGCGTTGATGGAGACGTATCCGTGCGAAAGGTCGCAGGTATAGACGGTGGCGGCACTTTGTCCGCGATGCAGCTTGATGCGGACGGTGATTTCGTCCTTCGACATCACCGCCTGCCCTTGTGCTTCGGTGTAGCTTGCGGCGCGTCCGCCGTGTTCGGCAACCAAAATATCGTCGAGATATATTTCCACAAGGTCGGTGTCTAGGTCGGCAACGCCTGCATAACCGATGGCGGCGAGCAGCCTGCCGAGGTTGGGGTCGGACGCGAAAAAGGCGGTTTTGACCAGCGGCGAACGTGCCACGGCGTAGGCAACTTGGCGGGCTTCGTCGCGGGTTTTGGCGTTTTCGACGCGGACGGTGATGAACTTGGTCGCACCTTCGCCGTCGCGGACGATGGCTTGGGCGAGTTCGAGCGCGAGGCTGCACAACAATCCTTTGAGTTGGGCGTAACGCGGGTCGGCGATGTTGTCGATTTCGCTTTGGCTGTTTTTGCCGGTGGCGATGATGACGAAGCTGTCGTTGGTGCTGGTGTCGCCGTCAACGGTGATGGTGTTGAAGGTTTCGTCGGCGATTTCCTGCGTCATCAGTTGGAGGACGGGTTGGGAAACTTTGGCATCGGTGGCGATGAAACCGAGCATGGTCGCCATATTGGGATGAATCATGCCCGAGCCTTTGGCGATGCCGGTGGCGCGGACGGTGTGTTTGTCGCCGACCTTGCCTTCGCGCGAGGCGGCTTTGGGCACGGTGTCGGTGGTCATGATGGCGCGTGCCGCTTCGTTCCAGAAGGCAGGCTGCATTTTGGGCAGGGCGGCGATGATTTTGTCTGCGGGCAGCGGTTCGAGAATCACGCCGGTGGAGAAGGGCAGCACCTGGTTCGGTTTGCAGCCGATTTGCCGGGCGGCGGCGGCACACACTGCCAAAGCATCGATTCTGCCCTGTGCGCCCGTACCCGCGTTGGCGTTGCCCGTGTTGATGACGAGGGCGCGCACGCCGTCTTCGTCGAAAAGGTGCGATTTGGCGATGTGGACGGGCGCGGCACAGAAACGGTTGGTCGTGAAGACTGCACCGACGGTGCTGCCGGCGGCTACGGCAATCAGTGTCAGGTCGGTATGCCCGGGCTTCTTCACGCCTGCTTGGGCGGTGTAGAGGGCAATGCCGTCGATGTCGGGCAGTTGTTCGGCGGTTTTTTCGGTCAGGTTGACAGCCATAACGGTTCTCCTTGTGAGTGTGTCGGCGTTCAGACGGCATGGGCTGAAATGCCGTCTGAAACGGGTTCAGAACCCCAAAACGGGGATAATCAGCGGCGCAATCAGCGCGGTCAGCACGCCGTTGAGCGTCAGCCCCAGCCCCGCGTATGCCGCCATGCGCCGGCTGCGTTCGAGCGAGGCGGCAATGCCCATCGCGTGCGAAGCCGTGCCGAGCGACATTCCGACAGATGAGGGCATGACGACCGTGTTCTTCAACATTTTGTAACCTGCAATCTGTCCGACCAGACCGGCAATGATGACGGTGGCGGCGGTAATGGCGGGAATGCCGCCGATGGAGCGGGTGATTTCGATGGCGATGGGATTGGTAACAGATTTGGACGCGAGCGAGAGGACGACTTCGCGTTCCGCGCCCAGCCACTTGGCAAAATACATCCCCGTAACAATGCCCGTAACGCTGCCCGCAAGCTGCGAAACGATGACGGGCAGCCACTGGTTGAAGATTTTACGGCAGTTTTGGTAGAGCGGCACGGCAAGTACGACAACGGCAGGTTTAAGCCAGAAATCAATGAATTGTGCGGCGTTGTGGTACACCGCATAATTGATACCGAGGATTTTCAGGTAGGCAATCAGCACCACGGTGCTGACGAGTACGGGGTTGCAGAAGATATTGCCCGTGCGCGTGCGCACGATAATCGCAAGCGCGTACACGGCAAGCGTGAGGAAAAGCAGGATGCTGGGCTGCCTGAGGATTTCGTTCATCAGATAATGCTCCGTATCCAGCGGTGAACCTTGCCCGTAACCAGCAGTACGCACAAAGTGCTGGCGGAGGCGGAAACCAGTATCGAAAACCAATCGTCGGCAATCAAATCCAAATAGCTGATGACCGCCACGCAGGGCGGCACGAGGAACAGCGTCAGGTTTGACATCAGCGCGTCGGTAAGCTGTTGCAGCCAAGACGTTTTGACCCAACCCGCCTGCAAAAGCGCAAACAGCACGCCCATGCCGACGATGCTGCCGGGCAGTTTGATGCCGGTCAGATAGACGGCGGTTTCGCCGACGGCGAGGCAGCCGAGGATGATGAGGAGCGCGCGGATGATGTTCATGTTGTGTGTCTGTCTTTTGGCGGCGTTGTGATAAATTTTGTTAACTGTTTAATCATAACGTCAAATATGCCGTCTGAAAAGCCGAAGCCGCGTACAAACGCAAAAGCGGCACGGACAAACCGTGCCGCAGCAACCGGGGCGTGTTCAGACTTTGCGGTAGGGATTTTCCAAACTTTCAATCAGCGCGAGCAGGTAATCGCGCAACTGACGTTCGCCGCAACCCATCAGCAGCGCGTCTTCAAAAGCGTCTTGCGCCGTCTGGTACAGTTCGGTCATGTTTTCAGTCATTACTTTGACCTTTTCGGTACAGGACACGATCTGTCCGTCATCGCCGTACCATTTGGGCATTTCGGGCATACTCATTGCGTATTCCTTGGGAAATCAGTTCAGAAAGCGGGACGGGTCGTTTTTCTTGACGCGGCGGGCGAACGCGTATTTGCCGCTCCAATATTTGTGGCTCAGGCTGGTGATTTCGATATTTTTCCCCGTGCGCGGCGCGTGGATAAAGCGGTCGTTGCCGATATAAAGCCCGACATGGGAAATGCGGCTGCCGCCGAGCGTGCGGAAAAACACCATATCCCCGGGCTGCAATTCGCTTCGGGCAACCGGCGTACCCATCTGAGCCTGTTCCGCCGACGTGCGCGGCAGGTTGATGCCCATGGCGCGTTTGAAGATGTGCTGCATGAAGCCGCTGCAATCAAAACCGGTAGAAACCGATGTGCCGCCGTAGCGGTAGGCAACACCCAAAAGCCCCATCGCATTGCCGATAAGTTCGTCGGCGGAACCTGAAGTACGGTCATTATTAGTGCGGGCGGTTTGGGCGTATTGCCCGTTTTCGGCAAACTGTCTGAGAATCTGCTCGCGGCTGCTGAGCAGGTTGATCAACTCGTCGGCAAGGGCGGGGCGGACGGCAAACATCAGCCACAAAACCGCCCAAACTGCCGGTTTGAAAAAAGAATCCATATCGGTGTTTCCGCGCAGGAGGCATCGTGCCGCCGTGCGATGTTATGCTGTATCAGTCGAAAATATCTTGTTGATTGTATATAAAAAAACGGCTGTTTGGCAAAAAACGGCTTGTTAGATTGAGTTAATATTTTGATTTTTATATAATTTATTGAGAACTTGGGAAACGCACCCGCCGTCCGCCTTGTTTTCGCGCCGACCGCAACCATATATCCGCCATCCGAACAATCAATCAGAGAAAATCATGAATCAAACCTCCATCAACCGCGCCGATGTGCGTACCCGCTTTATCTTCGACGATATGCCCGTGCGCGGGCTGCACGTCCGTCTGGAAAACGTGTGGCAGCACATCGTGAAGCAGAAAAACTATCCTTCCGCCATCCGTCGTGCTTTGGGCGAGTTGTTGGCGGCGGGTGTGTTGCTGTCGGGCAACCTCAAAAACGAAGGCACGCTGATTGTGCAGATTCAGGGGCAGGGGCGGCTGAAAATGCTGGTTGCGGAAGCGACTTCCGACCGTACCGTCCGTGCGACCGCGCGGTGGGACGAAACCGCAGAAATAGCCGATGACGAAAGCCTCGGCGATCTTTTGGGCGAGGGCGGCGTATTCGTGCTGACGCTGCAACCCAAAGACGGCGAACCCTGGCAGGGCGTAGTGCCTTTGGAAGGCGGCAGCATCGCGCAAATGTTGGCGAATTATATGAAGCGTTCCGAACAAATCGATACGCACATCGTCCTATCTGCAAGCGGCGAAGCGGCGGGCGGTCTGCTGGTGCAGCGTCTGCCCGAAGCGGAGGCGGACGAAGCGTGGGAACACGTCAGTACGCTGGCGCGCACGCTGACGGCGGAGGAGCTGGCAGGACTGGACGCGCAACACGTTTTATACCGCCTGTTCCACGAAACGCCGCCGCGCGTATTCGAACCGGAAACGTTTGAATTTTCATGTACCTGTTCTCGGGGCAAGGTCAGCGATATGCTGCTGATGCTGGGTGGGGAAGAAGTCGGCGGCGTGGTGGCGGAACAAGGCAGCATCGAAGTCGATTGCGACTTCTGCCACAGTAAATACGTGTTTGACGAAACCGATGTCAACGCGCTGTTCGGTGCGGACGTGGTCGGCGTTGCCCGAGAGCAGTCCCGACATACCGTCCAATAATTTTGTGTAACAACAAAGATAAGTAGAGATTAATATAACACCATAATAATGAGTACAATTAATAGACATATTCCAGGAACAATAAAAGTAGAGGGAAGAGAACACCTATATATTTCTGATGACGGAGAGGATTTTTTCACAAAAAGTAGCCGAGCTGTTGAGAAGCAATCATTATTTGATAAAGTAACTTCTTTGTTTGAAATAGCTCAAAGTGGAGGAGTAATATCGGAAAATTGCAAACTAAGGCTACCGACCAATGAATTATTTCATGGATTATCTTATAAAGGAGATATTGAGGGGTGGCGGAAACAAATAGAACAAGGGGCAGAGCAGTTAGGTTTATTGACAGGTAAAATCTCTGAAAATAATATAGAACTTTCGGATGGTAGAATATATGCTCTATCAGATTGTAAGATTGAGTTTTACTAATAATCCTCCCCAATCGAGGCGAGTTGTTTCTGTTTTCTTTTCTCCGCCTTTGGCGGAACATCAGCGGGTAGTATAGTGAAATGCCGTCTGAAAATCCCCACAGGGTGTTTCAGACGGCATTTCGATTGTGCGTTCAGACGGCATTTAAAGCAGGAACAGGGTGGCGAGACCCAAGAAAATCAGGAAGCCGCCGGAATCCGTTACCGCCGTAATCAGTACCGAACTGCCCAGTGCGGGATCGCGTCCGAACTTTTCCATTACCACGGGAATCAGCACGCCGACGGTTGCCGCCAGCAGCAGGTTGAGCGTCATCGCGGCAATCATAACCAGCCCGATGCCGAGGCTGCCGTAGAGCAGCCACGAAACTGCGCCCATCACCGTCCCCCAAATAATGCCGTTGACCAAGGCGACGCCGACTTCTTTTTTCAACAGCCTGCCTGCCTGCATGCCTGTCAGTTGCCCCATCGCCATGGCGCGGACAATCATGGTAATCGTCTGGTTGCCCGAGTTGCCGCCGATGCCGGCGACGATGGGCATCAGTGCGGCGAGAGCGACGATTTTTTCGATACTGCCTTCAAACGCGCCGATGACGCGGCTGGCAAGGAAGGCGGTGCAGAGGTTGACGGCGAGCCACATCCAGCGGTTTTTGACGGAATCCAAGACGGGGGCGAACAGGTCTTCTTCTTCCTGCAAACCTGCCATATTCAGCATATCCGCTTCCGATTCTTCGCGGATCACGTCCACCATCTCGTCGATGGTAATCCTGCCGATGAGCTTTTTGTTTTCATCGACGACGGGCGCGGTAACCAAGTCGTAGCGTTCAAACGCCTGCGCCGCTTCTTCCACATCGTCTTCGGCGCGGAAACGCACGACATCTTTCGCCATCACGTTTTCCACCAAGTCTTCGGGATCGGCGACCAAAAGTTTGCGGATGGGCAGCACGCCTTGCAGCACATCGTTTTCATCGACCACAAAAATCTTGTCGGTATGGTCGGGCAGGCTGTCGAAGCGGCGCAGATAGCGCAGCACCACTTCGCAGGCGACATCGGCGCGGATGCTGACCAACTCGAAGTCCATAATCGCACCGACTTGGTTGTCTTCATAGGACATCGCCGCCTTGACTTGGGCGCGCTCTTCCTCATCGCGCGTCTGTAAGGCTTCATAAACCACTTGGTGCGGCAAATCGTCTGCCAGTTCCGCCAATTCGTCCGCGTCCAAATCATCGACCGCCGCCAACAATTCGTCCTTGTCCATCGACTCGATCAGCGTTTCGCGGACTGCATCGGACACTTCCAGCAGCACTTCGCCGTCGTCTTCCGGTTTGACCAAAATCCAGACGATATTGCGTTCGCGCGGCGGCAGCGATTCCAATACTGCTGCCACGTCGGCAGGGTGCAGCTCGCTCAAGAGGACGGTCAGCTCGGTCAGCTTGTCGCGCAGCGGCGCGTCTTCGAGCGGTGTGCCGTTTTCGATTTGTTCAAAAGCAGGTTCGAGGATTTCGCAGAGGGAGTGGACACGGTCGAAATCGGCGGAAGGGCGTTCGGCATGGTTTTGACCGGTTTCGCCATCGTGTGTCGGAGGAGTGTGTTCGATGCTCATAAATGCTCCGCCCGCCGTGTGCGGGGAGGCATTCCGGCGGGGTGGTTATTGTCGTTTGGAATCGGAAGGGGCGTTCAGTAAAAACGAACTGGGAAGGTCCATAATAAAAGCCTGACGGTACAGGCGCAGGGTTAGAAACGGCACTATTCTACTCCTTTTTGGAACGGTTTACTATTTTTAACGCAAATGCCGTCTGAAACGCGGGTTTCAGATGGCATTTTTCAGAGGGGGTCAGCGGTAGGCGTTTTTCAGTTCGCGCAGGGCGGCGAAGACCGCCAAACCGTTGTTTAAGGTTTGACCCGTCAGGGCTTCGGCGCGTTGGCGGACGGCGGGGATTTCTGTCCGTAAAAACGGGTTGACGCGGCGTTCGTGCGCGAGGGTAACGGGCAGGGTGGGCGTGTGTTCCGCCGCTTTCAGTGCCGTCTGAATGTCGGCGTTGTCCGGCTCGATATGGGCGGCGAAACGCAGGTTGGCGGCGGTGTATTCGTGTGCCGGGTAGAACAGGGTGCCTTCGGGTAATTGGTTGAACCGTTGGAAGCTGTCGTAAAGCTGTTCGATTGTGCCGGTGAACACGCGTCCGCAGCCGGCGGAAAACAGGGTGTCGCCGCAAAAGACGTGTATGCCGTCTGAAGTTTCCATGAGGTAGCTGATATGGCGGTCGGTATGACCCGGGGTTGCCCAAACGGTGATTAACCCTTCGCCGAAGGTAAATTGGGTGCCTGCGGTTACGGTGTGGGTGGCGGCTTCGATGTCGGTTTCACCGTAAACGGGCGATTCCATGTAGCCGCGCCATAGTGCGGCAGCACCGCCCTCGTGGTCGGGGTGGGGGTGCGTTACCCAGGTTTGGGCGAGCATGAGTCGGTTGCGGACGAGGAATTCCAATACGGGCGAGGGGTCGGAAGGATCGACGCAGGCGGCGTGGTTGCCGTGCTGTATCATCCAGATGTAGTTGTCGGTCAGAGCTTTGACGGGGGTGATTTTCATGAGTGTTCCTCGGTGGAGGGATGCCGTTTTAAGGACGGTGTGCCGGAATGCCGTCTGAAAGGCCCTTCAGACGGCATCGGTTCGCGGGGCGGTTAACCCAAAGCCTTTCTTGCACCGGCAAAGAGGCGGTACCAGCCGGACAGTTCCGTCCAGTCTTCCGGTTTCCAGCTCATTTGCGCGGCGCGGTACACGCGTTCGGGGTGGGGCATCATGATGGTAACGTGGCCGTCGGCGTTGGTAATGCCGGCGATGCCTTGCGGCGAGCCGTTAGGGTTGAGCGGATAAGTTTGGGTCACTTGGTTTTGACCGTCCACATATTGCAGCGCAATGCCCAAATCGGCAGAAATATTGCCGCCGTGAAGCGCGAAGTCGGCGCGGCCTTCGCCGTGGCTGACCACAACAGGCAGGCTGGAGCCTTGCATTTCATTCAGAATCAGCGATGCGGATTTTGGAACATGAACCATGCTCAGGCGCGCTTCAAACTGTTCGCTCAAGTTGCGTTTGAATTTAGGCCATGCTTCTGTACCCGGGATAATCTCGGCAAGGTTGCTGACCATTTGACAGCCGTTGCACACGCCCAGTGTCAGCGTGTCTGGGTCGGCGAAGAAGGCGGCGAACTGGTCGCGCAAGGCGGGGTGGAACAGGATGGATTTCGCCCAACCTTCGCCCGCGCCGAGTACGTCGCCGTAGCTGAAGCCGCCGCACGCCGCCAGCATTTTGAAGTCGGCAAGGCGGAAGCGGCCTGCCATCAGGTCGGACATATGCACATCGTAGGCATCGAATCCGGCGCGGGTAAAGGCGGCGGCCATTTCGATTTGTCCGTTCACGCCCTGTTCGCGCAGTATGGCGATTTTGGGTTTCGCGCCGTTGTTGACAAACGGCGCGGCGATGTCTTCGCTCACGTCAAATTTCACGTCGGCAAATAATGCACTGCGTTCGTTGTCGCCAATCAGGGCAAACTCGCTGTCGGCGCAGGCGGGGTTGTCGCGCAGGCGTTGGATGGCGTGAGAAGTTTCCTGCCATGCGCGTTGCAGGTCGGCGCGGTTTTGTTCCAAGAAATAGCCGTAACCAAAGAAAGAAATAAATTCATTGTCAAAATCAGGAGAGCCAATCCAGCTTACTGCATCGATTAAGTTAGCTGCTTTAAATGCCGCATCAACATAATCCCTATCTTGTTGGCGGATTTGAATAACCGCACCTAATTCTTCATTGAATAAGATTTTAATGGCGGCATGATTATAAAGTTCGTCAGATAAGCCTTCGGCTGGATCACCTTGGAAATCCGGGTGATGAATCGGCAGGAATTTATCCATCAGGCAATCTATATCGGCACTGATACCGCAACGCCCCGCAAACGCCATTTCCACCAGCGTCGCAAACAAACCGCCGTCGCTGCGGTCGTGGTATGCCAAAAGTTTGTCTTCGGCGACAAGCTGTTGAATCACGTTGTAAAACGCTTTCAGACGGCCTGTGTCGTCCAAATCGGGCGCATCGCCGCTCATATTGTTGTACACCTGACCGAACGCAGAGCCGCCCATACGCGCTTTGCCGAAGCCCAAATCGACAAACAGCAATACGCTGTCTTCGACGTTTTTCAATTCGGGCGTAACGGTTTTTCGCACGTCTTTAACAGGCGCGAACGCAGAGATAATCAGGCTCAATGGCGAAACCACGGATTTTTTCTCTTCGCCGTCCTGCCAAACGGTTTTCATCGACAGGCTGTCTTTGCCTACGGGGATGCTCAAATCCAATGCCTGACAGGCTTTGGAAACCGCTTCGACGGTGCGGTAGAGTTTTTCGTCTTCGCCCTCGTTGCCGCACGCCGCCATCCAGTTGGCGGAGAGTTTGATATTGCCGATGTCGCCGATGTTGACCGCCGCGATGTTGGTGATGGCTTCGCCGACGCACATTCTGCCCGAAGCAGGCGCGTCAAACAGGGCGACGGCCGGTTTTTCGCCCATAGACATTGCTTCGCCGCGATAGGTGTTGAAGCCCATCATGGTCACGGCGCAGTCGGCTACGGGGGTTTGGTATTTGCCGACCATTTGGTCGCGGTGGGTCATGCCGCCGACGCTGCGATCGCCGATGGTAATCAGGAAGTTTTTGGCGGCTACGGCAGGCAGGCGCAAAACGCGGTAGGCAGCTTCGGTGATGTCGATATTGCCCGCGTGAAACGGTTTTTTGGACGGCGTAACCGTTTTGTCGCTGCGCGTGGTTTTGGGCGGTTTGCCGAGCAAAACGTTCAGCGGCAAATCGACAGGGTTGTTGGCGAACAAATCGTCGCGTACTTTCAAATGGCCGTCGTCGGTCGCTGTGCCGACCACGGCAAACGGGCAGCGTTCGCGTTCGCAGATGGCGCGGAAGGTGTCCAAATCTTTTTCCAAAATCGACAACACATAACGCTCTTGCGATTCGTTGCACCAGATTTGCAAAGGCGTTAAACCGTGTTCTTCCAACGGCACTTCGCGCAACTTGAATACCGCGCCGCGTCCGGCATCGTTGACGAGTTCGGGGAAGGCGTTGGACAAGCCGCCCGCGCCCACGTCGTGGATCGAAATAATCGGGTTTTTGTCGCCGAGCTGCCAGCAGCGGTCGATGACTTCTTGCGCGCGGCGTTCGATTTCGGGGTTGCCGCGTTGTACGGAATTGAAGTCCAAAGACGCGTCGTTCGTGCCGGTGTTCATTGAAGAAGCTGCACCGCCGCCCAAGCCGATAAGCATACCCGGGCCGCCCAGTTGAATCAGCAACGCGCCTTCGGGGATTTCGTCTTTATGCGTCTGCTGCGCCTGAATGCTGCCCAAGCCACCAGCAATCATAATCGGTTTGTGATAGCCGCGGACTTGGCCGTCAAATTTTTCTTCAAAGGTACGGAAGTAGCCCAAGAGGTTGGGGCGGCCGAATTCGTTGTTGAACGCCGCGCCGCCGATGGGACCTTCAATCATGATGTCCAGCGGCGAGGAAATGTGTTCCGGCTTGCCGTAGTCTTGTTCCCACGGCTGTTTGAAGTCGGGGATGTTGAGGTTGGACACGGTAAAGCCGGTCAGGCCCGCTTTCGGACGCGAACCTCTGCCTGTTGCACCTTCATCGCGGATTTCGCCGCCCGCACCCGTTGCCGCACCCGCAAACGGCGCGATGGCGGTCGGGTGGTTGTGCGTTTCCACTTTCATGATGATATGCGTGTCCTCTTCGTGGAAACGGTAGCCTTGGTTTTCCGCCGCATTCGGATAAAAACGCTCAATTTTCGCGCCTTCGATCACGGACGAGTTGTCTTTATAAGCAACGACCGTACCTTCGGGATGCGCGTTGTGCGTGTCGCGTATCATGCCGAAGAGCGATTTCGGCTGTTTTTCGCCGTTGAGGATGAAATCGGCGTTGAAGATTTTGTGGCGGCAGTGTTCGCTGTTTGCCTGCGCGAACATCATCAATTCAACATCGGACGGATTGCGCTGCAAAGCCTGATAGTTTTCAAGCAGATAATCGATTTCGTCGGCGGAGAGTGCCAAACCCATTTCGGTATTGGCTTTGACCAAAGCCTCTTTACCGCCGCCCAAAACATCGACGGTAGAGAAGGTTTCGGATTCGAGATGGTGGAATAATTTGGATGCCGTCTGAAAATCGGGCAATACGGATTCGGTCATGCGGTCGTGCAGCAAAGCCGCCCATTGCTGTTTCTCATCGTCGTTCAGACGACCTTCCAGCCACACCGCCATGCCGCGCTCGATGCGTTCGATGCCTGCCAAACCGCAGTTTTCCGCGATATTGGTCGCCTTGGAAGCCCAAGGCGAAATCGTACCCAAACGGGGCGTTACCAAAAATAAATGCAAGCCCTCGCGCGCTTCGGGCGTTTGTTCAACGCTTTGCGCCGCCAACAAGGCTTGCAGTTTTTCGACAGTCGCGGCATCCAATGCTTTCTCGCTGCCGACGAAATACCAAAATTCGCTGCTTAATTTGACTTCGGGCAGACCGAGTGCGGTGGCTTTTTGCAAGAGTTTTTCAACACGGAAATCGGAAAGGGCGGTAACGCCGCGCAAGGGCAACACAACAGACATAATTCGGCTCTCAAATGCGGTTGGGAAAATGTCATTATACGCGAAAAGGACGGTTTCGTTAGCGCGTGTAAGCGAAAAAATGTTTACAATTTTACAAATACAATCAATGTAAAAACCTTTGTCATGTCAGTCGCGTTCTGAGAAATGTGATTTATATTCTGAAATATAGTAAAATCACGTCCGCTTTTGAAATTGTTTGGACGAGCTAAGAAGGAGTTATGCAATGTTTATTGTTTGGAGTGGGAAGGGGCTTTTGGTTGTTTTGTCTCTGATTATCGGAGTTATCTGTGGTTTTGCCTTGGGAGATTGGTTGAAAGATGCAATTTCCTCAAATTTCGTTTTTATGTTAAGCCTTTGTATTGCTGCACTTTGCAACTACTTCTTTAGTAAGTGGTTTATTTCCGATAAAGTAAAAACCTATACTGACAATGAAACAGGAGAAATAATCGGCGTGAGAGACAACTCAAGCCTGTTTTTTCTGCGCAACCGGTATTGGACATGGATTTTCGTCTTTTTGGCTGCTGTTTCTTTTGTAATGTTCATAATCGAACAATTTTAGCAACGAAGCATTGATATGTATGTTTTGCATGTCAAACACATTGTTTTATCGGACAGTAATCCCCGCAGGATGTCGACTCAAGAATTTCCGTAGATGCAAATATGGAATCCTAAAGGAACAATCATGAAAAAAATCGAGGCGATTGTCAAACCGTTCAAGCTGGACGACGTGCGCGAGGCGTTGACGGAAATCGGCATCACGGGCATGACCGTCAGCGAGGTCAAAGGGTTCGGCAGGCAGAAGGGGCATACGGAGATTTACCGGGGCGCGGAATACGCCGTCGATTTCCTGCCAAAAGTCAAAATCGAGCTGGTGTTGGCGGATGACGCCGTGGAACGCGCGATTGACGTGATTGTCGAGGTGGCGCGTTCGGGCAAAATCGGCGACGGCAAGATTTTTGTGCTGCCGGTTGAGGAGGCAATCCGTATCCGTACGGGCGAACGTTCGGACGCGGCGGTTTGAGCGTTTGGAATGGAAATGCCGTCTGAAACGCGGAATACCCCTTTTCAGACGGCAGGAAAACACCACCCTGCCAATAATTCAAGGAAAACCAATTATGCCTGTTTCACATCCTTATTTTGAAACCTTATCGGCAGGAAGCCCGGAAAACGGACCGGACGTTTGCTGGGAACGCGAGCTGCCTGTCAACGGCGATACCGTCGAAGTCTGTTTATGGACTGGCGGCGACGATGAACTGACTGCCGAAAAATTAGACGCATTCGCCGCGTTTTTAGCGCGTTTGGAAGAAGCGGACAAAATGGCCCGCGCCGCCATTGCCGAATATTTAACCGAAGACGGCGAATATTTGAATTTCCACATCACTGAAATAGAAGATGCGGACTACCCCGACAACCCCGAAGAATTTGCCCGCGCCATGCGTTTGGAGAGCATCTCTTTATGGACGGAGGAACTGCCAGACTGCGACTCGATTGTGATGGACTACATGATAGACCGAGAAAAAAGCGACGAAATACTGGCCGTCAAACTGTTCGCCGACGGCGGCATATGCGGCATCGACTGGGAAAGTTAGCCCCTTTTCAGACGGCATTTTCTTTTTGAGCTTCAGATGTGGTGGACGATGAGTTTTTTGCCTTCGTAGTCGAGTACGTCCACATCCATGTCGAACAGTTCTTTGATGTTGTGTACGGTGAACACTTCTTCGGGCGTGCCGGTCAGGGCGACTTTGCCGTTTTTCATGGCGACGACGTGGTCGGCGTAGGCGGCGGCCTGGTTGATGTCGTGCAGGACGACGACGGTGGTGCGTTTGTGTTCGTCGGTCAGCCGGCGCAGGATTTGCATGAGGGAGCGGGCATGATACATGTCGAGGTTGTTCAGCGGTTCGTCCAGCAAAACGTAGTCGGTGCGCTGACAGAATACCATGGCAATCATGGCGCGTTGGCGTTGGCCGCCGGAAAGCTCGGTCAGGTAGCGGTCGGCGAAGTCTTGCAGGTGGAACTCGGCGAGTGCTTCTTCGACGATGGTTTTATCCGTTTCAGACGGCCTGCCTTGGTGGTAGGGATAGCGGCCGAACATGAGCAGGTCGCGCACGGTAATGCGGCTCATGATGCTGTTTTCTTGGGTGAGGATGGAGAGCGTGCGAGCAAGTTCGGCGGTAGGGGTGGTTTTGATGTCTTTGCCTGCGTAGCTGATGTCGCCGTGTACCAGAGGCTGAAGCCGCGCCATAAAGGAGAGGAGGGTGGACTTGCCTGCGCCGTTCGGACCGATCAGCGCGGTAATGCCGCCTTCGGGAATGTCGAGGCTGACGTCGTTGAGGATGGGGTTGCTGCCGATGGTGTGGCTGACGTTGCGGATGGTAATCATAGGCGGGTCCGAAAATAGGAAATTGGGGTTTCAGACGGCCTTGAGTTTTAAGGCCGTCTGAAACTTATTGATTATGACGTTTTAGATTTCTTTGACGGTGACAAATTCGGGATTGTCGGCTTGGTCAATCAGGAAGGCGCGGACGCGTTCTTGCCAAAGTTCGCCGAATTGTTTGAGTTCGTCGGCACTTGCGCTGCCGCTGACGGCTTTGGGCATGATGTCGCGCATTTGCGGCGCAAAGGGTTGGAGCGCGGCGTTGAGGCTGACGGCAACGGTTTTGCCGGTATCGCGGCGGCGGAGCGCGAGTGTGCCGTTGATTTCGCCCGCACCAAAGGACAAGAGGTTGCGGCGGGCAAAGCGTCCGGCCGGGCCTACGCCGCCAAAGCCGGTTTCGGGTGCCGCGCCGGTAAGGAGTTGGACGACGGAAGCGGTAACGCCGGTCGTGCCTTCATCACGCTCGCCCTGCATAAAGGCTTCGATGTCGCCACGTTGCGGCAGCTCTGCGCCGTAAAGGGCTTTCAGGCCTTTGACCACCATCAGGTAGGCTCCGGCGACGGTCGGACAGGAGTGGCCGCACAGGCGCACGGCATCGGCGTAGCGGTAAGTGAGGATGCCGTTTTCGGCCGCGCCGAGGAAGTCGGCCAATGCGTCTTGGACGGTAATGGTCGGGGCGTCATCGAAGAATGAAGGGAGGCGTTCTTGTGTCATGAGGGTTGTCCTTTATGGGTTTGCTTAGGCCGTCTGAAGGTTTCAGACGGCCTGAATTTAATTTTTGCGAGTGTTTGGACACGTTTAATTTATTTCTTTTTCAACACCAAATATAAAAATACCAATCCGCCTGCAAATTCAACGACCACGCTCAATACGGCCTGCATGCCGAGGAAGTGTTCGAACACGGTTTGCCCACCGACCAACAGGATGCCGCCGACACAAAAAGTCATGGGCAGGCGGACGGAATGTTTGACCGACGGGGAAAAATGGTTGGCCAGCGCGGCAACCAGCAGGCCGAAAAAGCTTACCGGGCCGACAACGGCGGTCGCGGTCGCAACCAGCGCGGCGATCCACAACAGCAGCCATAAGGTATTGCGCGTGTAGTTGATGCCCAAATTGATGGCCTGATTGCGGCCGAGCAAGTAAACGTCGAGGCGGTGGCGTTCGCGCCAGATCACGGCGGCACTGATGAGCAACACGACTGCGCCGATGCCCAACAATTCCGAGTGGACGGTATTGAAGGTGGCAAACATATTCGCCTGCGCCGCGGTAAATTCTTCGGGATCAATCATGCGCGAAAGCAGCGACGACAGGCTGCGGAACAAAATCCCGAAAATCACGCCGATTAAAATCATGCGCGACAAATCGCGTCCGCCCTGTTTGATGAGTGTGTAGAACAGCAGCAGCGAGCCGCCCATCATAACGACCAGTTCAAAGCCGAATTTGCCCGTCAACGGCAGGGAAGCATAGCCTGTGCCGCCCAGCGCGAAAACCAAAAGCGTCTGCAAAAACACATATAGCGAATCGAAACCCAAAATCGAAGGCGTGAGAATCGGGTTGTTGGTCAGCGTTTGGAAGAGTTGCGTGGACACGCCGACCGCATAGGCGACCATCAGCAGCGCGGCAAGTTTGGTCAGGCGCAGGTTTAAAACAAAGTCCCAATCGCCTTTGACATTGAGCGTCATAAACAGGGCGCAGGAAACCAGCAACAGCGCAAAAGCCACCCACAACGGACGGCTGCTTCCTGCCATAAAATCGATATTTTTTTCAGACGGCATGAGCAGGTTTCCTTAATAAAAGCCACAAAAATAACACCGTACCCATGACTCCGAAAACAGTCGATACAGGGATTTCAAACGGAAACACAATCACGCGTCCGACAATGTCGCACAGCAACACCAAAGACGCGCCTAGCAAGGCTACCGCAGGCAGGCTTTGGCGCAGTTTGTCGCCTATCAGGCGGCTGATGATGTTCGGCACGACCAGCCCGACAAACGGAATATTGCCGACCGTTACAATGACCAGCGACGTAATCAAAGCCACAATAATCAGCCCCGACCACAACACCGCCGTCCGGTTCAGCCCCAAGTTCACGCTCACCGTTTCGCCCAAACCCAAAATCGTCAGCCGGTCGGCAATCAAATAGGCAAACAAAGCCAAAATCCCCGTTGCCCACAACAGCTCATACCGCCCGAGCAACACGCCGGAGAAATCGCCCTGTTGCCACACGCCGAGCATTTGCAGCATTTCGTTTTCATACGCGATAAAGGTGGCCACCGCCTCAATCACACCGCCGAAAATAATCCCGACCAAAGGCACCATCAGTTGCGCGGTCGGCGGCAGGCGGCGGATCAGCAGCATAAAGACCAACATCCCGATCAGCGCGGCAACGGCGGCAACCGACATTTTTGCCAGCAGCGGCGCGGCAGGCAGCAGCAAGGTCATCAACAGCAAGCCCAAAGCCGCGCTTTGACCCGCGCCCGCCATCGACGGTTCGACAAAACGGTTGCGCATCAGAATCTGCATAATCATCCCCGCCACCGCCATCGATGCACCCGTCAGCACGATGGCGAATGTGCGCGGCAGGCGGCTGACCAGCATCAGTTCGGTGCTGTCCGACAGCGAAAACACATCAGACCAGCGGAAATCGGCAACACCGACCGACAGGCTGACGGCAAACAATACCGCCAGCAGCAGGAGGTTGGTCAGGTTGAGGGAAAAAGGTTTGGCAGTCATAAACAGAAGGGAAAAGTGTTACGGCGTAGAAGATTCAAACAAGGCAGTCCGAACCGTCGGAGCGGAAAGCCTTGTTTGAAGCCTCCGTATGGGCAGAGGATGGGGCAAGTTCCAATCAAAACGCTTGCCGCCATTTCCGCGATAACGCCCGTATCGGGCAATGCCGTCTGAAACACAGGAAACGGTTTGCATCCGTGTTTCAGACGGCATCGAATGCCGCCGTTTTATTATTTCGCGGCGTTAAAAGCATCCGCAACCTGTTTGCTCGCATTCAGCAGCTCTTGCGCGCCGCCGGCTGCCAAATAAGTTTCGGGAACGAGGTAAACGACTTGTCCTTTTTTCCAAGCGGTTGTTTCGGCAACCAGCGGATTATTCAACACGTCTTTCGCCGCCTGACCCTCTTCGCCGATGGCCGCGCTGCGGTCAAGGACAAACAGCCAGTCGGGATTTTTCTCTTTCAGGTATTCAAAGCTGATAGGCTGGCCGTGGCTGCCTTCTTTAATCGATTCATCGACAGCGGGAACGCCGATGTCTTTGTGCAGCCAACCGCCCAAACGTGAGGAAGGGCCGAAAGCCGACATCTTACCGCCGTTGACCAAAATCACCAAACCTTTGCCTTTGCCTTGTGCGGCAGTTTTCGCCGCTTCAAAAGACGCGTCGATTTCCGCTTTCAGCTTGTCGGCTTCCGCCTGTTTGCCGAAGATTTGCGCCAGCGCGTCGATGCGCTCTTTGGCACTTTCTTTCAGATTGGCGGTATCGGCGGTCATTTCGATGGTCGGCGCGATTTCGTTCAATTTGTCAAACGCCTTGGCGGCGCGGCTGCCGATGATGATGAGCTGCGGCTTGTAGGCATTGAGCGTTTCGTAATCCGGCTCGAACAAAGTGCCGGCAGGTTTTGTCGTTTTGAAATATTCCTCTAAATACGGCAGGCGGTTTGTATCGACGGACAAACCGGTTTTCACGCCCAGTTTGCTCAAGGTATCGAGCATACCCAAATCGTAAACGGCGATACGTTCGGGGTTTTTCGGTATTTGAACGTCGCCGCGCGCGGTTTTGACGGTAACGGACGCGCTTTCGGATTGTGCGGCGGAAACCGCCTGTTCTTTGGCTTGTGGGGCAGGGTCGGAATTTTGCGGCGAACACGCGCCCAAGGCGAGGGCGGTGCAGAGGGTCAATGCGGTCAAACGCAACATAGGTGTCTCCAAAATGGGGATATTGGGGCAAAGCCGCCGACCGGACAAACCGGAACGGCTTTAGAAAGGATAAATGATAACCTATATCAAATTATCAGAACAGATGCCGTCTGAAAGGCTTTCAGACGGCATTTTTTCGGGATGCGCGTTTTAGAACTTGTAATTCACGCCCAAGCGTACATCACGGCCCACGCCCGGCAGGGTATTGGTCCAGCGTTGGCTGTGCGGATAGTAGAACTTGTTGAACACGTTGTTAACCGAAAGATTGACATTGAGTGTGTCTTTGCCCAATGGTTTCCAGTTGGCGAAGACATCGTTCACACCGAAACCTTGGCGTACAACGTTTTCCAGTTTGCCTTGGCGGTCTTTTTGACCTGACACCAATATCGAACCCACGGCTTTTTGAACATAGCGTCCGCGCCAGCCGATTTCCAGATTCGGATTTTGGAAGCGGTAGGCAAGGGAAGCCGTCCAAGTGCGGCCGGTTTGTGCGCCAAACTCGGGGTTCGCGCTCAACAGTTTTTTAGGATGCGTATCGTAAAAGCGCGGTTTGCTGTGGCTTACGCCGACTTTGGCAGTCAAGCCGCCGGTGCGGTAGGACGCGCCCAATTCGTAACCGTGGTTTTTGATGTAACCGGCATTGACGGCTTCACGGACGGCAACAGAGTCGTGGCGGTTTTGCGGATTGGCAAGCGCGTCTTTGATGGTCTGCCAGAAGTAGCTGCCGTTGGCGGCAAACGTGCCGTCGTTGTAGTTGAAGCCGATTTCGGTATTGCGCGCGCGTTCGGCTTTCGTGCCGTCGGCAATCGAGATGATGCCGCGCTTGCCGTGGGTTTGCAGCGCGTCATACAGGCGAGGGCTGCGGCTGGCATAGTTGTGGCTCGCGCTGAAGCTCCAGTGTTCGTGCGGCTGCCAAATCACGCCGAAACTCGGGTTAAGGCTGCTGCTTGAAACGGTTTTGCCGTCGTGGGTTTTCACCTTGAAGCGGTCGTAACGTAAACCGCCGGTCAGCGTGAAATCGCCGATGTCGTGAATGGCTTCGATATATGCGCCGGTATCGGTTTTGGCTGGGTTGGACAGTTTGTGGGCTTTGACAATTTTTTCATCTTCACGGTTTTTGTCCTTTTCTGGCTGGGTTGCATTATCTTTATCTTTTATTGCAAATTCGCCGTTCAAAAACGCTTGCGGTTTGATTTCCTGATGGCGGTAGTTGATACCGTATTTCAACAGGGTTTGTTCGGCAAGGCGGCTGTCGAAGTTGAAGTTCGCACCACGAGTGGCGATTCGGGTATGGTTAGGGCCGACCACATTGCCTGCGTAACCGCTGCCGCTGTCATCGGCGGAATAGCGTTCGTTTTCCAACACATAGGCGTTGGCGTTCAGTTTTTCGACAAAGCCCAGGTTTTTACCCGTGTACTCCAAGTTGGTGTTGGATTGGGTAGTTTCACGGTATGAGGGTTTCTGCCTGTCTTTTGTAGGGTCGGAATCGAAGATTGTAAATTCTTCACGCACAGTGCGGATGCCCCGGTGCTGGTCTTTCATATGGCTCAACACGATGCGGTGGTCGCCGTCGCCGAAGGTTGTTCCGATTTTGGCAAGGTAGCTGCGTTTGTCCAGCGCGCTGTACGGTACGGTTTTGCCGCCGTTGGGACTTTTGTAGCCTTTGCCGGCTTCGTAATCTTTTTCATCGTTGCGGCTGTAAGAGAACAAGCCGTCGAAGTTGCCCTCTTTTCCGAATACGCTTGCGCCGTAGCTTACGCCTTCGTTGCTGGCAAAGCCGCTGTTGAGGCGCACGCCCCAGTTTTTATCCAAGCCTTTGAGCAGGTCTTGGGCATCGACGGTTTTGGCGATGATCGCGCCGTTGGTTGCGCCGATACCGGCAGAGGCGGAACCCGCGCCTTTTTGTACGGAAACGACTTTAACCAAAGCGGGATCGACAATAAATCTGCCTTGGTGGTAAAGGATTTGGCTGTCGGAATAGGCGTTGTCCACCTTGATGTCGACAGAGTTCTGACCCATACCGCGCAAGGTCATATGTTGGGACGTGCCGTTACCGCCGCCGAAATCGATGGACGGCTCTTCTTTTAAGAGTTCGCGCATATCGGTTGCGGTGCTTTCGTCTTTTTGTTGAAGCGTAACGATGTTGGTACGGATTTTGCTGCCTTGGCGGTCGCCTTTTACGGTAACGGTATCCAATGCGACCTTGGCATTATTTTCTGCCGCGTGGGCAAAGCCGGCTGCAAGTGTGAGCGAGAGCAGGCTGAGGCGGAAAAACGGGGCGTTCATTCAGTCGTCCTTTTGAGTATGAAGGGAAGTAAATCCAAACCGTTAAGATTTGGCAGGATAAGAAAAATAATTAATAATTATTTTTATTTATATTAACAGGGGGGGGGATTTTTGCAAAGCTGATTATCGTTTTTGTTTGCGAAGTGTTGTTTTTTGTTGACAGGTTTTGTCGGAAATGTAAAAAACGGCGGGAATATAGTGGATTAACAAATGCGGGAATGACGAAAAGTAACCTTTTCGCGTCATTCCCGCAAAAGTGGGAATCTAGAACCCCTAACGTGGCAGGAATCTATCGGAAATGACTGAAACTGAACGAACCTAGATTCCCGCCTGTGCGGGAATGACGAAGGGTTAAAGAAATGACGAGAAACGGCGGTAATTTATCGGGAATAACCGAAAACGAACGGAAATCAGGACAAGGCGACGAAGCCGCAGACAGTACAAACAGTACGGAACCGATTCACTTGGTGCTTCAGCACCTTAGAGAATCGTTCTCTTTGAGCTAAGGCGAGGCAACGCTGTACTGGTTTTTGTTAGTCCACTATAAAAAACGGCGGAAATAAATTTTTTCCGCCTCACTTGAATTTGCCCGCACACACCCTAATTTTGCCGACTAATACGGGCAGCCGCCTGACGGCTGTCCGGTTTCCACTTCAATCTGTCCGAACCGTTCGGGCAGATGATTGTTTTCAAACCATTTTATCGGAGCATAGATATGACCATCCGTCCTTTACACGACCGCGTTGTCGTCAAACGCTTGGAAGCTGAAGAAAAAACCGCATCGGGCATCGTTTTGCCGGGTGCGGCCGCCGAAAAACCCGACATGGGCGAAGTGATCGCCGTGGGTGCGGGCAAAATCGGTAAAGACGGCGCGCGCCGTCCGCTGGATGTCAAAGTCGGCGACAAAATCATTTTCGGCAAATACAGCGGCCAAACCGTAAAAGCCGACGGCGAAGAGCTGTTGGTAATGCGCGAAGAAGATATTTTCGGCATCGTTGAAAAATAAATACGGACACGATGCCGTCTGAAGCGGCAAACCGCCTTCAGACGGCATAAACGGTTTTATCAGACAGTTTTAATGATTTTTGGAGAATTGAAATGGCAGCAAAAGACGTACAGTTCGGCAATGAAGTCCGCCAAAAAATGGTAAACGGCGTGAACATTCTGGCAAACGCCGTGCGCGTAACTTTGGGCCCTAAAGGCCGCAACGTGGTACTTGACCGCGCTTTCGGCGGCCCGCACATCACTAAAGACGGTGTGTCTGTTGCAAAAGAAATCGAATTGAAAGACAAGTTTGAAAATATGGGCGCGCAAATGGTGAAAGAAGTCGCGTCCAAAACCAACGACGTGGCGGGCGACGGTACGACTACCGCCACCGTATTGGCGCAATCCATCGTTGCCGAAGGTATGAAATACGTTACCGCAGGTATGAACCCGACCGACCTGAAACGCGGTATCGACAAAGCCGTTGCCGCTTTGGTTGACGAGCTGAAAAACATCGCCAAACCTTGCGACACTTCCAAAGAAATCGCCCAAGTCGGCTCTATTTCCGCCAACTCTGACGAACAAGTCGGCGCGATTATCGCCGAAGCGATGGAAAAAGTCGGCAAAGAAGGCGTGATTACCGTTGAAGACGGCAAATCTTTGGAAAACGAGCTGGACGTGGTTGAAGGTATGCAGTTCGACCGCGGCTACCTGTCCCCTTACTTCATCAACGATGCGGAAAAACAAATCGCCGGCCTGGACAGCCCATTTGTATTGTTGTTCGACAAAAAAATCAGCAACATCCGCGACCTGCTGCCCGTTCTGGAACAAGTGGCAAAAGCCAGCCGTCCGCTGTTGATTATCGCTGAAGACGTAGAAGGCGAAGCCTTGGCGACTTTGGTGGTGAACAACATTCGCGGCATTCTGAAAACCGTTGCCGTTAAAGCTCCGGGCTTCGGCGACCGCCGCAAAGCGATGCTGCAAGACATCGCTATCCTGACCGGCGGCACAGTGATTTCCGAAGAAGTCGGCCTGTCTCTGGAAAAAGCCACTTTGGAAGACTTGGGTCAAGCCAAACGCATCGAAATCGGTAAAGAAAACACCACCATCATCGACGGCTTCGGCGACGCAGCCCAAATCGAAGCGCGTGTTGCCGAAATCCGCCAACAAATCGAAACCGCAACCAGCGATTACGACAAAGAAAAACTGCAAGAGCGCGTTGCCAAACTGGCAGGCGGCGTGGCAGTGATTAAAGTCGGCGCGGCGACCGAAGTCGAAATGAAAGAGAAAAAAGACCGCGTGGAAGACGCGCTGCACGCTACCCGCGCAGCCGTTGAAGAAGGCGTGGTTGCCGGCGGCGGCGTAGCCCTGTTGCGCGCCCGTGCTGCTTTGGAAAACCTGCACACCGGCAATGCCGACCAAGACGCAGGCGTACAAATCGTCTTGCGCGCCGTCGAGTCTCCGCTGCGCCAAATCGTTGCCAATGCAGGCGGCGAACCTAGCGTGGTCGTGAACAAAGTATTGGAAGGCAAAGGCAACTACGGTTACAACGCCGGCAGCGGCGAATACGGCGACATGATCGAAATGGGCGTACTCGACCCTGCCAAAGTAACCCGTTCCGCGCTGCAACACGCCGCATCCATCGCCGGCCTGATGCTGACGACCGATTGCATGATTGCCGAAATCCCTGAAGAAAAACCGGCTATGCCCGATATGGGGGGCATGGGCGGTATGGGCGGCATGATGTAAGAAATGCCGTCTGAAGACTTCAGACAACAAACCGCACGGTCAACGCCGTGCGGTTTTTTTTTGCGAATAAGTGCGGCTAAGGCGCAAACCTTAAAATTGCCAACGCCGTTCTTTGCATTGTTGTTTTTTGATACGCACGCTTTTGTTTTATTTCCCGCCATCCCAAAAAACAAAAAAGCCACAGAAATTTATTGGAAAAACAGCAACCTTTCCGCCGTCATTCCCGCGAAAGCGGGAATCTAGGTTCGTCCGGTTCCGGTTATTTCCGATAGATTCCTGCCGCGTTGGGGGTCTGGATTCCCGCCTGCGCGGGAATGACGGGACTTTAGGTTTCTGTTTTTGCGGGAATGACGAATTTAAATATTGTAGGAATGTATCGGAAATTTAATATTCCACCATAGAAATTTATCGGAAAAACAGCACCTCTCCGCCGTCATTCCCGCGAAAGCGGGAATCTAGGTTCGTCCGGTTTCGGTTATTTCCGATAGATTCCTGCCGCGTTGGGGGTCTGGATTCCCGCCTATGCGGGAATGACGGGACTTTAGGTTTTTGTTTTTCTGTTGTTGCGGGAATGACGAATTTAAATATTGTAGGAATTTATCGGAAATTTAATATTCCACCATAGAAATTTATCGGGAAAACAGCACCTCTCTGCCGTCATTCCCGCGAAAGCGGGAATCTAGGTTCGTCCGGTTTCGGTTATTTCTGATAGATTCCTGCCGCGTTGGGGGTCTGGATTCCCGCCTGCGCGGGAATGACGGGACTTTAGGTTTCTGTTTTTGTTTTTCTGTTTTTGCGGGAATGACGAATTTAAATATTGTAGGAATGTATCGGAAATTTAATATTCCACCATAGAAATTTATCGGAAAAACAGCAACCTTTCCGCCGTTATTCCCGCAAAAGCGGGAATCTAGGTTCGTCCGGTTTCGGTTATTCCGATAGATTCCTGTCGCGTTGGGGGTCTGGATTCCCGCCTGCGCGGGAATGACGGGACTTTAGGTTTTTGTTTTTCTGTTTTTGCGGGAATGACGGGGAAGTTTATGGAGTGGTTTTTGTATAGTGGATTAACAAAAACCGGTACGGCGTTGCCTCGCCTTAGCCCAAAGAGAACGATTCTCTAAGGTGCTGAAGCACCAAGTGAATCAGTTCCGTACTATTTGTACTGTCTGCGGCTTCGTCGCCTTGTCCTGATTTTTGTTAATCCACTATATTTGGATAAAAAATTTTTTCGTTTTCAAGCCTTCACCGCTTGCCATCGGCGTTAAATTTTTTTACGATAAGCACATAGATTGTAAACAATCGGTCACAAGCCGGTTTGTTTTTTCAGAAGACATTATCCCTGTCAGACGCTGTTTCTATATATTTCGCCTATAACGGCTTGTTTTTAATAAATAACTCAAGAGGTATCAACGTGTCTGATTCCAAAACGAAAGAACGCGCCACATTCAACAGCCGCCGCGCGTTCATGGTTGCCGCCATCGGGTCCGCCGTCGGCTTGGGCAACATCTGGCGGTTTCCCTACATTGCTTTCGACAACGGCGGCGGCGCATTCATCCTGCCCTATCTGGTCGCGCTTCTGACGGCGGGCATCCCGCTGCTGCTGCTCGATTATGCCATCGGACACCGTTACCGGGGTTCTGCGCCCTTGGCTTTCCGCCGCCTCGGACGATGGTTCGAGCCTGTGGGCTGGTGGAACGTGATGACCAATATCGTCATCTGCATCTATTACGCGGTGATTATCGGCTGGTCGGCAAGCTATGCCTATTATTCGTTCGATGCCGCCTGGGGTGCGAATCCGCAGGATTTCTTCTTTAAAGACTTCCTGCAAATGGCGGGCGCGGACGCGTTGGGCTTGGATTTTGTCGGCAAAGTTGTCGGTCCGCTGATCGGCGTGTGGATTTTCACTTCCGTCATTATGGCTTTGGGTGTGCAAAAGGGCGTGGCGGGCGCATCGTCGTTCTTTATGCCGCTGCTTTTGGTGATGTTTTTGATTATGGTCGGCATTTCGCTGACGCTGCCGGGCGCGGCAAAGGGGTTGGACGCGCTGTTTACGCCCGACTGGTCGAAGCTCTCCGACCCCAAGGTCTGGGTCGCGGCATACGGGCAGATTTTCTTCTCGCTTTCCATCTGTTTCGGCATTATGGTTACCTATTCTTCTTATTTGAAGAAAAAAACCGACTTGGGCGGAACGGGGCTGGTGGTCGGCTTTGCCAACAGCAGCTTTGAGCTGCTCTCCGGTATCGGCGTGTTTGCCGCACTGGGCTTTATGGCGCAGGCGGGCGGTAAGGCGGTTAATGAGGTCGCCTCCAGCGGTATCGGTTTGGCATTTATCGCCTTTCCGACCATTATCAACCAAGCACCGATGGGTTGGCTGATCGGCATATTGTTTTTCGGTTCGCTGGTGTTTGCGGGCATCACTTCGATGATTTCCATCCTCGAAGTCATCATCGCCGCCATTCAGGACAAGCTGAACATCGGCCGCGTCAACGCCACATTGCTTGTCTGCATTCCGATGGGCATCGTTTCCACGCTGCTGTTCGGTACGACTACGGGCGTTCCCGTTTTGGACGTGTTGGACAAATTCGTCAATACTTACGGCATTGTTGCCGCCGGTTTTGTTTATGTTGCCGCCATCATCATCAGCGGCAGGCTGACGGAATTACGCAAGCACTTGAACGCCTTATCTTCCATCCGCGTCGGCGGCTTGTGGACGGTCTGCGTCGTGTTTACCGTCGTGATGCTCGGCTATATGCTGTATCAGGACACCGCCGGATTGTTGGAGAAAAACTACGGCGACTATCCGGATGGTTTCCTCAATATTTTCGGCTGGGGGATGTCGGCGGCGTTAATCGTGTTCGGGCTGCTGCTGTCGCTGCTGCCTTGGAAACACGGTCAGGATTTCAACGTCAAAGACGAACACGAACATGAACAAGGAGGAGAAAAATGAGTACTTCCGCCATTGTGATGATGGTTGCCGCCATCGCGGTGATTTGGGGCGGGCTGCTGCTTTCCCTGTTAAGGCTGCCGGAAGAGTAAGCCTTTAGAGCGTTAAAAATGCCGTCTGAACCGCTTCAGACGGCATTTGTTTTACGGCTGCCATTCGCGTTCCACCTTGCCCGACGCATCCAAAGTTTGCGCTCGGACGATATGCCCGTCCCGGTACAGGATGCGCGTCCGCAATATGCCCTGTTCGGTATAGCCTTGAGACCAGCCTTGCGCCACGCCGTTTTCAACCGGAGTGTGAGAATGCAGTTTGCCGTTTGGGTGGTAAATATCGACAAAGCGATCGAACACGCCGTTTTTGACGATGCTTTTCAAGACGCGCCCGTTTGAGGCGCGGGTGCTGAATGCGCCGTCCGGCGTGCCTGAAGGCGGTCGGCTGTATGGGTTGGCGGGTTGGATGGGCGCGCTTTTCGGCAGGGTGTGAAGCGGCGGCCGGTCGGAGGGAAGGGCGGTGCAGCCCGCCGAAAGGAGGGCGGCGGACAAAGCGGCAAGCAGGAGGATAATCGGGGCGTGTTTCATTTCAATTCCTTAGATATTGCACCCCATAAAAGGGGCGCGTAATTTTTTTCAACAATTCCCTTCGTCAGCCGGGCGAGACGGGGATTTGTTGCATCGTCATTTGAAAGCAGGCTGTGTTTGAATATTCCGCCGATGCGGTTCTAAGATATAACTTTAAACGGGCAATGCCGTCTGAAGGCTTCAGACGGCATTTTGATTTTTAGGTTACAGGCAGGCGAGTTCGTTTGCCATTTGTTGTTCCAAGGTTTCGCGCCGGCGGATGAGTTTGTATCCGCCGCCGTCAACCAACACCTCCGCCGCACGGTTGCGCGCGTTGTAATTGCTCGCCATACTGGCTCCGTATGCGCCCGCGCTGCGGATAAGCAGCAAATCGCCTTCTTCGCAGGCGATGGTGCGGTCTTTGCCGAGGAAGTCGCCGGTTTCGCAAATCGGGCCGACGATGTTGGCGGTCAGCGGCTCAATGTCTTTGGTTTCGACCGCCTCGATGTGGTGGTAGGCATCGTATAGGGCGGGGCGCATCAAATCGTTCATCGCCGCATCGACCATCACAAAGTTTTTCTCTTCGCCGTGTTTGACGAACTCGACGCGTGTCAGCAGCGAACCTGCGTTGCCGACCAAGCTGCGGCCTGGCTCAAGAATGAGTTTCAGACGGCGTGTGCCGATCAGTTTTTGAACCGCTTGGGCATACGCGCCCAAATCAGGCACTTTTTCGTCTTGGTAAACAATGCCGACACCGCCGCCTAAGTCCAAGTGTTCCAACACAATGCCTTCGGCGGCAAGCGCGTCAACCAAAATCAAAATGCGTTCGCAGGCTTCGACCAGCGGGCTTAAGTCGGTCATTTGCGAACCGATATGGCAGTCGATGCCGACGATTTTCAAATTGGGCTGTTGTGCGGCGTGGCGGTAGGCTTCGAGTGCGTCGGCGTAGGCGATGCCGAATTTGTTGGCTTTCAGGCCGGTGGAGATGTAAGGATGGGTTTTCGCATCGACATCGGGGTTGACGCGCAGGGAGACGGGCGCGGTTTTGCCCAAACGCGCGGCAACTTTCTGAATGCGGTCGATTTCGGGAATGCTTTCCATATTGAAGCATTTCACGCCGGCATTCAGCGCGAACTCGATTTCTGCTTCACTCTTGCCCACACCGGAAAAAATCGTTTTCGCCGCATCGCCGCCTGCCGCTAAAACACGCGCCAACTCGCCGCCGGATACAATATCAAAACCGCTGCCCAACGAGGCGAAGTGTTTGATGATGCTCAGATTACCGTTTGCCTTGACGGCATAGCAGACGAGCGGGGAAAGCGCGGCAAACGCAGTTTGGTAGTGTTCAAATGCTTCGGTCAGCGCGGATTGGCTGTACACATAAAGCGGCGTGCCGAATGCTTCGGCAAGGCGAGGGTAGGGGACTTGTTCGCAAAATAGGGTCATATCTTCGTTTTCATTTTCGGGTTGGTGGGGCAGATTGCGGCTTGCTTTGAAGCTGCAAACCGGTTTGGATTGCGCCGAAACGCGCCGTATCGCCTTCTTTGGGCAGGTAGAGGTCGCCTTTGTAACCGCAGGCAGAGAGCAGCAGAGCTGTTGCCGCTGCAAAAAATACGCCGTATTTCATCAGTAAAACTTTCTTCATCATTACGAATGTGGCAAGATTCGGTATCTTAAACAAAAAACACGCAAAAAGCCATGATGACCGAAAGCGAGTTTATCCGCGCGAGCGAAGCATTATTTGAACACATCGAAGACCAAATCGACGAAAACGGCTGGGATTTCGACTGCCAGTTTGCCGGAAACGTCCTGACCATCGAAGCGGCGGACGGCACGCAAATCATCGTCAACCGCCACACGCCCAACCAAGAATTGTGGATTGCCGCCAAAAGCGGCGGCTACCATTTCGCCGAACAAAACGGCAAATGGCTGGCAACGCGCGACGGACGGGATTTCTACGATGTTTTGAACGAAGCACTGAGCGCGGCTTCGGGCGAAGCGATTGAGATTGCCGAATTGTAATTTGAGTATTCCCACAAAGAGAACGTTCCCCAATGGCACAATTACCCCTGTATCGGACTGCCGAAATCGAAAATTTTACTGTCGGCACGCCCGAAGTTTTAGAATCATTTTTCGAACATATCCCTTATGGTGTCGTCTTTGAAGACGACGGCGACACGGGCTACTTCTATGCCGCCTCGCAAGACGGGATTCTAGATGCCTTGCACATCTACAATGTCGAAGATGTATCCGACAAACATATCCCCAATCATGTCTTGATTTTATGGGATGATGCCTGCACCATAGCCGCATTGTGTATCAACGACTACATTCATGCCGTCTATGATTTTGTCGAACAGGCAGGATATTGCCGCAACGGCTTCCCTGAAGCAGGCGGCGAATGGGTGAAAGTCGAAAACCGCATCTTGGACGATGAATTGCTGGACAAAATCCTATCCCGAAAATCTACATAACCCGCACAAAAGGATAACCCAATGCCCCTACTAGACAGTTTCAAAGTCGATCACACCCGTATGCACGCCCCTGCCGTACGCGTGGCGAAAACCATGACCACGCCCAAAGGCGACACCATTACCGTGTTCGACCTGCGTTTCTGCGTGCCCAACAAAGAAATCCTGCCCGAAAAAGGCATTCACACGCTGGAGCATTTGTTTGCAGGCTTTATGCGCGACCACTTGAACGGAAACGGCGTGGAAATCATCGACATTTCTCCGATGGGCTGCCGCACCGGTTTTTATATGAGCCTTATCGGCACGCCTTCCGAACAGCAGGTCGCCGATGCGTGGCTGGCTTCGATGCAGGATGTTTTGAATGTCAAAGACCAAAGCAAAATCCCCGAGTTGAACGAATACCAATGCGGCACTTATCTGATGCACTCGCTTGCCGAAGCGCAGGAAATCGCGCAAAACGTTCTGACGCGCAAAGTGGCGGTGAACAAAAACGAAGAGCTGACGCTGGATGAAAGTTTGTTGAACGCTTAATCTGTTTTGAAATGCCGTCTGAAAGTCAGAATCTGTTTTCAGACGGCATTTTGTTTTCCGACAGTTTATAAACTGTCGTTGTTCCTTGACAGAAACAACGACCTTATTTATTTGAAACGATTGGAGAACATGATTATGGGTTTTTGGGATAGTGCGGCAAAAGCAGCAAAAGCAGTGGGCGAGGGAATGATTGAGGCAGGCAATGAGTATAAGGCATTGAAAATGGAATATGCGGAGAAATCAAGCGAGGAGCTGCATGAAATCGTAAAGAGTGATGGTTTTTTTAAAAATTCCACTCGGGAGAAAGGTGCGGCTTATGCTGTTTTAAAAGAGCGTGGTGAGGTTTGAGCAGGAAACGACGGCATTTGCCGCTGTTTTTTTATCGGTAGGAGTCCGTCCGAATATCGGGGCAAGGTTTCAGACGGCATCGAAGGTTGCTATGATATAGTGCCTTGACTTTAAACCAAGACAGCATTGTCTCGCCCTGTCCTGATTTAAAGTTAATCCACTATCCCATTCCCGCCATCCTTCCAAACGGAATCCGAAATGTCCGACAACCGCCTCGACACTGCCCGCCACCATTCCCTGTTCCTCGCCCGCCAGCTCGACAACGGCAAACTCAAGCCCGAAATTTTCCTGCCCATGTTGGACAAGGTTTTGACTGAAGCGGATTTCCAAGCCTTTGCCGACTGGGACAAAATCCGCGCGGAAGAAAACGAGGAAGAATTGGCGCGGCAGTTGCGCGAGTTGCGCCGTTATGTCGTGTCGCAGATTATCGTGCGCGATATAAACCGCATCAGCGATTTGCACGAAGTAACCCGTACGATTACGCTGTTTGCCGATTTTGCCGTCAATACCGCGCTGGATTTCGCCTACGCCTATTATCGGGACATGTACGGCACGCCGATCGGGCGTTATACCAAATCGCCGCAGCATTTGAGCGTGGTGGCGATGGGCAAGGCGGGCGGCTATGAGTTGAACGTGTCTTCCGACATCGATTTGATTTTCGTCTATCCCGAGTCGGGCGACACCGACGGCAGGCGCGAACGGGGCAATCAGGAGTTTTTCACCAAAGTCGGGCAGAAACTGATTGCGCTGCTGAACGACATCACCGCCGACGGGCAGGTGTTCCGCGTCGATATGCGGCTGCGGCCGGACGGCGATTCGGGCGCGCTGGTATTGAGCGAAACCGCGCTGGAGCAATATTTGATTACGCAGGGGCGCGAATGGGAACGCTATGCGTGGTGCAAAGGCCGCGTGCTTACGCCGTATCCGAACGACATCAAATCGCTGGTGCGCCCTTTCGTGTTCCGCAAATATCTGGATTACGGCGCGTATGAGGCGATGCGGAACCTACACCGCCAAATCCGCAGCGAAGTCAGCAAAAAAGGCATGGCGGACAACATCAAACTCGGCGCGGGCGGCATCCGCGAAGTCGAATTTATCGCCCAGATTTTCCAGATGATACGCGGCGGGCAAATGCGCGCGCTGCAACTGAAAGGCACGCAGGAAACGCTGAAGAAGCTTGCCGAGCTGGGCATCATGCCGTCTGAAAACGTCGAAACCCTGCTTGCCGCCTACCGCTTCCTGCGCGACGTCGAACACCGCCTGCAATACTGGGACGACCAGCAAACCCAAACCCTGCCTGCCTCGCCCGAACAGCAACAACTGCTCGCCGAAAGCATGGGTTTCGACAGCTACGCCGCTTTTTCAGACGGCCTCAACGTTCATCGGAACAAAGTCAATCAGTTGTTCAACGAAATTTTGAGCGAACCCGAAGAACAAACGCAAAGCAACGGCGAATGGCAATGGGCATGGCAGGACAAGCCCGACGAAGAAGGGCGGCAATGCCGTCTGAAGGCGCACGGGTTCGATGCCGAAGCCGTCGCCGCAAGGCTCGACCAAATCCGCCACGGACATAAATACCGCCATCTCTCCGCACACGCCCAGCCGCGTTTCGATGCGGTTGTGCCGCTGTTCGTACAGGCTGCGGCGGCGCAAGCCAACCCGACCGATACGCTGATGCGGCTGTTGGATTTTCTCGAAAACATCAGCCGCCGATCCGCCTATCTCGCCTTCCTTAATGAACATCCGCAAACCTTGGCGCAACTGGCGCAGATTATGAGCCAAAGCTCGTGGGTGGCGGCGTATCTGAGCAAATATCCGATTTTGTTGGACGAACTCATCAGCGCGCAGCTTTTGGATACCGCGTTTGATTGGCAGGCACTCGCCGCCGCCCTTTCAGACGGCATCGAAGCCTGCGGCGGCGACACCGAAGCGCAAATGGACACCCTGCGCCGCTTCCAACACGCCCAAGTCTTCCGCCTCGCCGTCCAAGACCTCGCCGGGCTGTGGACGGTGGAATCCCTCTCCGACCAACTCTCCGCCCTTGCCGACACCGTCATTGCCGCCGCCCTTTCGTGCGCGTGGGCGGATATGCCCAAAAAACACCGCGACACGCCGCAATTCGCCGTTGTCGGCTACGGCAAGCTCGGTGGCAAAGAACTCGGCTACGCCTCCGACCTCGACTTGGTCTATCTTTACGACGACCCCCATCCCGAAGCAGGCGACATTTACGGACGGCTCGCCCGCCGCCTGACCAACTGGCTTTCCGCCGCCACCGGCGCGGGCAGCCTCTACGAAACCGACCTGCGCCTGCGCCCCAACGGCGATGCAGGTTTCCTCGCCCACAGCATCGCCGCCTTTGAAAAATACCAGCGCGAAAACGCGTGGACGTGGGAACACCAATCCCTTACCCGCGCCCGCTTCATCTGCGGCACGCCCGAAATTCAGACGGCATTCGACCGCATCCGCACCGAAATCCTCACCGCCGAACGCGCCCAAACCGCCTTGGCACACGAAATCATCGAAATGCGCGAAAAAATGTTCCCCACCCATCAGCCTGCCGACAGCAACGTCAAATACGCGCGCGGCGGCGTGGTCGATGTCGAATTTATCGTCCAATACCTCATCCTTGCCCATGCCCGAAAATATCCGCAACTTCTCGACAACTACGGCAACATTGCCCTGTTGAACATCGCCGCCGACTGCGGACTCATCGACAAAACCCTCGCCGAACAAAGCCGCACCGCCTACCGCTTCTACCGCCAGCAGCAACACAACACCAAACTGCGCGACGCGGAAAAAACCGAAGTAACCAACGAATTTCTGACACACTACGGCAATGTCAGGAAATTGTGGCGGGAAGTGTTCGGGGAGGAAGCCAAAATGCTTTGAGCTTAAAGCAAGTTCAGATAAGAACGCCCATGCCGCAAGGGCATTCGATACGACAGAAACGCACCGTAGCGGCGGGTTTCACACCTGCCCAAACTACGTCCGTTCCGACATCTTCCAAGTGACCGTAAAAAATGCCGTCTGAAAGCCGAACCGTCGGACTTCAGACGGCATTTGCTATAATCGCGGCTGTTTTTGATTGTTTTTCGGGGGTTTTATGTCGGATAACGTTCCAACGATTGTGGCAGTCGCTACCGCGCCCGGACGCGGCGGCGTGGGCGTGATACGCATATCGGGGAAAAACCTGCTGCCGATGGCAGAGGCTTTGTGCGGAAAAACGCCCAAGCCGCGTACCGCAACCTATGCTGATTTTACGGACGCGGACGGACAGGCAATCGATAGCGGGCTGCTGCTGTTTTTTGCCGCACCGGCAAGTTTTACGGGCGAAGATGTCATCGAGCTTCAGGGACACGGCGGGCCGGTGGTGATGGATATGCTGCTGAACCGCTGTTTGGAACTGGGCGCGCGCCTTGCCGAACCGGGCGAGTTTACGAAGCGTGCGTTTTTGAACGACAAACTGGACTTGGCACAGGCGGAAGGCGTGGCGGATTTGATTGACGCATCCAGCCGTTCGGCGGCGCGTCTGGCGTTGCGCTCGCTCAAGGGCGATTTTTCGCGGCGGATACACGGTCTGGTCGAAGATTTGATTACCTTGCGGATGCTGGTCGAAGCGACGCTGGATTTTCCCGAGGAAGACATCGATTTTCTCGAAGCGGCGGACGCACGCGGCAAACTGGACGGCTTGCGCCGCGCCGTGGATGATGTGCTTGCCAACGCGCAGCAGGGCGCGATTTTGCGCGAAGGTCTGAATGTCGTATTGGTCGGCGCGCCGAATGTGGGCAAGTCCAGCCTGCTGAACGCGTTGGCGGGCGACGAAGTGGCGATTGTTACCGATATTGCGGGTACGACGCGCGACGCGGTCAGGGAACGTATCCTAATTGACGGCGTTCCGGTGCATATTGTCGATACGGCAGGTTTGCGCGAGACGGACGACGTGGTCGAACGCATCGGCATCGAACGCAGCCGCAAAGCCGTATCCGAAGCCGATGTCGCGCTGGTGTTGGTCGATCCGCGCGAGGGTTTAAATGAAAAGACGCGGATGATTTTGGATACGTTGCCGCCGGAGTTGAAACGCATCGAAATCCACAGCAAGTCGGATTTGCACGCACACGCGGCAGGCGGGTTCGGTACGGGCGCGGAAACCGTCATCGCGCTGTCGGCGAAAACCGGCGACGGCTTGGACGCGCTGAAACGGACGCTGTTGCGCGAGGCCGGTTGGCAGGGCGAAAGCGAAGGGCTGTTTTTGGCGCGGACGCGGCACGTCAACGCACTCAAAGCGGCGCAGGAAGAATTGTCGCTGGCGGCATTGTGCGGCAACCATCAAATCGAGCTGTTTGCGGAACATTTGCGCTTGGCACAGGTCGCGTGCGGCGAAATCACGGGGGAATTTACCGCAGATGATTTGCTCGGCGTGATTTTTTCGAGGTTTTGTATCGGCAAATAAGCTGGCAGGAGGCACCGGGGCGGTGTCCGGCTGAACATTCCGTTATCCTATAAAAACGGTAATCCGATCCGTTCGGTTTTGGTTTTTTTTTGAATTTCGGGCAACGCTTGAATCTTCATTCCGCGCAGGCGGGAATCCGGAACGTAAAATCTAAAGAAACCGTTTTTCTCGATAAGTT
>NZ_CAUIYF010000012.1 GCF_962719845.1 Neisseria uirgultaei | reverse complement strand
CCCCCCCCCCCCCCCCGAAAAACTTTGGAGAATCCAAAAAATGTTTCATTTTGCATTTCCGGCACAAACTGCCCTGCGCCAAGCGATAACCGATGCCTACCGCCGTAATGAAATCGAAGCCGTACAGGATATGTTGCAACGTGCACAGATGAGCGATGAAGAGCGCAACGCCGCCTCCGAACTTGCCCGCCGTTTGGTTACCCAAGTCCGCGCCGGCCGTACCAAAGCCGGCGGCGTAGATGCGCTGATGCACGAGTTTTCACTCTCCAGCGAAGAAGGCATCGCGCTGATGTGTCTGGCAGAAGCCCTGCTGCGTATCCCCGACAACGCCACGCGCGACCGCCTGATTGCCGACAAGATTTCAGACGGCAACTGGAAAAGCCATTTGAACAACAGCCCTTCCCTCTTCGTCAACGCCGCCGCCTGGGGTCTGCTGATTACCGGCAAACTGACCGCCACAAACGACAAACAAATGAGTTCCGCACTCAGCCGCCTGATCAGCAAAGGCGGCGCACCGCTCATCCGCCAAGGCGTAAATTACGCCATGCGGCTTCTGGGCAAACAGTTCGTCACCGGACAGACCATTGAAGAAGCCCTGCAAAACGGCAAAGAACGCGAAAAAATGGGCTACCGCTTCTCCTTCGATATGTTGGGCGAAGCCGCCTACACCCAAGCCGATGCCGACCGCTACTACCGCGACTATGTCGAAGCCATCCATGCCATCGGCAAAGATGCGGCAGGACAAGGCGTTTACGAAGGCAACGGCATTTCCGTCAAACTCTCCGCCATCCATCCGCGCTACTCGCGCGCCCAACACGGCCGCGTGATGGGCGAACTGTTGCCGCGCCTGAAAGAATTGTTCCTTTTGGGTAAAAAATACGATATCGGTATCAACATCGATGCCGAAGAAGCCAACCGCTTGGAGCTGTCTTTGGATTTGATGGAGGCACTCGTTTCCGACCCCGATTTGGCAGGCTACAAAGGCATCGGTTTCGTTGTCCAAGCCTACCAAAAACGTTGTCCGTTCGTTATCGACTACCTGATCGACCTTGCCCGCCGCAACAACCAAAAACTGATGATCCGTTTGGTCAAAGGCGCATACTGGGACAGTGAAATCAAATGGGCGCAAGTGGACGGACTGGACGGCTATCCGACCTACACCCGCAAAGTCCACACCGACATCTCCTACCTCGCCTGCGCGCGCAAACTGCTTTCCGCGCAAGATGCCGTGTTCCCGCAATTCGCCACCCACAACGCCTACACCTTGGGCGCGATTTACCAAATGGGTAAAGGCAAAGACTTCGAACACCAATGTCTGCACGGCATGGGCGAAACCCTGTACGACCAAGTGGTCGGTCCGCAAAACTTAGGCCGCCGCGTGCGCGTGTACGCCCCGGTCGGCACGCACGAAACCCTGCTCGCCTACTTGGTGCGCCGCCTGTTGGAAAACGGCGCGAACTCGTCTTTCGTTAACCAAATCGTCGATGAAAACATCAGCATCGACCGCCTGATTAAAAGCCCGTTCGACACCATCGCTGAACAAGGCATCCACCTGCACAACGCCCTGCCGCTGCCGCGCGATTTGTACGGCAAATGCCGTCTGAACTCGCAAGGCGTGGACTTGAGCAACGAAAACGTATTGCAGCAGCTTCAAGAACAGATAAACAAAGCCGCCGCGCAAGACTTCCACGCCGCATCCATCGTCAACGGCAAAGCCCGCGATGTCGGCGAAGCGCAACCGATTAAAAACCCTGCCGACCACGGCGATGTTGTCGGTACGGTCAGCTTTGCCGATGCCGCGCTTGCCCAAGAAGCGGTTGGCGCAGCCGTTGCCGCGTTCCCCGAATGGAGTGCGACACCTGCCGCCGAGCGCGCCGCCTGCCTGCGCCGTTTCGCCGACCTGCTCGAACAGCACACCCCCGCGCTGATGATGCTTGCCGTGCGCGAAGCAGGCAAAACGCTGAACAACGCCATTGCCGAAGTGCGCGAAGCCGTCGATTTCTGCCGCTACTACGCAAACGAAGCCGAACACACCCTGCCCAAAGATGCCGAAGCCGTCGGCGCGATTGTCGCCATCAGCCCGTGGAACTTCCCGCTCGCCATCTTTACCGGCGAAGTCGTGTCCGCATTGGCGGCAGGCAACACCGTCATCGCCAAACCTGCCGAACAAACCAGCCTGATTGCCGGTTATGCCGTTTCCCTGATGCACGAAGCGGGTATCCCGACTTCCGCCCTGCAACTTGTCCTCGGCGCAGGCGACGTAGGTGCGGCATTGACCAACGATGCCCGCATCGGCGGCGTGATTTTCACCGGCTCGACCGAAGTGGCGCGCCTGATCAACAAAGCCCTTGCCAAACGCGGCGACAATCCCGTCCTGATTGCCGAAACCGGCGGACAAAACGCCATGATTGTCGATTCCACCGCACTTGCCGAACAAGTCTGCGCCGACGTATTGAACTCCGCCTTCGACAGCGCGGGACAACGCTGCTCCGCCCTGCGCATTTTGTGCGTCCAAGAAGACGTTGCCGACCGTATGCTCGACATGATCAAAGGCGCGATGGACGAACTCGTCGTCGGCAAACCGATTCAGATCACCACCGATGTAGGCCCCGTCATCGATGCCGAAGCGCAGCAAAACCTGTTGAACCACATCAACAAAATGAAAGGCGTTGCCAAGTCTTACCACGAAGTCAAAGCCGCCGCCGATATCGATTCCGAAAAATCCACGTTCGTTCGCCCCATCCTGTTTGAATTGAACAACCTTAACGAACTGCAACGCGAAGTCTTCGGTCCCGTCCTGCACGTCGTCCGCTACCGCGCCGACGAACTCGACAGCGTCATCGACCAAATCAACAGCAAAGGCTACGCCCTGACCCACGGCGTACACAGCCGCATCGAAGGCACGGTACGCCACATCCGCAGCCGCATCGAAGCCGGCAACGTTTACGTCAACCGCAACATCGTCGGCGCAGTCGTCGGCGTACAGCCCTTCGGCGGACACGGTCTGTCTGGCACAGGTCCCAAAGCAGGCGGTTCGTTCTACCTGCAAAAACTGACCCGCATCCCCGAATGGGTTGCCCCGACCCTGAGCCAAATCGGACAGGCGGACGAAGCCGCACTCAAACGCCTCGAAGCACTGGTTCACAAACTGCCGTTCAACGCCGAAGAGAAAAAAGCCGCAGCGGCCGCTTTGGGACACGCCCGCATCCGCACCCTGCGCCGTGCCGAAACCGTCCTTACCGGCCCGACCGGCGAGCGCAACAGCATCTCATGGCACGCGCCAAAACGCGTTTGGATACACGGCGGCAGCACGGTTCAAGCCTTTGCCGCACTGACCGAACTTGCCGCCTCCGGCGTACAGGCAGTGGTCGAACCCGACAGCCCCTTGGCTTCCTACACCGCCGACCTGGAAGGCCTGCTGCTGGTCAACGGCAAACCCGAAACCGCCGGCATCAGCCACGTTGCCGCCCTGTCGCCTTTGGACAGCGCGCGCAAACAGGAACTTGCCGCCCACGACGGCGCACTCATCCGCATCCTCCCTTCGGAAAACGGACTCGACATCCTGCAAGTGTTTGAAGAAATCTCTTGCAGCATCAACACCACAGCCGCCGGCGGCAACGCCAGCCTGATGGCGGTTGCCGACTGATTTTGCCAAAACCGCCCGAGCGCGGCCCGTGAACAAATGCCGTCTGAAAACCTTTCAGACGGCATTTTTATAGTGGATTAACAAAAATCAGGACAAGGCGACGAAGCCGCAGACAGTACAAATAGTACGGAACCGATTCACTTGGTGCTTCAGCACCTTAGAGAATCGTTCTCTTTGAGCTAAGGCGAGGCAACGCCGTACTGGTTTTTGTTAATCCACTATATTTCGTCATTCGCACAACTTGACGTTGATTACCTGCACAAGCCCAAATCGCAGCACCATCACGTTTTTACTTCATTATTTCAACTTCTTTTATTCCATCGTTCCCACGAAAACAGAAAACCAAAATAGACACCCAAATCCCGTCATTCCCGCGCAGACAAGAATCCAATCCGTTCGGTTTCAGTTGTTTCTGATAAATCTTGCAGCGTTAGGTTTTTAGATTCCCGCAACTTTTCGTCATTCCCGTGAAAACGGGAATCTAGAGCGTAGGGTTGAAGAAACTGTTTTATCCGATAAGTTTCCGTGCCGACAGGTCTGGATTCCCGCCTGCGCGGGAATGACGGTTCAGTGATTGTCGAAAGGTGAGGATTCGATGGATTCGATGGATTCGATGGATTCGATGGATTCGATGAAAACGGTGGAAATGTGGGATTGATGGAAATGGTGGGCTGAAGCCCACCCTACGGCTTGCTGATTCCCCGACACCGATGCCGTCTGAACCTTCAGACGGCATTTTTGATGCACTTACCGTTTACAGGCGCAGGGCGGGCGTAAGGAAATACCCGAACCGTCATTCCCGATAACACCGTAATCTTAAAACCTGTCATTCTCGCGCAGGCGGGAATCTAGGTCTGTCTGTGCGGAAACTTATCGGGTAAAACGGTTTCTCCAACCCTGCGTCCTGGATTCCCACTTTCGTGGGAATGACGGAATGTAGGTTTGTGGAAATGACGCGGTACAGATTTCCGTATAGATGGATTCGTCATTCCCGCGCAGGCGGGAATCTAGGTCTGTCGGTGCGGAAACTTATCGGGTAAAACGGTTTCTTCAACCCTGCGTTCTAGATTCCCACTTTCGTGGGAATGACGGAATGCAGGTTCGTGGGAATGACGGGATCAGGTTTCCGTGCGGACAAATACCTGCGCGGGAATGACGGCATATTTTTGCATTTTATAAAAAAGACTAAAAATAGAAAAAAGCCTGTCTGACGACAGGCTTTTTGTTGATACCAATCTTTGCAGATTAGAATTTGTGGCGCAGACCGACGGTGCTGGCAGTCGATACGGTTTTGTTTACGCCTTTGCCTTCTTGCAACCAGCCGGCAGAAACCAAGGCAGAAGTGCGTTTGGAGAAGTCGTATTCCGCACCGACGATAACTTGGTCGTAACGGTTGTCGCCGTCTGCTTTAGCAACAGTGCCTTTGAAGCCGTGGGCGTAAGAAACGCGGGGCGTTACGTTGCCGAAGCGGTATGCCACGGTAGCGGCAACTTCGGTTTGAGAGTTGTGCGAATTGGAAGCATCAATCAATTTCGCATCTTGTTGCTGTACGGCTACGGAAGCGTACAGGGCATCGTTGTCGTAACCGCCGACCAAACGGTGAACTTGCAGTTTTTCAACAGGCTGACCAACTTTTTCTGCGCTAGTGCCTTCACCGTGTCTTTGGAACAAACCGGCGTATTGTGCGAAGAAGCCGCTGTTTTGGTAGTTCAAACCGACGTGGTAAGATTCGCCGTTTTTGCCTGAATTGTCTTTAGGCGCGTATTGCACGCTGCCGCTGAAGCCGGCAAATTCGGGAGAATCGTAGCGTACGGATGCGTAGCGGTGTTCCGGAGCGGAGATTTTGCTGACTTGCAACACGTCTTCGGTAGCGCTGCCAGATTCCCAAGCATTGACGTTGCCGCCGGCGTCTTTCAGGACGCTGTTCAGGTGACCGGCTCGGACGGTACCGAAGCCGCCTTTCAAACCGATGAAGGATTGGCGGTTGCCCCAGCCGCTGTCAGTACCGGCGATGGAGGCTTTTTGTTCCAACTGCCAAATGGCTTTCAGTCCGTTGCCGAAATCTTCTTGACCTTTGAAGCCGATTTTTGAACCGAAGTCGGCGATTTCGCTGCCGGTTTTCACTTCAGTTACTTTGCCTTCTGCATGTTTTACAGTGCGGTAAGTTTCTACGCCGGCTTTGATGGTGCCGTACAGGGTAACATCAGCCATTGCTGCAACAGGCAGGGCAGCCAGTGTCAGGGCAATCAGGGATTTTTTCATTGCTGTATTCCTTTTCATAGTTAAGAAATTTAAGCAGACCAAACTTTCCAATCCGCTTAGGCTTTACTTCTACCGCCGATGTCGGCGATTCCATGTCTGAAACTATAAATGTTCCTGCCTGAAAAAACAAACTTCTGCCTGTTTTTGTGTGGAATCCGATGTGTATTTTGAAGGGCGGATAGAGATATTATGGGTATTTTTTGTTTTATAACATATAGTTATTTTAAATTTTTAAGATTTGCATTTTTACAACACTTGCTCGGGAGGGTATTGGAGGGCATTGCAAACCGGGGGTTATAGTGGATTAACAAAAACCAGTACGGCGTTACCTCGCCTTAGCTCAAAGAGAACGATTCTCTAAGGTGCTGAAGCACCAAGTGAATCGGTTCCGTACTATTTGTACTGTCTGCGGCTTCGTCGCCTTGTCCTGATTTTTGTTAATCCACTATAGTGTCAACATTGAAAAAGATTGCCTGACAGTTTGTCCGATTTCAAAATCTCCGCGACAAGAATGTTTTAAAGCCATTCGGGGATTTGGGGGCGGATGATGCCGTATGTCTCGGGATAGTCGACGCCGGTCAGGTAGAGTCCGTCGGGCATAAAGGTCGGTGGGGCTTTGAGTCGGCTGCGTTCTTGAATCAGGGCGGCGAAGCCTTCGATGCTGAGCCTGCCGCTGCCGACATAAACGAGTGCGCCCATGATGTTGCGTACCATATGGTGTAAAAAGGCGTTGCCGTGCAAATCGAGGCGGACGAGTCCTGCGCTTTGGGTAAGGTCGGCGCGGTAAATGGTTTTGACGGGGGATTTTGCTTGGCATTCGGCGGCGCGGAAGCTGGAGAAGTCTTGTTCGCCGATCAATAAGGCGGCAGCCCGGCGCATCGGCCCGATGTCGAGTTTGAGGTATGTCCAGCCTGCCCTGTTTTTGAGCAGTGGGGAACGGACGGGGGCGGATTCGAGCAGGTAGCGGTAGTGCCGTCCGTATGCGTCGAAGCGTGCGTGAAATTCGGGGGTGGTCTGTTGAGCGTGCAAAACGGCTATGCCTTCGGGTAGGTGGGCATTTACGCCGCGCACCCATGCCTGTTGGGGACGGACGGCAGTTGTATCGAAGTGGACGACTTGGGCGGTGGCGTGCACGCCGGTGTCGGTTCTGCCGGCAACGGTGGTGGCGACAGATTCTCCTGCGATTTGGGCGAGTGCGGTTTCCAATGCCGTCTGAACGGTCGGTATGCCGCCCGCCTGTTTCTGCCAGCCGTAAAAGCGGCTGCCGTCATAGGATAGGGTCAGTGCCCAGCGTTGTTTTTGTGCGGTATCCATCGGGTTTGGGATTCGGGTAAATGTTCAGACGGCATTGTATCGCAGATTTTGCAGGGAAACGGCAAACGCCCGGGGCGCGCGGCGTTGTTTGGGGAGATGTTCGGGGTGAAAAATACAGTTGCTACGGTTTGCCGAATTATCAGAAATACCTGCATCGTCATTCCCGCGCAGGCGGGAATCTAGACCTGTCGGCGCAGAAACTTATCGGGTGCAACGGTTTCTTGAGATTTTACGTCCTAGATTCCCGCCTGCGCGGGAATGACGGCATATCTGCGCGGGAATGACGGCATATCGGCAGGCGCAGGGTGTTTTGCATTTTATAAAAATGCCGTCTGAAGGCTTCAGACGGCATTTCTGCGGCAACCGGATTATTTCCAAACCAAAAGCGCGTGGTTGCGTTTGCCGCGCCGGACGATGGTGTACTTGCCGAAACGTTTGTTTTCGCCTGTCAACAGATAGGCATCGTCGGGGCGTTCGGCGGCGTGGTCGGGGTTGTTGGCTTCGACAGGTTTGCCGTTGAGCAGAACCGCTTTGCTGTTCACAAAACCGCGCGCTTCTTTGTTGGACTCTGCCAAGCCAGTTTTGACCAAGGCTTCGACGGCGTTGATGCCGTCTGAAACTTTAAATGCAGGCAGGCCGTCGAGGGCGAGCTGTTCGAAGTCGCTTTCGGTGAGCCGGCTTTGGTCTTCGGCAAACAGGCTTTCGGAAATGCGTTGCGCGGCTTGCAGGGCGGCTTCGCCGTGAATCAGGCGGGTCATTTCTTCGGCGAGGATGCGTTGCGCTTCGGGCTTGCTGCCGCTGGCTTTATCTTTCGCTTCGATGGCGTCGATTTCTTCGATGGACAGGAAGGTAAAGTATTTCAGGAATTTATACACATCGGCATCGGCCACTTTCAGCCAGAATTGGTAGAACTGATAGGGCGAGGTTTTCTTCGCGTTCAACCATACCGCGCCGCCTTCGGTTTTGCCGAATTTGGTGCCGTCGGATTTGGTTACCAGCGGCAGTGTCAGGCCGAATACTTGTTTTTGGTGCAGACGGCGGGTCAAGTCAATACCGGCAGTGATGTTGCCCCATTGGTCGGAGCCGCCGATTTCCAAAACCGCGCCGTGGCGTTTGTTCAGTTCGGCGAAGTCGTAGCCTTGCAACAGGGAGTAGGCGAACTCGGTGAAGGAAATGCCTGCGCCGTCGCGGTCGATGCGCTGTTTGACGGATTCTTTGTTCAGCATGGCGTTGACGGAGAAATGCTTGCCGATGTCGCGCAGAAAGTCGAGGCAGTTCATGCTGCCGAACCAGTCGGCGTTGTTCGCCATAATGGCGGCGTTTCCGCCTTCAAAGCTCAAAAACGGTTTCAGTTGGCTGCGGATGCTTTCTACCCAGCCGGCAACGGTTTCGGCGGAATTGAGGCTGCGTTCGGCGGCTTTGAAGCTGGGGTCGCCGATCATGCCGGTCGCGCCGCCCACCAGTGCAATCGGCGTATGCCCCGCCTGTTGGAAGCGGCGCAATGCCAATACGGGCAGCAGGTGTCCGATGTGCAGGCTGTCGGCGGTCGGATCGAAACCGCAGTAAAGGGAAATTTTTTGTTCGTTCAACAAAGCGTCTAAGGCTTCGATGTCGGTCGTTTGCGCGATTAGGCCGCGCGATTGCAGGTCTTGTAGGATAGAGGTCATAATCTAAAATTTTGAATAAAAAATTAACGATGTGTTTTTATATTACGTTGTTCAGCATTAAGCTTTTTAATATCTAAAGCTTCTCTGTAACACGGATGAATTTCCCAAATTAAGTTGAAACCATTATTATTTTTCCCAGAAAATAAATCAGGTAAGTCAGAATAAGAATAATGATGATAGCCATAACCATCCTCTGAGCGGGCAACAATAAATCCTATTCTGTATAAGAAATCCGCAATTTCATCAGTTTTGGTACATTTTTTTCCATCAATTTGCACATTTAATGAATTTATTATTTTTGTTCGAATTATTTCTAAGAGCTCGTGTTGTGGAAAGCGTCTTTCTAATCCACGAAATGAATTTACGAGGTCTTCGACTTGATTACATTGATGTTTGTGTTCGACGATAAGATCGGAAATCCTTTTAAGTCCATATTCTCCCCATCGTGCATCAATATCACGTTTTTCAATGAGAGACATATTATTTGCTAAGGCATTTTTTTGAGCCAATTTACAAAGTTGGATACCCCAGCGAGGTCGGTTGTAGGATAAGATGTAAAGCACTTTGTATGTGTCCACATCTTTTTCATTCCAAAAAACCGTAGGCTTAAATATTTTTGACAAAAGTTCCTCATCATCAAAGCCTTTAAACTCGTTTGGAAACTCAAATTTTATACGTCTACATAAGATTTGTTTGAAGTCATTTTCTGTCCATTCAATTTCAGATAGATACTGTTCAATTTTATCCATTGCCTCATCATGGCGACGGATCATAGGCCATACATCACTTCTTAAGGTTACGCGAAAATTTACCCCTTTAATATCTTGAATCATGTAACGACAAGCAGAAAAAAAGCTTCCGAGATTGACTTTCTCACTATTTTTATTTTGAAAAGTAGCATCTAAGTCATCAATCAGAATCCAAATTCTAGAGTTTTCAAGGGATTCGAATCTTTTTAGGATTTCATGATCATTTACTCCATTAGCAGGGGTTGGCTGATATTTTCCTAAGATGCTTTTGAATCTGTGTAATAAACAAGAGATTAGATTTCTTTCTTTGAAGCCTTGTACTTCTGCAGACTCAATTAGTGCTATATCATCGTCACGATATGCGAATCCTATTTTCTTTGCTAGTTCTCTGTTTACTACGGCACATAGTCTAATAATCCAATCTTGAATATAGTCATTAGGTTCGTTTAGGGGGTTTTTTAATTTGAAATTTTCTCGTGATAAGTCACTCCCACGAATTTTAATAACTAAATCATTTTTATTTTGTTCAGAAAGTGCTATCCCAATCCATTTAATAAGTGCAGATTTTCCCATTCCTTTTTTTGCTTTGATAATATGCAATCTTTTAGTTTCGTTTAGAAAGTTATCAAAGTTATCTTGGGTTACAAAGTAAGATTTTAATTCATTATCATCTACATCATCAGCAGCCTCGTTACCAAAGTCCATTTTTCTGAGGTAGTTTTTTTCAGCCATTATTTTCTCCTATTTTAAAATAAAATTTTAAATAGTCTGCGAACCTAAGACAATCTAACACAAGCATTAATCAATGGTCATTACACGTTAAACAGGAAGTGCATCACATCCCCATCCTGCACGACGTATTCCTTGCCTTCCACACGCATTTTGCCGGCTTCTTTGGCTTTGGCTTCGCCGCCTAAAGCGATGAAGTCTTCGTAGGAGATAACTTGTGCGCGGATGAAGCCGCGTTCAAAATCCGTATGAATCACGCCGGCGGCTTGCGGCGCGGTGTCGCCTTTGTGTATCGTCCAAGCGCGGACTTCTTTGACGCCGGCGGTAAAGTAGGTTTGCAGACCCAAGAGGTCGTAGCCCGCGCGAATCAGGCGGTTCAAGCCGGGTTCTTCCAAGCCCATTTCGGCGAGGAACTCGGCTTTTTCGTCGTCTTCCAACTCGGCGATTTCGCTCTCCATCGCGGCGCATACGGCAACGACGGGGGCGTTTTCTTTTTCAGCCAATTCTTTCAGGCGGTCGAGGTGCGGATTGTTTTCAAAACCGTCTTCGGAAACGTTGCCGACGTACATGGCAGGCTTGGCAGTCAGCAGGAACAGCGGTTTGAGCATGGCAAGTTCTTCTGAGTCCAAACCGAAGGAGCGTACGGGTTTGCCTTCGTCCAGATGGGGCAGCAGTTTTTTGCACAAATCGACCAGTTTTTGCGCGTCTTTGTCGCCGGAACGGGCGCGTTTTTCTTCGCGGACGATGGTTTTTTCTACGCTGGCGAGGTCGGCAAGTGCCAACTCTGTACCGATGGTTTCGATGTCGGCGATCGGATCGACTTTGCCGGAAACGTGGACGATGTTGTCGTCGTCAAAGCAACGTACGACGTTAACAATCGCGTCAGTCTCGCGGATGTTGGCAAGGAACTGGTTGCCCAGGCCTTCGCCTTTACTCGCGCCTGCAACCAAACCGGCAATATCGACAAATTCGACGATGGCGGGCTGCATTTTTTGCGGATTGACGATTTTTGCCAGCTCCGCCATACGCGGATCGGGGACTTCAACGATGCCGACGTTGGGTTCGATGGTACAGAAAGGATAGTTTGCCGCTTCGATACCCGATTGGGTCAGCGCGTTAAAGAGGGTGGATTTGCCGACGTTGGGCAAACCGACGATGCCGCATTTCAAGCTCATGGTTTTTCCTGAAAATAGAGAAATTTAACGGCGGATTATAGCATACCGCCGCCCGCGTTCCGAAAAAATGCCGTCTGAAACGGCTTCAGACGGCATCCGGTTTCAGAAAACCGCTCAGAACAAGCCGTGAATCACGCCTTCTGCGTCCACATCGATTTTCTCGGCGGCCGGAACTTTCGGCAGACCCGGCATTTTCATCATATTGCCGCACAGGGCGACGATAAAGCCCGCGCCGGAAGAAACGGTAATGCCGCGCACGGTAATGCGGAAGCCTTCGGGGCAGCCCAACAGTTTGGCGTTGTCGCTCAAAGAATATTGGGTTTTCGCCATACAGACCGGCATTTTGTCCAAGCCCAGTTTTTCCAGCGAGGCGATTTCGGCAGACGCTTCCGCGCTGAAATCGACATCTTCCGCGCCGTACACTTTTTGGGCAATCGCACGGATTTTGTCTTTAATGCTCAACTCAACATCGTAGGCGAAGCCGAAGTTATTCGGTTGATTTTCAATGGCGTTGACGACTTTGTGTGCCAAATCCGCGCCGCCCGCGCCGCCTTTGCCCCATACTTCAGTCAGGGAAACTTCAACGCCGTGTTCCGCGCAGGCTTTTTCAATCATTGCCAACTCGGCATCGGAGTCGGACACAAAGCGGTTGATGGCGACGACGACGGGCAGGCCGAATACGTTTTTCAGGTTGGAAATGTGTTTCAACAGGTTGGGCAGACCTTTTGCCAAGGCTTCGAGGTTTTCTTCGCCGAGGTTGGCGCGTTCCACGCCGCCGTTGTATTTCAGGGCGCGGACAGTCGCCACGACGACCGCCGCATCGGGTTTCAAATCCGCCAGACGGCATTTGATGTCGCAGAATTTTTCCGCGCCTAAATCCGCGCCGAAGCCTGCTTCGGTTACGGCGTAATCGGCAAGGTGTTTCGCCAGCCGGGTGGCGGTAACGGAGTTGCAGCCGTGGGCGATGTTGGCGAACGGGCCGCCGTGTACAAAGGCGGGCGTACCTTCGATGGTTTGTACCAAGTTAGGCTTAATCGCATCTTTGAGCAATGCCGCCATCGCGCCGTGTGCCTTCAAATCTTTGGCGTAAACGGGGCTGCCGTCTTTGGCATAGGCGACAAGGATGTTGCCCAAACGCTCTTTCAAATCGCTGATGTCTTTGGCAAGGCAGAATACCGCCATCACTTCGGACGCAACGGTAATGTCAAAACCGTCGGGACGCATCACGCCGTCAACAGGTTTGCCCATGCCGTCGATGATGTTGCGCAACTGACGGTCGTTCATATCGACCACGCGACGCCACAGCACGCGTTTCGGATCGATGTTCAACTCATTGCCTTGGTAGATATGGTTGTCGAGCATGGCGGCGAGTAAGTTATTCGCCGCGCCGATGGCGTGGAAGTCGCCGGTAAAGTGCAGGTTGATGTCTTCCATCGGCAAAACTTGGGCATAGCCGCCGCCCGCCGCGCCGCCTTTAACGCCGAACACAGGCCCCAAAGAAGGCTCGCGCAAAGCAATCACAGAGTCTTTGTCGATGTGGCGCAACGCGTCCGCCAAACCGATGGTTACAGTGGTTTTGCCCTCACCCGCAGGAGTCGGATTAATGGCAGTAACCAAAATCAGACGACCTTGTTTTTGCGGCAGTTTAAACGCTTCGACAGGATTGATTTTCGCCTTGTAATGACCGTAAGGCTCAATGTTGTTAACGTTCAAACCCAGCTTGGCGGCAATTTCGCCAATCGGGCGCATGGTGGAGGATTGGGCGATTTCGGCATCGGTTTTGAAGCTCATGATTTTCCTTTATTGAGTGAGGGAAGGCCGTCTGAAACAATCTCAAGAGACGGCTGGAAGAAAAAGAATATTCGTTCTATTATAACGTTTTCCAAGAATAAACCGCAGTGAAAATTTCGATATTTCATCAACAAGCGGATTCATATTGTCAACAATTCAAAACAAAAGGAAAAAACATGAGCAGCAACGCATGGCTGTTTTGGGCATTGGCATCGGCAGGTTTCGCCTCATTGACCGCCATCTTCGCCAAAATGGGTTTACAAGGAATAGATTCCGATTTTGCCACCTTTATCCGCACCTTGGTCATCCTCGCCGCTTTGGTATTGTTTTTAACCTACACCGGCAAATGGCAGGGCGTGAACGGCTTCACGGGGCGCAACTGGACGTTTCTGATTTTATCCGGACTCGCCACCGGCGCATCCTGGCTCGCCTACTTCAAAGCCCTGCAACTGGGCAACGCCTCGCAAGTCGCGCCCGTCGACAAATTCAGCCTGGTCTTGGTCGCGCTGATGGCGGTGGTTTTCTTGGACGAACGCCCGAACACGCAGGAATGGATAGGCTTGGGGCTGGTAACGACGGGCGTGTTGACGCTGGCACTGAAACGGTAAAGCCGCAAGAAATAAATGAAATGCCGTCTGAAAAACTGTTTTCAGACGGCATTTCCGTTTCTGTCCATCCTCAGCACTCGACCACGCGCACGGATACGGGGATAGCTTTTTTCTGGAGTGTGGCGGCGAGTCCGGCAAGCGATGTTTCTTTGTAGGTCGCCTTCATATCCCGACCGGTCTGCAACATGGTTTGGATGACTTCGTCGAGCGAGACTTTCTTGTCCGTGCCGTCTTCCAATAATGCTAGGGTAGCAAGCTTAAGAGCTTTTTCGGCGGCTATGCCGTTGCGTTCGATGCAGGGGATTTGCACCAGTCCGCCGACGGGGTCGCAAGTCAGGCCCAGATGATGCTCCATCGCCATTTCGGCGGCGTTTTCCACTTGTTTGGGCGTACCGCCGATAACTTCGGCGTATGCGCCCGCCGCCATCGAACACGCTACGCCGACTTCTCCCTGACAACCGACATCCGCACCGGAAATAGAGGCGTTGGTTTTATACAGGATGCCGATTGCGCCTGCGGTGAGCAGGAAGTTTTCGACGCGTTCCTGTGTCGCGTGTGGATTGAACTTGCGGAAATAGTGCAATACTGCTGGAATGATGCCTGCCGCGCCGTTGGTCGGCGCGGTAACGACGCGTCCGCCGGCGGCGTTTTCTTCGTTGACCGCCATAGCGTACACCATCGGCCAAAGCTGGGTGTTGACGATTTCGGTTTCGCGCAGGACTTTAAGCTTGGCGGCAAGCTGCGGGGCGCGGCGGCGGACGTTCAATCCGCCGGGCAGTTCGCCGTCTGCCGCCAAACCGCGCTTGATGCAGCCTTCCATAACCTCGGCAACACCGGCAACACGGCGGCGGATTTCGGCTTCGCTGCATCCGGCAAGCGCAGCCTCATTTGCCAACACGGCTTCGGAAATATCCAGCTGGTTCAGACGGCATTGAGCAAGCAGCTCGGCGCAACTGGTATAGGGATAGGGAACGGCTTTTTCCGTTTCCGACTGCCGGTCAAAATCTTCTTCGGTAACGACAAACCCGCCGCCGACCGAATAATAAACCTGTTCCTTCAATACCGTGCCGTCTGAAGCATAGGCAGTAAAACGCAGGCCGTTCGGATGTTTGGGCAGCACTTGGTCGCCGCGTATATGCAAATCGCGCCGAGGGTCGAACACAATTTCATTTCCGTTAAGCAGCAGGATATGCCGGGAGCGGATACGTTCGAGGCGATCGGGAATGTCGGCAAGCGGAATATCGTGCGGCAGGCTGCCTTCCAAACCGAGCATCAGCGCGTCAAACGTACCGTGCCCTCGCCCTGTCAGTGCAAGCGAGCCGTAAATGTCGATGGCGATGCGGGCGGTTTGCACATCCAAGCCTGCGGCAAAGGCGGCGGCGGCCTTCATCGGGCCAACCGTATGCGAACTGGAAGGGCCGATACCGATTTTGAAAATGTCGAAAATGCTGATCATGGTTTTGCTCCAAAAGGCGGTTTCAGACGGCATGGCTTCCGTTTGACAAACCAAAAGGAGACGCGGCACGATACCCGTCTCCTTTTGTAATTTTTACTTATGCGTCGATATTTTGGGCAATCAGCGCGTTGTTTTCGATAAAGGCACGGCGCGGTTCGACCTCGTCGCCCATCAGCGTAACGAACACTTCGTCGGCGGCAATGGCGTCTTCGATGCGCACTTTCAACAGACGGCGCACGGCGGGGTCCATCGTCGTTTCCCAAAGCTGTTCGGGGTTCATCTCGCCCAAGCCTTTGTATCGTTGGATGGACATACCTTTTTGGGCAACGCTCATCAAGATGTCCAAAGCGGCTTCAAAGCTGTCCACGTCGTACCCGTTTTCGCCTTTGTAAAGCTTGGCGCCCTCGCCGACCATGCCTTTGAGCGCGGCGGCGGTTTGGGTAAGGGTTTGGTAGGCTTTGCTGTTGAGGAACTTGGGTTCGATGTAGCTGACCATGACGTTGCCGTGCAGCTTGCGCGTGATTTTGATGAACTGGTGTCCTTCATGACCTTCGATGCGTTCGAGGGCGACTTCTTTTTCGTCGAGCAAACCGGAAAGTTCGGCAACGGCTTTATCGGCGTTTTCAGACGACGTCAAATCGATGGGCGACGCGTGCAGCATGGCGCACAGGACGAGTTCGTCCACGAAGCGGCTTTCCTGCTCGATGACGGTTTTCGCCAACAAGAATTGTTTGGCGGTGTCGGCAAGTTCTGAGCCTTCGATGGTGCGGCCGTCTGAAACGATTTTGGCTTTTTCCAAGGCAAGGCCGAGCAGCCATTGGTCTTTTTCCAGTTCGTCTTTGAGGTAACGCTCCTGCTTGCCGTATTTGGCTTTGTAGAGCGGCGGCTGGGCGATGTAGATGTAGCCTCGCTCGACCAGTTCGGGCATTTGGCGGTAGAAGAAGGTCAGGAGCAGGGTGCGGATGTGCGCGCCGTCCACGTCGGCATCGGTCATGATGATGATGCGGTGGTAGCGCAGTTTTTCAGGGTTGAACTCTTCTTTGCCGATGCCTGCACCCAGCGCGGTAATCAGGGTGGCAACCTCTTGGCTGGCGAGCATTTTTTCAAAACGGGCTTTTTCGACGTTCAAAATTTTGCCTTTGAGCGGCAAAATGGCTTGGAATTTACGGTCGCGGCCTTGTTTGGCAGAGCCGCCTGCGGAATCGCCCTCGACCAGATAAAGCTCGGACAAGGCAGGGTCTTTTTCTTGGCAGTCGGCGAGTTTGCCGGGCAGTCCCAAGCCGTCCATCACGCCTTTGCGGCGGGTGATTTCGCGTGCTTTGCGGGCGGCTTCGCGCGCGCGGGCGGCATCGACGATTTTGCCGGTGATGATTTTGGCTTCGTTCGGATTTTCTTCGAGGAAGTCGGTCAGGGCTTGGCTGATGACTTCGTTGACAACGGGACCGATTTCGCTGGAAACCAGTTTGTCTTTGGTTTGCGATGAGAATTTGGGGTCGGGCAGTTTGACGGACAACACGCAGGTCAAACCTTCGCGCATATCGTCGCCGGCGGTTTCCACTTTGGCTTTTTTTGCAACTTCGTTGGCTTCGATGTAGCTGTTGATGGTGCGCGTCATCACTTGGCGCAACGCGGTCAGGTGGGTACCGCCGTCGCGCTGCGGGATGTTGTTGGTGAAGCACTGCACGCTTTCCTGATAGCTGTCGTTCCACTGCATCGCGCATTCGACGCTCATGCCGTCTTTCTCGCCGAACGCGTAGAAGATTTTTTCGTGCAACGGCGTTTTTTTGCGGTTCATGTATTGCACGAATCCAGCCACGCCGCCGGAAAGGGCGAAGCTTTCATGTTTGCCGTCGCGCTCGTCAATCAATTCGATGTCCACGCCGTTGTTCAGGAAGGAAAGTTCGCGGATGCGTTTGGCGAGGATGTCGAAGCTGTATTCGACGTTGCCGAAGGTTTCCGCGCTGGCGAGGAAGCGCACGGTCGTGCCTTTTTTGTCGGAATCGCCGACCACTTTCAACGGCTCTTCGGTTTCGCCGCGCACGAAGCGGACGAAGTGTTCTTTGCCGTCGCGGTAGATGGTCAGCGTAACCCAGTCGGACAGCGCGTTGACGACGGACACGCCCACGCCGTGCAGGCCGCCGGAGATTTTGTAGCTGTTGTTATCGAACTTGCCGCCCGCGTGCAAGACGGTCATGATGACTTCGGCGGCGGAGCGTCCTTCTTTCGGGTGGATGCCGGTGGGCATACCGCGCCCGTTGTCGGCGACGCTGACGGAATTGTCGGCATGGATGGTTACGGTGATTTTATCGCAATGTCCCGCCAGTGCTTCGTCGATGGCGTTGTCCAATACTTCGAACACCATGTGGTGCAGTCCGCTGCCGTCCTGCGTGTCGCCAATGTACATGCCGGGGCGTTTGCGTACCGCTTCCAAGCCTTCGAGCACCTGAATGCTGTCGGCACCGTATTCTTCGTGTTTTTGTTCAGTCATGGTTTTTCTTGCCGGATTTTGAAAAGATTGCCAAATGCCGCCGTAAAAATCCGTGCCCTGAAAAAAGGCGGATTGTTACGGCATATATTGTTGTGCATTATAGCTGATTTTACCGCCCTATTCAGCGTTATTCGCATCAGTGTGCCGCCGGGGAAAGATGAAACGGTACATTTGCCTCCGGCATCAGGTCGGGGATTTTCCCGTAAAGTGGCAAAAGCGTTTTTTTGCCACTAAAATCTACACCCTATACTTTTCGGACAGGGGCGCGGAAATGGAAATATGGAATATGTTGGACACTTGGCTCGATGCCGTCCCGATACGTGCGGAGGCGGCCGAATCCGTGGCGGCGGTTGCGGCTTTGCTGCTGGCGCGCGCCCTTCTGTTGAACATCCACTTCAGACGGCATCCAGATTTCGGCATCGAAAGCAAGCGGCGGTTTTTGGTTGCCAGCCGCAATGTAACGCTGCTTTTAGTGCTGTTTTCGCTGGCATTTATTTGGTCGGCGCAAATTCAAACGCTGGCTTTGTCGATGTTTGCGGTGGCGGCGGCAGTCGTCGTGGCGACAAAAGAACTGATTATGTGTCTGTCGGGCAGTATTTTAAGGTCTGCCACCCAGCAATACTCGGTCGGCGACTATATCGAAATCAACGGCCTGCGCGGGCGCGTGGTCGACATCAACCTGTTGAACACGCTGATGATGCAGGTCGGTCCGAACCCCTTGGTCGGACAGCTTGCGGGAACCACCGTTTCTTTCCCCAACAGCCTGTTGTTGAGCCACCCCGTGCGCCGCGACAATATTTTGGGCGACTATGTCATCCATACGGTCGAAATCCCCGTTCCCATCCATTTGGATTCGGATGAAGCCGTATGCCGTCTGAAAGCCGTACTCGAGCCCTTGTGCGCGCCCTACATCCCCGCCATTCAGCGGCATTTGGAAAACGTGCAGGCGGAAAAACTGTTTATCACGCCCGCCGCCAAACCGCGCGTTACCCGCGTACCGTACGACGACAAGGCATACCGCATCATCGTCCGCTTCGCCTCCCCCGTTTCAAAGCGGCTGGAAATCCAACAGGCGGTTATGGACGAATTTTTGCGCGTACAATACCGCCTGTTAAATCATCCCGCCGGCTCCGAAACACTTTAACTTTCCCCGTCCGGCACCATTTCCGGCTTCAGACGGCATATTGCCGATATGCCGTCTGAAGCACAACACACAAAGGAACCCGACATGAACGACAACGTATTGCTCCATTTGGGCGAAGAACCCTGTTTCGACGCCATCCAAACCGAAGACATCAAACCCGCCGTCCAAACCGCCATCGCCGAAGCACGCGAACAAATCGCCGCCATCAAAGCCCAAACGCACACCGGCTGGGCAAACACCGTCGAACCCCTGACCGGCATCACCGAACGCGTCGGCAGGATTTGGGGCGTGGTGTCGCACCTCAACTCCGTCGCCGACACGCCCGAACTGCGCGCCGCCTACAATGAATTAATGCCTGAAATCACCGCCTTCTTTACCGAAATCGGACAAGACATCGAGCTGTACAACCGCTTCAAAACCATCAAAAACTCCCCCGAGTTCGACACTCTCTCCCCCGCACAAAAAACCAAGCTCGACCACGACCTGCGCGATTTCGTATTGAGCGGCGCGGAACTGCCGCCCGAACAGCAGGCAGAACTGGCGAAACTGCAAACCGAAGGCGCGCAACTTTCCGCCAAATTCTCGCAAAACGTCCTAGATGCGACCGACGCGTTCGGCATTTACTTTGACGATGCCGCACCGCTTGCCGGCATTCCCGAAGACTCGCTCGCCATGTTTGCCGCCGCCGCGCAAAGCGAAGGCAAAACAGGCTACAAAATCGGTTTGCAGATTCCGCACTACCTCGCCGTCATCCAATACGCCGACAACCGCGATCTGCGCGAACAAATCTACCGCGCCTACGTTACCCGCGCCAGCGAACTTTCAGACGACGGCAAATTCGACAACACCGCCAACATCGACCGCACCCTCGAAAACGCCCTGCAAACCGCCAAACTGCTCGGCTTCAAAAACTACGCCGAGCTGTCGCTGGCAACCAAAATGGCGGATACGCCCGAACAGGTTTTAAACTTCCTGCACGACCTCGCCCGCCGCGCCAAACCCTACGCCGAAAAAGACCTCGCCGAAGTCAAAGCCTTCGCCCGCGAACGCCTGAACCTCGCCGATTTGCAACCGTGGGACTTGGGCTATGCCGGCGAAAAACTGCGCGAAGCCAAATACGCGTTCAGCGAAACCGAAGTTAAAAAATACTTCCCCGTCGGCAAAGTATTAAACGGACTGTTCGCCCAAATCAAAAAACTCTACGGCATCGGATTCGCCGAAAAAACCGTCCCCGTCTGGCACAAAGACGTGCGCTACTTTGAATTGCAACAGAACGGCGAAACCATAGGCGGCGTTTATATGGATTTGTACGCACGCGAAGGCAAACGCGGCGGCGCGTGGATGAACGACTACAAAGGCCGCCGCCGTTTTTCAGACGGCACGCTGCAACTGCCCACCGCCTATCTCGTCTGCAACTTCGCCCCTCCCGTCGGCGGCAGGGAAGCGCGTTTGAGCCACGACGAAATCCTCACACTCTTCCACGAAACCGGCCACGGGCTGCACCACCTGCTCACCCAAGTGGACGAACTGGGCGTATCCGGCATCAACGGCGTAGAATGGGACGCCGTCGAACTGCCCAGCCAGTTTATGGAAAATTTCGTTTGGGAATACGACGTTTTGGCACAAATGTCCGCCCACGAAGAAACCGGCGTTCCCCTGCCGAAAGAACTCTTCGACAAAATGCTCGCCGCCAAAAACTTCCAGCGCGGTATGTTTCTCGTCCGCCAAATGGAGTTCGCCCTCTTCGACATGACTATTTACAGCGAAGACGACGAAGGTCGTCTGAAAAACTGGCAACAGGTTTTAGACAGTGTGCGCAAAGAAGTCGCCGTCATCCAACCGCCCGAATACAACCGCTTCGCCTTGAGCTTCGGCCACATCTTCGCCGGCGGCTATTCCGCAGGCTATTACAGCTACGCGTGGGCGGAAGTATTGAGCGCGGACGCCTACGCCGCCTTTGAAGAAAGCGGCGACGTTGCCGCCACAGGCAAACGCTTTTGGCAGGAAATCCTCGCCGTCGGCGGATCGCGCAGTGCGGCAGAATCCTTCAAAGCCTTCCGGGGGCGCGAACCGAGCATAGACGCACTGCTGCGCCACAGCGGCTTCGACAACGCGGCTTGATCGATGTGAACAAAAAATGCCGTCTGAAACAATCAAACAGTGTTTCAGACGGCATCAGCATTTGCGCGGTTTCGCCATTTTCACAAAAACAGCAAGCCAAAATCCCGTCATTCCCAAAAAACAAAAAAATCAAAAACAGAAATCCCGTCATTCCCGCGCAGGCGGGAATCCGGACCGGTCGGCGCGGAAACTTATCGGATAAAACGGTTTCTTTAGATTTTACGTTCTAGATTCCCACTTTCGTGGGAATGACGCGGAAAAGTTACTGTGATTTCGGATAAATTTTCGCAACGCTTAATTTCCGTTTTACCCGATAAATGCCCGCAACCTCAAATCCCGTCATTCCCCAAAAACAAAAAAATCAAAAACAGAAATCCCGTCATTCCCGCGCAGGCGGGAATCTAGAGTTGTCGGCGCGGAAACTTATCGGATAAAACGGTTTCTTTAGATTTTACGTTCTAGATTCCCACTTTCGTGGGAATGACGCGGAAAAGTTACTGTGATTTCGGATAAATTTTCGCAACGCTTAATTTCCGTTTTACCCGATAAATGCCCGCAACCTCAAATCCCGTCATTCCCCAAAAACAAAAAAATCAAAAACAGAAATCCCGTCATTCCCGCGCAGGCGGGAATCTAGAGTTGTCGGTGCGGAAACTTATCGGATAAAACGGTTTCTTTAGATTTTACGTTCTAGATTCCCGCTTTCGTGGGAATGACGCGGAAAAGTTGCTGTGATTTCGGATAAATTTTCGCAACGTTTAATTTCCGTTTTACCCGATAAATGCCCGCAATCTCAAATCCCGTCATTCCCCAAAAACAAAAAAATCAAAAACAGAAATCCCGTCATTCCCGCGCAGGCGGGAATCTAGAGTTGTCGGCACAGAAACTTATCGGGAAAAACGGTTTCTTTAGATTTTACGTTCTGGATTCCCACTTTCGCGGGAATGACGGAATATTTTTGCATTTTATTTTCCGACATCATTGAATCAAACCCAAATGCGACAAGAGCGTCCAAGTGCCGATGGCGATCAACACCAAACCTCCGGCAAATTCCGCACGCCTGCCGAACAGTACGCCCAAAGCCCTTCCCGCCGTCAACCCGAACGCCACCATCACCGTCGTCGCCATACCGATGACGGCGGCGGCAAAGGCGATGTTTACCTCCATAAACGCCAAGCCCACCCCGACTATCATAGAATCAATACTGGTTCCAAAAGCAGTCAGAACCGTCATCCATAGGCTTTCCCGTTTGCTTTCGCGCACATCGTCCGCCTCGCCGGACAACCCTTCGCGCAACATTTTCAGACCCAGCCCGCCCAGCAGGACAAAAGCCGCCCAATGGTCCCATTCGCTGATAAACGGCTTGGCATAAAAACCGCCCGCCCAGCCCGCCAGCGGCGTGAGTGCCTCAACCGTGCCGAACACCAAAGCCGTTGCCGCAATTTTGCGCGGGGGCATCCTGACCGCCGCACCCTTTGCCAATGCGACGGCAAACGCATCCATCGACATCCCCAGCGCAACCAAGAGCAAAGCGTAAAAACCCATACCGCACCCGTCCTTAAAAAGGGCGGATTATAGCAAAACAGCAAAGTGCGAAAAACGCCGCGCGAAAACCCGCATCCCGTCATTCCCGCAAAACAAAAAATCAAAACTGAAATCCCGTCATTCCCGCGCAGGCGGGAATCCAAAAACTCAAAGTTGCAAGAATTTATTAGAAATGGCTGAAACTCAACGAACCTGGATTCCCACTTTCGTGGGAATGACGGGATGTAGGTTTCCGTGCGGATGGATTCATCATTCCCGCGCAGGCGGGAATCTAGAGTTGTCGGCGCGGAAACTTATCGGATAAAACGGTTTCTTTAGATTTTACGTTCTGGATTCCCACTTTCGTGGGAATGACGGGATGTAGGTTTCCGTGCGGATGGATTCGTCATTCCCGCGCAGGCGGGAATCTAGAGTTGTCGGCACAGAAACTTATCGGGTAAAACGGTTTCTTTAGATTTTACGTTCTGGATTCCCGCTTTCGCGGGAATGACGCGGAAAAGTTTCCGTGCCGGTTTGAACCGGTGGGGATGGTGCGGGAATGACGGCGGAAAAGTGGGCTGTGGGGCGGGAATGACGGGATATTTTGCGTTTAATAAAAAACGCCCGCCAAAACGGCAAAGGCGGACGGAGGATGCCGTCTGAAGCGGCAAAGGGGAATAGAAAATGCCGCCCGGGCGGTTTGGGCGGCATTTTTTCACCACGGGTTCAAACCCGGTCATTGTCCTTATTTGGCGCGGCAGGAAGACGGCAGGAATTTGTCTTTTACAGTACCTGCTTGACAAGTCCACTCGAACGAGCCTGAGTTTTGTTTGCCGACGAGTACCAAGGTTGCACCTGAAATATCTTTGTTCACACCACCGCTGGTGTTCATGGTAGCGGTAATAGAAGCAGCAGTGGCATTACCCGTAACTGCAACTGATTTTACATACTTACCTTTAATCTCGGTAGAGGTAGCAATACCTGCGGAAGTATTGGTGGTAGGGAACGTACCGTTGTCGGAGTAATACTCGACCACTGCGGCTTTTTGACCTTCTGCCAAAGTCAGGGCTTCGGACATTTGGGCGCGCGCGGTGTAGTCTTGGTATGCGGGCAGGGCGACGGCTGCCAAGATACCGACGATGGCGATGACGATCATCAGCTCGATCAGGGTGAAACCTTTTTGGATTGCTTTCATTTGGATGACTCCTGTTTGAAAATGTTTAAGTTTGATTGGAATTTGCGGCATCCGCCGCAAACGTAAACCCGTAATGTATTTGACCGTGGTCTTTTTTGTTTCGGTTCGCCTTCTTTCCAGCAAGCGGCGTGCCAAAACCGGGTTCGGCTCGGCATTTTACAGAATATTTTTTTATTTGTCTGTTTGGTATGGGTATTTTTTTATATCAACGCGGTGCGGCCTGCGGCGGAATAATGCGGCGGGCTGACGTTTTTTGTCAGTTGTGACAATTTTTGTCAGTTTCGGGCTGACGTTTTTTGTCAGATTTTGTCAGATTGGGTTTTTTTTGGTTTTTTTTTGGGGGTGTGGGGCAGGGTGGGATTGGTGTGATGACGAAATATAAGTTTCCGTGCGGACGAGTCCTGGATTCCCGCCTGCGCGGGAATGACGGATATGTCCACACGAAAACCCGTATCCCGTCATTCCCACGAAAGTGGGAATCTAGAAACTCAAAGCTGCAAGAATTTATCAGAAATGGCTGAAACTCAACGGACCCGGATTCCCGCTTTCGCGGGAATGACGGGGTTTTGGTTTCTGTGCGGATGGATTCGTCATTCCCGCGCAGGCGGGAATCCAGTTTTGTCGGTACGGAAACTTATCGGGTAAAACGGTTTCTTTAGATTTTACGTTCTGGATTCCCACTTTTGTGGGAATGACGGGATATAGGTTTCTGTAACCCTGCGTCCTGGATTCCCACTTTCGTGGGAATGACGGAGGAGGAGTTGCTGTGATTTCGGATAAATTTTCGCAACGCTTAATTTCCGTTTTACCCGATAAATGCCCGCAACCTCAAATCCCGTCATTCCCCAAAAACAAAAAAATCAAAAACAGAAATCCCGTCATTCCCGCGCAGGCGGGAATCTAGAGTTGTCGGCACAGAAACTTATCGGGAAAAACGGTTTCTTTAGATTTTACGTTCTAGATTCCCACTTTCGTGGGAATGACGGATGCGGGTTTCCGTGCAGATAGATTCGTCATTCCCGCGCAGGCGGGAATTCAGTTTTGTCGGTACGGAAACTTATCGGGAAAACGGTTTCTTTAGATTTTACGTTCTAGATTCCCACTTTCGTGGGAATGACGGGATGCGGGTTTCCGTGCGGATGGATTCGTCATTCCCGCGCAGGCGGGAATCCAGAGCTGTCGGCACAGAAACTTATTGGGAAAAACGGTTTCTTTAGATTTTACGTTCTAGATTCCCACTTTCGTGGGAATGACGGGATGCGGGTTTCCGTGCAGATAGATTCGTCATTCCCGTGCAGGCGGGAATTCAGTTTTGTCGGTACGGAAACTTATCGGGAAAAACGGTTTCTTTAGATTTTACGTTCTGGATTCCCACTTTCGTGGGAATGACGGGATATTTTGCGTTTAATAAAAAACGCCCGCTGAAACGGCGGGGCAGGATGGGGGAATGCCGTCTGAAACGGTCAAACGACGTTTCAGACGGCATTTTTATGCCCGGTTATTTCCGGTAGCGGACGGCGCGGGACAGGATTTCTTCAATTTCCATCCACATAATGCCCCCTTACAGCAAACCGGGCTGTCCCAATGCAGGGTCGGTCGCGCGGGCGGCTTGTGCGTCTTCGACAGTCAGTCCGAGGGCTTTTGCCACGCCTTCGCCGTATGCCGGGTCGCAACGGTAGCAGTTGCGGATATGGCGGTATTTGATGAAGTCGGGCGCGTCGCCCATTGCGGCGGCGGTGTTGCCGAACAATGCCTGTTTCTGTGCGTCGTTCATCAGGTTGAACAAGGCGCGTGGTTGGCTGAAGTAGTCGTCATCGTCTTGGCGGTAGTCCCAGTGCGCCGCGTCGCCGTTGATTTTCAAAGGCGGTTCGGCAAAGTCGGGCTGTTGCTGCCATTGGCCGAAGCTGTTGGGTTCGTAGTGCGGCAGGCTGCCGTAGTTGCCGTCGGCGCGGCCTTGTCCGTCGCGCTGGTTGCTGTGAACAGGGCAACGCGGACGGTTGACGGGGATTTGGCGGAAGTTCACGCCCAAACGGTAGCGTTGCGCGTCGGCGTAATTGAACAAACGGGCTTGCAACATTTTATCTGGGCTGGCACCGATACCGGGAACGAGGTTGCTCGGTGCGAAGGCGGATTGTTCGACATCGGCGAAGAAGTTTTCGGGATTGCGGTTCAACTCGAATTCGCCCACTTCAATCAGCGGATAGTCTTTTTTCGGCCAAACTTTGGTCAGGTCGAAGGGATGATAAGGCACTTTTTCGGCATCGGCTTCGGGCATCACTTGGATGTACATCGTCCATTTCGGGAAGTCGCCGCGCTCGATGGCTTCGTACAGGTCGCGCTGATGGCTTTCGCGGTCGTCGGCGATGATTTTGGCGGCTTCTTCGTTGGTCAGGTTTTTAATGCCTTGCTGGCTGCGGAAATGGAATTTCACCCAGAAACGTTCGCCCGCTTCGTTCCAGAAGCTGTAAGTATGCGAACCGAAGCCGTGCATATGGCGGTAGCTGGCGGGAATACCGCGGTCGCTCATGACGATGGTAACTTGGTGCAACGCTTCAGGCAGCAGCGTCCAGAAGTCCCAGTTGTTCGTAGCGGAGCGCATATTGGTGCGCGGATCGCGTTTGACGGCTTTGTTCAGGTCAGGGAATTTACGCGGATCGCGTAGGAAGAACACGGGCGTGTTGTTGCCGACCACATCCCAGTTGCCTTCTTCGGTATAGAACTTCAACGCAAAGCCGCGGATGTCGCGTTCTGCATCGGCTGCGCCGCGCTCGCCTGCCACGGTGGTGAAACGGGCGAACATCTCGGTTTTTTTGCCGACTTCGCTGAAGATTTTGGCGCGGGTATATTGGGTGATGTCGTGTGTTACGGTAAACGTACCGAACGCGCCCGAACCTTTGGCGTGCATACGGCGTTCGGGGATGACTTCGCGCACGAAGTCGGCGAGTTTTTCATTCAGCCACAAATCCTGCGCCAGCAGGGGGCCGCGCGGGCCGGCGGTTAGGCTGTTTTGATTGTCGGCAACAGGCGCGCCGTTGTTCATGGTCAGATGGGTTACAGGGCATTTGGAGGTAGTCATCGCTCTTGTTCCTTTTCTCAGGTTGGTCAAATGGGGGTAAACGGCTTACAGTACGATTTGGCGGAAAGCGTATTCGTAACTGGTTTCTTGATTGCAATAAATTTCTTGAATCGACATTTTGTTTTCCTTTTATTTAAACTATGAAAGCAACTATACACCAAGATTTTCGCTATTAAAACTATGAAATCGATTTAATATTGTTATAAGCAATCGGTTTTTGATTTCCGTTTGTTTTTTGTTATCGGACAGAATCTGAACCCGCCCATTAAAACCATTTATAATGCAATGACGCTTTGCGGCATTTTTTTGCGCCGGCAGGCTGAAAATAACAATTTTCCCCACATTATCATGACCTTACTCGGAATAAAGCTCAAACAGACCCAGCAGCTCGACCAGCGGCTGCAACAATCTTTGCGCGTATTGCAGATGTCGGGTATCGAACTTGAACGCGAGGTTGAGGACTGGCTGTCGGACAATCCCCTGCTCGAACGCAAAGAAACGGATGAATTTTCCGATGCCGGGTTTTCCCATTACACCGCGCCCGCGCGTCAAATCGGCGGAGACGAAGGCGAAGATATGCTGTCCAACATCGCCGGCGAAGAGGATTTCAAGCAATACCTGCACGCGCAGGTTTGCGAACACCCGCTTTCCGACCAAGAAGCCGCCTGCGTCCACATCCTTATCGATTTCCTTGACGAGCAAGGTTATCTGACCGACAGCATTGAAGACATCCTCGACCATACACCCTTGGAGTGGATGTTGGATGAGGCAATGCTGCAACACGCGTTGACCGCATTGAAAAAATTTGACCCGGCAGGCGTGGCTGCCGCCGATTTGAACGAATCGCTGATACTGCAGATAGAAAGATCGGGCGAATGTGCTGCCAAACCCGCCGCCCTGCATATCGTCCGAACCGCACTCGACAGCATAGACGGCAACCGCAGCCAAACCCTTGCCCGGCTGCACAAACGGTTTCCGCAAACCGACAGCGGCACGCTGGAAAGCGCACTCGACCTCATTGCTTCGCTCAATCCCTTTCCCGCCGCCGGTTTCGCCTCCGCCGCGCCCGTGCCGTATATCCGACCCGATGTTTGGGTGGAAGCGGATGGAAACGGCTGGAAGGTGCGCTTCAACGAAGATGCCCAACCCGCCTTGCAACTCAACCGCGAATATTGCGAACTGATGCCGTCTGAAGGCCTTTCCCCCGAATGGAAGGAAAAAATCAGCGAAGCCAGACAGCGTATCGATTCGCTCGAATTGAGGAAGGCAACCGTCGTCCTCCTTGCCGAATACATCGTTAAACATCAGGCAGACTTTTTCACTTTTGGCAAAATCGGACTCGTCCCCCTGCTGATGAAAGATGCCGCCGCCGAATTGGGTGTGGCGGAAAGTACCGTTTCCCGCGCGGCCAACCAAAAATATTTGTCTTGCCCGCGCGGAGTGTTTGCGCTACGCTATTTCTTCACGCAGGCAGTTCAAATGGAAGAAGGCAAAGAAGCCGTCAGCCAACACGCCGTTAAAGCCGCGCTTTCCCAGCTTGTTAGCAGCGAAGACAAACGCAAGCCCTATTCTGACGAGGCACTCGCCAACCTGCTGGCTTTCCGCGGTATGGAAGTTTCCCGCCGCACCGTTGCCAAATACAGAGAATCCCTTGAGATTCCGGCAGCACACAAACGCAAAACCGCAGAATAATTTTTCAACACAATGCTACAACCCGTTTTTCCGTTCCGTCGCCGACGGACAGAACCCACCGAAGGAGCTGTATCATGAATCTGAAAATCACCGGTCTGAATTTTGACGTTACCGAAGCCATCAAAAACCACGTTTCCAAGAAACTGGAGCGCATCAACCGCCACGCTTCGGACATCATTTCTATAACTGTAACGCTGTCTGTGGAAAAAGCCGGCCATAAGGCCGAGGCAGACGTACACCTTGCCGGTAAAGACCTGCACGTCGAGTCCGACGGTCAGGACATGTATGCCGCCATCGACACCCTGACAGACAAACTTGACCGCGCCGTATTGAAACACAAAGAAAAAAGCGGCGAAATCCGCCATTGACCGAAAGTCCGTAACGGCAAAATGCCGTCTGAAACAGGTTTCCGTTTCAGACGGCATTTTGTTGCCCGATATATCGGGGCACAAAACCGTCCTCCGATATAGTGGATTAACAAAAACCAGTACGGCGTTGCCTCGCCTTGCCGTACTATTTGTACTGTCTGCGGTTTCGTCGCCTTGTCCTGATTTTTGTTAATCCACTATATAGGCACAATCCCCAAAGAAATACGAAAAGGATACTAATTATGATATTTGGATGTAAGAAATTTTTTGCTATTGAAGTAACCAAGCTACCAATAAAATCCTATTATTCCACAATACCATTGAGAATTTGGATAAATTCTATACCGCTAGGAACATTTAATGATGAGACCTACAGTGGACGGTATGGCTACAATGATGCGGTAATTCATGTTAGTCCGTCATCGGTACAATCGCCTACACCGATACAACCAACACCACCGGTAACGCCGAATAAATAAGGCAAACTAAAACCCCAGCATTTGCTGGGGTTTCCTTTAATATCTTCTGATGAAAATTCGGTCTTTCGGTCGAACAGAATCGGGGCAATCTCCACCGACATCCCTACCGCCATTTTTGTACCATACATCAGTGCAGTATTCCAATTGCGTAATACGACCTTCACGATAGGCTTGAAGTCGCGCTGTCTCTTCACGAGTGTTCCACCAAACTCGACAAGCCCCATAACGTTCTTCCAAACGCCCTTCAAAGATAAAAGGACAGCCCGGAAAATCATTTTGTATTTTGTACAAGTAGGTGCGGATTTCCTCTGCCGTATAGCGAGAGCCACTGCGTTTTACAGTGGTTGAGCCAGTATTCAAAGCAGAGCAACCAGTCAAAACAACCAATGCGCAAACCATCAATAATTTTTTCATTTCAAGCACTCCTGTTCAATCAATTCATGTGGCTATATTAGCACATTGGTTGTCCTGTTATTCCCGTATTTATAGCCCGCCTTGAGCGATGTTTATCGAATCAAATTAGATTACCGGAAGATATTATTAATTCCAATACCAATAGGAAATTTTATTATCTAATCAATGATGAGACCACTAGTGAATATATTGTAGGGCTTGGGGATTCATTTGATGATTATCAAATGTATTATTTTAATAATAAAAATCGTGTTTCATTTTTATGGAAATTACGTGAAAATACATTTTCAAATTATAGCTATGAATACGATTGCAACGATTTATTTGAGTTTGAATTAGAGAAGAAGATAATTGAAAATAGTATACTAATTTTTAAGGAAGCTATCGATAATAATATTAAATATAATATTGTGAAAATAAATGAATGATTTTTAATAATTTTTTAATATAGGCTAAGACATCGGTGTTTGAATGTTTCAACACACAGGACGACACATAAAGCACCGCCCTATGTGCCGTCCTGATTTGGAAGGGGTTACACCCCTCACAAATAAAGTCTGATTCTACCGCCCTAAAGGGCGGGGTTTCAACCGAAAAGGAAACACGATAAACAAACGGAACGCAAATCCGCATCCCGTTCCGTTTTACTTCCAAGCCCCTGCAACGGCTTGCGCTTCCTTCAGACGGCATACCGTGCCGACATCCAGCCACAAGCCCGTATGCTTCTGTCCGCTCACGCGGTTTTGCCGCATTTCGTTCCGCAATACGGGCGCGAGTTTTGCCACACTGCCCGCTTCGATTCCGTCAAACATTTCAGGACGGTAAATACCCACACCGCTGAATGTCAATCCGTTGCCGCCGGATACTTCCGACTGTACGCTTCCGTCCGGCAGCAGCAAAAAATCACCGTCGGGATGGTGCGGGGGATTTTCCACCAGCCACAAATGTGCGGAAATATGCTCGGGCAGGGACGATGCCGTCTGAAACGCGGCGGTAAAATCGATGTCGGTCAGCACGTCGCCGTTGACCACCAAAAACGGCTGCCCACCCAACAGCGGCAATGCCTGCGCGATGCCGCCTGCCGTTTCCAAACCGCCCTCAGGTTCGGGCGAATAGGCGATGTTCACGCCATAAGCCGAACCGTCGCCCAACGCCTCTTCTATCTGCCGACCCAGCCAAGCGTGGTTGATGACGATTTCGGTAAACCCTGCCTGCTTCAGACGGCATAAGTGCCAACCGATTAGAGGCTTACCCGCCACATCGAGCAGCGGCTTCGGAGTGGTGTCGGTCAAAGGGCGCATACGCTCGCCGCGTCCTGCCGCCAGTATCATCGCTTTCATATATATCTGTCCGAATATCAGTCTAAAGACCTAAACTGCCGTCTGAAATACAGCAGCGCGGGACGTTTGCACCCGCAGTTTTTGATTTCGTCGAGCCTGACGTAAAACACAAAATGCGTGCCGATTTCATGTTTGCCGACAATATGCCCGTGCAGGTGCGCCAACGCGCCCTCTATTTCAAGCTGTCCCGTTTTGCCGCGATGCCAGATGTGGTAGGCAAACCGCTCTTCGGGCGACAGGCCGGTCAGCCCGGCAAAATGTTCGGCAACATCCTGATGTTCGTCCGCCAGCGTATTGATGCAGAGGCTGCCGTTTTCCGACAGTATCGGGATGATACGGGCTTTACGGTTGATACACAGCATCACGGTTGGAGGCTCATCCGTAACCGGTGTAACCGCAGTCATCGTGATGCCGTAACGTCCTGCCGATCCCTCTGTCGTAATGACTTGAACACCTGCCGCGCAAGATGCCATCGCATCGCGGAACGAAGTTTGAAAAGTTTTCTGCAAATCCGTCATTTTTCCCCTTAAACTGTCCCCTATATAAGAATGCTGCACACAAGGCATCCCCTATGTGCAGCAATCCTGATTCGGAATCCCGCCGTGCGGACGTTTCCGCGCGTTACGGCGTATTACGAGTTCAACGCATCCTCGATTTTGGCAAGCTCTGCCAACAAATCTTTAAGCAGCAGCATTTTCTCGCGGGACAACACTTCTTCGATAGCATCGTAGCGTTCGTCCACTTCTTCGCCGATTTCCTCATACAGCTTCTCGCCCTCGGCAGTCAGCTTCAGATAAACGCGCCGTTGGTCGTTGGAAGGTTTCAGGCGGACGACCAACCCCGCTTTTTCAAGACGGGTCAGGATACCGGTCAGGCTGGGGCGCAAAATGCACGCCTGATTCGCCAAATCTTGAAAGTCCAGCGTGCCGTTTTCCGCCAAGAGACGGATAATCCGCCATTGCTGATCGGTAATATTCGCCTGATTCAGAATAGGCCTGAATTGGGTCATCAGGGCTTCCCTTGCCTGTATCAGACCGATATTGATAGACGCATGTTTTGATTGGGTAGGCATTGTTTAAGTCTCCAAGTTATCGAAAATCAAACTTTCAAACCGTCAGGAAAGCCTGTGGGCGTAATTTTTGATGCAACCGTTATATAACAAAACGAACATATAGCAACAATACTCTATAAACCGCATCGGACGACTGGGTATAAAAGACTTTAATTCCGATAATCCTATCTAAAAATATTTTAATAGTTATATCTTAATCTATTTTTCCCACAATCACAACAAGGGATTACATCGGCAGGCGCGCCGGCTCTTTCCCAAAAAACAAAAGCCGCCGCATCCGCCGCGCAAAGCATATTCCGTTTGATTTTCTACACAGCAGAAAGTTTAACAGGAACAAAGGTTAACCGAAAACATCTGCCTGAAAAATTCTTGCACGCAAACCCCAATAGCTGCTGATTCCCGTCGTATAGTGGATCATTTTCCCATTTTTGACCAAAACGACGGCAGGCGTTGCGACAATCCGCCAAGACCTTGCCAAACCCCCGTCCTCATCGTTGACAGTCGGAAAGCCCAAGCCCCGTTTTGCCATATATGCCGCCACTTCGGACGCGCTGCCCGAACGTACCGCCACACCGACGACCGGCACGCCGTCCGCTGCCAAATCATCGATTATCGGCGACTGATAACGGCACACGCCGCACCAGCTTCCCCAAAAATACACCAGCACCGCCCTATCCCGGCTAAACTGTCCCAAAGTCAGCCGCTGCCCCGACAGCAGGGTCAAAGGCCGCCCTGCCGCCCCGGCAGGTTCGTCGGGCTTGCGTACCCAATCCAAAAACAGCGACACCAGCAAAAACACCAATGCCGTCTGAACGGCAAATTTGATGCCCGAAAGCAGTTTTTTCTTCATACGCCCCCGCAAACGGTACGCCCGCGCAACCGGCAGGCAAACAAAAAAGCCAAGTCTTAAAACTTGGCTTCCGGTTATCTGGTGGGTCGTGAGCGATTCGAACGCTCGACCAACGGATTAAAAGTCCGCTGCTCTACCGGCTGAGCTAACGACCCGATAAGCTGTGCATTATACAACTCCTCTCCCCACCGTCAAGCAATTTTTACAGACTTAATTACAGACTGCTGTTTGCACGGAATATTTTGGCAACGGATTTTCACAATCCTGCCCATATCGTGTAAAAGTTCACACAAGAAAAAAGCAAACTGCCCAAAATCATGTACACTTTCCGTCTATCTTCCTCTCACCCAACTTGCGAACAGAGGCACACATCATGAATATACAAAACATCCGCACCCTCCTTGAAACTGTCGGCATCCCGAATACGGCACGCACACTCGGCAGCGAAAAGGCCGTCCGCTCGGTCGAACAGCATTCAGACGGCATCCATATCGCCCTGCATTTCGGTTTCCCTGTCGCGCACATTGCCTCAGAAACAGCCGACCGCATACAGGAAATCCTGATGCCGCTGACAGGCGACACACACATCCATCTGTCCATGGACACGGAAATCGGCACACACAAAGTCCAGCCCGGCGTTACCACCATTAAAGGTGTAAAAAACATTATTGCCGTCGCATCGGGAAAAGGCGGCGTGGGCAAATCAACAACCACCGCCAACCTTGCCACTGCGATGGCGCGCATGGGCGCGCGCGTCGGCGTGCTCGATGCCGACCTTTACGGCCCGAGCCAGCCCACGATGCTGGGCGTACACGACCGCAAACCCGATCAGAAAAACCAAAAACTCATTCCCGTCGAATCTTCAGACGGCATACAGGTCATGTCCATCGGCTTTCTCGTCGATACCGACCAAGCCGTCGTCTGGCGCGGCCCGATGGTCAGCCAAGCCTTGCAGCAGCTGATGTTCCAAAGCGAGTGGGACGAAGTGGACTATCTTTTCATCGACCTGCCCCCCGGCACGGGCGACATCCAACTCACGCTGTCCCAGCGCATCCCCGTAACCGGATCGGTCATCGTAACCACGCCGCAGGACATCGCCCTGATAGACGCGCGCAAAGCCGTGGATATGTTCCGCAAAGTCAACATCCCCATTTTGGGCGTATTGGAAAATATGTCCGTCCACATCTGCACCAACTGCGGACACAGCGAAGCCCTGTTCGGCACGGACGGCGGCAAAGATTTGGCGGCACGCCTCAACGTCCCCCTGCTCGGACAGCTCCCCCTAAGCCTGCCCGTGCGCGAAGCGATGGACGGCGGCACGACGGCACAACTGTTCGACGAACACCCCGCCATCGCCAAAATCTACACCGATGCCGCATTCCAAATCGCCCTGGGCATTGCCGACAAAGGCAAAGACTTCAGCAGCCGCTTCCCCAAAATCGTCGTCGAATAAAGCACTGCCCCCGAAACCGCAACGCCGTCTGAAACTCCGCGCCGCTGATATGCCGTCATTCCCACACAGGCAGGAATCTGAATTTGTCCGCATAGAAACTTATACTCCGTCATTCCCGCGCAGGCGGGAATCTAGGACGTAAAATCTCAAGAAACCGTTTTACCCGATAAGTTTCCGCACCGACGGTTCTAGATTCCCGCCTGCGCGGGAATGACGGTTTAGGTATTTTATGGTTTCGCAAGGCGCGATACCGCCGGAGGGCATCATATTCTTGGAATAGCGCATTAAAAAGAGTATGATAATGGAAATACAAAAGATTCCGGCAATGCCCGTGCGCCGTTCCCGTCCGTCATTCCCGCGCAGGCGGGAATCCGGACTCGTCCGTACGGAAACCAATACTCCGTCATTCCCGCGAAAGCGGGAATCCAGACCTTTCCGCACGGAAACTTATCGGATAAAACGGTTTCTTTAGATTCCGCATCCTAGATTCCCACTTTCGTGGGAATGACGGGATGTAGGTTCGTGGGAATGACGTGATGCAGGTTTCCGTGCGGATGGATTCATCATTCCCGCGAAAGCGGGAATCCAGGCCTTTCGGCACAGAAACTTATCGGGTAAAACGGTTTCTTTAGATTTTACGTTCTGGATTCCCACTTTCGTGGGAATGACGGAATGTAGGTTCGTGGGAATGACGTGATGCAGGTTTCTGTGCGGACGTGTTCTGGATTCCCGCCTGCGCGGGAATGACGGTTGTCGTGAAAATCCGCATCACGGCGCATATTGCGATATTTACAGCCGGGCAGGAATCCGGACTCGTCCGCACGGAAACCGATGCGCCGTCATTCCCGCGAAAGCGGGAATCCAGGCCTTTCGGTGCGGAAACTTATCGGATAAAACGGTTTCTTGAGATTTTGCGTTCTAGATTCCCACTTTCGTGGGAATGACGGGATGTAGGTTTGCGGGAATGACGCGGTGCAGGTTTCCCTGCGGATGGATTCGTCATTCCCGCGCAGGCGGGAATCCAGGTCTTTCGGCGCAGAAACTTATCGGATAAAACGGTTTCTTGAGATTCCGTGTCCTAGATTCCCGCCTGCGCGGGAATGACGGTTCGGTTTTTTTATAAGGCAGATTCGCAAGGTGCGCCATAGAGTGGGCTGAAGCCCGCCCTACAGCCCTCCCTGCAAAACCCGCGAAACACCCTGCGAAACCTATGTTTCAGCACGCAGGGCGGCACATAAAGCGTCGCCCTATGTGTTGCCCTGATTTGGAAGGGGTTACCCCCCTCCCAAACAAAGTCTGATTCTACCGCCCTAAAGGGCGAGGTTTCAACCAAAAAAGGAAAACGGCATGAAAAAAACACCCAAACGGCACTTGCTCCGCCATACCGCGATTTATACCGCGATGCTCTTGGCGGCATCGTCCCAACAGGCGTTCGGCGCGGGCGATAGTGAAACTTTCAACTTTATCGTCAACGACGACGGCAGCGTAGAAGGCGGTAAGATACCCGGCGGTCAGGGCGTACGCACAGGTAAGAAACTGTCTATACCATCAGGCAAATTTGGCTCAGTAAGTTTAAAACAAGTGTGTACTGATTTGGGAATCACGCCCGGATCTGCCGAATGTAATTTTGTCTTGTCGCTAACTAATGAATTTACCTACGCAAACACCGACACGCTACTTGCGGGCAAGGTCGGCAAGCTGATCCTCGGCGGCGGTTCCGCCCCGCTGTGGGGCAAGGTTTCCGGGCTTGATGCCGACAATATGGCGGGGCGCAAGACCGACAATTGGCTGACGACCGTTCACAAAGGGAAAATGGGTTACGATTTTACCGGCATCAGCTGTGCCCTTAAGAATGTTGCGACCGGATCGTCGAATCAAAGCCGCCAGTGTCCCGATTTGCCTTTTAAATTTTATTTCAACTTTAAGGACAGCGCACTCGATCCCACATCGGCGGGAATCAGTCCGGACGGTCTGCCGATATACAAGCTGAAAGACCATCCGTGGTTGGGCGTTTCCTTCCAATTGACTAAATCGAGCGGCACTGCGCCGCAATGGATAACCATTAATAATGACCATACGCTGATAAACGAAATGATTACCCAGCCGACAGGGGAAAGAAGCAACGGCAGAGCCTTCTCCATGCGCGCCAAGTTGCATCTGCTGGGCACTCCGAGCAACCTCAACGCCCAAGAAATCAAACTGGGCGAGATTAATATGCCCGACTTCAACTTTATGCCGCATAACGCAAACGGCAGGGGACGGACAGGTACTTTGTATAAGATACATGAACAAGGTCATATCGACGTAAAACTCCAGCTTCCGAGCATAGGCGCGGGCGGCTGTACGCGGCCTCAATATACCGCTGCCGCCCCGGACGGCAGCCAATACGCCATCGTCGCCCCCGCCCCTTTGGGCGCGGGTTTCCCGGGCAAGGCGGCGGCGGTCGTTACCGATCCCAAGTCGGCAAGCAGCCGCATCCTCTTTTACACCTTGGATAAAGACAATAAGAAAAAAGGCGGCGCGGATTATCTGCCAAGCAAAGGGTTTACCGAACCCGTCTTTATCGGACGCAAGGCGGCAATCCGCTTGGCAAACGGCGTATCCTTGAGCGACAGCAATATTAACGGCATTACGAATAGCACGTTCGGTATCGGCGATAATGGGAATAATCAGCAAGAGTGGAAAAACGTGTTATTGCGCTGGACCGACAGGCGCGATGGAAACGACAATCAGTTTAACTATTTTAACAATGCGATAGACGCTTCAACACGCGGCAAACTGTATAGCCAGCAATACCGCATCCGCGACAACGGCAAGCGCGATTTGGGCGACATCGTCAACAGCCCGGTAACGGCGGTCGGCGACTATCTGGCAACCGCCGCGAACGACGGGATGGTGCATATTTTCAAACGCAACAATGACGGTAGCTACAATCTGAAGCTCAGCTACATCCCCGGTGAAATGCCGCGCAAAGATTTGGATAACGCGGATTCCACTTTGGCAAAAGACCTTCATAACTTTGCCAACGAAAACTACACGGGCGGTTTGTACGGCGTGGACGGCGGCTTTGTCTTGCGCCAAGTTGGCTTAAACGGGCAAAACCGCGTGTTTATGTTCGGCGCGATGGGTCAGGGCGGCAAAGGCGCGTATGCCTTGGATTTGACCAAAGCCGAAAGCAACCAGACCGGCGTTTCCCTGTTTGATGTAAAAGATAACGGCTTGGGCTACACCGTCGGCACGCCGCAAATCGGCAAAACCCACAACGGCAAATACGCCGCCTTCCTCGCCTCCGGTTATGCGACTAAGGACATTGACAGCCAAGAAAATACAACCGCGCTGTATGTGTATGATTTGGAAAGCAGCGGCACGCTGATTGCAAAAATTGCCGTACCCGGCGGCAAGGGCGGGCTTTCGTCCCCCACGCTTGTCGATACGGATTTGGACGGCATTGTCGATATCGCCTATGCCGGCGACCGTGGCGGGAATATGTACCGCTTTGATTTGGGCGGCAACGACCCGACCAGATGGTCTGCACGCGCCATTTTCCAAGGCACGAAGCCGATTACTTCCGCGCCCGCCGTTTCCCAACTGAAAGACAAACGCGTCGTCATCTTCGGCACGGGCAGCGATTTGACCGAAGAAGATGTGGCAAGCCAAGAAATCCAATCTGTTTACGGTATTTTCGATAACGATACGGACTCTTTGCCGGCACAAGACGGGCTGGGCAAAGGGTTGCTCGAACAAGTGCTGACAAAAGACAGCAACAATACGCTGTTCTTGAGCGACTACAAAAGGTCTGACGGCTCGGGCGACAAGGGCTGGGTAGTGAAATTGGAAGCCGGACAGCGCGTTACCGTCAAACCGACCGTGGTATTGCGTACCGCCTTTGTAACCATCCGCAACTACAATGCCAACGGCTGCGGCGCGGAAACGGCATTCTTGGGCATCAATACCGCCGACGGCGGCAAGCTGACGAAGAAAAGCGCGCGCCCCGTCGTACCGGATAACCGCGTGGCAAAAAAAGTCGGCGAGAAAAAAGACGCAAAAGGCAACAATATCCCCGTGGGCTGTATGGAAAAAGGCACTGAAACCGTCTGCCCGAGCGGATATGTTTATCCGAAACTGCTGACCGCAAGCTATTTGGACAGCCAAAAAACAAGCGATCACCCGACAACGGCAGACGGCGACGCGGGCGGCAGCGGCAATGACAACACCCCCTTCCAAAAATCCGGCAACCGCTGCTTCTTCAGCAAAGGCGTGCACACGCTGCTGATGAACGATATGTCCGACTTGGACGTTGCCGGCCCGATCTGCAATATGAAACGGGTAAGCTGGCGCGAAGTCTTCTTCTGACCCGCCCGCACGGCCGATTCCCCCACAAATGCCGTCTGAAAGCCCTTCAGACGGCATTTTTTGCGTTTTTCGGAGGGGGGCAAATGAAACGCCGACAAATTCGGGAGGGGGGGGAAACGCCGTCAAACCGATGCCGTCATTCCCGCGCAGGCGGGAATCCAGATTTGTCCGCACATCGAACCGTAGCAACTGTATTTTTCACCCCGTCGGGCAAAAATACCAAAACTCAAATCAACACGGAAACTTATGCGCCGTCATTCCCGCGCAGGCGGAAATCTAGAATGCGGGATTAAGGAAACCTACATCCCGTCATTCCCACGAAAGTGGGAATCTAGAACTCAGGACTGGAGAAACCTTCAGTTTTACCCGATAAGTTTCCGCACCGACAGGTCTGGATTCCCGCCTTTGCGGGAATGACGGTTCAGTTGCGTAGAACCGGATTGTGAAAAGGGGCGGATTCGGGGTATTCGGTGGAATTGGGGAATTTACGGGATGGGTAATATTGGTGTATTCGGTGGAATTGGTGGGTTTGGTAACATTAATGGAATCGTTAGGGTCGGTGGAAATGTGGGATTGATGGAATCGGTGGACTGAAGCCTACCCTGCGGTGCTTTCAGACGGCATTTTTTGCGTTTTTCGGGATGGGGGCGGCAAATGAAACGCCGTCAAACCGATGCCGTCATTCCCGCGCAGGCGGGAATCTAGGACGTGAAATCTCAAGAAACCGTTATACCCGATAAGTTTCCGTGCGGAAAGGTCTGGATTCCCGCCTGCGCGGGAATGACGGTTCAGTTGCGTAGAACCGGATTGTGAAAAGGGGCGGATTCGGTGTATTCGATGAAAACGGTGGAAATGTGGGATTGATGGAATCGGTGGGCTGAAGCCTACCCTGCGGTGCTTTCAGACGGCATTTTTTGCGTTTTTCGGGAGGGGGCGGCAAATGAAACGCCGTCAAACCGATGCCGTCTGAAAATGGCGGGATACGGCGGAGGTGTTGGAATCGGCGGAATCGGTGTGCTGAAACCTACCCTACGCAACACCCTGCGGCGTACTCAAATCAACACGGAAACTTATGCGCCGTCATTCCCGCGCAGGCGGGAATCTAGGACTCAGGACTGGAAAAACCTTCAGTTTTACCCGATAAGTTTCTGCACCGACGGGTCTGGATTCCCGCCTGCGCGGGAATGATGGTTCAATTGCGTAGGACTGGATTGTGAAAAGGGGCGGATTCGGTGTATTCGATGAAAACGGTGGAAATGTGGGATTGATGGAATCGGTGGGCTGAAGCCCACCCTGCGGTGCTTTCAGACGGCATTTTTTGCGTTTTTCGGGAGGGGGGCGGCAAATGAAACGCCGTCAAACCGATGCCGTCTGAAAATGGCGGGATATGGAGGAGGTGTTGGAATCGGCGGAATCGGTGTGCTGAAACCTACCCTACGCAACACCCTGCGGCGTACTCAAATCAACACAAAAACTTATGCGCCGTCATTCCCGCGCAGGCGGGAATCTAGAATGCAGGGTTAAGGAAACCTACATCCCGTCATTCCCACGAAAGTGGGAATCTAGGACTCAGGACTGGAGAAACCTTCAGTTTTACCCGATAAGTTTCTGCACCGACGGGTCTGGATTCCCGCCTGCGCGGGAATGACGGTTCGGATATTTCTGACGGTTCGGGTATTTCTAACGATTTGGTATTCCTGACGGTTCGGGTATTCCTGACGGTTTGGGTATTCCCATAGTTTCGCCGGGCGGACGTGGGGAAATGCGTAACGGGCATAGTGGGCGCGGGGCGGGCGGTTTTACGCCGCGGATTTCCGTTTTCGCGCGAACATACAGGCCCGCCGGACGCGTTTGCGCTTGAAATCGGGTATGTTTCGTCTTAAAATATGCTGCTTTCAGGGTATAGGCACTTGCCCGAAAAGCACGTTACGCGCCTTTCTTGCGCGGCGTGTTTTTTTTTGACCGGATTTTTCCGACCGGATGACCCTGCCGAAGTCCCTTCAGACGGCATTGTCAAGAATTTTATTAAAAACAGGATTCCCACTCATGAGCACCCCCGCCCTCCTCGTCCTCGCTGACGGCAGCGTATTTCACGGCACATCAATCGGTTACGAAGGTTCGACTTCCGGCGAAGTCGTGTTCAATACTTCGATGACCGGCTATCAGGAAATCCTGACCGACCCGTCCTACTGCAAACAAATCGTTACCCTCACCTACCCCCACATCGGTAATACCGGCACCAACGCCGAAGATGAAGAAAGCCGCAGCGTTTACGCCGCCGGCCTGATTATCCGCGACCTGCCGCTCTTGCACAGCAACTTCCGCGCCTCCGAAAGCCTGCACGACTATCTGGTACGCAACAAAACCGTTGCCATCGCCGACATCGATACCCGCCGCCTGACCACGCTGTTGCGCGAAAAAGGCGCACAAGGCGGCGCGATTCTGACAGGTGCGGACGCTACGGTTGAAAAAGCACAAGAACTCATCGCCGCGTTCGGCAGCATGGTCGGCAAAGACTTGGCAAAAGAAGTTTCCTGCACGGAAACTTACGAATGGACGGAAGGCGAATGGGAATTGGGCAAAGGTTTCGTTACCCCTGACGAACAGCCTTACCACGTCGTCGCCTACGATTTCGGCGTGAAAACCAACATCCTGCGTATGCTCGCCTCGCGCGGCTGCCGCCTGACCGTCGTCCCCGCACAAACCAGTGCGGAAGACGTGTTGGCACTCAATCCCGACGGCGTATTCCTGTCCAACGGCCCCGGCGACCCCGAACCTTGCGACTACGCCATCAAAGCCGTACAAAAACTGATGGAAAGCGGCAAACCGATTTTCGGCATCTGCTTGGGACACCAGCTCATCAGCCTCGCCATCGGCGCGAAAACCCTGAAAATGCGCTTCAGCCATCACGGCGCGAACCACCCCGTACAAGACTTGGACAGCGGCAAAGTCGTCATCACCAGCCAAAACCACGGTTTCGCCGTCGATGCCGACACCCTGCCCGCCAACGCGCGCATTACCCACAAGTCCTTGTTTGACAACACCTTGCAAGGCATCGAACTGACCGACAAACCCGTGTTCTGCTTCCAAGGACACCCCGAAGCCAGCCCCGGCCCGCAAGATGTCGGTTACCTGTTCGACAAATTCATTGGCAATATGGAGGCTGCAAAACAATAAGCCGGCTGTTTCAGACGGCATCCGAAAAGTATGCCGTCTGAAAACGCAGACAGATTCCGATACAAGGCATACGGACGGCATCCCGACACCGTTTGCCGCCCCAAAATCAGAAAGGACTATTTTGACTGAAAAACAAATGCGCATCCTTTCCGCCGCCGCCACCCTGACCGCCGTGGGTATGTACGTTTCCTACATCCCGCAAATCCAAAATAACCTCGCAGGCAACCACGGCTCGCCGCTGCAACCCTTCGTCGCCGCCATCAACTGCACATTATGGGTTGCCTACGGCTTTTTGAAAGAAAAACGCGACTACCCCGTCATACTGGCAAACATCCCCGGCATCATTTTGGGTCTGATTACGTTTATTACCAGTTTTTAAGGAAGTTTTCAGACGGCCTGTGCAAAATAAAAACGCAAAAAGTCGTCTGAAAAAGAGTCACCAAAATATCAACAGCAGGAATTTTTCAGGTAGCCTTTATCGCAAGGCAGATAGAACAAACGTCGCGAGCATTTTTTCAGACGACCTTTAAACCCAAGTGGTAGGGTGTGCCGCAAGGCACGCACGCGGCGGGTTGGGGTTGCAGGGAAAATGGGGAACACGTGCGTGCGTTCCGCACACACCCTACATGCGGGCTACGGCTTGCTAAATTAGCATAACAGTTCATTTTTTAATTATAGGTGCAGATTTTTTAAAGGTGTTTATTTCATGTCTAAAAAGAATCAATCTTCTCGATTAACCAATCAGCATAAATCATCACAGGGAGTTATTGGGATATTTGGAGATGAAGCAAAAATCCATGATAAAACAGTTGGAGAAATTGCAAGACTTGTACAAAAGCAATTAGAGACTGACTACCCGAAATTATTATTTAGATATAGAACAACAGTAACAAAAGAAGAAATTAATCAGTCATTAAAAGAACTTGATCCTGAACTAGGGCAAACCCTCTTTGTTGAAAATTCTAGTATCAAGCCTGACGGAGGAATTATTGAAGTTAAAGATGATTCTGATAACTGGAGAATTATTCTAGTTACAGAGGCTAAACATCAAGGAAAAGATATTGAGAACATCAAAAAAGGAATTTTAGTTGGCGCACAGAATAATCAGGATTTAATGGCTGCTGGAAATGCTATTGAACGGTCTCATAAGAACATTTCTGAGATTGCAAATCTAATGCTAAAAGAATCCTATTTCCCATATATTTTATTCTTAGAGGGTTCCAATTTTCTGACTGAGACAATTGAGGTTGCCAGACCTGACGGGAGAATAGTAAAGCTTGAATATAATTCAGGATTATTGAATAGATTAGATAGATTAACAGCCGCCAACTATGGAATGAGCATTAATACCAACTTATGTAAGAATAAATTTCTGAGGCATGGAGATAAAACAATTATGTTGCAAGCAACATCAATTTATACACAAGGGCAAGGCATTGCTTGGAATAAAACAGAAATGTTTAATATTATGTATGGTGTAGCCGACACCTCACTTCAAGTGTTAGGAAGTGATTTATTTAAACAACTAACTAAAAAATAGAATTACTATGACTCGAAACGTAGATCGTACATTTTTAAAAAATGCAAAAATAAATAGAAACGATGAATTTTATACACAGTTGATAGATATAGAAAACGAACTGATCCATTATAAGCATCATTTTAAAGACAAAATTGTATTTTGTAATTGCGATGACATAAGATTTAGTAACTTCTTTAGATATTTCTCATTGAATTTCAAGAAATTAGGGATTAAGAAATTAATTTGCTCATCCTACAAGAAAGAGTATATAGGAAACAACGAACAAGGTTTCTGGTATGAATATACAGGAAATGAAGGCAGTGAAATAAAAACTGATGATATTATGTTTTTCAAGGGAGATGGTGATTTTAGAAATATTGAGAATATTGAACTGTTGAAAAAAGCTGATATTGTCGTAACAAATCCACCATTTTCACTATTTAGAGAATATATTGACCAAATAATAAAGTATGAGAAAAAATTTCTTGTGATTGGAAATATCAATTGTATTACATATAAAGAAATATTCAAATTAATACAGAATAATCAAGCTTGGTTAGGTATAAACCTAGGTAGAGGAATTTCAGGTTTTATTGTACCAAAGCATTATGAACTTTATGGAACAGAGACTAAAATTAATGAAAATGGAGAAAGAATTATTTCTCCAAATAATTGCCTATGGTTAACAAATCTAGATAATTCAAAACGACATGAGAATATACCGCTGACTAAGAAATACTATGGAAATGAAGGAAATTATCCTAGGTATGATAATTACGATGCAATTAATGTAAATAAGACAAAAGATATACCTATTGATTATAATGGGATTATGGGAGTTCCCATTACGTTCTTACACAAGTTTAATCCTGAACAATTTGAAATTATTCAGTTTAGGAAAGGTAGTGACGGAAAAGATTTATCTATAAATGGAAAAAATCCATATTTCAGAATTTTAATCAAAAAAAAATTTTGATTCCCAAAACTTCATGAAAGAAAGACCCACCCATGCCCAAACGTACCGACCTAAAATCCATCCTTATCATCGGCGCCGGCCCTATCGTTATCGGTCAGGCCTGCGAATTTGACTATTCGGGCGCACAGGCCTGTAAGGCTTTGCGTGAAGAAGGCTATAAAGTCATTCTGGTGAATTCCAACCCCGCCACGATTATGACTGACCCTGAAATGGCGGATGTTACCTACATCGAGCCGATTATGTGGCAGACGGTGGAGAAGATTATCGCCAAAGAGCGTCCTGACGCGATCCTGCCCACGATGGGCGGTCAGACCGCGCTGAACTGTGCGCTGGATTTGGCGCGCAACGGCGTGTTGGCGAAATACAATGTCGAATTAATCGGCGCGACGGAAGACGCGATCGATAAGGCGGAAGACCGTGGCCGCTTTAAAGAAGCGATGGAAAAAATCGGTTTGTCCTGCCCGAAATCTTTTGTCTGCCACACGATGAACGAAGCTTTGGCAGCGCAAGAACAGGTCGGCTTCCCGACGCTGATTCGTCCGTCTTTCACGATGGGCGGTTCAGGCGGCGGCATTGCCTACAATAAAGACGAGTTTTTGGCGATTTGCGAACGCGGTTTCGATGCGTCGCCCACGCATGAACTGCTGATTGAGCAGTCCGTCCTCGGCTGGAAAGAGTACGAGATGGAAGTGGTGCGCGATAAGAACGACAACTGTATCATCATTTGTTCGATTGAAAACTTCGACCCGATGGGCGTGCATACGGGCGACTCGATTACGGTTGCGCCGGCGCAAACGCTGACGGACAAAGAATACCAAATCATGCGTAATGCTTCGTTGGCAGTGTTGCGCGAAATCGGCGTGGACACGGGCGGCTCGAACGTGCAGTTTGCGGTAAACCCTGAAAACGGCGAGATGATTGTCATTGAGATGAACCCGCGCGTGAGCCGTTCGTCCGCGCTGGCTTCCAAAGCAACGGGCTTCCCGATTGCGAAGGTGGCAGCGAAGCTGGCGGTCGGCTTTACGCTGGACGAGTTGCGCAACGACATCACCGGGGGCAAAACCCCCGCGTCGTTCGAGCCGTCCATCGACTATGTCGTAACCAAAATCCCGCGTTTCGCGTTTGAAAAATTCCCCGCCGCAGACGACCGCCTGACCACGCAGATGAAATCGGTGGGTGAAGTGATGGCGATGGGCCGCACGATTCAGGAAAGCTTCCAAAAAGCCTTGCGCGGCTTGGAAACCGGCTTGTGCGGCTTCAATCCGAGAAGCTCCGACAAAGCGGAAATCCGCCGCGAACTGGCGAACCCAGGCCCCGAACGTATGCTATTTGTAGCCGATGCGTTCCGCGCAGGCTTCACGCTGGAAGAAATCCACGAAATCTGCGCCATCGACCCTTGGTTCCTGGCGCAAATCGAAGACTTGGTGAAAGAAGAAAAATCTGTTTCAGACGGCATTTTGAGTGATTTGGATTCCGCCGCCTTACGCCGTCTGAAACGCAAAGGCTTCTCCGACAAACGCATCGCGCAGCTTTTGGGCGTAAAAGAAAAAGAAGTGCGCGAACACCGCTACGCGCTGAACCTGCATCCCGTCTATAAACGCGTTGATACTTGTGCAGCCGAGTTTGCCACCGAAACCGCCTACCTCTATTCCACTTACGAAGAAGAATGCGAAGCGCGTCCTTCCGACCGTAAAAAAGTGATGATTCTCGGCGGCGGCCCGAACCGTATCGGACAAGGTATCGAGTTTGACTACTGCTGCGTTCACGCCGCGCTCGCCCTGCGCGAATCGGGCTTTGAAACCATCATGGTCAACTGCAACCCCGAAACCGTATCTACCGACTTCGACACCAGCGACCGCCTGTATTTCGAGCCGCTGACGTTGGAAGACGTGTTGGAAATCGTCCGCACCGAAAACCCGTGGGGCGTGATTGTGCATTACGGCGGTCAAACCCCACTCAAACTCGCCAACGCACTGGTTGAAAACGGCGTAAACATCATCGGCACATCCGCCGACAGTATCGATGCCGCCGAAGACCGCGAACGCTTCCAAAAAGTGTTGAACGACTTAGGTCTGCGCCAACCGCCCAACCGCATCGCCCACAACGAAGAAGAAGCGCTCGTCAAAGCCGAAGAAATCGGCTATCCGCTGGTCGTGCGCCCGTCTTATGTTTTGGGCGGACGCGCGATGCAGATTGTCCACTCCTCCGAAGCCTTGCAAAAATACATGCGCGAAGCCGTGCAGGTATCCGAAGACAGCCCCGTGCTGCTCGACTTCTTCCTGAACAACGCGATTGAAGTCGATGTGGACTGCGTTTCAGACGGCAAAGACGTGGTTATCGGCGGCATTATGCAGCACGTCGAACAGGCGGGCATCCACTCGGGCGACTCCGGCTGCTCGCTGCCGCCCTACTCGCTCAGCGAAGAAATCCAAGACGAAATCCGCCGCCAAACCAAAGCCATGGCCTACGCACTGGGCGTGGTCGGCCTGATGAACGTACAGTTTGCCGTGCAGGACGGCGTGGTGTTCGTGTTGGAAGTGAACCCGCGCGCCAGCCGTACCGTCCCCTTCGTCTCCAAAGCCACAGGCGTGCCGCTCGCCAAAGTCGGCGCACGCTGCATGGCAGGCATTTCCCTGAAAGAACAAGGCGTGGAAAAAGAAGTCGTTCCCGATTTCTATGCCGTCAAAGAAGCCGTGTTCCCATTCATTAAATTCCCGGGTGTGGATACGATTTTGGGTCCGGAAATGCGTTCTACCGGCGAAGTCATGGGCGTGGGCGCAAGCTTCGGCGAAGCCTACTACAAAGCCCAACTCGGCGCGGGCGAACGCCTCAACCCGACCGGCAAAATCTTCCTCTCCGTGCGCGAAGAAGACAAAGAACGCGTCATCAAAACCGCCAAAAACTTCCAAGCCTTAGGCTACGGCATCTGCGCCACGCGCGGCACGGCGCAATACCTGACCGAACACGGGCTGATTGTGCAGACCATCAATAAAGTCCCCGAAGGTCGCCCGCACATCGGCGACGCACTGAAAAACGGTGAAATCGCACTGGTCGTGAATACCGTTTCCAGCGATCCGCAATCCGTGTCCGACAGCCACATCATCCGCCAAAGCGCATTGCAGCAACGCGTGCCGCAATACACCACCACCGCCGGCGGAGAAGCGATGAGCGAAGGCGCGAAAAGCCGCGACCATCTGGGCGTGTACAGCGTTCAAGAGTTGCACGGGCGTTTGAAAAACCGCAACTGATGCCTGAATCAGGTTGAACAATGCCGTCTGAAACCTTTACGGTGTCAGACGGCATTTTGTCATTCGGAAAGCCGATGTTGCCACACACAAGCCGTACATAAGGAACAGCCCTATCACGCTCCCCATATAGACTGCCATTGCCGCCGGCTATACATCATCTTATTTATTTTTTCTCAAAGTTATTAAGTGAGCAAAAACAGTTTTATGACGGATTTTTATAGAATTATCCACAGAGATTGTTTCCCAGTTCCTCCGCCAAAAAATCCAAAAATATGCGTAAGCGGAGGTTGACGGCTTTATCGCTGTAATAAACAGCATTGAAGGGGTGCGTTTTATTGGAGGTTTGTTCGGCGAGCAGGGGAATTAACTTTCCTTCAGCGATGTCGTTGTCAACCAGAAAATCCGATAAGCAAGCAATACCGCAACCTGAAAAGCACAACGAGCGTAAGATTTCACCGCTGCTGGCAGTAAAGTGCGGGGAAATTTTATAGGGATTTCCCTGCTCATCCAAAACCGCCCATGTATTTAGAGAACTGGGTTCGGTGAAGCCTAAACATTGATGGCCGGCAAACTCTTCTACAGATTGTGGCGTGCCGTGTTTTGCCAGGTATTCAGGACTGGCGACTACGCGGAAGCGGCTGTCAAACAGATGGCGTGCACGCAGCCCGGAATCGTCCAATTCTCCGGCACGTAAGGCAATATCGACTTTGCGTTCAATCAGATTGATATAGCCTTCGGAAGAAACGAGCGAAAGTCGGATATGTGGATAGCGTTCGTTGAATTTTGCTGCCAGCGGCGCCAGCAGATGCAGCACCATCGGCATCGCGGAATCCACGCGCAACACGCCTTGCGGTATTTCGTGCACGGCCAGCATTTCGGTTTCCGCCGCTGCCATTTCTTGCAGGATTCTCTGCGCGCGGCGGAAATATTGCGCGCCTTCTTCCGTCAGACTGAGTTGCCGCGTGGTGCGGTTGAGCAGGTTCACGCCCAACTTTTCCTCCAGCCGTTTGACGATGCGGCTTACGGCAGAATTTGCCATCGCCAACTGCTCCGCCGCACGGCTGAAGCTGCCGCTTTCCACCACTTGAACAAATACGGTCAGTTCTTCTGAATTGGTTTTCATCGTGTTTCCTTTTCGGTTGAAACCCCGCCCTTTAGGGCGACAGGATCAGACTTTATTCGGGAGGGGCGTAACCCCTTCCGAATCAGGACGGCACACAGGGCGGTGCTTTATGTGTCATCCTGTGTGTTGGAACATCTGATTATTCCATTTGACGAAAAAGTGTTTTCTTATTTTTGTACTTTTAAATCATAAAGTAAAACAGTACAATACATTCATCAATTCACAAACGAGGTAACAAATGAATATTTTATTATTAGACGGCGGCAAAGCGTTCGGACATTCTCACGGCGGGTTAAACCACACGCTTCACAAAAAAGCGAAAGAAGTTTTGACCGCGCTCGGACACAATGTTCAAGAAACCGTGATTGATGCCGGCTATGATGTTGAGGCAGAAATCGAAAAATTCGTTTGGATGGATGCCGTGATTTGGCAGATGCCGGGCTGGTGGATGCACGAGCCTTGGACAGTGAAAAAATATATGGACGAAGTATTTACCGGCGGACACGGCAAACTCTACCAAAGCGACGGCAGACACCGCGCCAATCCGACTGAGGGCTACGGCACAGGCGGCTTGTTGCAAGGCAAAAAACATATGCTTTCACTGACTTGGAATGCGCCGATTGAAGCCTTTACCCGCGAAGGCGATTTCTTTGAAGGCAAAGGCGTTGATGTTTTGTATATGCACTTCCACAAAGCCAACGAGTTCATCGGCTTGACCCGCCTGCCGACATTCTTGTGTAACGATGTGATTAAAAACCCGCAAGTGGAAAAATACTTGGCAGACTATCAGGCACACTTGGAAAAATTGTTCGGCTAAAAATTTGTCTGATAAACAAACAAAGGCCGTCTGAAAGATTGAATGGTCTGCACCACTAAGGTTGGACTAACCAACCGACTAAGGTGCAGATTATTTTTTGTTGCTTTTTCAGCTTTTCGTTGGGTTAGATATTCTTGCTCACTGTTTTCAGTCAGCCTTGAATACAAAAAATGGCGTATGTAATATGCTTATACGACCAAAACGGAATGAATTTTAATGTATTGCGCGTCATCAACAATGACTGAGTTTCTCGCCTCTCGCGCCTGAATCTATGTCATACAGTTCCTTTCATTCAAATCAACAAAAGAATGCCGTCCGAACATCCGTTCAGACGGCACTTGTCTCCCCCCAATAGACTTGGGGCTGTTCTAACGTACCACCCCTTCGTTCCGCCCCAAAACCATCGCATCGCCGTAGCTGAAGAAACGGTATTCGCGTTCGACCGCATGACGATATACGGCGCGGATATGCCCCATACCCGAAAACGCGCTGACAAGCATCAGCAGCGTCGATTTCGGCAGATGGAAATTGGTAACCAACCTGTCGGCAACATTAAAACGGTAGCCCGGCGTGATGAAAATATCGGTATCGCCCTGCCCCACTTTCAGACGGCCTGTCTCGAGCGCGGCAGACTCGAGGGCGCGCATGGAAGTCGTGCCGACCGCCCAGACTTTGTTCCCCCGTGCTTTTGCCGCCTCAACGGCGGCGGCGGTTTCAGACGGCACTTCAAACCATTCGCTGTGCATTTTGTGTTCTTCGATTTTATCGACGCGCACGGGCTGAAACGTTCCCGCGCCGACGTGCAGGGTGACTTCCGCCGTTTCCACGCCTTTGGCTTTCAGACGACCTAAAAGCTCGTCCGTAAAATGCAAACCTGCCGTCGGCGCCGCGACCGCGCCCTGATGTTTGGCATAGACGGTTTGATAGCGCGTGTCGTCATCTGCGCCGGCAGCGCGTTCGATATAGGGCGGCAGCGGCAAATGGCCGTTTTGCTCCAGAAGCTCGTAAACGGTTTGCCCGCCTTCAAAGCGCAGGCAGAACAGTTCGTCCGCACGCTCAACCATGACGGCACAAATATCGCCTTCAAAAATCAGCTTCGTGCCGGGTTTGGGCGATTTGGACGAACGGATGTGCGCCAGCGCGGTGTGGTTGTCCAAAACGCGCTCTATCAATGCCTCGATTTTGCCGCCGCTTTCTTTTTGTCCGAACAGCCGCGCTTTCATGACTTTGGTGTTGTTGAACACTAAAACGTCGCCCGCCTCAATATAATCAGGCAAATCGCCGAACACGCGGTCTTGCAGCGGCATATCGGGCAGTGCGACCAAAAGACGGCTGCTGCCGCGCACTTCGGGCGGATGCTGGGCAATTAATCGGTCGGGCAGGGTAAAATCGAAATCGGAAATGTCCATAATCTTAATTTTGATGCTTACAAATTTTGTCAGGCGGTCATTATACGCACTTTGGCTTTTTTCAGACGACCTTTTCCCTTCATAAACCAACAAATTAGAATAAACACTCATTGAAAAAATACGCATTCGGGCGAAATCTCCGAATTTGCCCGTTTTGTTCAAAAACCGCCTTTTTTCGAGATTTTGCTAGACATTTGTCGGCAAGTTCGGGAAAATAGTCAAATTCATTTACGGAGTTTCTGCTCCTGAGAATGCCCTTTATGCAACCCAATACCGTCCGGCTTGCGCCGTTGCCGCAGGCCGGTTGTTTTCTGAAATATCACGCAACAAACACGGCCGCTTCACGACATTTTGGCCGTATCGTAAAGGAACGAAAATGGATTTGCGCAAGTTAAAAAAACTGATTGATTTAGTAGAAGAATCAGGTATCGCCGAAATCGAAGTGACCGAAGGCGAGGAAAAAGTCCGCATCACCCGCGCCACCGCCGCTCCGGCTCCCGTTTATGCAGCACCCGCCCAAGTAGCGGTGCCTGCCCCTGCACCCGCCGCCGCTCCTGCTGCCGCAGCAGCACCCGCTCCCGCAGCCCCAGCCGCCCGCGACCTGTCCAACGCGCAAAAATCGCCCATGGTCGGTACGTTCTACCGCGCGCCCGGCCCGAATGCCGCCGCCTTCGTCGAAGTCGGCCAGCAAGTCAAAGCCGGCGATACGTTGTGTATCATCGAAGCGATGAAGTTGATGAACGAAATCGAAGCCGAGAAATCCGGTACGGTTAAAGAGATTTTGGTGGAAAACGGTACGCCTGTGGAGTTTGGCGAACCGCTCTTCATTATCGAATAATCCTGTTTTCAGACGGCATAAACTTCCTATGCCGTCTGAAATGCTTTCCCCCTTCAGCGTTCCCGCACCCTTTATTTACGGACGGGTTGCCGGAACCGCAGGAAAGGTCATCATGCTGAAAAAAGTTTTAATCGCCAACCGGGGCGAAATCGCCTTGCGCGTACTCCGTGCCTGCCGCGAAATGGGCATTGCCACCGTCGCCGTGCATTCCGAAGCCGACAAAGACAGCCTGCACGTCAAACTCGCCGACGAATCCGTGTGCATCGGCCCTGCCGCCTCCGCACAAAGTTATCTGAACATTCCCGCCATCATTGCCGCCGCCGAAGTAACCTGCGCGGATGCCATCCACCCGGGCTACGGCTTCCTTGCCGAAAACGCCGATTTCGCCGAACAGGTCGAACAGTCCGGCTTTACCTTCATCGGCCCGAAACCCGACACCATCCGCCTGATGGGCGACAAAGTCTCCGCCAAACACGCGATGATAGCGGCAGGCGTGCCCTGCGTCCCCGGTTCTGACGGCGCATTGCCCGACGATGATGCCGAAATCCTCAAAATCGCCGACAAAGTCGGTTATCCCGTGATTATCAAAGCATCGGGCGGCGGCGGCGGACGCGGTATGCGCGTGGTCGAGAAAAAAGAAGACCTCCTCCAGTCTGTCGAAATGACCAAAGCCGAAGCGGGCGCGGCATTCGGCAACCCAATGGTTTATATGGAACGCTACCTGCAACGTCCGCGCCACGTCGAAATCCAAGTGATTGCCGACGAACACGGCAACGCCGTCTACCTTGCCGAGCGCGACTGTTCTCTGCAACGCCGCCACCAGAAGGTCATCGAGGAGGCACCCGCCCCGTTCATCGATGAAGAGGCACGCAAAAAAATCGGCAAAGCCTGTGCCGACGCGTGCAAACGCATCGGCTACCGGGGCGCGGGCACGTTTGAGTTTTTATACGAAGACGGCGAATTTTTCTTTATCGAGATGAACACACGCGTTCAGGTTGAGCATCCGGTTACTGAGCTCATCACCGGCGTGGACATCGTACAAGAGCAATTGCGCATTGCGGCCGGCCTGCCGTTGCAATACAAACAAAAGGATATTCAAGTCGAAGGCCACGCGTTTGAGTGCCGTATCAACGCCGAAGATCCGTACAACTTCATCCCAAGCCCGGGTCTGATTGAAAGCTGCCATCTGCCCGGCGGCTTCGGTATCCGCGTCGACAGCCACATCTACCAAGGCTACCGTATCCCGCCATACTACGACAGCCTGATCGGCAAAGTCTGCGTCGTCGGTAAAGACCGCGACCAAGCCATGGCTAAAATGCGCGTAGCCCTTGCCGAACTGGCGATTACCGGCATCAAAACCAATACGCCGCTGCACCGCGACTTGTTCAACGACCCAGGTTTCCAAAAAGGCGGCGTCAGCATCCACTATTTGGAACACTGGCTGGAAGATCGCAAAGCCAAACAGGACAAATAAGCCGTCCCCGATATGCCGTCTGAAACAGTTTGTCCGTTTTCAGACGGCATTTCCGTTACACACCCATCCCCTTATACAGTACGACCCTATTCCGAAGGTCTGTTAAGAAAGCCCGTTATGCCCTACCAACAAATCACCGTCAACGTCAACGATGCCGTCGCCGAACGCCTCGCCGACGCGCTGATGGAACACGGCGCACTCTCCGCCGCCATCGAAGATGCCTACGCCGGCACCGAAAACGAACAAGCCATCTTTGGCGAACCCGGTATGCCGACCGAACAAATCTGGCAGCAAAGCAAAGTCATCGCCCTGTTCGACGAACACGACGAAGCCGCCGTCATCATCGATGCCGCCGCACAGGAATGCGGGTTAAAAGACTTGGCATACACCGGCGAAACCATCGAAGACCAAGACTGGGTGCGCCTCACGCAATCGCAATTCGACCCCATCCGAATTTCCGACCGCCTGTGGATTACCCCCTCCTGGCACGAAGCACCCGAAGGCTGCGCCGTCAACCTCCGCCTCGATCCCGGACTCGCCTTCGGCACCGGCAGCCACCCGACCACGCGCCTCTGCCTCAAATGGCTGGATACGCAACTCAAAAACGGCGAAAGCGTCCTCGACTACGGCTGCGGTTCGGGCATCCTGACCATTGCCGCCCTCAAACTCGGTGCAGGTTCCGCCGTCGGCGTGGATATTGACGGACAGGCCGTCCGCGCCGGCAGGGACAACGCCGCGCAAAACAACGTCGATGCACAATTTTATTTGCCCGAACAATTGCCATCCGGACAATTCGATGTCGTCGTCGCCAACATCCTCGCCAACCCTTTGCGTATGCTCGGCGAAATGCTTGCCGCCCGCACCAAACAGGGCGGCCGCATCGTGTTATCCGGTTTGTTGGACGAACAAATCGAAGAACTCAGCGGCATTTACAGCCAATGGTTCGACCTCGACCCGGCGGAAACTGACGAAGGCTGGGCGCGCTTGAGCGGCGTAAAACGCTGAAACGGAAAGGAAACACCGTGCAGGACAAAAACAACCTCTGCTGGCTTGATATGGAAATGACGGGGCTGAACCCCGAAACCGACCGCATTATCGAAGTCGCAATGATTATTACCGACTCGGATTTGAATGTATTGGCGCAATCCGAAGTTTACGCCATCCACCAAAGCGATGAGCTGCTCGACAATATGGACGAGTGGAACACCGCCACACACGGCAGGACGGGGCTGACGCAGCGCGTGCGCGAATCGCGGCATACCGAAGCCGAAGTCGAACAGAAACTGCTGGACTTTATGTCGGAATGGATACCCGGACGCGCCACGCCGATGTGCGGCAACTCCATCCACCAAGACCGGCGTTTTATGGTCAAATATATGCCGAAACTGGAAAACTACTTCCACTACCGCAACCTCGACGTTTCCACGCTGAAAGAACTCGCCAAACGCTGGAATCCGCCCGTTGCCAAAAGCGTGGTCAAACGCGGTTCGCACAAGGCATTGGACGACATTTTGGAAAGCATCGGGGAAATGCGCCACTACCGCGAACACTTTCTGATTTCCGCCCCGAAAGCCGAAGCGCAATAAGAAACAAACAATGCCGTCTGAAACGCTGTTTGCATTTCAGACGGCATTTTTACAGCAGATTGAAATCAAAAATATACACGCCCGTCATTCCCGCGCAGGCGGGAATCCGGAAGGTCGGGCTTGCCGTTATTTTCAATCATTACAGAAACTGAAAGGTCTGGATTCCCGCCTGCGCGGGAATGACGGGCGTGTGCATTCTTATAGTGGATTAACAAAAATCAGGACAAGGCGACGAAGCCGCAGACAGTACAAATAGTACGGAACCGATTCACTTGGTGCTTCAGCACCTTAGAGAATCGTTCTCTTTGAGCTAAGGAGAGGCAACGCCGTACTGGTTTTTGTTAATCCACTATACTTCAATCTGCCAAACAAATCGAACAGAAAAACCCTGTCCGTCAAAACATCATGCAGCCATCGCTTTGAACACTTCAACCGCAACCGCAACCGTTTCGTCAATCAGCTCGGGCGTATGCGCGGCGGAAACGAAACCTGCTTCATAAGCGGACGGGCCGAAGGCAATGCCGCGGTCGAGCATCCCGTGGAAAAACTGTTTGAAACCTTCAATATTGGAACGCGCCATATCGGCATAGTTTCGCGGCGCGTGTGCGGCGAAATACAGACCGAACATACCGCCCACGCTGTCGGCGGTGAATTCGATGCCCGCCGCATCCGCTGCCGTCTGAAAACCTTGGACCAACTGTTCGGTACGCGCCGTCAGGTTTTCATAAAACCCTTCGCGGCGGACGATTTCAAGCGTTTTCAAACCGGCGGCGACGGCAATCGGGTTGCCCGACAAAGTGCCTGCCTGATACACGCCGCCCAGCGGGGAAATACATTCCATAATGTCTTTACGGCCGCCGAACGCGGCAAGCGGCATACCGCCGCCGATGACTTTGCCCATCGTGGTCAGGTCGGGCGTGATGCCGTGCAAAGATTGCGCGCCGCCGAGCGCGACGCGGAAGCCGGTCATCACTTCGTCGTAAATCAACACCGCGCCGTGTTTTTCGGTCAATCCGCGCAAGGCTTTGACAAAGGCTTCGGTCGGGCGGACAAGGTTCATATTGCCGACGAAGGGTTCGACAATCACGCAGGCGATTTCGTCGCCGCTTTGGGCAAAGGCTTCTTCCAGTTGGGCGATATTGTTGTACTCGAGGACTAAAGTGTGTTTGGTAAAGTCGGCAGGCACACCGGCGGAAGACGGGTTGCCGAACGTCAGCAGGCCGCTGCCGGCTTTCACCAACAGGCTGTCGGAATGGCCGTGGTAGCAGCCTTCAAACTTGATGATTTTGTCGCGGCCGGTAAAACCGCGTGCCAGACGGATGGCGGTCATCGTTGCTTCCGTACCGGAGCTGACAAGGCGCAGCCGTTCGACGGACGGCATGATTTTGGCGATTTCTTCGGCAATGGCGATTTCGCCTTCGGTAGGCGCGCCGAACGACAAACCGCCCAACGCGGCTTCGCGCACGGCTTCGACGACTTCGGGATGCGCGTGTCCGACAATCGCAGGCCCCCACGAGCCGACATAATCGGTGTAGCGCGTGCCGTTTTCGTCCCAAACATACGCGCCCTCGGCTTTTTTGATGAAGCGCGGCACGCCGCCGACGCTGCCGAATGCGCGCACGGGCGAATTCACGCCGCCGGGAATGACCGCCTTGGCGCGGTCGAATAAAATTTCGTTACGGTTCATATTTATCCTCAAATGCCGTCTGAACGGCAGGTTTCGGGCTTGGAAGCAGAAAGCCCCCATTTTATCATTTTTCAGGTTGCGACAAGGATTTGCCCGCTTCTTTGCGGATTACGCCAACCGCATCCCGAATGACGGAACGCTCGTCTTTTTCCACTTTATGTGTAAAGCGGTAGTCCCGGACAACTCCCTCCCCGTCGTAATCCACACACCATTCCCAATGCCGCCGCTCCGATTTCATATAAATAAAATTGGTCGGCAAAAAATTATAAATAGGCAGGCTGACTTCATGATAGGCATAACAACCGAAAGGGTTGCGCTTCCCGAAACGTGCCTCTACCTCCGCCCGGGTCGTTTTGCCTTTAACAACCGTTTGTGCGATTCCCTCTTCCGTCTGATAACGCAGGAACTGATGTTCCCTGTCGCCGAAATTGCTGGTACACGCACACAGCAGCAATGCCGCCCATACAACCGGTTTCATACACACCTCCCATTAAAGCCAAACATTATACAGTCGCTCCGACCGATTAAATTTATATTTTAAAACAATATTCTACCTCCCAAACCCACATCGTGCTATAATCCGCACCGATTTTCAGACGGCACCGTCATGCCGTCTGAAATTTTTTCATTCCAACAACCATCAGCCCCGCGATTACGGCTGCCTGAGAAAGACACAAACCATGAAAAAAGTATTTATCCGCACCTTCGGCTGCCAGATGAACGAGTACGACAGCGACAAAATGCTCGCCGTCCTCGCCGAAGAACACGGCGGCATCGAACAGGTTACCCAAGCCGACGAAGCCGACATCATCCTCTTCAACACCTGTTCCGTGCGCGAAAAAGCACAGGAAAAAGTATTTTCCGACTTGGGGCGCGTGCGTCCGCTCAAAGAAAAAAAACCCAGCCTCATCATCGGCGTTGCCGGCTGCGTCGCCTCGCAAGAAGGCGAAAACATCATCAAACGCGCGCCTTATGTGGACGTGGTTTTCGGCCCGCAAACGCTGCACCGCCTGCCCAAAATGATTGTGGACAAAGAAACCAGCGGGCTGTCGCAAGTCGATATTTCCTTTCCCGAAATCGAAAAATTCGACCACCTGCCGCCCGCCCGCGTCGAAGGCGGCGCGGCATTTGTATCGATTATGGAAGGCTGTTCCAAATACTGCTCCTTCTGCGTCGTCCCCTACACGCGCGGCGAAGAATTTTCCCGCCCGCTCAACGACGTTCTGACCGAAATCGCCAACCTTGCCCAGCAAGGCGTGAAAGAAATCAACCTCTTGGGACAAAACGTCAACGCCTATCGCGGCGAAATGGAAAACGGCGAAATCTGCGACTTCGCCACCCTGCTGCGTATCGTCCACGAAATCCCCGGAATCGAACGCATGCGCTTCACCACCAGCCACCCGCGCGAGTTTACCGACTCGATTATCGAATGCTACCGCGACCTGCCCAAACTGGTTTCCCACCTGCACCTGCCGATTCAAAGTGGTTCCGACCGCGTATTGAGCGCGATGAAACGCGGCTACACCGCTTTGGAATACAAATCCATCATCCGCAAACTGCGCGCCATCCGCCCTGATTTGTGCCTGAGCAGCGATTTCATCGTCGGCTTCCCCGGCGAGACCGAGCGCGAGTTCGAGCAAACCTTGAAACTGGTGAAAGACATCGCCTTCGACTTGAGCTTTGTCTTTATTTACAGTCCGCGCCCCGGCACGCCTGCCGCCAACCTGCCGGACGACACGCCGCACGAAGAAAAAGTGCGCCGCCTCGAAGCTTTGAACGAAGTCATCGAAGCCGAAACCGCGCGCATCAACCAAACCATGGTCGGCACGGTTCAACGCTGCCTGGTCGAAGGCATCTCCAAAAAAGACCCTGACCAACTGCAAGCCCGTACCGCCAACAACCGCGTCGTCAACTTTACCGGCACACCCGACATGATCAACCAAATGATCGATTTGGAAATCACCGAGGCCTACACCTTCTCCCTGCGCGGCAAAGTTGTCGAAGCCTAAACCCTCACGACGAAAAAATGCCGTCTGAAGCGTTTCAGACGGCATTTTTCAGTCTTGCAGCGAACATCAGAACGTTTTGTTAAACTCGACAAACACCCGATTTTTCTCGTATTCGTTAAACACATCGTTGCTCCACGTTTCGCGGTGCGACAGCGTCAGACGCGGCGTGATGCCTTTGAAATGCAATGCCCGGTGCCAAAGGCTCAAAGATGTGTCCAATTCTTTATCCCTGCGCCTTTCCCCTTTAAAACCGCTGAAAAAGCCGGGTTTTTCATAATGCCGTTTCGCCGCGCCGAGGCGCAACAGCGAAGACAGGCCGCTGCCGCCCCATTCCTGCCCCCAGGCAAAGCGCAGGCCGTAACGGTTGAAATTGTCGCCACGGTCGGCGGGGTTGCGCTCGCGGTAAAAATCCAAACCGCCCGTCCAATATTGGCGCGCATTCCGGTAAAACACCAGCGAATTGGAAATTTGCAAATGGGTATTGTCGGAACGCGCCCGGCGCGTATTCTTCAAACGCCCCCACTCCGCCGAAGACAGCGTTTGCCATTTCGGGGTTTGCCAACGGTTGAAATAAAGGCGTGCACCGTTGGCGTAAGAATAAGCGTCGTTGCCGTAGGTGCGGCGTTCGTGGAACACCGCCAACCCGACATCTTTGCGCCGGTCGGCAAAACCGATGCCGCCGGAAACACCTGCCGTCATATCGTTGAATTTCTTATTCCCCGGATAAACCCTGCCGGACACGTCGCCGCCCGCCGTCGTGTACCAGCCGTTTTTCAGCGACCATTTTTTCTCCGCGCCGAGCCGGTAATTGACCGCCGTGCCGTCCACCTGTTTCGGGAAAGTCCATTTGCCGTACTGCTGCCGTTTCGGGGCTTGGTTGATATTGTGTTCGCGGGTAACGCTGAAACCGCCGTTTACCTTCCACGCATCACGTTCGCGCAATGCCTTGCGGTACAGCTCGACCTGCTCCATAAGCTGCGGCGGCAGGTTTTCCGCCTTCAGGCGGTCGAACTGGTCTGCCGCCGCCTCGTTCTGCCTGTCTTCAAACAATGCCGCCGCCAAACGCATACGGACGGCGGGCGCGTCGGGTTGGGCGGCAATCAATTCCCGGTAATGGGAAACCGCTTCTTTCACCCTGCCGTCTGCCTGCGCCAGCAGCCCTTGTGCATAAAGTACCAACATCTTATCCTGCTGCGCCTGTTGTAGGTAAATCGGCAAAATAACGCGGATACCGGCAATATTGTTTGAAACCACTGCGGAATACATCGCGCGCGACAGTAATTCGGGATTTTTCAGCAGGGTTTCTCCGTCAATCTGCAAAACTTTTCCTTTTTCCCGCACCTGCCCCGGTACCTTCTCCCTGTCGATCGGTTTGACCTCCTCTTCATGAAGCCTGAACTCGGGACGGCTTCTCAAATCCGGTTCGCGCGGTGTTTCTTCGGCATATGCCGCGCTTGCCAATAAAGGCAGCAGCAGCATCCATCTGTTTCGTGCAGGCATAAATGTCTTCCCACAAAAATAAAAATAAAAAATAACCATTATCAACCGGCGGATTGTATCAGTTTTTTATGTCGCTGTTCCAAACCCTGCCGCCCGATGCCGCGACAATGCCGTCTGAAGCCAGAATCAGGTTTCAGACGGCAGCAAAAAACCGGCGGTTTTCCGCCGGTTTCATCATTATGCCCCGCCCTTCGGGGCGGCAGGGTTCGGGTCGGTTTGCGGAGCCGTGCCGGTGTGCCGCCTGTGCGTCAAAACATTTCCCGACGCATCAAAACAGCCATTTGAGCGACAATGCGGCTTCTTTGTCGCCGTCCGTCCTTTTGCCGTATCCGATGCGTGCGGACATATGGCCTTTCCAACCGGCTTCAATGCCGAACCGCCCTTCGAGCACCGTCCTGCCTGCCAGCGTCTGTTTTTCGCCGTCCATTTCCACGCCGAAAGATTTTGACCTGTGCAAAACATTAAAAGCGGCAAAAGGCTGAAGATTGACACCGTTACGCAAAGCAAAACGGGTTTTTGCCCGAATGCCGGCGCGGCTTTGCCACTGACCGCTGCCGATCAGTCCGACCGCCGTCCCCTCGCTGTCGGTAAAGCCGCCGTTTACGCCCAAGTAGGTAAACTGCGCCTGCGGTTGCAGGTAAAACCGCACATTATTGCCTTTTCCGACAACGCCTTCCGCCACAAGCGCGTTGTAGCCGCCTTCGACAGAAGCCGTCCAACCTTTGGTTTTGTAGCGTTCCGCACGGTTTTCATCATTGATGCGGTGTTTGAAACGTTGGTATTGCAACCAGCCGTCCAAATACGCACCCGTTTGTTTATCGCGCAACTGATGCCACGCAGCATAAACACCCCCGCCATAACCATGCAAATAACTGCCTGCCTCACCGCCTTTGCCGTTGGCTGATGCGTGCTGGCCGGCCCTGCCGCCCATCACGCCGATTGCCAGCCGGCTGCCTTCATTTTGCCGTACAAACACCTCGCCGCCGATTTGCACGCCTTTGCGCCGCCCGTCCGCAGCCGCGCCGCCCCGTATATTTTGATGCGACCGTCCGCCGATGAAGCGCAGCCACAATTTTTGACGGGACGGATCGGCGGCATACACGTCGTCGCCCCTGTCGGCGGCACGCAGCCCAAACAAAGTATTTGCCGCATAAGCCTGTTGGGCATATAAAACCGCTTCCGCCTCGGGGATGGCCAAACGCTGCACGCCCAAACAAAATCCGCCTTCGCATTGCTTGAGCAATAATTCGTACAGCCCCTGCCGGTAATTTTGTTTAAACGCAAACGAATTGGGATCTGCCTTTTCCGCCGCAATCAATTTGCGCCCGTCGAGTGTTTTCACATTTTTTGGATTTTGTTCCAAAACCACATTGGATTTTCCGCTGACTTTGCCCTCAAAGGTCAGGGCAGGTTCGTCCGACTCCCGCACGTCGTAGCCGAACAGGAAATCCGCGCCGCCCGCATAATCCTTATGGACGGTCAGTTTTTCATCTTTCGTGTTCAGGCGGATGCGGGCATTATCGGAAGTTTCCAGCGTATGGATGTCGGAATGGCGGCGCGGTTCCCAAAGGGAATCTTTCAGCGTCATCTTGGTCAGTTCCAACACCTGTCCGGCGACGTGGGATTTGTTTTCGATTTTGACGTGCAGTGTTTTATTGAAGATGTTGTCGAGACTGGTCAGTGTTGTATTACTATGAGGAGTAAGTACGGCTTCTTCTATAATTGGATCAATAACTTTTCTAAATTTATCAATTTTATTTCTAGGTATTCCATATTGTTTTATTATCGTTTCCTCAACTATTTTTTTATTTTTTTCCCAATCTTCGGGTCTTGTTTTGTATAAATCCTTTAATTGATCCTTAACCGCCTGCTTCAAATCAGTTCCATACTTCCCTGTAATATATTTCTTAACAACGGGCATATTATCGACGGCGAGGATGCCGCTATTGTAGTTTTTACCCTTGATATTGATTTCGTCATACAAGGCTTCAGATGATTTTTGATCGGTTTTACCGCTGGAGAAATAATGGGAAACGCCGTTTGCCGGCTTGTCTGAAAATGAAAAATCGGCAGTATCGCCAATATTTGTAGAACGAGTATTTGAACCGGGCTGATAACTGAAAGCACCGAAGCAATCAAAAGACACACTGCACGGACCGCGCCAAACGTGGGAATTTCTGTTTTCCGCATCCTTCAAGATAAATTGGTTACTAATCTCGGCTTCTTTGACGGGATCGTACGCATCCGCACCCCAAGCATATGGCGTGCAAAACAGCGATAAAACAGATAATGCTAATAGATTAACCCGACCGCTTGCTTGCTTGCTTGCTTGCTTGCTTGCTTTCAGTGTCATGAGAAATTTTCCTTTGTCAAGTGTTAAAATTATAATGATTATATACTACATCATACTACACCACAATGAA
>NZ_CAUIYF010000011.1 GCF_962719845.1 Neisseria uirgultaei | reverse complement strand
GGGGGAGAAGGGGACGGCGTGGCGCGTGAGAAAATCAAATACTTCGTCAGGCTTGCGGCAGGTTCGGGCAAAGCCTACAATTTTATTGATTGATTGATTGATTGATTGATTGCATGGCATTTCTGTATCGGCGCGGGGAGTTTGTCTTTGCATATTTTAGCATTGCGGCCTGTCCGTGTCAGCGGCTTCCCTATCCGGAAGCGTTCAAATCGTTTAAACTTGCACAATCCGGCTGCCGCACCGTTTGGGTGTGCCGCCCGTCTGTCCTACCTGCGGAACACATATGAAACTTATCTATACCTTCATCAAAATCATTATCCTGCTGCTCTTTCTGCTGCTTGCCGTTATTAACACAGATACGGTTACCTTTTCCTATCTTCCGGGGCAGAGTGTCAATTTGCCGCTGATTGTCGTATTGTTCGGCGCGTTTGTCGTCGGCATCATGTTCGGAATGTTTGCCCTGTTCGGGCGGCTGCTGTTCTTGCGCGGCGAAAACAGCCGCCTGCGTGCGGAAGTGAAGAAAAGTGCGCGCTTGAGCGGACAGGAATTGACTGCGCCGCCGGCACAAAATGCTGCCGAATCTGCCAAACAGCCTTGAGAAAGCCGATATGGACAATGAATTGTGGATTATCCTGCTGCCGATTATCCTTTTGCCCGTTTTCTTCGCGATGGGCTGGTTTGCCGCCCGCGTGGATATGAAGACTGTATTAAAGCAGGCAAAAAGCATACCGTCGGGATTTTACAAAAGTCTGGATGCCTTGGTTGACCGCAACAGCGGACGTGCCGCCAGAGAGTTGGCAGAGGTCATCGATCAGCAGCCTCAGTCATACGACTTGAACCTCACCCTAGGCAAGCTTTACCGTCAGCGTGGCGAAAACGACAAAGCCATCAATATGCACCGGACGCTGCTCGACTCCCCCGACACGGTCGGAGAAAAGCGTGCGCGCGTCCTGTTCGAATTGGCGCAAAACTACCAAAGCGCGGGGTTGGTCGATCGGGCCGAACAGATTTTCCTCAGTCTGCAAGACGGTAAAATGGCGCGTGAAGCCAGACAGCACCTGCTCAATATCTACCAGCAGGACAGGGATTGGGAAAAAGCGATTGAAACCGCCCAACTGCTCAGTCACGAAGAACAGACATATCAGTTTGAAATCGCACAGTTTTATTGCGAACTTGCACAGGCTTCATTGTTTAAGTCCAATTTTGATGTTGCACGTTTTAATGTCGGTAAAGCCCTTGAGGCCAACAAAAGATGTACCCGTGCCAATATGATTTTAGGCGACATTGAATACAGGCAGGGCAATTTTCCTGCATCGGTTGAAGCGTATGCCGCCATCGAGCAGCAAAATCATGCCTATTTGAGTATGGTCGGAGAGAAACTTTATGACGCCTATGCGGCGCAAGGAAAGCCTGAAGAAGGATTAAATCGCCTGATAGGGTATATGCAGACCTTCCCAGAACTTGATTTGATTAACGTCGTGTACGAGAAATCCTTATTGCTCAGGGGGGAGAAAGAGGCTGCACAAACTGCTATCGAGCTTGTTCGGCGCAAACCGGACTTGAACGGTGTTTACCGCCTGCTCGGTTTAAGAATCAGCGATATGGATCCGACTTGGAAAGCCGATGCGGACATGATGCGTTCTGTGGTGGGCAGGCAGCTCCAACGCAGCGTGATGTACCGGTGCCGAAACTGCCACTTCAAATCCCAAGTCTTTTTCTGGCACTGTCCCGCCTGCAACAAATGGCAGACGTTTACGCCAAACAAAATCGAGGTTTAACCACTACCGAGAGGAACACAAAAATGCGTTTACTCCATACCATGCTCCGTGTGGGCAATCTTGAAAAATCCCTTGATTTTTACCAAAACGTTTTGGGCATGAAACTACTCCGCCGAAAAGATTATCCCGAGGGCAGATTTACCCTTGCCTTCGTCGGTTACGGCGATGAAGCCGACAGCACGGTTTTGGAATTGACGCACAACTGGGATACGGAACGATACGACTTGGGCAACGCTTACGGACACATCGCGATTGAAGTGGACGATGCCTACGAAGCCTGCGAACGTGTGAAGCGTCAGGGCGGAAACGTCGTCCGCGAAGCCGGCCCGATGAAACACGGCACAACCGTGATAGCCTTCGTCGAAGACCCCGACGGCTACAAAATCGAGTTTATTCAAAAGAAAAGCGGCGACGATTCGGTTGCCTATGCGAATACCTGATACCGCCGCCGCCAATGCCGTCTGAAGCCTTTAGGGGGTTCAGACGGCATTTTTTATAGTGGATTAAATTTAAATCAGGACAAGGCGACGAAGCCGCAGACAGTACAAATAGTACGGCAAGGCGAGGTAACGCCGTACTGGTTTAAATTTAATCCACTATATTGCCGGCGGTTTGCTGTTTGAGCCTGTGCCGGGTCAAACTTTATCCGTTACACCGATAAGGCAAAAAAAGATGCCGTCTGAAACGGCATCCTTGATCTGCGAAAGGGCAGTTGGGAATCAAATACCCAATTCCTGAGCCAATGCTTGGGCACGTTTGAGTACATCACCTTCCGCTTCTTCCAGCAATTCCTGCACTGTCTCGGCAGCGGCATCGCGGTCGCCGATTTCGAGATACATTTTGGCAAGGTCGTATTTCGCTTCGGACGGTGCGTCAGAACCCACAGATTCCGAAGTGAAACCGGTATCTGCATTGTTCGGGATATTCTCTTCCGCAAGGGAAATGCTCCAATCTACCGTTTCTTTTTCCCCGTCTTTCAGGAAGTCGGGCAAAGCGTCTGCCTCAGAGGTGTTGGAATCAGGCGTTTCCAAAGTGATTTCCGTTACATTTTCCTCAACAGCCGGTGCTTCAGAAGGCTGAAGCAGTGCGGACAAATCGTCTGCGGCGGTGTGGAAGTCGGGCGTTTCGGCAACAGTTTCCGTTACATTTTCCTCAACAGCCGGTGCTTCAGAAGGCTGAAGCAGTGCGGACAAATCGTCTGCGGCGGTGTGGAAGTCGGACGTTTCGGCAACAGTTTCCGTTACATTTTCCTCAACAGCCGGTGCTTCAGCAGGCTGAAGCAATGTGGACAAATCGTCTGCGGTGGCGTTGAAATCAGGTATTTCGGCAACGGTTTCTGCTGCGGTGTCCCCAACGTCAGGCGTTTCAAACGGTTGCAGCAGCGCGGACAAATCATCGGCAACGGTTTCCGTTACATTTTCCTTAACAGCCGGTGCTTCAGCAGGTTGCAACAGTGCGGACAAATCGTCTGCGGTGGCGTTGAAATCGGGCGTTTCAGGCGCAGTTTCCGCGACGGCATCGGTTTCGTACACTTTCAGGAAATCGTGCAACTCTTCCGGTGTTTGGACTTCGGCAACTGTTTTTTCCAAGATGGTTTCGGGCGAGGAAGCCTTCAGGAAGCCTGCCAGTCCGGAGGGTGCGGCAGGTTTTGCGGAAGCTGTTTCTTCTGTGCCGATATGGTTGTTTGAGAATAGGTTGTTGTAGAAATCGGTATCGACGGTTTCCGGTTTGTTTTCGGCAGTTTGGGCGACAGATTCCGGTTTGGGCGTGTCGATGACGATTTTGACAGGGTTGTACGGGTTGAAGGTCTCGGGCTCGTACACGCTGTCTGTGGATTCGATTTTGTTCCAATCGGCATCCGCGCGTTTTTGGGTTTCTTCATCCTGCGTAAGTGCGCCGGACAAAATGCCGTTTTGTGCGGCTGCCAGGCTGTCGAAATCCAAGTCGATGTGGTTGGAAGGAGTATCGGTTTCGACATCGAACGTTTGTTTTGCCGATAACTCTTCTTCAGATTCCCCACCTAAGGCAAGTGTGTCGTTTACATCGTTTTTCGGAGCGGGTTCGGGCGTTGCCGGAGTTTCGACTTCGGCAAAGGTAATTTCTATGCCGTCGTCTGCCGCGTCGTCAAGGTCAAGCTCTTCTTCAGGGACGGATTCTTCGGTACGGCGCGCGCGTTTGGATTGGGTAAGGCGCAAAAGCAGCAGCAGGGCAATCAATGCCGCGCCTCCGCCGGCAAGCAGCAAGGTGTACGAACCGTCGAACAGACCGTCAAATAGTCCGCTTTCGGTTTCTTCTTCGGCAGGAACCTGTTCGACAGGTTCGGCAACGGGTTCGGCGGCAACTTCACTGGCTGTTTCCGCAACAGGTTCGGAAACGGCGTTGCCGATTTCGTCGGTCGGCGTGTCGATGGCAGAAGCGGCGGCTTCTTGGGGGGCGGATTCGGCAGCAGTTTCCGATGCGGCAGTATTTGCAGCGGGTACAGGTTCGGGTTGGCGTTCTGTCGCCGAAGCCGGAGTTTCGGACACTGCGGGTTTGGGTTCGGGTCGAACGGCCGGTTTTTCCGCTTTTGCTTCGGGCGCGGCAACTTTTGCTTCAGGTTTTTCAACCGGTTTTTCGACAGGTTTCTCTATCGGTTTCTCTATCGGTTTCTCTATCGGTTTCTCTACCGTTGCCTGTTTGGACGGTTCAGACGGCATGGATGCAGTTTCGGCTTTGGGTTTCGCCGTTTGCAGCTTGGGTTGTTCCGCTTTGATTTTTTTGGGTGCTGCCGCTTTGATCCTATTCAGATTCGGAATGTGAAGCACGCTGCCCGCACGCAGTCTGCCGTGTGCGGAAACATTTGGGTTTGCCTTCAGTAGCGCATCGGCAACCTGTTCGAGCGTCAGGTGTTTCGGACGGATGGCGGCGGCAATCTGTTTGAGCGTTTCGCCTTTGCGGACGGTATGGGTTTTGCCGTTATGCGCCGGTTTGACGGCTGCGTTCGCGCTGTCTTTTTTATCGGTTTTGCGGAGGGCTTTGGTGTTTTGATTTTCTTGGGACTCTGCTTTCGGAGCGGTTTTGCGGTGTGTCTTGCCGTCTGAAAGTGCAGATTTGGTTTTGGGCGAGTAGCCGACAGGATCGAGGATGGCGGTGTATTCGCGTACCTGCGCGCCTGCACCGATGCGGAACACCAGGACGGGATCGCGGACTGCCTGCGCGGAAGAAACGGCAATGACGGCTTTGTCGCCCAACTTGTGGACTTTGGCGGTCAGGCCTTTTTCGGAAACGGTAACGCTGCCGCCGCCTAGCAGGGTTTTGGCTTCTTCGCCGGTTACGGTAATGCTGCCGGAAAAGGGTTCGTCAAGGTTGGACTGGATATTCAGTCCGCCCAGTCCCGCATGTGCCTGAAAGGATGCGGCAACTGCGATGGAGGCGGCAATCAGTTTGATTTGTCTGTTGTTTTTCAAGATGTATCCCCTGTGGGTTGGCGGCTGAATACGGTCTGACCGCGTACAGTCTGTAAATTTCGTCATCAGGCATCGGCAATACGGACGATAGGGTGCGGATAGGCAGAGGTTCCGGCCGAAGCTGTATTTTAAAGCCAATTTTACAAATTATGACATATCTCCATCTTTTTTCAAAAACATCTGTGCATATTTGCATTAATCAAAACAAAATTTGTTGGTTTTGCAGGTGCAAAAATAGGGTTCTGCCTGTATGATTAGCGTTTATTTGATTTGCTTTCTCATTTGGATATGAAATTTGTCAGCGACCTTTTGTCCGTCATCTTGTTTTTTGCTACTTATACCGTTACCAAAAATATGATTGCCGCTACGGCGGTTGCCTTGGTTGCAGGCGTGGTTCAGGCGGCTTTCCTGTATTGGAAGCATAAAAGGCTGGATACGATGCAGTGGGTCGGACTGGTGCTGATTGTCGTATTCGGCGGCGCAACCATTGTTTTGGGCGACAGCCGCTTCATTATGTGGAAGCCGACAGTATTGTTCTGGTGCGGGGCATTATTCCTGCTGGGCAGCCACCTTGCGGGTAAAAACGGCTTGAAGGCGAGTATCGGCAGGGAGATTCAGCTTCCGGATGCCGTATGGGCGAAATTGACTTATATGTGGGTCAGTTTTCTGATTTTTATGGGTATTGCCAACTGGTTTGTGTTTACTAGGTTTGAAGCGCAATGGGTTAACTATAAGATGTTCGGTTCGACTGCGCTGATGCTTGTTTTCTTTATTATTCAGGGTATTTATCTGAGTACCTATCTGAAAAAGGAGGATTGACTGTGGAATATTTTATGTTGCTGGCAACAGACGGGGAGAATGTGCATGAAGCGCGTATGGCGGCACGTCCCGAACACCTCAAACGGCTGGAGACGCTGAAGTCGAAAGGTCGGCTGTTGACGGCAGGCCCAAACCCGCTGCCGGACAATCCCGAACGTGTTTCGGGCAGTCTGATTGTGGCGCAGTTCGAGTCTTTGGATGCGGCGCAGGCTTGGGCGGAAGACGATCCCTATGTTCATGCAGGCGTGTATAGCGAAGTGCTGATTAAACCGTTTAAAGCGGTGTTCAAATAATGCCGGCCGTCGATTTGATCCGCGAACGCCTGCAGACGCTCGACCCTCTAGTGTTGGAAATCGGCGATGAGAGCCATCTGCACAAAGGACACGCGGGCAATACCGGCGGCGGACATTATGCCGTTTTGGTTGTCAGCGGCCGTTTTGAAGGCGTAAGCCGCCTGAACCGCCAGAAAACGGTCAAATCGCTGCTCAAAGATTTGTTTTCAGACGGCATCATCCACGCGCTCGGCATCCGGGCGGCTGCCCCTGACGAGTATTTCCATACGGCGGACTGAATGAAGTCTGCCCGAACATTTCAATTTAAAATTTAAAGAGAGAAGATTATGAAAGCAAAAATCCTGACTTCCGTTGCACTGCTTGCCTGTTCAGGCAGCCTGTTTGCCCAAACGCTGGCAACCGTCAACGGTCAGAAAATCGACAGTTCCGTCATTGACGCACAGGTTGCCGCATTCCGTGCGGAAAACAGCCGTGCCGAAGACACGCCGCAACTGCGCCAATCCCTACTGGAAAACGAAGTGGTCAACACCGTGGTCGCGCAGGAAGTCAAACGTTTGAAACTCGACCAGTCGGCAGAGTTTAAAGACACGTTGGCCAAATTGCGTGCCGAAGCGAAGAAGTCGGGCGACGACAAGAAACCGTCCTTCAAAACCCTCTGGTCGGCTCTAGAATACGAATTGAACGGCAGGGCATACGCGCTGCACATCGCCAAAACCCAACCGGTTTCCGAGCAGGAAGTAAAAGCCGCATATGACAATATCAGCGGTTTTTACAAAGGTACGCAGGAAGTCCAGTTAGGCGAAATCCTGACCGACAAGGAAGAAAATGCGAAAAAAGCGGTTGCCGACTTGAAGGCGAAAAAAGGTTTTGATGCCGTTTTGAAACAATACTCGCTCAACGACCGCACCAAACAGACCGGCGCGCCGGACGGATATGTGCCGCTGAAAGATTTGGAACAGGGTGTTCCGCCGCTTTATCAGGCAATTAAGGACTTGAAAAAAGGCGAATTTACGGCAACGCCGCTGAAAAACGGCGATTTCTACGGCGTTTATTATGTCAACGACCGCCGCGAGGTGAAAGTGCCTTCTTTTGACGAAATGAAAGGACAGATTGCTGGTGATTTGCAGGCGGAACAAATCGACCGTGCCGTCGGCGCGCTGTTGGGCAAGGCAGACATCAAACCTGCAAAATAATCTGAAAACGGGATACGGCGGCAAGACGTTCAGACAAGCGTTTTGCCGCCGCACAGGACAGGGAATACCATGAAACAGAAAAAAACCGCTGCCGCAGTTATTGCTGCAATGTTGGCAGGTTTTGCGGCAGCCAAAGCACCCGAAATCGACCCGGCTTTGGTGGATACGCTGGTGGCGCAGATCATGCAGCAGGCAGACCGGCATGCGGAGCAGTCCCAAAAATCGGACGGGCAGGCAATCCGAAACGATGCCGTCCGTCAACTGCAAACTTTGGAAGTTTTGAAAAACGGGGCGTTGCAGGCCGGATTGGATAAGGATAAAGGCGTTCAAAACCGCTTTAAAATTGCCGAAGCGTCTTTTTACGCCCAAGAATACGTCCGCTTTTTGGAACGTTCGGAAACGGTTTCCGAAGACGAGCTGCACAAGTTTTACGAACAGCAAATCCGTATGATCAAATTGCAGCAGGTCAGCTTTGCCACTGAAGAAGAGGCACGTCAGGCGCAGCAGCTCCTGCTCAAAGGGCTATCTTTTGAAGGGCTGATGAAGCGTTATCCGAACGACGAACAGGCTTTTGACGGTTTCATTATGGCGCAGCAGCTTCCCGAGCCGCTGGCTTCGCAGTTTGCCGCGATGAATCGGGGCGACGTTACCCGCAATCCGGTCAAATTGGGCGAACGCTATTACCTGTTCAAACTCAGCGAGGTTGGGAAAAACCCCGACGCGCAACCTTTCGAGCTGGTCAGAAACCAATTGGAGCAGGGTTTGAAACAAGAAAAAGTCCGCTTGAAAATCGATGCCCTTTTGGAAGAAAACGGTGTCAAACCGTAATGGCATTTCCGATACCGATGCCGTCTGAAGCCTTTTCAGACGGCATTGCACGTTCAGGTAAGGAGGACGGCTTATGCGTGCGGTGATACAGAAAACGGTAGGTGCAAAGGTGGATGTCGTGTCCGAAAGCGGTGCGGAAACCGTCGGCAGCATAGACGGCGGATTCGTCGTGCTGCTCGGTGTAACGCATAGCGACACAGAAAAAGATGCACGCTATATCGCCGACAAAATCGCCCATTTGCGCGTGTTTGAAGACGAAGCGGGCAAGCTGAACCTGTCTTTGAAAGATGTCGGCGGCGCGGTGCTGCTGGTGTCGCAGTTTACGCTTTATGCCGATGCGGCAAGCGGTCGGCGGCCTTCGTTTTCCCAAGCTGCACCTGCAGAACAGGCGCAGCAGCTTTACCTGCGAACGGCGGAGCTGTTGCGCGGACACGGGATTCATGTCGAAACAGGGCGTTTCCGTACGCATATGCAGGTGTCGCTCTGCAACGACGGGCCGGTAACCATACTGCTGGACTCTTTCATGACGCGGATTTCCCCAAAAATGAAGGTTGTTCCGGATTGAAATTGAATCCGCAATGATGAAATATCGACAATGAACGACAATACATACACCCTTCCCCCGCGCCGCCTTTCCGTTGCGCCGATGTTGGACTGGACGGACAGGCACTACCGTTATATGGCACGCCAGATTACCCGAAATACTTGGCTGTACAGCGAAATGGTCAATGCCGGTGCGATTGTTTACGGCGACAAAGACCGCTTTTTGATGTTCAACGAAGGCGAGCAGCCCGTCGCCCTGCAACTGGGCGGCAGCAACCCGTCCGATTTGGCCAAAGCCGCCAAAGCCGCCGAGGCATACGGTTACAATGAGGTCAATTTAAACTGCGGCTGCCCCAGCCCGCGCGTGCAGAAAGGCGCGTTCGGCGCGTGTCTGATGAACGAAGTCGGGCTGGTTGCCGACTGCCTTAACGCCATGCAGGACGCGGTCGGGATCCCCGTTACCGTCAAACACCGCATCGGTGTGGACAGGCAGACCGAATACCAAACCGTTGCCGATTTCGTCGGCACGCTGCGTGACAAAACCGCCTGCAAAACCTTTATCGTCCACGCCCGCAACGCATGGCTGGACGGACTTTCCCCCAAAGAAAACCGCGATGTTCCGCCCTTGAAATACGATTACGTTTACCGTCTTAAGCAGGAGTTTCCCGAGCTGGAAATCATCATCAACGGCGGTATTACCACCAACGAAGCAATCGCCGGACACCTGCAACACGTTGACGGCGTGATGGTCGGGCGCGAGGCGTACCATAATCCGATGGTGATGCGCGAATGGGACAGATTGTTTTACGGCGACACCCGCAGCCCGATCGAATACGCCGATTTGGTGCAACGCCTCTACACATACAGCCAAGCCCAAATCCAAGCCGGACGCGGCACAATCTTGCGCCACATCGTCCGCCACAGCCTCGGGCTGATGCACGGCTTGAAAGGCGCGCGGACTTGGCGGCGTATGCTTTCCGACGCAATGCTCTTGAAAGATAACGACGGCAGCCTGATTCTCGAAGCGTGGAAAGAGGTTGAGCGGGCAAATACGCGCGAATAGGGCGGGGCTGTATGTGTGAAATGCCGTCTGAAGGTTTCAGACGGCATTTGTGCGTTTGTCGGACGGTGTTTAGGGGGCGGTAACGGCGTGTTTCGGCACTTTGCCCATATCCCAGTGCGCCACCGCCCAGTCGAGCAGTTCGGCAGGGCGGTCGGTTTCCGGTGCTTCGGGCAGCTTGAGGTAACGGAACACTTGGCGGAGGAGTTGTTCGCGGCGGTTTAAATCCAATGCGGGGGCGAGCGTCTGCTTCGACCATTTTTGCCCTTGCGCGTTGGTCAGCAGCGGCAGGTGGGCATATTGCGGTGTCGGAACGCCCAAACACTGCTGCAAATAGATTTGGCGCGGCGTGGAAACAAGCAGGTCTTGTCCGCGGACGATGTGGGTAACTCCCTGTTCGGCATCGTCGGCAACGACGGCGAGCTGGTATGCCCAGTAACCGTCTGCACGAAGCAGGACGAAATCGCCGATGTCGCGGGCGAGGTTTTGGGCGTAACCGCCGACGATGCCGTCTGAAAAACCGATAACGCGGTCGGGGACGCGGATGCGCCACGCCGGATGTTTGCCTTGCAGTGCAGGGCGTTGGTCGGGGTGGCGGCAGCGTCCGTTATAGACGAACCCGTCTGCGCCCCGCCTTGCCCCGGCCTGCCAGTCTTTGCGGCTGCAATGGCAGGGATAGACCAGTCCGGCGGTTTTCAGACGGCATAGGGTTTCTTCATACAGGGCGTAACGGCGGCTCTGATAGGCGACTTCTCCGTCCCACTCGAATCCGAATGCCTCAAGCGTGCGCAGGATATGGCTTGCCGCCCCCGCCATTTCGCGCGGCGGATCGAGGTCTTCCATGCGGACCAGCCATCTTCCGCCGTTTGAGCGTGCATCGGCATAGGAAGCGACGGCGGTCAGCAGCGAGCCGATGTGGAGCAGCCCGGTCGGGCTGGGGGCGAAACGTCCTGTGTACATATTTGGTACAGCCCCTTTATTTAAGACTATTAATCAAAGCCATTATCTCATCTTTATTCAGTTCCATCCCGGGCTCTTCAAGCAAGGTTAAATCATATAGGGCATTATATTGTTCTTCGGTAGCTGAATCATCAACTTCGCCACTCGTGCTTGTACTAACACAGCAGTTTCTCGTTGGCGTTCCCCTGTTACAATTGCACTAATGCAAGTGTAACAATCTCCACACCCAGCATCATTTGCATGATGCGGGATATTTTTTAAGGAAATTTTATGGAGTTTTTTTTAGCGGTTTGGCATTCAATATTTGATTTCATAACTGGTCTATTTATATTTAAACCATGGAAAGAAGATACGGCAAAAAATAAAATAAAAAGTTTAGCTTTACTTTTCTTTCTGACAATTTGTGGCTTTATTTTTTATATTTTAGTCTTTTAAAGCAAAGCACATAAAAAACATGAAAATAATGAAAAATCAATAGCAAAATTATTCATTATTAACCCATACTCCACCATTTAGCTTGTTTCTTCTGTATTTGCCGCTCTGCTTGGCGTTGCTGCTCTATCGCTTGGTTAGCTGCACCATAATTGCGCTCTGACATAAGACCGGACGAGAAAAAATCGAAGGCTCTATTTGCAATTCGCTCATTACTTGCATTTCTATCAACCGGTTTCGTCAATTCTTTATATATATTCGGTTTTTTCCGTCATTCCCGCGCAGGCGGGAATCCAGTCCGTCGGGTTTCGGTTTTTTCCGATAGATTCCTGCCGCCTCGGGGTTCTGGATTCCCACTTTCGTGGGAATGACGAAAGCAGTGGGAATGACGAAATATGTATGGGGAGATACCAGATCCTTAAAAATCAGATCTGAATAAATTTCATTGGGTGAAATGATTTCGAGTGCTTTTGCCATGATTCTATTTCCTTTTGTGTTGGTGGGTAATGTTGAGTATTAACTTCTTGTCCATTAATATTTTTAGAGTGAACCCCCGATATGCCCCACTGTATCCGGTCAAAAGGGCGATGCCGTCTGAAAGCCTTTCAGACGGCATCGGGGATGAAAAGTTTAAACCAACGGTGCGAGCAGTTTTTCAAACGCTTCTTCAAACTGTTTCAAACCGTCTTCCTGCAAGCGGTTGGCGAGGGTTTCTACGTCTATACCGAGCGCGGCGGTTTCGGCAAGCTGCGCTTTCGCTTCTTCCACGCCTTCGGTCAGCGTGGCTTTGGCTGTGCCGTGGTCGATGAAGGCTTTGAGCGTGGCATCGGGAACGGTGTTGACGGTGTGTGCGCCGATCAGGCTGTCAACGTAGAGTGTGTCGGAATAGGCCGGGTTTTTCACGCCGGTAGATGCCCATAAAAGCTGCACGCGGTTTGCGCCTTCGGCCTCCAGTGCGGCAAATTCGCTGCTGCTGAAGTATTGCGCCCAGTCTTGGTAGGCGGTTTTGGCAAGGGCGATGGCGATTTTGCCTTTGAGGTGGTCGGGCAGGGTGGCGTCCAATGCGGCATCAACACGGGAAATAAAGAAGCTGGCGACAACTTGGATATGGGAAACGTCGTGTCCTGCTTCCAAACGTTTGGCAATGCCGCGCGTGTAGGCGGCATAGGCTTTGAGGGTTTGGGCGCGGGAGAACAGCAGCGTGAGGTTGACGCTGATGCCGTCTGAAACGAGGGTTTCGAGCGCATCGATGCCTGCGTCGGTGGCGGGAACTTTAATCATGGTGTTTTTACGGCCGATGGCGGCGTGCAGGCGGCGCGCTTCTTCAACCGTGCCTTGCGCGTCTTTGGATAACTCAGGCGAAACTTCGAGGCTGACGAAGCCGGTTTTGCCGCCGGTGGATTCGTGTTCGGCAAGACAGATGCCGCAGGCGGCACGCACATCGGCAACCGCCATGGTTTCGTAGCGTTGTTTGGGGCTGAGGTTTTGCTGCTTGAGGGCGGCAACCTCGTCGGCATAAAGCGCGTCGCCGGCGAAGGCTTTTTGGAAAATGGCGGGATTGGAAGTTACGCCGCACACGCCTTGTTTCAACATTTGCGCCAATTCGCCGCTTTGCACCAGCGAGCGGGAAAGGTTGTCCAGCCAGATTTGTTGTCCTAATGCTTTAACGTCCGATAAAATAGTCATTTCTGATTCCTTTGGATGGATGGCGGGGTTTGAATGCTTATGCTACCCCGATTCGGAAATTTTGGGTAGTTTTATTACAGCAAAGGCGGATTGCGATGGTAGGAAACGGAAAATATCTCGACTGGGCGCGCGAAGTGTTGCACACCGAAGCGGAAGGCTTGCGCGAAATTGCGGCGGATTTGGACGAAAACTTCGCCCGCGCGGCAGACGCGCTGTTGCGCTGCACGGGCAGGGTCGTCATCACGGGGATGGGCAAGTCGGGACACGTCGGGCGCAAAATCGCGGCAACGATGGCCTCGACCGGCACGCCTGCGTTTTTCGTCCATCCTGCGGAAGCGGCACACGGCGATTTGGGGATGATTGTGGATAACGATGTCGTCGTCGCCATTTCCAATTCCGGCGAAAGCGACGAAATCGCCGCCATCATTCCCGCGCTCAAACGCAAAAACATCACGCTTGTCTGCATCACCGCCCGCCCCGGTTCGACGATGGCGCGTTATGCCGACATCCACATCACCGCATCGGTTTCTCAAGAAGCCTGCCCGCTGGGGCTTGCCCCGACCAGCAGCACCACCGCCGTGATGGCTTTGGGCGACGCGTTGGCGGTCGTCCTGCTGCGCGCGCGCGCGTTCACGCCCGACGATTTCGCCTTGAGCCATCCTGCCGGCAGCCTCGGCAAACGCCTGCTTTTGCGCGTTGCCGACATTATGCACAAAGGCGGCGGCCTGCCTGCCGTCCGGCTCGGCACACCTTTAAAAGAAGCCATCGTCAGTATGAGCGAAAAAGGGCTGGGGATGCTGGCGGTAACGGACGGGCAAGGCCGTCTGAAAGGCGTGTTTACCGACGGCGATTTGCGCCGCCTGTTCCAACGGCGCGACAGCCTTGCCGGCCTTCAGGTGGAGGAAATGATGCATACGCAGCCCAAAACCATCGCCGCCGGATGCCTTGCCGCCGAAGCGTTGAAAGTGATGCAGGCAAGCCACATCAACGGTCTTTTGGTAACCGATGCCGACGGCGTGCTGATCGGCGCGCTGAATATGCACGACCTTTTGGCGGCACGGATTGTATAAGGCGGCGCAGCCGTTTCAGACGGCATTTGTGCTAAAATGTGCCGTCTGAAAACAAGGAAATCCCATGCAGGCACTTTCTCCCGAATTACAGGCGCGCGCCGCCAAAATCAAACTGCTGATATTGGATGTGGACGGCGTTTTGACCGACGGGCGCATCTTCATCCGCGATAACGGCGAAGAAATCAAATCGTTTCACACGCTGGACGGACACGGTTTGAAGATGCTTCAGGCAAGCGGCGTGCAGACTGCGATTATCACAGGTCGGGACGCGCCCTCCGTCGGCATCCGCGTCAAACAGTTGGGCATAAATTACTACTTCAAAGGCATTTCGGACAAACGCGCCGCGTATGAAGAGCTGCGCGAGCATGCAGGCGTGGAAGAAGCCGAGTGTGCCTTTGTCGGCGACGACGTGGTCGATTTGCCGGTGATGGTGCGCTGCGGATTGCCGGTTGCTGTCTCCGACGCACATTGGTTTACGCTGCAACACGCCGCCTATATTGCCAAACGCCCCGGCGGTGCGGGCGCGGTGCGCGAAGTGTGCGACCTGATTATGCGCGCGAAAGGTACGCTGGGCGCGGCTTTGAACGAGTACATCAAATGAAAGTAAGATGGCGGTACGGAATTGCGTTCCCATTGATATTGGCGGTTGCCTTGGGCGGTCTGTCGGCATGGTTGGGTCGTATCAGCGAAGTCGAAATCGAGGAAGTCAGGCTCAATCCCGACGAACCTCAATACACAATGGACGGCTTGGACGGCAGGCGGTTTGACGAACAGGGATACTTGAAAGAACATTTGAGCTCGAAGGGCGCGAAACAGTTTCCGGAAAGCAGCGATATACATTTCGAGTCGCCGCACCTTTCCTTCTTCCAAGAAGGCAGGCTGTTGTACGAAGTCGGCAGCGATGAAGCCGTTTACCATACCGAAAACAAACAGGTTCTTTTTAAAAACAACGTTGTGCTGACCAAAACCGCCGACGGCAGGCGGCAGGCGGGTACGGTAAAAACCGACAAGCTTCACGTCGATACCGAATCTCAATATGCCCAAACCGATACGCCTGTCAGTTTCCAATATGGTGCATCGCACGGTCAGGCGGGCGGCATGACTTACGACCACAAAACAGGCCTGTTGAACTTCTCATCTAAAGTGAAAGCCACGATTTATGATACAAAAAATATGTAAAATTTTTGTTTTAATAGCATTTTTTTCGGCATCCCCCGCTTTTGCCCTTCAAAGCGACAGCAGACAGCCCATCCAAATCGAAGCCGACCAAGGTTCGCTAGACCAGGCAAACCAAAGCACCACCTTTAGCGGCAATGTCGTCATCAGACAGGGTACGCTCAACATTTCCGCCGCCCGCGTCAACGTAACGCGTAATGATAAAGGCGAACAGTTTATGAAAGCCGACGGCTCGCCCGTGCGCTTCAGCCAAACGTTGGACGGGGGCAAAGGGACGGTGCGCGGTCAGGCAAACAACGTTGCTTATTCGTCTGCAGGCAGCACCGTAGTCTTAACTGGTAATGCCAAAGTACAGCGCGGCGGCGATGTCGCCGAAGGCGCGGTGATTACATACAACACCAAAACCGAAGTCTATACCATCAGCGGCAGCACGAAATCCGGCGCAAAATCCGCTTCCAAATCCGGCAGGGTCAGCGTCATCATCCAGCCTTCGAGTACGCAAAAATCCGAATAATCCTGATGCCGTCTAAAACATAAACCCGGTTCGGACGGCATATGCCGACCGAAGAGATTGAAGAGATATTTATGAGCGCAAACGTCAGCCGCCTTGTTGTTCAAAACCTGCAAAAAAGTTTCAAAAAACGCCAAGTCGTTAAAAGCTTCTCCCTCGAAATCGAAAGCGGAGAAGTCGTCGGCCTGCTCGGGCCCAACGGTGCGGGTAAAACCACCAGCTTCTACATGATTGTCGGACTCATTGCCGCCGATGCGGGCAGCGTGATGCTGGACGGGCAGGAATTGCGCCACCTGCCCATACACGAACGCGCCCTCCTCGGTGTCGGCTACCTGCCGCAGGAAGCCTCGATATTCCGCAAAATGACAGTTGAACAGAATATCCGCGCCATCTTGGAAATCAGAACCAAAGATAAAAATCAAATCGACAGCGAAATCGAAAAACTGCTCGCCGACCTCAATATCGGACACCTGCGTCGCAGCCCCGCACCGTCGCTGTCCGGCGGCGAACGGCGGCGCGTCGAAATCGCCCGTGTCCTCGCCATGAAACCACGCTTCATCCTTTTGGACGAACCCTTTGCAGGTGTCGATCCGATTGCCGTCATCGACATCCAGAAAATCATCGGTTTCCTCAAATCGCGCGGCATCGGCGTACTGATTACCGACCACAACGTCCGCGAAACCCTCAGCATTTGCGACCGCGCCTACATTATTTCGGACGGTGCGGTGCTGGCATCCGGCAAGCCCGACGACTTGGTCGGCAATGAAAAAGTCCGCGCCGTCTATTTGGGCGAGAACTTCAAATATTGAAGCGTTTTGCCGTCTGAAAAGCAGAACATCGCCGAACAAACGGCAAAAAACCGATTTGCACTATTTTTCTGTGAAATTAATTTAAACTTAAAACATCGACTTAGTCGGTTGGGTAAAAAATATCGACAAATCCGCTTGCGTGTTGTCCCGAAGTTTGGTTTAATACGCATCTCTTAACGAGACAGACAAAGGCCAGATAGCTCAGTTGGTAGAGCAACGGATTGAAAATCCGTGTGTCGGCGGTTCGATTCCGCCTCTGGCCACCAAAAAACCGCTGATAAGCGGTTATTTTTTTGTCTGCCGTTTTTGGGAAGTTGTCCGTGTCGGACACGTTTTGTGTCTGACCATTATGTAGAAGGACAAAAGTGATAATGACCGCCCCGTTGCGTTTTGGAGAAGAGGGTAAAGGCAGAAAGCATATGCCGTCTGAATGATATTTCAGACGGCATTTTATATTGCGGCGGCACTCAGTCCGTGTCGTCTTCAGGCAATTCTGCCGAACCCATGCGTTTGAGCACGATATTGGTTTTGTTGCGCAGCCGTTTGCTTTTCGGATGGTCGGCGTAGTAGAGCGGGGCGGGGACGCGGGCAGTCAGTTTCGCCGCCTGCTGTTTGGTCAGCTTGGCGGCGGGTATCTTATAAAAATACCGGGATGCGGCTTCCGCGCCGAAAACGCCGTAGTGCCATTCGATTGAGTTTAAATACAGTTCGAAAATCCTGTCTTTGTCGGTAACGGCTTCCATCATCGCGGTAATCGCCGCTTCTTCGCCTTTGCGGATATAGCTGCGGCTTTCGTTTAAAAACAGGTTTTTGGCAAGCTGCTGGCTGATGGTTGATCCGCCCGCCTTCACTTCGCCGCTGTTCCGGTTGCGCCTGATGGCGTTTTGAATGCCGCCCCAATCAAAGCCGCCGTGTCCGGCAAAATGGGCATCTTCGGAAGCAATCAGGGCTTTTTTCAGGTTGGTGGAAATGCGGTCGTAGGGAACCCAGCGGTAATCCAGGGCGACATTGCGTCCTTCTTGTTCAAATTGCTTCATCCGCATCGACATAAAGGCGGTTTGATGCGGCGCGACGGCGCGGTAGGTGATGATGTTGCCGTACACATAAGCGTTGAAGAAAATGAAGATGCCGATGGGCAGGGCAATCAGCCATTTGATGATGCGGAACATGGTTACAGGGCTTTCATGTATTCGATAATGGGGCGGATATCTGGTTTGAAACCGCGCCAGAGGGCGTAGGAAGCCGCCGCCTGACCGACCAGCATACCCAGTCCGTTGGCGGTTTGTTTCGCGCCCGATTGCCGGGCAAAGTTCAAAAACGCCTGCGCCGCGTCGCCGTAAACCATATCGTAGGCAAGGCGGCAGTTGCGGAAAATTTCAGGGCTGACGGCAGGAAGCTGACCGCTCAAGCCGCCGGACGTGCCGTTGATGATGATATCAAAACCGCCGTTCAAATCCGCCATCGGGACGGCTTCAGTGCCGAAAAGCCGCGCCAATTCCTCGGCTTTGGCGTGGGTACGGTTGGCAATGACGATACGGGCAGGGCGGTGTTCTTTCAAAACCGGAATCACGCCGCGCACCGCGCCGCCTGCGCCGAGCAATAGGATATTTTTGCCTTCAATTTCTGTGTGTTGCACCTTCACTATATCGCCGACCAAGCCCAAACCGTCGGTGTTGTCGCCACGCAGCTTGCCGTTTTTCAACAGAATCAGCGTATTGACCGCACCTGCCGCTAATGCGCGGTCGGAATGCTCGTCCGCCAGATGAAACGCTTCCCACTTGAACGGTACGGTAACGTTTGCCCCGCAACCGCCTGTTTCAAAAAATGTCGAAACCGCCTGTGCAAAACCGTCGATGTCGGCGCAAATGCGTTCGTATTCAATGTCAACGCCTTCCTGAAGGGCAAATTGTTGATGAATCTGCGGCGATTTGCTGTGGGCGACGGGGTTGCCGAAAACGGCGTAGCGGGGGAGGGCGTGCATAGTCATATTCCATCAAGGCGGGGCGGTCATTTTATAACGGCGGCGCGAAGATGGGAATGATGCCGTCTGAAATGGCGTCCAGACGGCATCTGTTTTGTCGGCATTCGGACAAAAGGGCGGGCATTCCGCTTGGAAAGGATAAACCGAAGCATATTGTTGACAATCTTGCCGTCTGAAACTATATTTTACAGCTTGGAATTTGACGCAGGGCGAGTTTCAGACGGCATGGACGTGGTAGAATCATGCTGGCTTTGCGTCAAGCCGCCGCGTTCCGCATATTTTGCTATTTCCCTTTTTCAGGAGCTGAAAAATGTCTATTAAAAACGCCGTAAAATTGATTGAAGAAAGCGAAGCCCGCTTTGTCGATTTGCGCTTTACCGATACCAAAGGCAAGCAGCACCACTTTACTGTGCCTGCGCGCATCGTGTTGGAAGATCCCGAAGAGTGGTTTGAAAACGGTCAGGCGTTTGACGGTTCGTCCATCGGCGGCTGGAAAGGCATTCAGGCTTCCGATATGCAGTTGCGCCCCGATCCCGCCACGGCGTTTGTCGATCCTTTTTATGATGATGCGACCGTCGTGTTCACTTGCGATGTGATCGACCCCGCCGACGGTCAGGGTTACGACCGAGACCCGCGTTCCATCGCACGCCGCGCCGAGGCCTATTTGAAATCTTCCGGCATCGGCGACACGGCCTATTTCGGCCCCGAACCCGAATTCTTCGTCTTCGACGGCGTAGAATTTGAAACCGATATGCACAAAACCCGTTACGAAATCACGTCCGAAAGCGGTGCGTGGGCAAGCGGTCTGCATATGGACGGTCAAAACACCGGACACCGCCCCGCCGTCAAAGGCGGCTACGCGCCCGTCGCGCCGATTGACTGCGGTCAGGATTTGCGTTCGGCGATGGTGAATATTTTGGAAGGACTCGGCATCGAAGTCGAAGTGCACCACAGCGAAGTCGGTACCGGCAGCCAAATGGAAATCGGTACGAAGTTCAGCACGCTGGTCAAACGCGCCGACCAAACCCAAGATATGAAATACGTCATCCAAAACGTTGCCCACAATTTCGGCAAAACCGCCACCTTTATGCCCAAACCGATTATGGGCGACAACGGCAGCGGTATGCACGTTCACCAATCCATCTGGAAAGACGGTCAAAACCTGTTTTCAGGCGACGGCTATGCCGGCTTGAGCGACACCGCGCTCTACTACATCGGCGGCATCATCAAACACGCCAAGGCCTTGAACGCGATTACCAATCCGTCCACCAACTCCTACAAACGCCTCGTGCCGCACTTTGAAGCGCCGACCAAATTGGCTTATTCCGCCAAAAACCGTTCCGCTTCCATCCGCATTCCGTCTGTAAACAGCAGCAAAGCACGCCGTATCGAAGCGCGTTTCCCCGATCCGACCGCCAACCCGTATTTGGCATTTGCCGCCCTGCTGATGGCCGGTTTGGACGGTATTCAAAACAAAATCCATCCGGGCGACCCTGCCGATAAAAACCTGTACGATCTGCCGCCGGAAGAAGATGCATTGGTGCCGACCGTTTGCGCTTCTTTGGAAGAAGCACTGGCCGCGCTCAAAGCCGACCACGAATTCCTGCTGCGTGGCGGCGTGTTCAGCAAAGACTGGATCGACAGTTACATCGCCTTCAAAGAAGAAGATGTCCGCCGTATCCGCATGGCACCGCATCCGCTGGAATTTGAAATGTATTACAGCCTGTAACCTCTCAGGTTTCAGTAGAAATGCCGTCTGAACAAAGTTTCAGACGGCATTTTGCATTTGAACGGCAAAACGGCGGAGCAGGGGCGGTGTTTTTCAGCGGTTGGGCGATATTTGCTACAATAGGCTTTTGTTTCTTGGCTGTTTGAACCATGACTGTATCGAAATCAGGTTTTATCGGGCAAATCTTTTCCCGCAATATGCTCGTCTGTATTTTTACGGGGTTTACCTCGGGGCTGCCGCTGTACTTTCTGATTAACCTGATTCCGGCGTGGTTACGCAGCGAGCAGGTGGATTTGAAGAGCATCGGGCTGATGGCGTTAATCGGTCTGCCGTTTACTTGGAAATTTTTGTGGTCGCCGCTGATGGACGCAGTCAGAGTTCCCATTTTGGGCCGGCGGCGCGGGTGGATGCTGCTGACGCAGGCAGGTTTGCTGGCGGCTTTGGCGGCATATGCCTTTTTAAACCCCCGTAATCATCTGCCGTTGATTGCCGGCTTGTCGGTGCTTGTTGCTTTTTTTTCCGCCAGTCAGGACATTGTATTGGATGCGTTCAGGCGCGAGATTTTGTCGGACGAAGAATTGGGTTTGGGCAACTCTGTTCATGTGAACGCCTACCGGGTTGCCGCTTTGGTTCCGGGTTCATTGAGTTTGGTGTTGGCAGACAGGATGCCGTGGCCGGAGGTGTTTGTCATCACTTCGCTGTTTATGCTGCCCGGTCTTCTGATGACGCTGTTTCTCGCGCGCGAACCCGTGTTGCCGCCTGCCGTTCCTAAAACGTTGAAGCAGACCGTGGTAGAGCCGTTTAAAGAATTTTTTACGCGCAAGGGCATCGCTTCGGCGGTGTGCGTGCTGCTGTTTATTTTTCTTTACAAACTCGGCGATAGTATGGCAACTGCGTTGGCAACGCCGTTTTATCTGGATATGGGTTTCAGCAAGACCGACATCGGTTTGATTGCCAAAAATGCAGGACTGTGGCCGGCAGTGGCGGCAGGTATCTTGGGCGGCGTGTGGATGTTGAAAATCGGCGTAAACAAAGCCTTGTGGCTATTCGGCGCGGTGCAGGCTGTAACCGTTTTGGGGTTTGTATGGCTGGCAGGGTTCGGACATTTCGACACGGTCGGTACGGGCGAGAGGCTGATGCTGGCGGCAGTTATCGGCGCAGAGGCAGTCGGCATGGGTTTGGGGACGGCAGCGTTCGTATCGTATATGGCGCGCGAGACCAATCCCGCGTTTACGGCAACGCAGCTCGCGCTGTTTACCAGTCTGTCCGCTGTTCCCCGTACGGTCATCAATTCCTTTGCCGGTTATCTGATCGAATGGCTCGGTTATGTACCGTTTTTCCAGTTGTGTTTCATACTTGCCCTGCCAGGTATGCTGCTGTTGCTGAAAGTTGCGCCTTGGAATGGGGAAAAAACTCAGGATACAGGCAGATGAACGCGTCAAATTGGAGCGTTTACCTGATATTGTGTGAAAACAGCGCGTTCTATTGCGGCATCAGCACGAATCCGCAACAGCGGCTTGACGCCCACGCTTCCGGAAAAGGCGCGAAATATACCCGCGTATTCAAACCAGTAGCGATGCGTATCGTTGCAGGCGGGATGGATAAAGGCACTGCGCTCAAACAGGAAATCGCCGTCAAAAAACTGACCGCCGCACAAAAACGGAAATTGTGGGAACAGGCGGAAAAAATGCCGTCTGAAACCTGACGGTTCAGGTTCGGACGGCAGTTGGCAGCAATCAGGGAAAAGCGGGGCAGGCGGTAAGGAAAACCGATGTTTCAACACACAGGACGGCACATAAAGCGTCGCCCTATGAAAGTGAAGGCATATATCAGTATTTTTTATACGCCAACAGAAAAGAATACGATGAACTGTTGGTTAGATTTGTATTAATCAATCAGTATATTTTTTATACCGAGGTATTTTTCCTTATCGGTATCCCTTCTTTTATGAGGATGCCTGCCGCTCATATAAAGAACGGGGAAGACCCGATGGGAAAATATGGTACAGCTTTCGATATCGCACAATATGTCAACTTAAAGAGTTAGTATCTACCATAACATATTCTTTAACTAATTTCTAAGCTTGAAATTATGAGACCATATGCTACTACCATTTATCAACTTTTTATTTTGTTTATTGGGAGTGTTTTTACTATGACCTCATGTAAACCTGTTAATGAACAAACCAGTTTCAACAATCCCGAGCCAATGACAGGATTTGAACATACGGTTACATTTGATTTTCAGGGCACCAAAATGGTTATCCCCTATGGCTATCTTGCACGGTATACGCAAGACAATGCCACAAAATGGCTTTCTGACACGCCCGGGCAGGATGCTTACTCCATTAATTTGATAGAGATTAGTGTCTATTACAAAAAAACCGACCAAGGCTGGGTTCTTGAGCCATACAACCAGCAGAACAAAGCGCACTTTATCCAATTTCTACGCGACGGTTTGGATAGCGTGGACGATATTGTTATCCGAAAAGAGGCGTGTCATTTGAATCAAGACTTAGGAAAATCGTTGCTTGATTTGGGATTTAAAAAAATCCCGTCTGTCTATCCTGAATATGAAGCTTATGAAGATAAAAGGTCGATTCCTGAAAACCCATATATTCATGAACGACAGTATATTAAGAAAGGAGAAAATCCGGCGATTATTATTCATCAGAACTATCATAGGTATGGAGAGAACGATTACAGTACTAACGTAGGTTCCTGTATTAACGGTTTCACGGTACAGTATTACCCGTTTATTCGGGAAAAGCAGCAGCTCACACAGCAGGAGTTGGTAGGTTATCACCAACAAGTAGAGCAATTGGTACAGAGTTTTGTAAACAATTCAAGTAAAAAATAATTTAAAGGATCTTATTATGAATGAGGGTGAAGTTGTTTTAACACCAGAACAAATCCAAACCTTGTATGGTTATGCTTCCCGTGGCGATACCTATGGCGGTTGGCGTTATTTGGCTAATTTGGGTGACCGTTATGCGGATGATGCTGCTGCAATTGTCGGTAAGGATGCAAACTTAAATGGTTTGAATTTATGGATGAAAAAAGGGGTGGAAAACCTATGGGATGATACGGTCGGTAAAAAGACCCGTTTAATGTGTATTTCCGTTTTTTGGATTGTGGTTTTCAATTTGTAGCGAATCGGATTCGGCATATACGGCATTGCAAAAAGCGGTTGACTCTCCAATGCCGTCTGAAAACCGGTTTCAGACGGCATTTGCGTTCAGTAAGAAAGGTCGCGCTTGTCGCCCGAACGTCTCGCCGCAGCCTCTGCATAACGGCGCACCTCTTTTTCCAAGTCTTCCAAGTTCAAAGGAAAATCAGGCAGTTTGTCTCCCTGTTTCTCTTCGCGGATAATCCGCCCGCCATCCAAATACCACGTCTGTTGCGCATGATAGGTCTGTATATCCGCCGTTACGCCATCCGCTTTCAATGCTACCGTCGAAGATTGTGCAATAAAAAGATTTCCGTTTTTCAAATAATATTCGAAACTCTGGCGTTTTTTTCCATTGTCGAAACTCCAATAGACTTTTTGCGGCAGACCGTCCGCATCATAGCCGACCACAAGACTGTTTGCCTTCATCCCTCGTGGCATCAATTCCCGCATATTCTGATAAAACACATAATCGCGCGAGTCCGATGCAATCCGGTTGCTCTCTTCGCGGAAGTCCCAAACCTTCTGCTCATCATTCGCGACATCCCGGTATTTCGCCAAATATACCTGAGCCATTTGATAACACCCGAGACAATGCTCATAAACATCTTCCCCGATTTTCCCGCGCCCCGCCGCATCAAATACCGAACCGTCCGGTTGCCAAATAACCCGATATTCTCCTGTCGTTTCATAATTTTCCCCGTGAACCGTTCCGCCGTACACATTTACAGAAAACGGACGATCGTTCCGATACAGATATTCGGCATTAACAAACGCTTCCGGCGAGCGTTGCAAAAGCGAAACCGCAACCAAACCGCCCTCGCCGATATAGTAATCCAGCCAAACCTCTTCCCCATGTTCCTGCTCCGTTACGTGAAACCATTTCGCCTTTTCTTTCAAACGACTGAGCCGGATAGCGAGCGCGAGATAATCCTTCTCCGACTGCAACGGACCGTCATCCACAGTTTCGGCAAGGCTTTCCTCCGTCCTTATCGATTCCTTCACGATGACGACCGCCCTGTCGGCATTTCGGAACAGGCGGGCAAGTTTCGCCACAAAAGCATTCGGATTTTCAGGTATTTCAGTTGCCGTATCGCTCAAAAACCAACGCGGATTAATCTCATAGGCAATACCCTTCCCCAGCCAAAAGGCAAATACAAGTGCAAAAAATGACAACAATACCGGTTTGAATTTTTTAAACATATTTATTTTCCGTTTAACAGGATATATCGATTATATCAGACGAGCTTTAATTGTTTGATTTTTAATCTAATCTACGGTTGCTGCCGTACTTTAAAAACCCCTATGCAGGCTGCGGCTTGTTACTCTTGTTTGCTTTGATTCAATTTTTTGACTAATTCAAATGCTTCGGATTGATATTGCCTTTGCCATTTTTCCCAATCTAACGGTTTTCCCGAGCGTTCCCAATCTTCTAAAACCGATATTTTGAACGTTTCCATTTCCCACCAATATTCGGCATATAAACGTGATTGATTGGGAATATCGGCTTCTGCCCAATCGGCAAAATGTAAAAAATGAGAAATATCGCAAACTATATTATTTTCAGGAACTTCTTCGGCAAATAGATTCTTGACTAACTGTAACGCTTCGGTCTGATATTTTTCTGTCCATTTATCCCATTTTTCAGGCTTTCCCGATATTTCCCAATCTTCCAATGCGGAAGCATTCAAGATTTCCAATTCCCACCAGCAGTCGTAATAACGGGAGGATTGGTTAGGAATTTTATTTTCCGCTTCGGAAACAAATTGGGTAAAACTAAAAATATCCTTAACGATTTTTTCAAATCTATTTTCCATAAATTGCTGCCTCTTCCAAATTATAGTGGATTAAATTTAAATCAGGACAAGGCGACGAAGCCGCAGACAGTACAGATAGTACGGCAAGGCGAGGCAACGCTGTACTGGTTTAAATTTAATCCACTATACGAGCCAACAACTTCGGTAAAATCAAGCCGGCAAGCCCCTGCATCCTGTGCCAATCGGAGAAAATGCCGTCTGAAAGCCGAATACCGCTTCAGACGGCATTTGCCAGATTTGACCTTGCCGGTGCTTACGGACGCTTTTTAAATATAAAGAAGGAAATATCGTCTAACGCATCTTCGGCAAAACCTTGAAAATCCGGATTACCTTGTTTTGAGCGCAATAAAGCAATCACTTTATCGCAATCGCCGATATTTTCATGCATCCTGGCGAGATGTCCGAAACAGGTTAATGACAATCTGGCAATATCCAAGTCTTTATGCTTCGACAACTCCGTCAATTTCTCAGAAATCCAAGGGATTTCATCCTCCTCCGAGCTGAAGGTCATACCGAGCATACCGTCAATAACACTCTGTTTATTTTCAGAATAAATCATCTTTTCTACTTGATTCTTATCAGCCATCATTTTTTGTCCATTTAATCAGTTGTTTGTATCAAATTGCCATTATTTACTTTCCAATTTACTTTATAACTATCTTCATAATAATCTAATTCAAAAAAACCTGATATTTCAATATCCAATTCCATTATTGTTTTAATACATTTTTCAAAATAAATAATGAAATAAGATTTTACGCATGCACCAAAAAAAATATAGCTGCTCCAATTAAAACTATTTGTCGGGAAAACCCACCCGTTTTTATATATTTTTGCAGATTCTTTCTCTTCGATATTGAAGGGGCAATTATTCCAAAAATTATTGATATTTTCTTGGATGATTTTTATATCATCGTCAGAGCATTCAATCCATCCTTTTATGGAAACATATGATGTCATGTTTAATCTCCTAAACCTGTTTTAACAATGCCGCCTTTTGATTCAATATATGACTTAACTTGTGAATGAACACCGTGCCTGTTCCGTACAGCAAGCACAGGTTGGATTAAGATTCGACAATCTGTTTGGATTGACAGAAAGGTCGTCTGAAAAATCGATTACGGTTTCAGACGACCTTTTGTTGTTGAGTTTTCAACCCAACCTATGCCTGCCATTAATGTTATTCATCGTAGTAAGGTTCTGTCGAATAATTGTCTTTGCCCCCGGCAATGATAGTAACAATTTTCCCTTTTGCTTCCCAAGCTTGTACTCCTATTTCATCAAACTCATAGACATATGTCGGATAAGATTCATTTGATAAATAATATTTATCAACACCGTATGATTTAGGGTGATGGAAAAGCTGTTTAAAATCTTCAAAATTCAGACCTATTATATTAACGCCCATAAAATATAACTCCTGATAACAAAATATCGAAATAATTTTGTTTTTCTTGACGGCAATGAGTAAATTTGAGTCGGGAGATTCATAATATTCTGTTCTAAACTCATCAGGAGGTTCATACATAAAAGTTTCCAGTATGTTTTTGTACTCTGTTATATCCGCACCAAAACGGAATATTCCTACAGAAGTAAAAGGTAAAAATTCGGGAGTTTTAACGACCGCGTCGACCATGCTCTTCTCCTTTTGCTTTTCGATTGGCATTTTTTGTAATATTTCTGATTGTTCGCTCAATCTTTAATCGTTCATTTTTGTGCATTCCGGGAATAATTTTATTTTTTAATTCAGCAATTCGTGATTCTGCTGATATTTGACTTCGACCGCCATCTCCATGTTTTTCATTCTTGGAGCTTCCTGTTCTTTTAGGCGGACACGCATTATGAACCCAAACCCCTTCCGTTTCCGCCTTATCACCCTTGACGAAGTAAGTATGCCAATCGGCAACGGTCAGGTTGTAGGCTTTGAGCGGTTTTGGTTTAACGGTAACGCTTTGAACGGTCTGCTCTGCACCGCTTTCGGATAACAGCCTGATTCCCGCCTTTAAGTCTTCCGCCTTAATCCATTTTCCTTGACTGTAAAACGGATGGATGCGGTTGGAAATCAGGGTTTGGCTGTTACCGATGCCGTCTGAAACTTTAATGTAAACGGTTTCTTGGTACGGATTGCCGTATCGGGCGGTAACGGGTTTGTATCCCGTTTTTCCGCTTGCCTCGTCCTTGGAAAGGACGCGGTCTCCGGCTTGAATATGGGCAATGGCTTTGTAGCCGTCTGCCGTTTTGACCAAGGTGCTGTCGTGGAAGGAGCAGGTGTAGGATTTTTGAAGAACTTAGTTCTCAATATCCTGTTTCAAATGAGGGGAAGGTCACCTGAAAATCAAAAACGGTTTCAGACAACCTTTTGATTGTGGGATTTTCAGCCCAACCTATGCTTATTCAACTAAACTGTCAATCAATTCTTTTATGTCATTACGGGTCAGTTCCATACCCGGTTCACCGATAAGTGCTAAATCATATATTATATTACGCGATTCTGGAGAATTATCTTTTGACCAAGCATACAGAAAATCAAAAGCAAGATTCGCAATTTTTTCATCCGAAGCGTTTTGATTGAACAATCTGAGCAGTTCAGAATATGCGTATTGTTGAGTTATTTTTTCCATGAATCTAATTCCTGTTTTGTTGGTGGATAATGCTGAGAGGTTACACTTTGTCCGTTAATTGATTTAGGATGAACCATAGTTACGTTCCCGCTATGGTCATAATTTTCTGTCCATTGTCGGGTACTACCTGTTTTAGGATTATATTCTGTAACAAAGCTATTACCCCTCGTTCTTCCCTCAGTTCTAGCAAATCGCTCAGCTTCATAATACCTGATTCTCCCATCAGGTAAAGTTTTCGTCCTAGACGCACTATTTTGAGCATCTTCCAAACCTGACAATTTCTTAGCTAATGCCGATTGGGCATTGGCAGAATGCGCATCCCCATATTGCTTGTATTTGGCTTGTGTGGCAACAGCAAAATCCTCGCTAACCTTTGCCTTCCCTAGTTTTGCCGCCCTCCCCGGTTTTGCCGCCCTCCCCAGTTTCGCCGCCTTCACCAATCCTTTGACTTTGGCAAACGGCAGGATGTTGGCCAGGGCTTCGACGGTTTCGGCGGCATTGGGGTTTTCCTGTATCCACCGGTCAACGGCTTCGCGCGTATTCTTTTCAAAGCCCGCCACGCTGCCCAAGCCGCCGATGGCGGCAAATTTGCCCTCGGTGGGCAAGGGAGCGATGTTGCGCATCGTGGCTTTGTCTATGGCATAGCCCGTTCCGTACAGTATGTCGCCTATGCCCAAGGCTTCGCCCGCGCTGATAAAGGGGTTGAGTGCTCCGGCGGCAATGCCGTTGATAAACTCCATGCTGTTGCCCCAGCGGTCGAGCTTGGCATTGTGCTCGAACATTTTTTTGTTGGCTTCATCGGCGCGGTCGGAGAAATTGCTGCCGAGGTTGTTGTAGTTGTCGGATATGCGTTGTCTGACGTCGCGGGTGTCGGTCGGATTGAGTTTGATACTGCGGGCTGTGCCGTTGACGTGATAGGTGTATTCGTCACGTGCGCCCGTAGGTTTGGGGTAATTGCCGCCCTTCGGGCCGTCGTAGGCATCGGCGGGATGGTGTTCGTATCCTTCCCAGTTGAGGCGGTACACGGTAAAGCCTTCGTCAACGTTGCCTTGTTCTTTGCTTGCGCTGTCGGCGGCGTGGTTGTCGAAGGGGGCGTGTTCTTCGTGTCCGTGTCCTGAAAAGCGGGTGTAGTAGCCGATTGTGCCGTTGATATTTGCCTGTTGGATGAGCAGGTTGCCCATCTGGTGGGTATAGTCTTGGATGACGTTGATTTGACCGGTGCGGTCGGAGACGCTGCCGCGCGGGTCGCCGAAGAGGTGGTATTTGCCGCCGGGTTCGTAGTGCTGCCGTTGGGCGTTATCGGTAATGAACGGGTCTTGCGCCAAGTCCGCCGCGAGGGCGGGCTGCCCGAAGGCAGCCGCCGCTACGGTGCAGGCGGCAAGGAGGTTTGTCAGTCTGCGCAGCGGTTTCACGGTTTATCCTCCTTTGCGGCGGCGGATGACTTCGTTGCCGACATCGGGGTTTTTGCCGTTGTTTTGTTTGAAGTCGGGACGGTTTTGGGCGGTTGTGTCGCCGTAGGGGGTGATGTCGGAGAAATCGACCATCAGGCGGTCTGAGGCTTTGACGGTTTTGCTGACTTTGTAAGGACCGGTCCAAAGGGCGTATTGTTCTTGGTATTGGGATTCGTAGGCGGCGGTTTTAGGGGCAATCAGCAGTTTCCGGCTGTCGCGGTCGACGGCGAAATATTCGAGCTTGGTTTGGGCTTTAAGGGTTTCGGCGTTGTAGAGGTGCAGTTCGGTACGGCTGCGGACGGTGCCGAATACGTCGACGGTTACGAATACGTCGGTGTCGGCGTATTCGGGCGGTACGACTTCGATGCCGCGCAGGTAGAAGACGGTTTGAATGAGGTTAGTCAGGAAGGAAACGTCGCGGGGATTGGCGAGCAGGGTTTCGTTGCGGTAGTCGCCCGTGCCGTTGACGGACAGTCCGGCAGAGCGTTCGCCTTTGCGTCCGCTGTTTCTAGTCAGGGAGGCGGCGGGGGCGTTTAAGACCGATGTGGAAGTGGTAACGCTGGAGAGCGCGTCGGATTTGGTGGTGGCGGTAGTGTCATAGGCGGGGTAGCTGTATCGGGTGGCACTTTCGGGGTTGTTGTGGTAGCCGCCGCGTATCAATGCGTCGATAGAGTAGCGTCCGCCGCTTATGTTGCCCGAACCTTGGTCGCCCATAACGGAGACGTAAAGGGCGGCTTTGCGTCCTTTCAGGGCGGACAAATCCATTTCTTTGACGGCGGCGCGGGACGATGCGGCGACGAGTTCTTGTTCGACGGCAAAGCGTTTGCCGCCGCCGTGGGCGGGAATGCCTGTCAGTGTGCCGCAGGCGGTGAGGACGAGAGGGATGAGGAGGAGCAGGATTTTCATGGCGGGGTTTGTTTTGTTTTGAACGAGTTTTGAGTATAAAGGGATTTTAAGGGTTTGTAAACGAAAGAGGCAAAAATGCCGTCTGAGCGGCAGGACGGGCTTTCAGACGGCATTTGTGCTCAATAATAATATCCCGCGCCCAAAATACACGGTTTGGATGCGCCGGTTGCTTTGTGCGGACTACCGGGAATGCGGTTGACCCAACACGCCGCCAACCACGCGAACGCGGCGGCTTCTACCCATTGCGGATCGAGGTTCAGTTCGGCGGTGCTGCGTAGGGAAACGCGTGTGCCGAAACATTCTGTCAAATCCGCCATTAAAACAGGATTGCGGATGCCGCCGCCGCAAATGTACATTTGATGGGCATCTGCCGCTGCGTGTGAGACGGCGTCGAAAACGGTTTGCGCGGTGAATCGGGAAAGCGTCCGTAATACGTCGTATCGGTTTTCGCCGCCGCCAAGGTAGGTTTCGAGCCAATTTAGGGCAAACAGTTCGCGCCCCGTGCTTTTGGGGTGGGGTTGTGCGAAATACGGGTGGGAGAGCAGCCTGCCGAGCAGGTGCGGCAATATGTTGCCTTGTGCCGCTTTTTCACCGTTTTTGTCGTAAGGAAGCTGCCAGTGTGCCTGCGTCCACGCGTCCATCAGCATATTGCCGGGCCCCGTGTCGAAGCCGAAGGCGGGTGCGCCGGGCGGAAGTACGCTGATGTTGGCAATCCCGCCGATGTTCAGCACCGCGCGTGTTTCCCTGTCGTTGCGGAACAGGGCTTCGTGAAAGGCGGGGACGAGCGGCGCGCCTTGTCCGCCGGCCGCAAGGTCGCGGCTGCGGAAGTCGCCGACGGTAAAAATCCGCGTCCGTTCCGCCAGCAGCGGCAAATCGGCAAGCTGTATGCTGTAACCGTGTTCCGGCGCGTGTCGGACGGTTTGCCCGTGGCAGCCGAGGGCGGTAATGTCGTACGGCGCGAGGTTTTGACTGCACAGCAGTTCGGCGACGGTTTGCGCATACAGGCGGCTGAGTTCTTGCGACAAAATCCTGCTGCGGTGCAGTTCGTCTGCGCCTGTGTCCTGCAAATCCAGCAATTGGCGGCGCAACCGGTCAGGGTAGGGGGTAAAGGCGTGCCCTTCCGCGCCCAGCCATTTGCCGCCGTCCATACGTATCAGTACGGCATCCGCCCCGTCCATACTGGTTCCCGACATAATGCCGATGTAAAGCTGTGTTTCCATTTCCGCTCCCAAACCGTGTGCAAAACGCCATTTTAACGTGTATCGGCGTACCTATACCGATTTGCCGCCGCAGTGTAAATAAATGTTTCAAGACGGATTGCAAAAGGTTACAATATCCGCGAAAACCCTTCTGTGTTCACTAAGGAATCTTCCATGGCTCAAACTCAAATGAGTGCGAACTTGAAACTGATTAACGCCGTCTTTGCCGCCATGCTGGTAGGCATAGTCGGCTATTTTATCTATTGGGGTTTGGGTTATACCCACTACAATAACAGCGTGCTTTTCATCATCGCCACGATGTTCGGCGTGTTCATGGCGTTCAACGTCGGCGGCAACGATATTGCCAACTCTTTCGGCACCAGCGTCGGTTCCGGCACGCTGACCATCCCGCAGGCTTTGCTGATTGCGGCGGTGTTTGAAGTCAGCGGCGCGGTCATCGCGGGCGGCGAGGTAACCGATACCATACGCAAAGGCATCGTCAATCTGAACGGTATGGACCTCGAACCCATACAGTTTGTGTTTATCATGATGTCTGCACTCTTGGCGGCGGCGTTGTGGCTGCTGTTCGCGTCCCGCAAAGGCCTGCCGGTTTCGACGACGCACGCGATTATCGGCGGCATCGTCGGCAGTGCGTTGTGTATGGCGTTTACGCATAATGCGGACGGGGTGGCGTTGATACGGTGGGGCAAGCTGGGCGAAATCGGGATGTCTTGGGTATTGTCGCCCGTGTTGGGCGGTGCGGTTTCCTATTTCCTGTTTTCCCGCGTTAAGAAAAATGTCTTAGATTACAATGCTTGGGCCGAAGGTACGCTCAAGGGTATCAAGCAGGAAAAAAAGGCTTATAAAGAACAGCACCGCCTGTTTTTCGAGGGTTTGTCTGAGGCTGAAAAAGTCGAATACGCTACCAAAATGGCGCACGACGCGCAAATTTACGATGAGCCCGAATTCGATCCGCAAGAGCTGCAATCCGAGTATTATCGCGGGCTGTATGTGTTCGACAACCGCAAAGACAATGTCGATTCCTACAAGGCGCTGCATTCTTGGGTTCCCTTTATTGCTTCGTTCGGTGCGATGATGATTTCCGCTATGCTGATTTTCAAGGGCTTGAAAAACCTGCATTTGGGGATGAGCAACGTCAACAGCTTCCTGACCATCTTTATGATAGGCGCGGCGGTGTGGATGGGGACGTTTGTGTTTGCCAAAAGCCTCAAGCGTAAAGATTTGGGCAAATCGACCTTTCAGATGTTTTCATGGATGCAGGTCTTTACCGCCTGCGGCTTCGCATTCAGCCACGGTGCGAACGATATTGCCAACGCCATCGGCCCGTTTGCCGCGATTATGGATGTTTTGCGGACGAACAGCGTTGCCGCGCAAAGCGCCGTCCCTCCGATTGCGATGCTGACTTTCGGTATCGCGCTGATTGTCGGTTTGTGGTTTGTCGGTAAAGAGGTGATTAAAACCGTCGGTACGAGTTTGGCTGAAATGCATCCTGCTTCGGGTTTTACCGCCGAACTGTCCGCCGCATCCGTCGTGATGGGGGCGTCGCTGATGGGGCTGCCTGTTTCCAGTACGCATATCTTGGTCGGCGCGGTACTCGGTATCGGTCTGGTCAACCGCAATGCCAACTGGAAACTGATGAAGCCCATCGGTTTGGCGTGGGTCATTACCCTGCCTGCCGCCGCCGTATTGTCGGTTGCCTGCTACTTGGTTTTACAGGCAGTATTCTGATTGTTAAACGATTATGCCGTCTGAACCCGTGTTCAGACGGCATTTTGTTGATGGAATGTGCGGGCTTGTGCCTTATGCACAATCTGTTCTGTCGGGATATGCCGTTTGGTATAGCGGATTAACAAAAACCAGTACAGCGTTGCCTCGCCTTAGCTCAAAGAGAACGATATCTCTAAGGTACTGAAGCACCAAGTGAATCGGTTCCGTACTATTTGTACTGTCTGCGGCTTCGTCGCCTTGTCCTGATTTTTGTTAATCCGCTATATCTCGGTTTCGGAACGGTCGGATACAAAGGTGCGGAACGTTATGATATGCCGCCGCCTGTTCTTGAAAACACTTATCCTGCCGGCAGCAAAATGCCGTCTGAAAAAGCCTTTCAGACGGCATTTGTACGTTAGCCGCAATCACACCGTTTGCGAATATTTCGCCCTGGTTTCTTTATGGCGCAGGTGGTAATCGAAGACCATGGCGATGTTGCGGATGAGGAAGCGTCCTTTCGGGGTAACGGTCAGCCCGTGGCTGTTCAGGCGCACCAATCCCAAACCGGCGAGTTTTTCCAAATCCGCCAGTTCGTCTTTGAAGTAACGGTCGAACGGGATACCGAATATGTCTTCGTAAACACGGTAGTCGAGCGCGAAGCGGCACATCAAATCCTGAATGATGCTGCGGCGCAGGATGTCGTCCTGATTCAGCTGGTAGCCGCGCATGATGGGCAGTCTGCCTTCGTCGATGGCGGCATAGTAGGCATCGATGTCTCGTTCGTTTTGGGAGTAGGTGTTGCCGATTTTACCGATGGACGACACACCGATGGCGACCAAATCGCAATCCGCGTAGGTCGAATAGCCTTGGAAGTTGCGCTGGAGGAAGCCTTCTTTGAGGGCGATGGAGAGTTCGTCGTCAGGTTTGGCGAAATGGTCCATGCCGATGAAGACGTAACCGCGCTCTGTCAGGGTTTGGACGCAGTATTGCAGCATATCGAGCTTCTCTTCGCTGTCGGGGACGGCGGCGGTATCGATGCGGCGTTGCGGTTTGAAAACATGTGGCAGGTGGGCGTAGTGATAAAGGGCGAGGCGGTCGGGATCGAGCGACAAAACCGTGTCTATGGTGGTTTTGATGCTTTCCGAAGTCTGGTGCGGCAGACCGTAAATCAAATCGACGCTGACGGATTTGAACCCTGCCTCACGGGCGGCATCGATGACTTCTTTGGTTTCTTCGTAGCTTTGGATACGGTTGACCGCCGCCTGCACTTTGGGGTCGAAATCCTGAATGCCGACGCTCATGCGGTTGAAGCCGAGCCTGCCGAGCATGAGGACGGTGTCGCGGCTGACTTTGCGCGGGTCGATTTCGATGGAGTATTCGCCGGACGGTATCAGTTCGAAATGTTTGCGTATCATACGGAAGACGCGTTCGATCTGTTCGTCGCTCAAAAAGGTCGGCGTGCCGCCGCCGAAGTGCAGTTGGGCAAGCTGGTGCCGTCCGTTCAGATGCGGGGCGAGCAGTTCCATTTCTTTTTCAAGATATTCGATGTAGGCATCGGCGCGGCTTTTGTCTTTGGTGATGATTTTGTTGCAGCCGCAGTAGTAGCAGATGGTGTTGCAGAACGGAATGTGAATGTAAAGGGAAAGCGGTTTGTTTAACGCGCCCATACCGCGCAAATGTAAAGCTTTGATATATTCGCCTTCGCGGAAACCGTCGTGGAAACGGTCGGCGGTAGGGTAGGAAGTGTAGCGCGGGCCGCTGGCGGGCAGGCTGGCAATCAGTTCGCGGTCAAACTCGGGGCGGTCATCGTTTACATTGTGATTGTTCTGTATCTGAATAATTTTCATGGTGTGTGTGCGGTTTTATGATGTTAGTCAAATTTTGGATAGTTTGGTAGAATGCCACAGTATGATAAACCTGTCTTGATATGTGTCAACAAGCACATAATCGGGATGGGGCAAAACACACGAAAAGGTACGGTATGGCTTCGCATAATACTACACATCAGATGAAAACCTTGTGTTCTTCCTGTTCTTTGCGGGAACTTTGTCTGCCTGTCGGATTGCTGCCCAACGAGTTCAGCCAACTCGATGCCGTTATCCGCCAAAGTCGCCGCCTGAAAAAAGGCGAATACCTGTTCCGTGCCGGCGAAGCCTTTACCTCGCTCTTTGCCATCCGTTCGGGCTTCTTCAAAACAACCGTCGCCAGTCAGGACGGCCGCGATCAGGTAACGGGTTTCTTTATGTCGGGCGAACTCATCGGCATGGACGGCATCTGTTCCCATGTGCACAGTTGCGATGCGGTCGCCTTGGAAGACAGCGAGGTATGCGAGCTGCCGTTTACCCACATCGAAGAACTGGGGCAGAACATTCCCAGCCTGCGTACCCACTTTTTCCGCATGATGAGTCGTGAAATCGTGCGCGATCAAGGTGTTATGCTGCTGTTGGGCAATATGCGCGCCGAAGAGCGGATTGCCGCCTTCCTGCTGAACCTTTCCCAAAGGCTCTACTCGCGCGGTTTCGCCGCCAACGACTTCATCTTAAGAATGTCCCGCGAAGAAATCGGCAGCTATCTCGGGCTGAAACTCGAAACCGTCAGCCGCACATTGTCCAAGTTTCATCAGGAAGGATTGATTTCCGTCGAACACAAGCACATCAAGATTCTCAATCTGCAAGTGCTGAAGAAGATGGTGTCCGGCTGCTCGCACGCCATTTGAGCCATTGTCGTCCGGGATAATGCATATAGGCAGGATATTTGTTCTTCCCATAATTTCAGATAGTATGGGAAAGCAAATATCCTGTCTTTGTTTTACAGACAAAATGCCGTCTGAAGGGAAAACACTAAATAGAGAAATCTTCGCTGACGGGTGTGTACAGGATTTTGTCCACCTTTTCACGGGTTAGGTGCGGTGCAAACGATTGGATAAAGTCATACGCATATCCGCGCAAATAAGTATCGTTGCGCAAAGCAATCCACGTCGGCGACGGCTCGAACAGGTGTGCCGCATCCACAAGCTGCAAATCGCCGTCCGTATCCGGGTTGTACGCCATTTTCGCCATCAGTCCCACGCCCAAACCCAAGCGCACATAAGTCTTCAATACATCCGTATCCGCCGCCGCCAATGCGACATCCGGCCGTTCCAAACGGGCTTTGGAGAATGCCCGCGCGATGCTGCTGCCCGCATTGAATGCAAATTCATAAGTAATCAGCGGAAACCTCGCCAAATCTTCAATGCGGAGGGGATTCCTGCATTCGAGCAGCGGATGGTCGTTCGGCACAATCACCGCGTGTGTCCAGTCGTAGCAGGAAAGTCTTCCCAATTCGGGGTGGTCGTCTATCCGTTCCGTAACAATCGCCAAATCCGCCTCACCTGAGGTAACCATACGTGCGATGGCGGCAGGGCTTCCCTGTTTGATGGTCAGATTGACTTTCGGGTAGCGTTTCACGAAATCGGCAACAATCAAGGGCAGGGCATAGCGTGCCTGAGTATGCGTTGTGGCTACCGTCAGCGAACCGCTGTCCTGTCCGGTAAACTCGCTGCCGATATTTTTAATGTTCTGAACATCGCGCAAAATACGTTCCGCAATATCCAAAACCACCTTGCCCGGCTGCGAGACCGAAACCACGCGCTTTCCGCTGCGGATAAAAATCTGAATGCCGATTTCTTCTTCCAATAATTTGATTTGTTTGGAAATACCGGGTTGCGAGGTAAACAAGGCTTCGGCTGCTTCGGAAACGTTCAGGTTGTGCCGGTAAACTTCCAAAGCGTATTTTAATTGTTGTAATTTCATGGCGGGTCGGTGTCGGTCTGTGTCGGGTGGCTGAACATTGTTTATAATTTATCATATTTTCTTGCAGGTACGGTATGGGGCTTTGCCGTTGTGTTTGTTGTTTTTGTGCAACGGCAATCGTGCGATATGGAAAAAATCCCCCTAAAGTAATGACACGGAATTGATTTTTCGGCATGATATACTATCAGGAAACAGGCTGTTTTACGGTTGTTTTCAGGCGTTGAGTATTGACAGTCCGCCCCCTGCTTCTTTATAGTGGAGACTGAAATATCCGATTTGCCGCCATGTTTCTACAGCGGCCTGTATGTTGGCAATTCAGCAGTTGCTCCTGTATCTGCTGTACAAATTTAATGAGGGAATAAAATGACCAAACAGCTGAAATTAAGCGCATTATTCGTTGCATTGCTCGCTTCCGGCACTGCTATGGCGAGCGAAGCTCATATCCACGGTTATACCGTGAGCGGCCAATCACAAGAAGTCGTACGCAACAACTACGGCGAATGCTGGAAAAACACCTACTTCGACAAAGCAACCCAAGGTCGCGTAGAGTGTGGCGATGCAGTTGAACCGGCTCCTGTTGCTGTTGTAGAGCAGGCTCCGCAATATGTTGACGAAACCGTTTCTCTGTCTGCCAAAACCCTGTTCGGTTTCGACAAAGACGTACTGCGTGCCGAAGCCCAAGACAACCTGAAAGTATTGGCCCAACGCCTGGGTCAAACCAACGTACAATCCGTACGTGTTGAAGGTCATACCGACTTCATGGGTTCTGAAAAATACAACCAGGCCCTGTCCGAGCGTCGCGCCAACGTAGTGGCAAACTACTTGGTCAGCAACGGTGTACCTGCTTCCAAAACTTCTGCCGCTGGTTTGGGCGAGTCTCAAGCGCAAATGACTCAAGTTTGTGAAGCTGAAGTTGCCAAACTGGGTGCAAAAGCCTCTAAAGCCAAAAAACGTGAGGCTCTGATTGCATGTATCGAACCTGACCGCCGTGTTGATGTGAAAATCCGCAGCATCGTAACCCGTCAGGTCGCGCCGGCTCATGTTCACACCCAACAATAAGCTTTAAAAGCATCTTGCCGATGGGTAGGGTTGGATTTCTCTTCTGTACAAGAGAAGAGGTTTACGTATCAAACTTTAATCGGTTCTGATGAAACAAAACAAACCCCGCTTTTGCGGGGTTTGTTTTTAGGATGCTTGCGGAAACGGTTATTGTCAGAATATGGGGTAGGGTTTATGCTTCATCAAAATCTTCCTGGTGCTTGAAACTCCGGTTTTGAAGGCGATAGAATTTGGATTTGTTTGTGAGGGAACAAACTCTCTCAAATCAGTGCTGTACGCGGTGCTGCGTTTTATGTGCGGTACTGCGTAAAATACAGCAGATCAATAAAAATCAACATGGCGGTGCGTTCGGATATTTTGCGACATGAAAGAATTCGACTTCATCAAACGGTATTTGCAAACAGGCACGGATAAGGATGTCGTATTGGGTATAGGCGACGATGCGGCGATTGTCCGCCCACGTGAGGATTTTGATTTGTGTTTCAGTGCGGATATGCTGCTGAGGGACAGACATTTTTTTGCAGATGTCAAACCTGAAGACTTGGCTTGGAAGGTTTTGACCGTCAATATTTCAGATATGGCGGCGATGGGCGCGATACCGCGTTGGGTGCTGCTGAGCGCGGCGTTGCCCGAATTGGATGAGGTATGGCTGAAACGGTTTTGCGGCAGCTTTTTCGGTTTGGCAAAAAAGTTTGGCATCACCTTAATCGGCGGGGATACGACCAAGGGCGATATGGCGTTCAATGTAACCATTATCGGCGAATTGCCGAAGGGTAGGGCGTTACGGCGTGATGCGGCGGTTGCGGGCGACGATATTTGGGTGTCGGGGCGTATCGGTATGGCGGCGGCGGCTTTGAACTGCCGTCTGAAACGGTGTGTGTTGCCGGATGATGTGTTTGCCGAATGCGAACAAAAGCTGCTCCGCCCCGAGCCAAGGGTTGGGCTGGGGCTTGCGCTGTTGCCGTTTGCCCGGTCGGCGCAGGATGTTTCAGACGGCCTCGCGCAAGATTTGGGGCATATCCTAGCCGCTTCTGGCAAGGGGGCGGAAATTTGGGCCGATTCGCTGCCGTCTTTATCCGTATTGAAAGATATTTTGCCCCGAGTGCAATGGCTGTCTTATACTTTGGCGGGCGGCGACGATTACGAGTTGGTTTTTACCGCGCCGGAAAGTTGCCGCAGCCGTGTGCTTGATGCGGCGGAACAGTGCGGCGTACCGGTAACGCGCATCGGCAAAATCAACGGAGGATGCCGTCTGAAGGTTTTAGATGCCGACGGCAGGGAATTGGAACTACATTCTTTAGGATTCGATCATTTTGGCTGATTTTAAACCTGATTGGGCGTGGCTGCGGCAGCGTCCCTTGTGTTTTTTGGCATTCGGTTTCGGCAGCGGGCTGGCTCCGTTCGCGCCGGGCACATTCGGCACTTTGGCGGCATTGCCTTTGGCGTTTGTGCTGATTTTGCTCGGCATAGACGGGCTGCTGCTGGCTTTTTTGTGTATCGTGCTGTTTATGTGGGGCATACGCATTTGCGCGTGTGCGGAAAAGGAAAGCGGCGTATCCGACCACGGCGGCATTGTGTGGGATGAAATCGTCGCCATGCTGTTTGTACTGGCTTTCGTTCCGTTCAAGTGGACGTGGTGGCTGGCGGCGTTTGTCCTATTCCGTCTGTTTGACGTGCTCAAACCGCCTCCGGTCGGCTGGTTTGATAAAAATCTGCATGGTGGGCTGGGTATTATGGCGGACGACATGGCTGCGGCGATAATGACGTTGATTGTCTTGCAGATTGCGATGCTGTTTTAAACGGGGCTGCCTTGTAAAAATGCCGTCTGAAAGCCTTTCAGACGGCATTGTTTCGGAGGTTAACGCGTTACCGGTTTGTATTTGATGCGTTTCGGTTTCGCGCCTTCTTCGCCGAGTCGGCGTTTCTTATCGGCTTCGTATTCCTGATAGTTGCCGTCGAAGAACACCCATTTGGAGTTGCCTTCACACGCCAAGATATGCGTGGCGATGCGGTCGAGGAACCAGCGGTCGTGCGAAATCACCATCACGCTGCCTGCAAATTCCAACAATGCGTCTTCCAGCGCGCGCAGGGTTTCCACGTCGAGATCGTTGGACGGTTCGTCCAGCAGCAACACATTGCCGCCGCTCAATAAGGTTTTCGCCAAGTGCAAACGTCCGCGTTCGCCGCCGGAGAGCTGCCCCGCGATTTTGCTTTGATCGCTGCCTTTGAAGTTGAAACGACCCAAATATTGGCGGGCGGGAATTTCAAACTGCCCGACCTGCAAAATGTCGCGGCCTTCGGCAATGTTGTCGAACACGGTTTTGTCGTTTTGCAAACCTTCGCGGCTTTGGTCGATCAAGCTCATTTTCACGGTTTGCCCGATTTTCACTTCGCCCGAATCAGGCTGCTCTTTGCCCGCAATCATTTTAAACAGCGTCGATTTACCCGCGCCGTTCGGGCCAATGATGCCGACAATCGCGCCCGCAGGCACTTTGAAGCTCAAATCGTCAATCAGCACTTTATCGCCGAACGATTTGGAAACATTCACAAATTCAATCACTTCGTTACCCAAACGCTCGGCAACGGGAATGAAGATTTCCTGCGTTTCATTGCGTTTTTGGTATTCGTAGTTGCTCATTTCTTCAAAACGCGCCAGACGCGCCTTGGACTTGGCTTGGCGGCCTTTGGCATTTTGGCGCACCCATTCCAATTCCTGCTTCATCGCCTTCACGCGCGCTGCTTCGGATTTTGCCTCGTTTTCTAAGCGTTTTTCTTTCTGCTCCAGCCAAGACGAGTAATTGCCTTTCCAAGGAATACCGTGGCCGCGATCGAGCTCCAAAATCCATTCGGCGGCGTTGTCGAGGAAGTAGCGGTCGTGTGTTACGGCAACGACTGTGCCGGGGAAGCGTACCAAAAATTGCTCCAGCCATTCCACCGATTCCGCATCCAAGTGGTTGGTCGGCTCGTCCAGCAGCAGCATGTCTGGCTTGTTCAACAAGAGTTTGCACAAGGCGACGCGGCGTTTTTCACCGCCGGACAGATTGCCGATTTTGGTATCCCAATCAGGCAGGCGCAGCGCATCGGCAGCGATTTCCAATTCGTGTTCCGCACCGCCGCCCGTGGACGAACCGGCCGCAATAATCGCTTCCAAACGGCCCTGTTCTTCCGCCAATGCGTCAAAATCCGCATCGGGATTGGCGTACTCGGCATACACTTCTTCCAAACGTTTCTGCGCCGCCGCCACTTCGCCCAAACCGCTTTCCACTTCCTCGCGCACGGTTTTTTCAGGATCAAGCTCCGGCTCTTGCGGCAGATAGCCGATTTTGATGCCGCCCATTGGCACGGCTTCGCCCTCAAATTCCTTATCCACGCCCGCCATAATCCGCAAAACGGTGGACTTGCCCGCGCCGTTCAAACCGAGCAGGCCGATTTTCGCGCCGGGGAAGAATGAAAGGGAAATATCTTTAATGATGGTTTTCTGCGGCGGCACAACCTTGCTCACGCGCAGCATAGAATAGACGTATTGTTGGGACATAGTTTTCTCGATTCGGTCAAACAAATTTCAGACGGCCATTTTAACCGATAATTTGATTTAAGCCAGTTTATCCGCGAACCGATATTGCCAAAATCGGGCAGGATTCATAAAATCCGCCTATCTCTTTGAAATTAGACAAACAAAAAAAATAATAATGATAGAGGGTTGCCGCACCGGTAACCATTTCGGATTTTCCAAAGCAAATATAGTGGATTAAATTTAAATCAGGACAAGGCGACGAAGCCGCAGACAGTACAGATAGTACGGCAAGGCGAGACAACGCCGTACTGGTTTAAATTTAATCCACTATACTTTTCAAATCGAAAAAGGATTTACCTTATGTCGGAATATACGCCTCAAACAGCAAAACAAGGTTTGCCCGCGCTGGCAAAAAGCACGATTTGGATGTTGAGCTTCGGCTATCTCGGCGTTCAGACGGCCTTTACCCTGCAAAGCTCGCAGATGAGCCGCATTTTTCAAACGCTCGGCGCAGACCCGCACAATTTGGGCTGGTTTTTCATCCTGCCGCCGCTGGCCGGCATGCTGGTTCAGCCGATTGTAGGCTACTACTCAGACCGCACTTGGAAGCCGCGCTTGGGCGGCCGCCGCCTGCCGTATCTGCTTTACGGCACGCTGATTGCGGTCATCGTGATGATTTTGATGCCGAACTCGGGCAGCTTCGGTTTCGGTTATGCGTCGCTGGCGGCTTTGTCGTTCGGCGCGCTGATGATTGCGCTGTTGGACGTGTCGTCGAATATGGCGATGCAGCCGTTTAAGATGATGGTCGGCGACATGGTCAACGAGGAGCAGAAAAGCTACGCCTACGGGATTCAAAGTTTCTTAGCGAATACGGGCGCGGTCGTGGCGGCGATTCTGCCGTTTGTGTTTGCGTATATCGGTTTGGCGAACACCGCCGAGAAAGGCGTTGTGCCACAAACCGTGGTCGTAGCATTCTATGTGGGCGCGGCGTTACTGATTATTACCAGTGCGTTCACAATCTTCAAAGTCAAAGAATACGATCCAGAAACCTACGCCCGCTACCATGGCATCGACGTGGCGGCGAATCAGGAGAAGACCAACTGGATCGAACTCTTGAAAACCGCGCCTAAGGCGTTTTGGACGGTTACTCTGGTACAGTTTTTCTGCTGGTTCGCTTTCCAATATATGTGGACTTACTCGGCAGGCGCGATTGCGGAAAACGTTTGGCAGACAACCGATGCTTCTTCCGTAGGCTATCAGGAAGCAGGCAACTGGTACGGCGTTTTGGCGGCGGTGCAGTCGGTTGCGGCGGTGATTTGTTCGTTTGTATTGGCGAAAGTGCCGAATAAATACCATAAGGCGGGTTATTTCGGCTGTTTGGCTTTGGGCGCGCTCGGCTTTTTTTCCGTTTTCTTCATCGGCAACCAATACGCGCTGGTGTTGTCTTATACCTTAATCGGCATTGCGTGGGCAGGCATCATTACCTATCCGCTGACGATTGTGACCAATGCCCTCTCAGGCAAACACATGGGTACTTATTTGGGTCTGTTCAACGGCTCTATCTGTATGCCTCAAATCGTCGCTTCGCTGCTGAGTTTCGTCCTCTTCCCTATGCTGGGCAGCCATCAGGCAACCATGTTCTTGGTTGCCGGCGCAGTCTTGCTGATGGGGGCTTTCTCAGTATGCCTGATTAAAGAGACCCACGGCGAATAATCCGTTTCAACACCATCGGCAAAGGCCGTCTGAAACCTTTGCCGATCTGACAATTTTAATAACAGGAGCTTCATAAATGTACACGAGAATCATGGAAGTCAGCCCTTGGACGCTGCGTTCGGCAAAACTGGAAAAAGAACACAAACGACTGCAAGAGAGCCTGACCAGCTTGGGCAACGGCTATATGGGCATGCGCGGCAACTTTGAAGAAACCTACTCCGCCGACAGTCACTTGGGTACCTACATCGCCGGCGTGTGGTTCCCCGACAAAACCCGCGTCGGCTGGTGGAAAAACGGCTATCCTAAATATTTCGGTAAAGCCATCAATGCGCTCAATTTCAGCAAAGTCAAAATCTTTGTCGATGGTCAAGAAATGGACTTAGCGAAAAACGACGTTGCCGACTTCTCCGTCGAACTCGATATGCAGCACGGCGTGTTGCGCCGCTCGTTCACCGTATTCGGCGTGCGTTTCGATGTGTGCAAATTCCTGTCCGTCGCGCAAAAAGAGCTGGCGGTTATCCGCTGGGAAGCTGTGTCCGTTGACGGCAAAACCCACCAAGTCCGCATTGATTCCATCATCGACGCCGATGTGAAAAACGAAGATTCCAACTACGAAGAAAAATTCTGGCAGGTATTGGACAAAGGCGTTTCAGACGACCTCTCCTACATTGCCACCCAAACCGTCGCCAATCCCTTCGGCGTAGAGCAATTCATCGTCAACGCCGAGCAAACCTTCGCCGGCAGCTTCAAAGCCCTCGGTGGCAGCCAAACCGACTGGCAGGTCTCCAATTCTTTCCAAGCCGAAGTCGGCAGTACGCCCGAAACCTTTGAAAAACGCGTGATTGTTACCACCAGCCGCGATTATCAGGGCTTGGAAGCTGTGAAAGCCGCAGGCCGCGCCTTGTCGGAAAAAATCGCAGGCGTTGCGTTTGAAACCTTGCTGGAGGCGCACAAAGCAGGCTGGCTGCACCGTTGGGAAATCGCCGACGTGGTCATCGAAGGCAGCGACGAAGCGCAGCAGGGCATCCGTTTCAACCTGTTCCAACTGTTCTCCACCTACTACGGCGAAGACGCACGCCTGAACATCGGTCCTAAAGGCTTTACCGGCGAAAAATACGGCGGCGCGACCTATTGGGACACCGAAGCCTACGCCGTGCCGCTCTACCTTGCACTGGCGGAACCCGAAGTTACCCGCAACCTGCTGCAATACCGCCGCAACCAACTGCCGCAGGCGCAACACAACGCGCGCGAACAGGGCTTGGCGGGCGCACTCTATCCGATGGTAACGTTTACGGGCATCGAGTGCCACAACGAATGGGAAATCACCTTCGAGGAAATCCACCGCAACGGCGCGATTCCTTACGCCATCTACAACTACACCAACTACACCGGCGACGAAAGCTATCTTGCCAAAGAAGGCTTGGAAGTCTTGGTCGAAGTGTCCCGCTTCTGGGCGGACCGCGTTCACTTCTCCAAACGCAACGGCAAATACATGATTCACGGCGTAACCGGTCCGAACGAATACGAAAACAACATCAACAACAACTGGTACACCAACACCCTCGCCGCATGGGTATTGGACTACACCCGCGAAGCCTTGGCGAAATACCCGCGTCCGGATTTGAACGTGAGTGCCGCCGAGCTGGAAAAATGGGCGGACATCAGTGCGAATATGTACCGTCCGCATGACGAAGAACTCGGCGTATTCGTGCAGCACGACGGCTTCCTCGACAAAGACATCCGCCCCGTGTCCGCACTTTCGCCCGACGATTTGCCGCTCAACCAGAAATGGTCGTGGGACAAAATCCTGCGTTCGCCATTCATCAAACAGGCGGACGTATTGCAAGGCATCTATTTCTTCGGCGACCGTTTCAATATCGACGAAAAACGCCGCAACTTCGACTTCTACGAACCGATGACCGTGCATGAAAGCTCGCTGTCGCCGTGTATCCACGCCATCCTTGCCGCCGAACTGGGCAAAGAAGAAAAAGCCGTGGAGATGTACCAGCGCACCGCCCGCCTGGACTTGGACAACTACAACAACGACACCGAAGACGGCCTGCACATCACCTCCATGACCGGCTCGTGGCTCGCCATCGTCCAAGGTTTCGCCCAAATGAAAACTTGGGGCGGCAAACTCAGCTTCGCACCGTTCCTGCCGAGTGCGTGGACAGGCTACGCCTTCCACATCAACTACCGAGGCCGTCTGATTAAAGTCGCCGTCGGCAAAGAAAACGTCGTCTTCACCCTGCTCAAAGGCGAACCGCTCGAATTGCAGGTGTACGGCAAAGACATCACGCTCAACGGCAGCCATACCGTCACGTTGGAAAAATAAGGGGGGCGCAAAATGACTTTCACCGCAGTGCTCTTCGATCTCGACGGTGTGATTACCGATACCGCCGAATACCACTACCGCGCATGGAAAAAGCTTGCCGAAGAATTGGGCATCAGCATCGACCGCAAGTTTAACGAGCAGCTCAAAGGCGTGTCGCGCGACGATTCGCTCAAACGCATCCTCACGCACGGCGGCAAAACCGTCGGCGAAGCCGAGTTCGCCGAACTGACCCGCCGCAAAAACGACAACTACTTGGAGATGATTCAGGCAGTCAAACCCGAAGACGTGTACCCCGGCATTTTGCCGCTGCTGGAAGCATTGAGGGCAAACGGCAAAAAAATCGCCCTTGCGTCCGCCAGTAAAAACGGCCCGTTCCTGCTGGAACGCATGGGGCTGACCCACTTCTTCGACACCGTCGCCGACCCTGCCGCCGTCGCGCATTCCAAACCAGCCCCCGACATCTTCCTCGCCGCCGCCGAGGGCGTGGGCGCGGACGCGGACGCGGACATCCGCCGCTGCATCGGCATTGAAGACGCCGCTGCCGGAGTCGCCGCCATCAAAGCTGCCGGCGCCTTACCCATCGGCGTGGGCAAAGCCGAAGACTTGGGCAGCGACATCGCGCTGGTGTCCGACACTGCCGAGCTGACCTACGCCTACCTGCAAAACGTGTGGAAACAGTCGGGCAGGTAAAACGCGTCAGTAAAGTGTCAAGGAAGTAAAAAGGTCGTCTGAACAGTGTTTCAGACGGCCTTTCTGCTTTTATAGTGAATTAACAAAAACCAGTACAGCGTTGCCTCGCCTTAGCTCAAAGAGAACGATTCTCTAAGGTGCTGAAGCACCAAAAAACAACACTCACCGACCAACAATGATTTGACATTTTAACAAAATCGTGCATAGCATGAAAAACTAGGTATAATAATCGCATTGGAAATGAATTTTGGAGAAAATCATGTTGAAGAAAGTTTTCGTTCTTGCTGTTTGTGTGTTGGCTGCATCTCCTGTCTTTGCCAAATCCAATCATCCAAGACAAGCAGAACCACAATACAAAGAGTTCCACTTGTGGAGTGACAGGGCAAACAATTATGTAACCCGCCAAGATGGAAAATGGGTCTACTGCACAAGAGGTGTCGGTTGTGTATCTGAACAAACAGTAGCAAGTGGTTATCAACCGAACGGTGAGCCTTACTTTTTTTCGCCAATGAAAAACAATCTGATGCGCCAACGTATCAGAGAGACTGGCAGATTATTTAGACACTAATTTTAAACCGCCTGTTAAAGGCGGTTTTTTGCTTTCATTTCAATTTAAAAGGAGACCCAGTGTAGGTCTCCTTTTTCACACCAAATCAATCAGTGTTCTCGAATATCCTCAACCGCACGTTCACGCAGTGTTTGGAAATTGTCTTCCACCAATAACTTGCCATCCTTGAAGATAGTCTGCATCACGTCATCCGAGTAATCACTGTCCGAATACAGGTTATCCACATAGCTATCGCCATTGTTTACCACTTTCACACGTCCGCGCTGGCTTTTCTTTTTACTGTCGGTGTGAATCGGTTCCGTACTGTTTGTACTGTCTGCGGCTTCGTCGCCTTGTCCTGATTTTTGTTAATCCACTATAGAACAGATTGATAACCCAACTTACGCAACCATAAAAACTGAATGCCAATTTCTCAACCATGCTATTCAAATTTATTTGAACGATTTTTTTTCTAACCAGTCAACCTTAACAATCACTATTAAAATGCGCGCCGATGTTCTGTCTCCGCCTGTATGCGGCTTGGGCGACGGCGAGGCTGCATTCGAGTAGGTTGCGGTTTTCGTATTCGGACGCGGTGTGCGGTTCGGTTTGGTTTTGCTTCCAAAGCCGCAGCTGGGCGATGGCGCGGCGCAGGCCGGTATCGTTGCGGAGGATGCCGAGATGGCGTTGGTTGAACGCTTGCAGGGCGGGGCGGCTGAATGCACTTTGGATGCCGTCTGAAAAGATGCCTGTTTCGGCGGAGGGGCTTTCAGACGGCCTTTGGGGCGGTGCGGTTTGGAACGCTTGTCCGTCCGCGATGGTTTGGGCGGCAAGCCTGGCGGTAACGACGCATTCGAGCAGGGAGTTGCTGGCGAGGCGGTTGGCTCCGTGCAGCCCGGTGCAGGCGGTTTCGCCTAAGGCGTAGAGCTGCGGCAGGGAGGTTCTGCCGCCGGGGTCGGTTTGGATGCCGCCGCAGGTGTAGTGTTGCACGGGGCGGACGGGGATGGCTTGGCGCGTAATGTCCAAACCGCATTGGGACAGGCAGTGCCGATGGATGGATGGGAAATGCTGACGGATGAACGCTGCGGGCTGGCGGCTGATGTCGAGCGAGACGAAGTCTTGCGTTTGTTTGGCGGTTTCGGCGGCGATGGCGCGGGCAACGATGTCGCGCGGCGCGAGTTCGGCGCGGCGGTCATAATGCGGCATAAACCGTTCGCCCGATTGGTTGGTCAGAATGCCGCCTTCGCCGCGCACGGCTTCGGAAATCAGGAAGGTGCGTCCGTTTTCAGACGGCCTTGCCAAGCCTGTGGGGTGGAATTGGATAAATTCGAGGTTTCCGACTGCGCAGCCTGCGCGTATCGCCATGGCGATGGCGTCGCCCGTGCATTCGGGCGGCGTGGTGGTGGCGGCGTAAATCTGCCCCAAGCCGCCACCGGCGAGTACGGTATGGCGGGCGCGGATGCGGTGGGTTTCTTGCGTTCGGCAGTCGAGGACGGTCAGTCCGCACGCCGCGCCTGATTCGGTTTGAATGTCCAACGCCATCTGCCGCTCGCAAACGCGGATGTTCGGGCGGCGGCGTATTTGGGCAATCAGGCTCTGCATGACGGCTTCGCCCGTGTGGTCGGCGACGTGGGCGATTCGGCGGCAGGTGTGCCCGCCTTCGCGTGTCAGGTGCAGACCGTTATTATTTTGGTCGAACGCCACGCCCTGCGCCAGCAGCCATTCGATTGCCGGTTTGCCCTGCGACAGGATGGTGCGGACGGCGGCTTCGTTGCACAAACCTGCGCCCGCTTCCAAGGTATCGGCAACGTGTTTTTCGATGTCGTCCTCTCCCGACCACGCCGCCGCAATCCCGCCTTGCGCATGACGGCTGGCGGTGTCGTCCAGCCGGTTTTTGCACAAAATGACGATGCGGAACGATTCAGGCAGCGACAGGGCGAGCGTCAGTGCCGCCAGCCCGTTTCCGGCAATCAATACGTCGCAATCGGTTTGCATGGTGTTGTCCTTGTTTGAGAGGTCGTCTGAAACGGCAATATTGACGGCAAATCAGGCGGGTCCCATACCGTTGAACACATCCCCGCGTTTGAGCCCTGCCGCGAAGTCGAGCATACGTTGCAAAGGCAGTTTGGCGGCTTCGCCCAGCTTCTTGTCCAACAGAATTTCGTTGTTTCCGCTTGTCAGGGCGTATTTGATGCCGCCCAGTGAATTCATCGCCATCCACGGACAGAACGCGCAGCTTTTGCAGCTTCCGCCGTTGCCCGCCGTCGGTGCGGCGATAAATTCTTTGTCGGGCGCCTGCTTTTGCATTTCGTGCAGGATGCCCAAATCGGTCGCTACGATGAATTTTTTTTCAGGGCGCGATACGGCGGCTTTCAGCAGCTTGCTGGTCGAGCCGACCACGTCGCCCAGTTCGATGACGCTTTGCGGCGATTCTGGATGAACCAGCACCACCGCGTCGGGGTGTTCCGCTTTCAACGCCGCCAGCTCCTGCCCTTTAAATTCGTTGTGGACGATGCACGAACCCTGCCACAACAGCATATCCGCGCCCGTTTCGCGGCGGATGTAGTCGCCGAGATGGCGGTCGGGTCCCCAAATCAGCTTCTCGCCGCGCGATTTCAGATACGACACGATTTCCAACGCCACCGAAGACGTTACCACCCAGTCGGCACGCGCTTTCACGGCGGCGGAAGTGTTGGCGTACACCACCACCGTGCGGTCGGGGTGTTGGTCGCAAAACGCCGAAAACGCTTCTTCGGGACAACCCAAATCCAAAGAACATTCCGCCTCCAAATCAGGCATCAGCACCGTTTTTTCAGGGCAGAGGATTTTCGCGCTCTCGCCCATGAAACGCACGCCCGCCACCACCAGCGTACCGGCTTCGTGTTCCGCACCGAAGCGCGCCATTTCCAGCGAATCGCCCACGCATCCGCCCGTTTCTAAAGCCAAATCCTGAATCAGCGGATCGACGTAATAATGCGCCACCAAGACCGCGTTTGTCTCCTTCAGCAAGACCTTGATTTCGTCTTTCAGACGACCTGCCGTCTCGCGGTCGGGCGTGTCGGCAACCTTCGCCCACGCCTGACGGATTTGGCAGGCGGAAGTCGGTGTTTGGATGAGGGGCATATCGTAATCGAACGAGCGGCGGGCGGCGGTTTGCATGATGTTTCCTTGTGGCTGGTTTTCAGACGGCATAAAGGTTTGCCGCCTGTTTTTTAAACTGTTTTATATTATGCTCAACTTGAGTATAATATGCAAGGTCGTCTGAAAACAGGTTTGCGATACCGCAAAACCGACCTGCTTGTTCCGACAAGCCGCTTTGGTTTATAGTGGATTAAATTTAAACCAGTACGGCGTTGCCTCGCCTTAGCTCAAAGAGAACGATTCTCTAAGGTGCTCAAGCACCAAGTGAATCGGTTCCGTACTATCTGTACTGTCTGCGGCTTCGTCGCCTTGTCCTGATTTTTGTTAATTCACTATACAATAAAGCCTTTCCCACCCGCAGAAAGCCGAGTATGGACGCCTACCCCGAAGCCGAAGCCCCGCCGCAAAGCATCGTCGAGCTGGTTCCCGTATTGATTGCCGTTACCGACGGCGGCCTGCGGGTATTGACCGTCGCCCAAGGCACGCTCCTGCCCAACGGCCCGCTCTCCCCCCTGCGCAATTCCCTGCAGGCAGGCGTAAAGCTGTGGGTCGCCAAGCAAACTTCGCAGCCCATGGGCTATGTGGAACAGCTTTACACCTTTGTTGATACCCACCGCCGCAACGAGCAAGGCATGCCTGTCTTGTACGTCAGCTATCTGGGGCTGGTGCGCGAGGCAGCCGACAGCATCCTGCATCCGGATGCGAAATGGCAGGACTGCTACGGCTATTTCCCGTGGGAAGACTTGCACACCGATGGCGGGCAGCGCGACGCCATCGTCAGCCGCCTGCGCATTTGGGCAAACTCGGCGGATACGGAGGAAGTGCGCCAAAAGCGGCTCAAGCGCATTCACTTGTGCTGGGGGGTCGAACCGGAAAACTGGTCGGAAGAATACGTTTTGCAACGCTATGAAATGCTGTATGAAAGCGGCCTGATAGCGGAAGCCGCCGAGCCGCAGGCAAACTTCGACTTCACGCTCACGGGGCGGCCCATGCGCCACGACCACCGCCGCGTACTGGCGACCGCCCTGTCCCGCCTGCGCGCCAAAATCAAATACCGCCCCGTGATTTTCGAACTGATGCCGCCCGAATTCACGCTGCTGCAACTGCAAAACAGCGTCGAAGCCATCAGCGGCAGATTGCTGCACAAGCAAAACTTCCGCCGCCAGATTCAGCAGCAAAACCTCATCGAGCCGTCGGATACCGGCGTATCGGGCAGCAAAGGCCGTCCCGCGCAGCTTTACCGCTTCCGCGACGACGTCCTACCCGACAGGCTGATTTCGGACATCGGACTGCCGCTGGGCAGCCGTTAGCCCGTTTTCAGACGACCTATAGTGGATTAACAAAAATCAGGACAAGGCGACGAAGCCGCAGACAGTACAGATAGTACGGAACCGATTCACTTGGTGCTTGAACACCTTACCAGGAACTATGGAAGTTTTAAAAAAGATTGGCACCACAGGCAACTCAGCCACAGGCAAACTTTTTCCAGATTTACCTCGCACAAATAAGGGATGGACTGAAAAAACACAAGTACAATTTAAACTTGAAGGTCAAGGGAAGCCATATGTGAATAAAGGGAAAGGGGTAGTCAATACAGGACTGGGTAGGGCTGGCGGTAAAGAAACTTTTGAGAAACAGATTATTTATTTTGAAAAAATTGGAGACGTAAAATGAGTTATTTGATTTTGGATGATGATATGTATTTAATCTATGATTTTAAAAAAGTCATGAAAAGAGAAAAAGAATTTATTGAAAAGACAAGATTATTATCATTAAATGACGAAAGTATCTTTGGCATCAAAAAAGACAAAGGCTTATTTGCATCAGAGGAATGGTGGAGTAATATTGATTCCGGACAGATTATCACCAGAAGCGTTTCCGGAGTGATATCGTCAATATATGAAGCGGGAATGGAACGAAGAAATATACCGAATAGTTTTAGTTTTATAGATGGTGAAGGCATCGTAAGGAATGAAAGTATGTATATGATGAATAAATCCGACAGACATTTATTTTGTGAAGGGAAGAAAATCGTCATTTTTTATGCATATAATGAACTAAAAAAATCAAATCAAAGAAAAGGAGACGTAATTGATTTGGAAAACAACTATGTTGAGCAAGTCATTGAAATGGCAATTTCAAAATAATCAGATGACGCCGGAGAGAATTGTTCTCTTTGAGCTAAGGCGAGGCAACGCCGTACTGGTTTTTGTTAATCCACTATAAAATGAAGTTTTGCCCCATCGGTGCAACATTAATCTTTTTCAACAAAGGAAACCCCATGCCGTCTGAAAACACCCTCTTTCCCCTGTCCGACACCCTGTTGCGCCCTATGGTGGAACAAGCCTTGAGCGAAGACTTGGGCAGGCGAGGCGATATTACGTCCGCCGCCGTCATCGCGCCCGATAAAACCGCCAAACTCTTCCTCGTCAGCCGCGAAGACGGTGTTATCGCCGGTATGGACTTGGCGCGCCTCGCCTTTCAGACGATGGATCCGTGCGTCCGCTTCCAAGCCGAAATTCAAGACGGGCAAGCTGTCTGCGCAGGTCAGACGCTGGCCGCCGTCGAAGGCAACGCCCGCGCGCTGCTCGCCGCCGAACGCACCGCGCTCAACTACCTCACGCACTTAAGCGGCATCGCCACCGCCACCGCGCGTGCCGTTGTCGAAGTCGCCGAATACGGTACAGACATCGTGTGCAGCCGAAAAACCATCCCCCTGCTGCGCATCCTGCAAAAATACGCCGTCAGGGCAGGAGGCGGCACAAACCACCGCATGGGCTTGGACGACGCCGTACTCATCAAAGACAACCATCTTGCCTATTGCGGCAGTATCGCCCAAGCCGTGCAGCAGGCAAAACAGGCAGTTGGACCGTTGACTTGTGTAGAAATCGAAGTGGACACATTGGCACAACTGGACGAAGCCATCGCGGCGGGCGCGGAACGGATTTTGCTGGACAACATGGACGACGAAACCCTGAAAGAAGCGGCAAACCGCTGCCACACGCAAACCGCCCACCCCCACACCGTCTATTGCGAAGCATCGGGCGGCATCGGCTTCGACCGACTGAAGCGCGTGGCGCAAACCGGCGTGGACGGCATCGCCCTCGGCTATCTGACCCACAGCAGCCGCTCGTTGGACATAGGTTTGGATTTCGTGGCATGAGGTTTAGGGTGCGGGCGGCTGTCTGATATGTCAGACAAGGAACCGCTTAACCGTAATCCGGTTATTGCCTCAGGGAGGAAATGCCGTCTGAAAGATTCTTCAGACGGCATTTTTCGTGAAGGTCGTGCATCATTGACCGGCATATTTTCCGCTTCCGCCCACTGCACAAACCGGCGGTAGCTGTGTGCCAATTTTGGCGCGGACGGAATATTGTGAAATTGCATAAATGCTGGTAACCAACCGTAGCTCTCAATCGGCTTGACCGCCTTAGTTACCTTCGGAGCCAAAGCCACCAACCGCTCCGTCGCGTTTTCCGCTTTCAAATAAGCAGATATCCAGCCGTCTAAAGTACGTTCGCCAACCTTCGCCGACCGGCTGCGGTCATTGGCCTTTTCCAAATTCCCAAGCGTAACCGCGTCCAATTTACCTTCTGCCAGCAAGCCCAAAAACTGAGCCACCGCAGCCTTGGCAGAGCAACCGTATTGATATTTGATACCCAACACCGCCGCCACTACCGCACATCGCGCATCCGCCACCGACCGTTGTTTCTCGTTCAACAGCTTGGCCGCTTCAGCCAGTGCCTGAGCCGACATCGCCGTCCCCGGTCTGACTTGGGGCAGCATTTTCGGCATCTTTTCCGCCAGCTCGTCCGACTGCCGTTTCATGATGGCTGCTCGGATTTCGGCAGGGAGGAAAGCGATTTCATACAGTTTTTTAGGACGGCCTCTTCCTATTTGCTCAAAACAGTGTTGCCAATTATTTTTCTTGGCATGGTATTCAATCCCTTGTCTATCAGTTGGTAGGCTCGGAATTCCTAATTTCGCAATATCAGATGCAGATATTTTCATTTTTTCCGCTTTCTATTTTTGCTTAAATGCGTTACTCTTTTGGAACTATTTAGCAAAACAGTTATCTATTTATAGATCTTGGGAAGGTTGGCTTATGGTTTCGTTTCTCAAAACGAGATGGCCAGATTTCTTCTGCGGGTACTCCAATCGCTGCTGCAATGATTCTTTCGCCTTTCAGATAAGGAGCATCTAAAGCTTTCCCTAATGTATTTGGTGCTAAATTAGCCTCGATAGATAACGCTCTTACAGACCAGCCTGCCTTTTTAAGACGAGCCACAATGTCAGCACGATGCCAATCAATCATGGTTTCTTGCTTTTTTTCATTCTCGCAATTCCTTAATTAAGTAGGTTTATTAACCGCCGTTATTTAGTAAGTGAGTGAATTATATTTAGCAAAACAGTTTCCTGCAACTCTTTTGCTAAAATATTTTTCTCAAAAACGTAATTATTTTTACAAAATATTGATTATTTGAGTAATATTATTTAAGCAAAAGAGTTTCTTTTTTGCTTAATGTTTTGCTTAAATGAGTTAAATTAGGATTACTATGGATACTTTTTTAGATAGGCTCAAATTTCTTTGGCCTCATGGGGCTAAGCCATCTGACATCTATAACAAAATAGAAATGTCGGCTTCTGGATTTAATAGAGTTTGGAAAGAGGGAGCTATCCCAACAGCCGATTACCTAGTAAAAATTCAAGAAGTTACCGGTTGTGATTTAAACTGGCTGCTGACCGGAAAAGGCTTACCGTATCTTGATAAAGCCAGGCCGGAAAACGCCGGAGCATTCTCTGTAAGCAGAAATTCTGATGGAATTACTGACACTATGGGCAACCCTGTCGACTTGTCAGAGTTTGTATTCGTGCCGCGCTACAACGTAGCCGCAGCAGCAGGGTATGGCGAACCGGTCTTCGGCGAAGAACCTTTGTTCTGCTTGGCTTTCCGGAAATATTGGATTGACAACTATGTGACCAAACAGCCGGAAAAGCTGTCTGTAATTACCGTTAAAGGCGATTCAATGGAGGGCGTGCTCAATCATGGGGATTCCATTCTCATCAATCACGCCAAAACCGACCCGCGTGACGGCCTATATGTCTTGCGTATAGGTAATGACCTCTTTGTCAAACGTGTGCAACGCATACCGGGCAAACTGCTTGTAACATCTGAAAATCCACGTTACGCACCGTTTGAAATAGATTTGAGCAATGCCCAAGACGACATCGCCATCATAGGCCGTGTTGAGTGGTATGGCCGGAGTATTGATTAAATCCATTTTAAAAACCTCTTAAAATAGTTTTAAAAAATTCCCAATCCCGTCAGCTTTCAACAAAAAACCGCGCATTCCGGCGCGGTTTTGTGAAAAAGCTGGCGTAACTTTTCCGGATACAAAAAAACGCCGAAATCCACGTCTTCCGAAGATTTCAGCGTTTTTTTACTCTATTTGTTCCTTGTGCAAAAACTAACAGTCCCCCACACGTGATGCTTTAGAAAAAACAGCGTTTCGGGCAGGTATTTTGTTTGCCCGACGGCGCGGAGGCATCGGCAAGGCGTGCGGGGTTGTAAGGCATCTTTTGAACAATGCGGATGATTCCGGCCGGCGGCAGGACAGGGGGAAAGGACAGGGGCGGCAGTTTTATGCCGTCTGAAGGTCTGCCTTTACGCTTGTTTGTAAAAATAGTGGTAAAAGGAACATACAATCCTGTACAATCATACATAAATAATTGATTTACAATATAATTTATAAAGATAATCACAATCATCCATATCTGCCGCCCGTCAATCCGCTTGGCGGGCGGAAAAGGTTTTAGGAATACCGATGAACACAATACCGCTCCACACCATACTCAAATTGATGGCGCATCCCGAACGTATGGCGATACTGATCCAACTATTGGACAGCGAACGCAATATCGTCGAACTGGCAAAATCATTATCCCTGTCGGCTACCGCAGTTTCCAACCATTTGAACCGCCTGCGCGTGGAAGGTCTAGTCGATTTCACGCGTTACCACCGCATTATCGAATACCGCCTGATTTCCGAAGACGCGGCGGCGATTCTGCACACGGTTCGCGATTTGGAAAACAAACGCGCGGCATAGTGTTAGAATCCTTTCCTTTTGCCGTCTGAACGTTTCAGACGGCATTTTTCGGAAATGTTATGAAAATTACCACTTGGAATGTCAATTCGCTCAATGTGCGGCTGCCGCAGGTGCAAAACCTACTTGCCGATAATCCACCGGATGTCCTTGTTTTACAGGAACTCAAACTTGATCAGGACAAGTTTCCCGCCGCCGCCTTGCAGATGATGGGCTGGCACTGTGTTTGGAGCGGGCAGAAAACCTACAACGGCGTGGCAATCGTCAGCCGCAGCGCGCCGGAAGACGTGCATTTCGGTTTGCCTTCCCTGCCGGATGACCCGCAACGGCGCGTGATTGCGGCAACCGTCGGCGGCGTGCGCGTCATCAATGTCTATTGCGTCAACGGCGAGGCTTTGGACAGCCCCAAATTCAAATATAAAGAACAATGGTTTGCCGCGTTAACCGAATTTGTCCGCGACGAAATGGCACGCCACGGCAAACTGGTGCTGCTGGGCGATTTCAATATCGCGCCTGCCGATGCGGACTGTTACGACCCTGAAAAATGGCACGAAAAAATCCACTGTTCGTCCGTTGAACGGCAGTGGTTCAAAAACCTGCTGGATTTGGGATTGACCGACAGCCTGCGCCAAGTCCATCCCGAAGGCGCGTTTTACACATGGTTCGACTATCGCGGCGCGATGTTCCAGCGCAAACTGGGCCTGCGTATCGACCATATTTTGGTGTCGCCTGCGATGGCGGCGGCGTTGAAGGATGTCCGCGTCGATTTGGAGACGCGCGCGCTGGAGCGTCCGAGCGACCACGCGCCCGTGGCGGCGGAATTCGATTTGTAATTCAGGAAAGGCAAATGCCGTCTGAAACCGTTTTCGGGTTTCAGACGGCATCTTTGTTTGAAGGTTCAAACCGTGTATCGGTAAAGCGCAATCATCAGCGGCATGGTGATGACACACAGCAGGGTAGTGATGCCGTAAATCGCGCTTGCCTTGCGTGCGTCGTTGCCGTACAGGACCGCCATTTGCGTGATGGTTGCCGCCGACGGGCTGATGGTGGCGAGAAAGCTGATGAGGACGACGGTTTCGGACAGGGCGTTGAGGTGTGCCAGCCCCGACAGTTTGACGACGGCAAGCAGTATCAGAGGAATCAGAATCAGCCGCAGGAATGCCACGGCATACAGCCTTGCCGAACACAAAAGCGCGTGCGGCGGCACGGAGGCAATCAGCATTCCGGCAACAATCATGGCAACCGGCCCGATCATGCTGCCGACGGCGGCGAAGGTGTTGTCCATCAGGTGGGGCAGTTTGATTTGGAAGGCAAACATCAGCAGTCCGGTAAAAATGCAGAGGATGTTGATGTTGGTCAGCATGGTTTTCCATGAAAGTCTGACGTTGCCCGAGACCAGCAGGCGCAGGTGCGTCCAAAACAGGACGGTTTGCACGATGATGAAGCCGCCGGTGTAGATGACCCACTCCGAACCGAAAACGGACATGACCAGCGGAATAATCAGGTTGCCCGAATTGCTGTACACCATCGCGGCGTGTTCCAGACTGTCGAGCCTGAGCAGCTTTTTCAGGATTTTGCCGATGGCAATCAGCAGGATGTGGAAGATGACGGCGAGCTTGACTGAAAGCAGCAGGCCTTGTGCCACTTCGGGCGTGTAGCCGATTTGGAAGGCGTGCAGCATTACCGACGGACTGATGAGGTAGAGGGCGATGACCGACAGCGGATAGCTGTTTTCCGATTTGAGCAGCCCCGATTTCACCAAACCGATGCCCATAAAAACAATCAGTGTCAGTTCGGCGATTTTGCCTGCAAGGAGCAGGGCGGTATCCATAGAATCACCGTGTCAGAAAAAAGGGAAAGATTGTACGCCTGCGGGCGCAAATACGGAAATGCCGTCTGAAAAGCATTCAGACGGCATTGGCGTTGCAGGGCGCGTTATATGTGCCGTGCGGCGTTGACGGCACGTTGGTCGGGGTTGATGAGGATTTCGACGCGGCGGTTTTGCGCGCGGCCTTCAGCCGTAGCGTTGGACGCGACCGGTATATGCGAGCCGTAGCCGTAAACCGTCAGGCGCGAAGCCGCCACGCCGCGCGTCTGCAGATAGTAGGCAACCGCTTGGGCGCGGTGTTGCGAAAGCGGATTGTTGACGGCATCGGAACCCGTGTTGTCGGTGTGCCCGTTGATGGTCAGCGTCGTGTCGGGATACTGCACCAGCGTCTGTGCGGCAGTATTCAGCGCAAATTGCGCATTGTCGCTTAAAACTGCGCTGCCGGTGGCAAAGGTAACGTTTTCAGGCATCACCAGCTTGATTTGGTTGCCTTGGCGTTGGATTTCGATTTGCGTGCCGGCGAGGTTTCGGCGCAAACGCTGCTCTTGGTAGTCCATATAGCCGCCCACGCCCGCGCCGATTGCGCCGCAGGCAAGCGCGGAATTGCGTGCGCCTTTGCCGCTGTGGGTCAGTGCGCCGACGATGCCGCACACTGCCGCGCCGCCCAAACCGTACATGGCGGATTTGCTTGGGGACTGCTGTCCGGTTGCGGGGTCGGCAACGCAGCCGGACAGCGCGAGTGCGGATGCGGTCAGCACGACGGTAAAGGGTTTGAAGAAAGTCATGGTGTTTCCTTCCGTGTATATGTCAAACCGTACAACTATAAACAATCATGCCGTCCAAATAAGCGGCGTTAACCTGAAATTACCCGATTTTTCCCGAAACAACACCGGTTTGTCGGTATTTGCGCCGAAACCGCCGCCATATCCACAAAAAACGGACCTTGACATCGTAACCGACCGAGCCAGCACCCAGTATCAGCAATACCGCCGAAACGGGCAGGGCGAAGTGGTGTCCGATTTTATGGTAGCCCCACGCACCGATGATGCCGCCGAGCAGAAAGGCCTGCATCATGCCGCTGAGCAGCCACATTTTGGGTTTGTTGACGCGGACGTGCGGCAGGCGGGGATGGTGGGTTTTGGAGTAATACAGGGCGCGTGAGATTTCGATGCCCAAGTCGGTCGCCGTACCCGTCATGTGGGTAGAGCGGATGGCGCCGCCCGATAAAAGCGTCATGACTGTGTTGTGCATCCCCATGATGAAGCAGAGCAAGAACAGCGCGAGGGAAGGGAAGACCAAGCCTCCGTCCGTATCCCATTGCAGCGCGGTAATGCCAAACAGGCCGAAAACCAGCAGGTAAACCGCTTCCAGCCACATCGACAACCCGTAGCTGCCCCGAAAGCGCATTTGCTGCGTCCATAAAATCACCCAGCCCGAATGTGCCGCACCCGCGATGAAACACAACACGCTGACCATCGCCACCGCTGCCGCCGTCCATTGCTTCAGATATACCATGTCCGCCAGCAGCGACATCGAGCCGGTAACGTGCGACGTGTAGCGGGCAAATGCAAAAAAACCGCCGGCATTGATTGCGCCTGCCAGCAGCGACATGATGTAGCCCAATCGGCGGAAACGCGCATCCGAAATGTGGTGTTCGTGCAGGTACGGGCGGTCTGCCTGCCAAAACGGCGGGATGTGGTGGCGGCTGCGGCGGGCGTGTTTGGCGTGGCGGTCGGATTCGTTCATAATGGGCGGACGGTTCGGAAAGCATGTTCAAGAACTGCATTTTATAGCGAAAACAATCTAGGGGCGAACTTCACAAGTTTTTGAAAAGAGCGTACATTGAATCTGTTTCCGAGGAGGGTAGAACACCATGCGCCGATACATCGCGGCCGCCGCCGCAATACTCATACTGACTGCCTGCGCCACACCCGAACAGCAGGCGGCATACCGTCAGGCACAGCAACGCTACGAACAGGACCTGCAAGTCGCCCTTGCAGCGCAATGCGACCGTGAGGCCGCACAGCTTATCCGCCGTCAGTTCGATTCAGGATATGCGCCCATGCCCGATGCCGAAAGACAGATATTTAAAACACGCTATACCGAAAAGCTTTCCGATCCCATGTTCCAAGCCTGTTACAAAATGGCGTGGCAGAACTACATCTCGCAACAGCAGCTGAAAGAAGTACGCCTGTCACGCTATTACGACGATTGGGGCTATCCGTTTTACCGTCCCTGGTGGTAGTCAGAAGCGGCGGCATATGCCGTCTGAACGCGCCTACTGTCTATAAACCGCAATACCGTTTACAATGACCGCCTGTTTCATCACATACCCGAACATAACAATGAAAATCAGGCTGGGGCGGCATGACGCGCCCGACTTTCCACAGGGTGCCGCCGTAACCATAGGCAATTTCGACGGCGTACACCTCGGACACAAACACATCCTCCAAAAACTCCGCCTCGAAGCCGACGCGCGCGGACTACCCGTCGTTGCCGTCATCTTCGAGCCGCAACCCAAAGAATTTTTTGCAAGCCGCACGGGCAAAACCCCGCCCTGCCGCATCAGCCCCCTGCGTACCAAACTGGAATTGCTGGAAGGGACGGGCTGCGTCGATGCCGTCTGGGTTTTGCGTTTCGATCAAAATTTTTCCGAAATATCCGCGCAAGGGTTTATCGACCGCCTGCTGCGTCAAACCTTGAATACGCGTTATTTGCTCGTCGGCGACGATTTCCGTTTCGGTGCGGGGCGGGAAGGCTGTTTTGAACTTTTGGCACAACAGCCCGATATGCAAACCGAGCGCACGCCTTCCGTCATTGTCGAAGACATCCGCACCAGCAGTACCGCCGTGCGACAAGCCCTTTCAGACGGCAACCTTGCCTATGCGAAAAAACTTTTGGGACACGACTACGTTTTGGGGGGCAGGGTGGTACACGGCAGAAAACTCGGACGCACCCTAAACGCCCCGACCGCCAATATCCGCCTGCCCGGCCACCGTTATGCCCTCGGCGGCGTGTTCGTCGTCGAAGCAGACGGCGCATTCGGCACACGGCGCGGCGTGGCGAGCTTCGGCTTTAATCCCACCGTTGATAGCGGCTGTTCTCAAAAGCTTGAAGTCCACTTGTTCGACTTTCAAGGCAACCTGTACGGACAACGGCTGAACGTCCGCTTCCTGCACAAACTGCGCGATGAAGAAAAGTTTGACGGTATGGAAGAACTGAAAAGGCAGATTGAAGCCGATATGGAAGCCGCAAAGTGTTGGTAGAAAAACCTTATACAAACCATCCGATTGGGCTACAATCAATCTTTTAACTTTTCAGACGGCATAGGGGTTTCCCGTTGTGAAATACTGTTTGAGGCGCAATGCCGTCTGAAACCGAAATATTGTAACAATAGAGATTAAAAAATGACCGATTACAGTAAAACCGTAAACCTGCTCGAGAGCCCGTTTCCAATGCGCGGCAATCTTGCCAAGCGCGAGCCTGCATGGCTGAAAAGCTGGTACGAGCAAAAACGCTACCAAAAACTGCGCGAAATCGCCAAAGGCCGTCCGAAATTCATCCTGCACGACGGCCCGCCGTATGCCAACGGCGACATCCACATCGGTCATGCCGTCAACAAAATCCTCAAAGACATCATTATCCGCAGCAAAACCCAAGCCGGTTTCGATGCGCCTTATGTGCCGGGCTGGGACTGCCACGGCCTGCCCATCGAAGTGATGGTGGAAAAGCTGCACGGCAAAGACATGCCCAAAGCGCGTTTCCGCGAATTGTGCCGCGAATATGCCGCCGAACAGGTTGCCCGCCAGAAAAAAGACTTCATCCGTCTGGGCGTGTTGGGCGATTGGGACAACCCCTACCTGACCATGGATTTCAAAACCGAGGCGGATACCGTGCGTATGCTCGGCGAAATCTACAAATCGGGTTATCTCTACCGCGGTGCGAAACCGGTTCAGTTCTGCTTGGATTGCGGATCTTCGCTGGCGGAAGCGGAAGTGGAATACAAAGACAAAGTATCGCCTGCGATTGATGTTGCCTATCCGTTTAAAGACACTGCCGCGCTTGCCGCCGCATTCGGTTTGGCAGGTCTCGAAGGCAAAGCGTTTGCCGTCATCTGGACAACCACGCCTTGGACTTTGCCTGCGAGCCAAGCCGTATCGGCCGGTGCGGACGTGGTTTACCGACTGATTGATACGCCCAAAGGCAAATTGGTGCTGGCGAAAGATTTGGCGGAAGACGCTTTGAAACGCTACGGTTTTTCAGACGGCATCGCCATCCTTGCAGAAACCACCGGCGACAAGCTGGAAAACCTGCATATGAACCATCCGTTTTTGGAACGCGATATTCCTATGCTCAACGGCGACCACGTTACCACCGATGCCGGTACGGGTTTGGTGCACACCGCCCCCGCGCACGGTTTGGAAGACTACGCCGTCTGCAACAAATACGGCATCGAGCTTTACAACCCCGTCAACGCCGAGGGCAAATACATCAGCGAAACACCTCGTGTTGCCGGTATGCGCGTTTGGGAAGCTAATCCCGTTATCCTGCAATGGCTGGAAGAAACCGGCAACCTTTTGGCAAGCAGCAAAATCGAACACAGCTACGCACACTGCTGGCGCCACAAAACGCCGTTGATTTACCGTGCGACCGGCCAATGGTTTGTCGGTATGGACAAAGCCGGTGCCGACGGCAAAACCCTGCGCGACAAAGCCATCAAGGCCGTGGACGATACCGAGTTTTTCCCGTCTTGGGGTCGCGCGCGCCTGGAAGCCATGATCGAAGGCCGCCCCGACTGGGTTGTTTCGCGCCAACGCTACTGGGGCACGCCGATGACTTTCTTTGTTCACAAAGAAACCGGTGAACTGCATCCAAACTCTGCCGAGTTGTTGGAAAAAGTTGCCCAAAAAATCGAAGGAAAAGGCATTGAAGCATGGTTCTCTCTTGATAAGAGCGAACTCTTGAGCGCGGAAGATTGTGAAAATTACGATAAACTTTCCGATACGATGGACGTATGGTTCGACTCCGGCTCGACCCATTATTCCGTCTTGAAACAGCGCGAAGAATTGGAATGGCCTGCCGATCTCTACCTCGAAGGCAGCGACCAACACCGCGGCTGGTTCCAATCCTCTATGTTGACCGGTTGCGCCTCATCCATGGGTCGCGCGCCATACAAACAGCTTCTGACCCACGGTTTCGTGGTTGACCAAAACGGCCGCAAAATGTCGAAATCCATCGGCAACGTCGTCGCGCCGCAAGAAGTCTATAACGAATTCGGCGCAGACATCCTGCGCCTGTGGGCAGCATCCACCGATTACAGCGGCGAATTGGCGATTTCCAAAGAAATCCTCAAACGCGTAACCGAAAGTTACCGCCGTATCCGCAACACCTTGAGCTTCCTGTTTGCCAACCTCAGCGACTTCAATCCTATTGAAGATGCCGTGCAACAGGCAGACATGGTGGAAATCGACCGCTACGCCGTGGTATTGGCACGTCAGCTGCAAGAGCGTCTGGCAGGCGATTACTATCCGCGCTATACCTTCCACTTTGCTGTAAAAGACATTGTTTCTTTCTGCTCGGAAGACTTGGGCGCGTTCTACCTCGATATCCTGAAAGACCGCCTCTACACCACCAAAGCCGACAGCCGCGCCCGCCGCAGTGCGCAAACCGCCCTGTACCACATCACGCGCAGTTTGGTTCTCTTGATTGCGCCGATTTTGTGCTTTACCGGCGAAGAAGCGTGGGACATCATCGGCGGCGGCGAAGAAGACAGCGTCCTCTTCCACACCTGGCACGAGTTCCCGACCATCAACGAAAAAGCCGAAGCCGAACTGGTGAAAAAATGGACGGCAATCCGCGAAGCCCGCGAAGCCGTAACCGCCGCCATCGAGCCTTTGCGCACCGACAAAACCGTCGGTTCGTCCTTGCAGGCAGAAGCCGAAATCACCGCACCGGAAGCCACCGCCGACTACCTGAACGCCTTGGGCGAAGAATTGCGCTTTGCCCTCTTGGTATCCAAAGTCGACGTCAAAACCGGCAGCGAACTCTCCGTTACCGCCAAAGCCAGCGACGGCGAAAAATGCGAACGCTGCTGGCACTACACCCACGATGTGGGCGCAGTTGCAGGCCATGAAACCATCTGTAAACGCTGTGCAGAGAATGTCGGCGGAGAAGGCGAAACGCGCCATTACGCCTGATAAAGTTTGAGCAAATGCCGTCTGAAACTGCCGAACAGCATTTCAGACGGCATTTTTTGTGCCGCAATTTGTCTTCATAATGGTGGACGGGTTTCGAGATTACGGTGTTGTCGGGAATGACGGTCCGGGTATTTCACTACGCCCGCCCCGCGCCTGTAAACGGCGAGTGCATCAAAAATGCCGTCTGAAGGTTCAGACGGCATCGGTGTCGGGAATCAGCGAGCCGTAGGGTGTGCTTCAGCCTGCTAACCCCACCAAATCCTACCCTTGTATATTGTAATCACTGTATCATAGCAACAAACCGCCCGGCCGCCACCCGACCCCACACAAGGCAGACAACCGTTGCGTAGCACAGGGAGCGGCAGGGCAACCCA
>NZ_CAUIYF010000010.1 GCF_962719845.1 Neisseria uirgultaei | reverse complement strand
GATAAGGTTTTTTATTTCCACCAAACGCTGCGCCGCCTCCAATAATCCCTCCCCCCTCCTCCGACTGGTGCGCCTTTGTGAATATGCCGCCTGAAACTCGGGGCTTCAAACGGCATATTGTATTCAAACGGTAACTAATGTATCCATACTTTGTTATAGAATGGCTGCTGTTTTTCTTCGTAATTAGAAATTGTCAAAATGGGCAAACATATTCTTTTAGGTGTAACAGGCAGTATTGCAGCGTATAAGTCTTGCGAGTTGGTGCGGCTGCTGAAAAAACAGGGGCATTCGGTTACGGTGGTTATGAGCCGCTCGGCAACTGAATTTGTTTCTCCGCTGACTTTTCAGGCTTTAAGCGGCAATCCCGTTCTGACCGACACGCACGGCGGCAACGGTTCAAACGGTATGGAACATATCAACCTAACCCGGAATGCGGATGTTTTTCTGATTGCGCCGGCAAGTATGAATACCGTGGCAAAAATCTGTAACGGCGTGGCAGATAACCTACTGACCAATCTGGCAGCCGCACGGAAATGTCCTCTTGCTATCGCTCCCGCCATGAATGTGGAAATGTGGCTCAACCCTGCCAACCAACGGAATATCGCACAACTGGTTTCAGACGGCATTACTGTCTATATGCCAGGCTCGGGCGAACAGGCTTGCGGAGAAAATGGTATGGGAAGGATGCCGGAACCCGCAGAATTGCTGGACCTGCTTCCGGATTTATGGACACCGAAAATTTTAAAGGACAAGAAAATCTTGATTACCGCAGGTGCGACATTTGAAGCCATTGACCCCGTCCGGGGCATCACAAATATCTCCAGCGGGAAAATGGGCGTGGCTTTGGCACGGGCATGCCGTGCCGCGGGTGCAGAAGTCAGTCTGATTCACGGGCAACTTCAAACCGAACTGCCTTTCGGTATATCCAATACGGTTCAAACCGTCAGCGCCGAAGATATGTATCGCGCAGTGCATCGCTTGATTGGAAAACAAGATGCTTTTATTTCTGTTGCCGCCGTCTCAGACTATAGGGTTAAAAACAAGAGTACTCAAAAATTCAAAAAAGATAAAAATGCCAAACCGTTATCCATCGAATTGGATGAAAACCCTGATATTTTGGCATCCATTGCCTCATTACCGAACCCGCCGTTCTGTATCGGTTTTGCCGCTGAAACGGAGAATGTATTGACATATGCACGAGAAAAACGCATTAAGAAAAAAATACCGGTGATCGTTGCCAATGATGTTTCAATCGCGATGGGCAAACCGACCAACCGGATTACCATTATCGGGGACGACGGGGAACTGTCTTTTCCCGAAACAAGTAAAGATGAAGCGGCAATGCGGATTGTTGAAAGGCTTGCCGTATATTTGAACAAATACGGGACAGATGAGGGTAGCTAGTAAAGATTTATGGAAAACTATTGAACGTGGACAAGTGCCCAAAAATCAATTTACTTCCGAATTCTTCACTAACACTTGGTCAACAGTTAGAAAGATATTTGAACAATGTTCTGAAAGCAACAAACCCAGAAAAGGCGCCGAATTATAAAGAAATACCGAAAAAGGATGATGGAACTCACTCTGGAATTGTAAATAGAACCACAAAACCCATGTTCACAGGAGGGAAATAATTGAGAAAATTTTTTGTCACTGCAGCAATAATTATATTTACTATATTATTTAATAAATATGATCAACAGAATTGCATGAAAAAAATAATTTTTATAAATAATAGAGTTCACTTGTTTAAAACTCAGAAAGGAAGATACCCATCTAATTTAAGCGAGATTAATATTTATCCACATGAAATTTTAGGATGTAATTTTTTTAGCTATAACGTGCCTGGCTGGGGGAATTGTAATTACATATCGTATAACCACGGACACTATATTTTAAGTATAGATAGTGTTTTCAATGGTTGTTTAACAGAGTCTGAAGACGAGTCTATTTATTTAAACTCAGGGAGATATGATTTCTAAAAGAATGAACAAATAACGAAGATTAAAGCAGGAAATGAAAAAATTCCTGGTTATACATGGCATCATAATGCGCAAAGCCCTCCTAATAATATGCAGTTAATTCCTAATAGTATTCATAACGCTGTTAGGCATACCGGTCAAAAATCGTTAAAGAAAGATTAGTGAACATGGAAGAACTATCAATATCATCAGATGAGGGATTGGTTCCAATAAGAACAATTCAACAATTTGCTGAAGATATAGGGGTTGTTTTTCCTGTTTCATATGTATCACTTCTTAGCAAACATGATCATTTATACCCTAAAGAAAATATTTTCAATTTTGTCAATCAATACGGTGAAAATGATGAAAGAGACATTTCATTTTTAGGGTATAAGCAAAATTTAGGCTATGAAGATATTTATAGCTATTCATGTATTGATGATGAATATGGGTATGCAAAAAAAGTGATTGCTTTTGGGATTTCAGCTAATGGCGATTATATCTGTTTTGATTACAGAAAATGCAATGAAAATCCATGTATCATTCTGATGTATCATGATGATTTTTATGAAGATGAGAATGGAGATACGAAAATGGTAACCAGCCATATTGCAGATAGTTTTGATGCCTTTTTGGATATGCTGTATGAACTTTCAGATTAAGTGTGTAGGTTGAGTTGAAAACCCAACTAAATTAAAAAAATCGTCTGAAATCAGCAAGCCGTAGTCCATATGAAACCTAAACTCAACAAGTAGGATGTGTGCGGAACGCACGCATGTGGTTCTCAAGGTTTGAGCTAAGAGGCCGTCTGAAACAATAAATACAGTTTCAGACGGCTTTTCTTTTAACAAATCGTAACAGCAATCAGACAAAAGCAGCCTACCACCACACCCATATCGGCAGCACGGCCGGCAAAACGATTATCCGAAGCGGCGGGGATACCACCCTCAAAGGTGCGCAGTTTATCGACAAAGGCGTACAGACAGATAAGCAATTGAACGGATAAACCATAAAACGGGTTGCCTGTTAATCAAAAGGCAACCCGTTTTACCTGCTTCAACTTCTGATAACTTTGCGGATATATGGGATGCTGTGCAGATTTTGAATAATCTGATTCAATTGATTCAGATTTTTAACTTTCAATAAAAATTTGAATTCGACAAAACCTTCCGTTCCCGACTGGGATTTAGACGGTGTTTCGACCGACTCGATGTCCGCACCGGAATCGGAAATCGCTTGCGCCATTAATGCCAACAGGCCGTGGCTGTCTTCCGATTGGACTTGAAGCCCGACACGGTAGTTCTGCCCGTTCATATTTTCCCAGTCTGCATCCAGCTGCTGTTCGGGATCGGACTTTAACAACGTCGGGCAGGTATCCCTATGGATAATCATGCCTTTTCCCTTAACCAACAGCAAACGGATGGAATCGCCGGGAACAGGGTGGCAGCACTCTGCAAAATGAATATGCCCGCTTTCCTGACCATCGACTTTAATGGAACTGAGCTTGACCTCGCTACCGAAATGCTCCCCTGCCAACTCGGCAATGTGCATGGCGACATAAACAGGCAGGGTATGCCCCATACCGACGTTGTACAGCACTTCCTCAAATGAAGTCTGTTTGTCGTTGAGATCGGCAAGGTATTTTTCTTTGATGCCGTCTGAAAGCAGGACATCTTTGGGCAGCAAACTGGACAGGGCTTTTTGTAAGAGGCTCTCTCCCAAAACGACCGCATCGTGCCGGTTAAGGTTTTTAATATATTGGCGTATGGCACTGCGCGCCCTGCCTGACACGGCGAAATTCAACCATGCAGGATTTGGTTTGGCATGTTCGGATGTAATAATTTCGACGGAATCGCCGGTTTTGAGCTTCGTACGCAGCGGCATCATGATATTGTTGATACGTGCGGCAACGGTTTTGTGCCCGATATCGGTATGCACCGCATAAGCAAAATCGATAGGTGTTGCACCCTTGGGCAATGTTAGGATTTTTCCTTTCGGGGTAAGGATATAGATTTCGTTTGGAAACAAATCGACTTTGACGTGTTCGAGAAACTCAATGGCATTGGCACTGCTTGCCTGCAAGTCTAAGATATTTTTCAGCCACCGGTTTGTGTGAAGCACCGCCTGATCGACCGTCTTAGAATCTGATTTATAGCTCCAATGTCCGGCGATTCCACCTTCGGCAACAGCATCCATTTCCCTGGTACGTATCTGCACTTCAACCGGCAAACCATAAGGCCCGACCAAAGTCGTATGCAGACTTTGATAACCGTTGCTTTTCGGAATAGCGATGTAGTCTTTAAACCGTCCGGGCTTGGGCTGATAGAGGTTGTGCAATGCGCCGAGCGCAGCATAACATGCAGGAATACTGTTAACGATGACACGAAAACCGTAAATATCCATAACTTCGGAGAAATGCAGTTTTTTTTCTAACATTTTCCGATAAATGCCGTACAGGTTCTTTTCCCGACCCTTGATTTTGGCTTCTATGTTCGCCCCTACCAAACGCTGGCTGAACGCACGCAAAATCTTTCCAACGACATCCTGCCTGTTTTTCCGACTCTTATCCATCGCCTTTTTCATGGTTTCATAGCGATTGGGATGGAGATTCTGGAAAGATAAATCCTGAAGCTCTTGATATGCATTATTCAAACCTATACGGTTGGCAATTTGCGCATAGATTTCAAGGGTTTCTTTTGCAATACGACGACGCTTGTCGGGACGCATCGAACCGAGTGTCCGCATATTATGCAGACGGTCAGCAAGTTTAACGACAATCACGCGTACATCTTTGGTCATTGCCAAAATCAGTTTGCGGAAACTCTCCGCCTGATGCTCTGCATGATCTTCAAATTTGAGTTTTTCGAGTTTGGACAGACCGTCCACCATCTCGGCAATCGTATTGCCGAATCTTGCGGCCATCTCCTCTTTCGTAACGCCTGTATCTTCCAGCACATCGTGCATTACACCTGCACAAAGACCCTGTACGTCCATATGCCAAAGGGCGAGCTGCGTCGCAACGGCAATCGGATGCGTAATGTATGGTTCGCCACTTTTCCGGGTTTGTCCGTCATGAGCGTGAAATGCATAGGCAACAGCCTTCTCGAGCTCAACCTGTTCTTCAGGCTTGAGATAGGAAGCGGTACGGAAAAGCAGGGTACGTGCTTCGGCAGTTAAATAGTCGTAAGGTGCGGTGGGTTGTGGGACAGGCATTTCAGACGGCTTTCGGAACATATTTTATTTTTCGTTTCAAACCGTCGGACTGCACGGCGGCAGAATGTGCCGACGTGCGTTTCCGGCAGAATTTATTTATTGCGCGTCAACAGCTCCGTACCGATATGCCCGGCGGCGATTTCCCTTAAGGCGGTAACGGTCGGTTTGTTATTGCGGACATCGTCCACAAGCGGCGTATTGCCATTTTCAAGCTGGCGGGCCCGACGGGCCGCTACCAATGTCAGGTCAAAATGGTTGGAAATTTTTCCGGTACAGTCTTCGGTGGTAATACGTGCCATATTATTTGCTTTCTTTCAAAAATATTTAAATTGGGAAACCGAGTATTTTCGCGGTTTTTTAGGAATTTTCCAACAAATCTGCAATAAATCCCAGTTGCCGCGACCTTTTCAGACGGCAGGCATTCACGATATGGCGCAAATCTTCCTCCGCTCGCTCCAAGTCGTCATTGACCACGACAAAGTCGAACAATACAGACTGTTCGATTTCATGCCTTGCTTTCGAAAGCCTCCTTTGGATAACTTCCCGACTGTCCGTCCCGCGTCCGTTGAGGCGCGCGGCAAGTACGTCGAAAGAAGGCGGCAGGATAAAGATACCGACGGCTTCAGGCAGCGCGTCGCGAACCTGAGCCGCACCCTGAACGTCGATTTCCAAAATCACGTCATAGCCTGCCGCCGCCAACGCATTCACGCCCTCCGCGCTTGTGCCGTAATAGTTGCCGAATACGTCGGCGTATTCCAAAAAAGCTTCCTGCGCGATAAGCGACTCAAACTCTTCTTTGGAAACAAAGTGATAATGTACGCCGTTTGCTTCGCCTTCACGCGGCGGGCGCGTCGTGTGCGACACGGAAACGCGCAAACCGTTATGGTTTGCCAACAGCCGCGACACCAGCGTGGTTTTGCCCGTGCCGGAAGCGGCCGAAATGATAAAGATGTTGCCTTTTCGATAAGCGGACATATTTTTTACCTGTATATTTTCCAGCCGATTGTATCACAACGGACACTCGGTTTCCTATTTGCCGATGCCCATATTTTGCCGCTATTGTTTTGATTGATTTGGCAAGCGGCAGGCTGACGGCTACAATATGGCGTTAAAAACATCAAACATGGAACACACAATGCTGGTTCATCCCGAAGCTATGAGTGTCGGCGCGCTTGCCGACAAAATCCGCAAAATCGAAAACTGGCCGCAAAAAGGTATCTTATTCCACGACATCACGCCCGTCCTGCAAAGTGCGGAATACTTCCGCCTTTTGGTTGATTTATTGGTTTACCGCTATATGGATCAGAAAATCGACATCGTTGCCGGTTTGGACGCGCGCGGCTTCATTATCGGCGCGGCACTCGCCTACCAGCTCAACGTCGGCTTCGTCCCCATACGCAAAAAAGGCAAGCTGCCTTTTGAAACCGTATCGCAAAGCTACGCGCTCGAATACGGGGAAGCTGCGGTGGAAATCCACACCGATGCCGTCAAACCCGGTTCGCGCGTGCTGCTGGTCGATGATTTGGTTGCCACGGGCGGCACGATGCTTGCCGGGCTGGAGCTGATCCGCAAACTCGGCGGGGAAATTGTCGAAGCCGCCGCTATTTTGGAATTTACCGACCTTCAAGGCGGCAAGAATATCCGTGCAAGCGGCGCGCCCTTATTTACCTTGCTTCAAAACGAAGGCTGTATGAAGGGCTGAAACAACCGGCCCTGCCGTCTGAAACCGGCAGGGTTGTTATGATGCGTTCAAATCACGCCCAAATCTTGCAAGCCCCTCAACACGCCGTCTTCATCAACGCCGGGGCAAACATATTTCGCCGCTTCTTTCGCCGCCTGTTCCCCGTTGCCCATTGCCACGCCGAACCCGACTTCTGACAGCATTTCCACATCGTTCAAACCATCGCCGAACGCCATCACGTCTGCCATTTCCAAACCCAATGATTCAACCACGCTTCTGATGCCGTCTGTTTTCGACATTCCCGCAGGCAGCAGATCGACCGCTTCCTCATGCCAGCGCACCGTTTTCAAGCCTTCCTGTTCCACAATATCCGACCAGAGCGGCATTTCGTTTTCCTCCGCAAACACCAGCATCTGATACACCGGTTTGCTTGAAAAATAATCCTTATCGGCAAAAAAATCGCTGGCGATATGCTGCAAGGCGCGGCACACGCATTCCGACAGCGCGGACACGGCGATCCCCTCTCCGCCGACAAACGCATAATCCATGCCCAAGCCATCCAAATGCGCGCAAACCCTGCCCATCAAACCGGCATCCATCGGTACTTCGCGCACAGTTTTACCGTGCAGCAGCGCAAACTGTCCGTTTATCGTTACCACGGCATCCATACCCGTTGCCGCCATCATGTCCCTGACCTTTTCGGGAATCGTCGCCAAAGACCGCCCCGTTGCCAACGCCGTCAATATACCTTTGCCGCGCAAAGCCGCCACCGCCGTTTTCACGGAAGGGCGCAAGGTATCCGTATATTTTCGGTATAGCGTATCATCAATGTCGAAAAACACGATTTTGGGATTCATCACATTCTCTCTCGCACTCAAACTGCCGCATTGTATCCCAAGCAGGCAAATACTTGATAAATCCTTATAAATTTCCCGGCAAAATTGACCGCGAACACGAAAAGGCGGATAATCCGCCCATCTTCAAACACCATTCAGACGGCATTTGCAGCAATGCCGTCTGAAACATTTTTACAAAGCACACAAATCATGTTTCAACACACAGGACGACACATAAAGCGTCGCCCTATATGTTGCCCTGATTCGGAAGGGGTTACGCCCCTCCCAAATAAAGTCTGATTCTACCGCCCTAAAGGGCGGGGTTTCAACCGAAAAGGAAACACGATGAAAGCACCCGAACTCTTATTGCCCGCCGGCGGATTGGAAAGAATGCGCGCCGCCTACGATTACGGCGCAGATGCCGTTTACGCCGGCAGCCCGCGTTATTCCCTGCGCGCCCGCAATAACGAATTTGCCAAACTCGACATCCTCGAGCAAGGCATTAAAGAAGCGCACGATCGCAACAAAAAATTCTTCCTTACCGTCAATACGCTGCCGCACAACTCCAAACTCAAAACCTTTGTTTCGGATATGGAGCCCTTGATTGCCATGAAACCCGACGCGCTGATTATGGCGGATCCGGGCTTGATTATGACCGTGCGCGAAAAATGGCCGGAAATGCCGATCCACCTGTCCGTACAAGCCAACACCACCAACTACTGGGGCGTGAAATTCTGGCAGAATATCGGCGTCGAACGCATCATCCTGTCGCGCGAATTGAGTATGGAAGAAATCGCCGAAATCCGCCAACAATGCCCCGACATCGAACTCGAAGTCTTCATCCACGGCGCATTGTGCATCGCCTACTCAGGCCGCTGCCTGTTGTCGGGCTATTTCAACCACCGCGACCCCAACCAAGGCACCTGCACCAACTCCTGCCGTTGGGACTACAAAGTCCACAACGCTACGGAAAGCGATGCAGGCGACGCCCAACTTCTGCAAGGTTTTAACTTTGAAAAAGCCCAAGAAGAATCCAACCAAAACTTTGAAGGTATCAACGGTCAAAAACGCCATCCCTACGCCGACAAAGTTTTCTTGATTGAAGAGTCCAACCGCCCGGGCGAAATGATGCCGATTATGGAAGACGAACACGGCACCTACATCATGAACTCCAAAGACCTGCGCGGCATTGAAGTGGTTGAGAAACTCGCTAAAATCGGCGTGGACAGCCTCAAAGTCGAAGGCCGTACCAAGTCGCTCTACTACGTCGCCCGCGTCGCCCAGTCCTACCGCAAAGCGATTGACGATGCCGTCGCAGGCCGTCCGTTTGATTACAGCCTGTTGAGCGAACTCGAAGGCCTCGCCAACCGCGGCTACACCAGCGGCTTCCTCGAACGCCACCAAACCCAAGACTATCAAAACTACCTGACCGGCCATTCCACCGCCAAACAAAGCCAATACGTCGGACACGTTACCGAAATCGACGAAAATGGCTGGGCGACCATCGAAGTCAAAAACCGCTTTGCCGTCGGCGATTCACTCGAAATCATCCACCCGAGCGGCAACCAAACCATCAAATTGGAACAAATGACCCGCAAAGGCCAACCTGTCGATGTCGCACCCGGCAACGGCATCCAAGTCAAAATCCCCAATATGCAGAGCAAAGAAAAAGCCCTCATCGCACGCGTATTGAACCCCTGAGCCACAATGCCGTCTGAAACCTGTTTTCAGACGGCATTTTGTTGAATCTTACGGTACAATGCTAATGATTTCCCACAGCAAACAAGGACATCCGACATGAAAAAAATCCTCATACTCTCCGCCGCCGCTCTGATGCTGGCAGCCTGCCAATCCGGCCGCGCGCCTAAAAACGTACACACGGCATCCGCCGGCACACCGGCCGGAGAATCATGCAAAGTCATCCGGGGCGACACCGCAGGAGGAGGCAAAAACATCATTTACCGTTGCAGCAACGGTCAGGCGGCAATAAATGCAGCCATTGCAGACGGCGTATTGGAATCCGGGATTCCCGTCAGCTTCGGCGGCGGGGGCGTACCGGTTGCAAACGGCAGGAATCTGGTTACACGGCAAGCAGCAAACGGCGTTGGCAAATCCGACTCAGAGGCCTGCGAACGCGCCCTAATCAATGCCGCCCGCAAATTCCAACAGACCGCAGGCAAACTCGGCGGACGCAGTATTACCGGCTTCCACAGCTACTTCGACAAGCAGCCGCTGCAAGGCGGACAATACGACTGTCAGGCAGGCTCGTTCCACGTCCGCGTGGTCATGCGCGCCAATGTCGTCCGTTAACATATCGGCAACCAAAAATGCCGTCTGAAACATTTTTCAGACGGCATTTTTAATCCCCTTGCCTTATTGTGCGGCAGATTCAGATCGGGAACTCCATACTTCCATATCTGCACCGTTCAAACATCCCGCCTGCGGAACGGAATCAAAGCGGCAGTCCGGTTATGTTCTTGAAGGCGGTTTATCCGAACGTGCCGCAACAAAGCCGAAACGCATTGCCCCGCACAAGGGAAAGCCGCCAAACCAAATACCGTTATAAAAAAGGAAAGCTCAGGCGGTAGGCATTTTCACGGAAATGCCTCACCGTCAAAATCAATATTTGCTTACCTGATTTATCGTGCCAAAACAAATAGCTATAACCGCTTTTGCCATAAGGCACGATTACTTCCCTTACATTTTGCAAAGTTTCCCCCGCCACCGACAAATCATAAGGTTTCCCATTACTCGGGCTGCTTTGTGTAGAAACAAAAGAATTTTTAAGCAGCCGCATCACTGTATTTGCCTGACGTTCCGCACCCAAATCATTCAAAAAATTATAAATCCTGACCAAATCAGATTGAGCGGGGCGTGTAATGATCAGCTTTACTTGCGGCATTCGGGCATATCCTTCGATTCATCGCCACCCAAGCCGTCCACCCAGTCTGCAAACTCATTAAGCGTAATATGCAATCCTGTTTCCCGATAATCCTGAAAAGCCTGCATCGCCCGCTTATCGTAGGCTTGTTTGGCTTTCAAGCGTTCTATATGACCATCCACCGCATCCAATACGATACTGTGCACACTGCCCCCGAAATCCCGGGCCAGCTCTTGTAAAACGGCTTTGCGGTATCCCAGTTTGACACCGGTTACTTCCTGATTGGTAAGCATCATTATTTTCCCATAAATCAAACGTCTGACACGACATTATAAACACAATGCGGCATCTGCCGCCACCCTTGCGGACGCGGCGTTACCGGCTTCCACAGCTATAGTGGATTAAATTTAAATCAGGACAAGGCGAGGCAACGCCGTACTAGTTTTTGTTAATCCACTATATCAATATCAAACCCCATCACGCAGATTTACGGTAAAAAGCCGTCCGAATGGGTTCTTGAACACAATTCGGACGGCTTTAATTTCCAACAAGACAATTAATCCAATAATACTAGATTAAAACTTCCATTCCAGCGATACGGCGTAGTTGCGACCGGGGGCGTAGTAGCGTTCCAAACCCTGATTTGCTGATTTAGTATTCGATACGCTTAAAGAGTTAATAGTCGATCTCGGATTGATGCCGCGCAAGCTGTCCCACGTATGGTATTTCCGGTTAAACAGATTATAAACACCCGCCCGCAAAGTCATACGTTTTGCCGGTTTGTAGTAGCCGAACACATCCACAACAGTTGCCGCCTTATTCAACCAACGGAAGTCGATTTTATCGTCACGATACTGCCAGGCAACAGCACAATCTTCTGTTTCCCCACCTGTCCAAGGATCGGGTTTATAGCTTGTGCAATAGCTCTTTTGTTCAATCACTTGGGCATCTTTGGCTTTTTTCCTGCCCATATAGCTGACACGGGAGAAAATACCCCAACGCTCATCAGGAGACTCATAATCGAATCCAAGCACCAACTTCAGCGGCTGGATGGACAGCATACTGCCGCGATCGCCGGACAATTTGCCTTTGCTGTAACCCAATGCGCCGGATAATTTGAAACCTTCCGGCACGGGCATTACTTGATGTAGGTTCATCTCTCCTTTAAGTTCAATTCCCCTCACCCTTGCTTTATCGACATTGACCATTTGCTGACCGATTTGGGTAAGTGTAGCACCGCAATAGGTCGGATCCGTATGACAAGCATACCAATCACCAGCAAATGGATTGGGAACTTGGAAGGTATGTTCTTCTTCAAACAGGAAATTACGGTAACGGGTTTGATACAGGCTGAAATCCAAAGACCCCTTGTCGTTTTTACCATGCAGCGACAATGTTTGATTCAGGCTGCGTTCGGCTTTCAGCGACGGATTCGCTATCCAGTGGCCATACACGCTGGTATAAGTAAAATACATTTCCGATGCTGTCGGTACGCGATGGCCCGTATTGATTTGGTAAGCAGCACGCCAAGTATCATTAAAGCGGTAGTCCAAACCTAAAACGCCGTTCCATGTATTAAAACTTCTTGCGGCCGGATTGCCGTCATTAACACAGGTACTCAGACAAGGCGTATCCGGCTTAAAAGCCTGCGGCTTTACCTTCTCATGGTCGTAGCGCACGCCTGCATTTACAGATAACTTGTCGCCAAAAGCGATTTTATCCTGCAATGAAAAACCGATTTGATCCGTCTTCATCGGACGTATAATGGTGTAATGTTTACGGTCGGTTATATCGCCTGTTGAATTAAAATCCAAATCATCATTTACATTTTCAAAGTCGCGGCGACTGGCAAAAGTCTTAAACGATAATCTGTGCTCCCCTTTCCACAGTGAAAAAGGCTGGCTGTCCAAACGGAAAGATAAACGCTTGTATTTGGTATCCATATTCCGTTCGTCTCTATCAGCCATAAAGCCGTTGTGATACTGATAACCTGTGCGCCAGTCTCCGGTACGAACCATATCACCTTTATAGTTTATCGCCCCATTGCGGGTTTTCTGATAATCCAAGTCCGTGCGCAGCAAAGCGAGGACGGAAGATGCAGGTGTCCACTCGTGGTTCAGGTTAATATTGGTGCGTTTCTGTATATCATCCGCCTCCCGCCAATAACTTGTCAGGGAATAAGTTTTTTCATAAGTGTAATTACTGTTATTTTGTCCATTAACAGAAAAACCGAAACGGTGAGAGTCGGCCGGTTGCCAGCCTAATTTCACCAAATAACTGTGATTATTGTGTTTGGACGGATCTGGATGAATGCGTGCCGATCCACGCTCTGCCTGATCCTGCTTATCCAATTCGCCAAACCCTACAAAATCAACGACATCCCCCCCCCCGCTTTTCATTTCATGCCCGTGTCGGCGGGAATACAAAACCACGGCATCAAAAACATTGCCCGCATAGCCGAAACCTGCGGTATTCGCCCACTCTCTGTTTTTACTTGCGTAACCGCTGCGTAGAAGTGCGCCGAAATTTTGTTCCGGCAAAACAATATCCCGTGCATCAAGCGTGCGGTAGTTCACATTACCACCTAAAGAACCGCTGCCGCTTTCAAATGAATCCGCACCTTTCGTAATATCTACACCCTTAACCAACTCGGTATCGATGCTTAAACGGGAATTATTGAAGTTGCCGTAACGTGCATAAAGTGAATTTTCTTCCGAACTGGGCAATGCCACACCGTCGATACTGATACCGACACGGTTGTCTTCTACCCCGCGCATGGCAAAGCCTTTCATACGGCGGCCATCATCGGATACACCGACATCTGATGAATAACGCACCAAATCGCGTGTATCCCGAATCATTTGCTCTTGAATGGTTTTAGCCTTTACTCGTTCCACAGTGGTAGATGCATTGTGCCTACCTTTAACGCGCACTGCCTTTACCTCTGCCTTAACGGGTGTGGTTTCAGTTGCAGCTTCATCCGCTGCCAAGACCGAATTGCCGAAAATACTGCCGACCAGCGCGGCGATAGGGAGCATTTGTAATGGTTTCATATTATCAACTCAAGATGTATGGATTGTTCATCCTCGGTTAGCGCATAATAGATTTTCTGATAATCATTAATATTTAATAAGACAGTAATCCATGCAAACAAAGCCGCGCCGTGTAATTAAAGGTCCCTGCAAACAGCTATGCCGAGACCTTGTTTATTTGATTCGATTATTTTTTAGTGCCTGTGCGGCATCATACCTTCGGGGGCTTCGGCATCGGCTGCCAAGCCGAAGGTTTCGCGCAACACGACTTTGTAGAATGCAAAGGCTTCGCGTGCGCCTTGGATGGCTTCCGCTTCGGCTTCGGGAGTCAGGTTCAAAGCGTTCAGATGCTCGACAAAGGCGCGCCAGTGTTTGCCGCGCCCGTCCGGATGCGGTGCGAGGTGGCGTGCGCCGTGTTCGCCGTTGTAATCGAGTTTTTGCGCGTGCTTGAACAAAAACGCCGCGCCCAAATTAGAACCTTCGGCGCAATAAAGCCAGCCGATTGCTTTGTTGCCGGTTTCGTGTGGCAATTCTTTGTCGAATTTGTAAGGCTCTTCGCCCAAGTCTTTCAAGTCTTGCGTTACGGCATCGTATCGCGCCATATATTCCAGCTCGGGAATGGCTTTGTTTAATTCGGCATCTTTATAGATATGATCGACGGCTTTGTGGAAAACGGATTGGAGTTTCAAAAATTTGATGTAGTTTTCTTTGCTGACAAACGGTTCGACGGACATAACGAGGTTATCCACGCTGTCGTGAACCGCCGTGGTATCCGCCTTCAGGCGTTTGGCAAACGTCAGGGCTTGATTTTCGGTTTCGCTCATAAGTTTTCCTTTGTCGGTAAGGGATAAGGATGCGGGGCGGGCAAAATCCGCACTTGCCCGCATATATAGTGGATTAACAAAAACCAGTACGGCGTTGCCTCGCCTTAGCTCAAAGAGAACGATTCTCTAAGGTGCTGAAGCACCAAGTGAATCGGTTCCGTACTATTTGTACTGTCTGCGGCTTCGCCGCCTTGTCCTGATTTTTGTTAATCCACTATAAAAATAATAAAGAATCATAAACGAAATTTATTATCACATATTTTTGGAAAAAATATCATTTGCGTTATATTTTTAAGCGGATATTTTACGATTATTTACAAAATCGGGGTTTTATCAAATAGGCTTGCCGGTCGGAGGGGCAGCCACTCAAAAAATATTTTTGCCGGACACCAAGGGTTTGTTCATACTGCCGAACCTGCCAGTTTTGCATCCTGATTGGGTGTATCGCCTTTTTTCCTTTATAATGCCGCCACTTATATTTGCTACTTTCCCGATGAAGCCGTTTGCCGAAAATATCCCCCACAGCCTTCGCGGCAACTGCCGCGACGAAGCCCTGCCGCCGCATACGGTAGATTGCCCGGAATGCGGCTGCCGCGCGGATGTGCCGCAATTGGACAGGGGGGAGGCGGCGTTCTGTCCCCGTTGCGGACACAAACTCTTCAGGGTGGGCAGCCACCCTTTTTCCGGCCCGCCCGCCTATGCGGCGGCTTCGCTGATTTTGATGGCGTTTGCTTACAGTATGACGTATATCGAGGTCGGGATACCGGGTGCGGCATCCGTCCTTTCGCTGCCCGAGATGGTACGCCTGATGGTGTTTCAGGATTACGGTTTTTTGGCCGAAGTGATGTTTGTGCTGACTTTCGGCGCGCCGGTTCTGTTTCTGCTGCTGTGCCTGTATGTCTATGCCGCGCTGATACAGAAACGGGCGTATCCTGCGCTGCGTTTGGCAACGCGTGTGATGGTGCGCTTGAGGCAGGCGATGATGGCGGATGTGTTTTTTATTTCCACTTTGGTGGCGTATATCAAGCTTTCGGCTGTGGCGGAGGTGAAGTTCGGTCCGGCGTTTTATCTGATGTTCGCGCTGTCGGTCATGCTGATTCAGACTTCGGTATCTGTTCCCCAACATTGGGTGTATTTCCAAATCGGGCGGCTGACGGGCGGCAATGCGGTTCAGACGGCATCGGAAGGCAAAACCTGTTGCAGCCGCTGCCTGTATTTCCGCGACAGTGCCGAATCCCCCTGCGGCGTGTGCGGCGCGGAACTGTACCGCCGACGGCCGAAAAGTCTGAGTATTTCGTCGGCGTTTCTGATGGCGGCGGTTATTTTGTATTTTCCTGCCAATATCCTGCCGATTATGATTTCGTCCAATCCTGCCGCCACGGAGGCCAACACCATCCTTAGCGGCATCGCTTATATGTGGGACGAGGGCGACAGGCTGATTGCGGCGGTTATTTTCAGCGCGAGTATTTTGGTGCCGGTGCTGAAGATTGCGGCAATGTCAGTTTTGATTGCGTCCGCCCGCTTCGCTTTGCCGGCGGGCGCAAAGAAATTGTCGCACCTCTACCGCATCACCGAAGCGGTCGGCCGCTGGTCGATGATTGATATTTTTGTGATTATTATTTTGATGTGTTCGTTCCACACTTATGCCGCGCGCGTCATTCCGGGCAGTGCGGCAGTCTATTTCTGCCTGGTCGTGATTCTGACGATGCTGTCCGCCTATTATTTCGACCCGCGCCTGCTTTGGGACAAACGCGCTTCAGACGGCATTGCTTTCAATGAAACGGAAAAATATGACTGACAACAGCCCTCCTCCAAACGGACACGCCCAAGCACGCGTCCGCAAAAACAACACCTTCCTCTCCGCCGTCTGGCTGGTCCCGCTGATTGCGCTGATTGCCGGTGGCTGGCTGTGGATTAAGGAAATCCGCAACAGGGGGCCTGTGGTAACGCTTTTGATGGACAGCGCGGAAGGCATTGAGGTCAACAATACGGTCATCAAAGTATTGAGCATCGATGTCGGACGCGTTACCCGAATCAAACTGCGCGACGACCAAAAAGGCGTGGAAGTAACCGCCCAACTCAATGCGGACGTATCCGGCCTCATCCGCAGCGACACACAGTTTTGGGTGGTCAAGCCGCGTATCGACCAAAGCGGCGTAACCGGTTTGGGTACGCTGCTTTCGGGTTCGTACATCGCTTTTACACCCGGCAAAAGCGACGAGGCAAAAGACGTGTTCCAAGTGCAGGACATTCCGCCCGTTACCGCCATCGGGCAAAGCGGGCTGCGCTTGAATTTGATTGGTAAGAACGACCGCATCCTCAACGTCAACAGCCCTGTTTTGTATGAAAACTTTATGGTCGGGCAAATCGAAAGCGCGCATTTCGACCCGTCCGACCAAAGCGTGCATTACACCATCTTCATCCAAAGCCCCAACGACAAACTGATTCATTCCGCCAGCCGTTTCTGGCTGGAAAGCGGCATCAATATCGAAACCACAGGCAGCGGCATCAAACTCAATTCCGCCCCTCTGCCTGCCCTGCTGTCGGGCGCGATTTCATTTGATTCGCCGAAAACCAAAAACAGTAAAAACGTCAAAAGCGAAGACAGCTTCACGCTTTACGACAGCCGCAGCGAAGTCGCCAACCTGCCTGACGACCGCTCGCTGTACTACACCGCGTTTTTCAAACAATCCGTGCGCGGCCTGACCGTCGGTTCGCCCGTCGAGTACAAAGGGCTGAATGTCGGCGTGGTTTCCGACGTTCCCTATTTCGACCGCAACGACAGCCTGCATTTGTTTAAAAACGGCTGGATTCCCGTACGCATCCGTATCGAGCCTTCCCGTTTGGAAATCAATGCCGACGAGCAAAGCAAAGAGCATTGGAAACAACAATTTCAGACGGCTTTAAACAAAGGCCTGACCGCCACCATCTCCAGTAACAACCTGCTGACCGGCAGCAAAATGATTGAATTGAACGATCAGCCTTCCACCTCACCCAAGCTGCGACCGCATACCGTTTATGCAGGCGATACCGTTATCGCAACCCAAGGCGGTTTGGACGACTTGCAGGCCAAATTGGCGGATTTGCTGGACAAATTCAACAATCTGCCATTGGATAAAACCGTTGCCGAATTGAACGGCTCGCTTGCCGAACTCAAATCCGCACTCAAATCTGCCAATGCTGCTTTAAGCTCCATCGACAAACTGGTTGGCAAACCGCAAACACAAAACATTCCGAACGAGTTGAACCAAACCCTGAAAGAGTTGCGTCAAACCCTGCAAGGCGTATCGCCGCAATCGCCTATCTACGGCGACGTACAAAATACGCTGCAAAGTTTGGACAAAACCTTAAAAGACGTTCAACCCGTCATTAACACTTTGAAAGAAAAACCCAACGCGCTGATTTTCAACAGCCGCCGCAAAGACCCTGTCCCGAAAGGAAGCCGATAATGCGCCTTTTCCCGATTGCCGCCGCCCTGACGCTTGCCGCCTGCGGTACTGTGCAAAGCACACAATATTTCGTGTTGCCCGACAGCCGCTACATCCGTCCTGCAACGCAAGGCGGCGAAACTGCCGTCGAAGTCCGTCTTGCCGAACCGCTCAAACGCGGCGGACTGGTCTATCAAACCGACCCCTACCGCCTCAACACCGCACAAAACCACGTTTGGGCAGGCACCTTGGACGATATGCTCGAAGCGGCGTTGAGCAATGCATTCAACCGTTTGGACAGCACACGCATCTTTGTTCCTGCCTCACGCAGCGGCAGTACCGAAAAATGGACGGTCTATATCGACGCATTCCAAGGCAGCCACACGGGCAAAACACTCATCAGCGGCTACGCCGTCCTACCCGACGGTACGAACAGACCCTTCCATATCGAAACCGAACAGCAAGGTGACGGCTACGCCGCCATGACCGCCGCACTCGAACAGGGACTGAAACAGGCGGCGCAACAGATGATCGAGTAAACCGTGAACTATTGCGAATTTGCCGCCTCACTTCCCGAAAACACCGACAACCCGAACAAACATTACCACGACACGCAATACGGTTTTCCGATTGAGGACGACAATGAATTGTTTGAACGGCTGGTGTTGGAAATCAATCAGGCAGGATTGAGCTGGACGCTGATACTGAAGAAGCGGCAGGCGTTTCAGACGGCATTTGAAGGGTTCGACATCGATACTGTTGCCGCATTTGGCGAAGCCGATATTGAGCGGCTGCTTGCCGATGCAGGCATCGTCCGCAACCGCCTGAAAATCGATGCCGCCATTTTCAATGCACGGCAAATCCAAGCGTTGCAACAAGAATACGGCTCGTTCAAGAACTGGCTCGACGCGCACCATCCGCGAAGCAAAGACGAATGGGTCAAACTCTTTAAAAAACATTTCAAATTCGTCGGCGGCGAAATCGTCGGCGAATTTCTGATGAGTACCGGCTACCTCAAAGGCGCGCACGCCGAAAGCTGTCCGGTTTACCGTAAAACCCTGAAATACCACCCGAAATGGCTCGATGCCGTCTGAAAAACCAATGAACAGAAGAATCTTCCTCCTCGGCGCAGGCGCGTTGCTTCTTACCGCCTGCGGCAGAAAATCCGCCCGAACCCACGCCAAAATTCCCGAAAGAAGCACCGTGCTTGCCTTGGGCGATTCGCTCACCTTCGGCTACGGCGCAAACCCCGGCGAATCCTACCCCGCGCAACTGCAAAAACTGACGGGTTGGAATATTGTCAACGGCGGCGTATCGGACGACACGTCCGCGCAAGCCCTGTCGCGCCTGCCCGCGCTGTTGGCACGCAAACCCAAGCTTGTGATTGTCGGCATAGGCGGCAACGACTTTCTGCGCAAAGTTCCCGAGGAGCAGACCCGCGCCAATATTGCGAAAATCATCGAAACCGTGCAAAAGGAAAACATCCCCGCCGTCCTCGTCGGCGTGCCGCACATCACACTGGGCGCGTTGTTCGGGCATTTGAGCGACCATCCGCTGTATGAGGATTTGTCCGAGGAATACGGCATTCCGCTGTTCGGCGGCGTGTGGGCGGAAATTTTGGGCGACAACGATTTAAAGTCCGACCAAATCCACGCCAACGGCAAAGGCTATCGGAAATTTGCCGAAGATTTGAATCAATTTTTGAGAAAACAGGGGTTTAGATAAACAAAGGTTTATCCGCACCCAAGTTGTTTATATAATCATGAACCGACTGGAACACCAAACTGCTTCGGGACGCATATGCCGTCTGAAGTGCAAAACCTACGCCATACAGCCGCATGAAGTTGCGGCGGTATGGCGTTTTTTGAAAAAGATGGTCTGCCGGTTCAGACGGCATGACCGACCGTCCGAACCTGCTGTGGATAAAACCCGGACAGGCTGAAATCATGGAATATTGCGAACCTGAAGAAGCATCCGACCCGTACGCAATATACAGGCGTGCCAACCTGATGGCGGGGCTGCCGCTGTTTGTCGTGATTTTGGTTCTGCTCAATATTGTTTTTCCGCTTCCGGCGTATCCATTGGCTTGGCTGGTGCTTGCAGGTTTCATGGTTTTAGTCAGCGGCTTTCCCTTATCGCTGCTGCTTGTGGTGCTGCTTGTCCTGACCTGCTGCATTCTAGCGCGTTGTCCGCCATTATCCCGTCTTTTGTGCTACCCTTGCCCGAATCATCCGATGTCTAAAAATTCTGCCTGATGGCAGCCCTACAAACCCGAAGGAGTAGAAATGAAACTGTCCGAACTGTTCAACCCCAACGAATTTGCCGCGCGACATTTGAGTTTCGGCGACGAGGCCGCGCTTTTGGAAACGCTCGGCGAGAAGAGTATGGACGATTTTGTCGGCAATACCGTGCCGCAAAGCATCCGTATGCCGTCTGAACTCGATTTGCCCGAGGCCTTGACCGAGGCGGACGCATTGGCGAAATTGAAAGGCATTGCGTCGAAAAACGTGATCAACAAGTCCTATATCGGTTTGGGTTATTACCCGACCCGCGTGCCGAACGTGATTTTGCGCAACGTATTGGAAAATCCGGGTTGGTACACTGCCTACACCCCATATCAGGCGGAAATTGCCCAAGGTCGTTTGGAAGCGTTGTTGAACTTCCAACAAGTGTGCATCGATTTGACCGGTTTCCCTGTGGCGGGCGCGTCTTTGCTGGACGAAGCGACCGCCGCCGCCGAAGCGATGGCGATGGCGCACCGCGTGGGCAAGGTGAAATCCGGGCGTTTCTTTGTGGATGCGCGCGTGTATCCGCAAACTTTGGACGTGATGAAAACCCGCGCCAAATATTTCGGCTTTGAACTGGTGGTCGGCGATTTTGCCCAAGCGGATGAAGGCGAATACTTCGGCGCGCTGTTCCAATACGTCGGCAAAGACGGCGACGTGCAAGACTTGCAAAGCGTCATAGGTCGTCTGAAAGCCAAAGGCACAATCGTGGCCGTTGCCGCCGACATCATGAGCTTGGTTTTGCTGAAATCGCCTGCCGAATTGGGCGCGGATATTGCTTTGGGCAACACCCAACGCTTCGGCGTACCGATGGGCTTCGGCGGGCCGCACGCCGCTTATTTCGCGTTTAAGGACGAGTTCAAGCGTTCCGCCCCGGGCCGCATCATCGGCGTATCCAAAGACGCATCGGGCAAACCTGCGCTGCGCATGGCTTTGTCCACCCGCGAACAACACATCCGCCGCGAAAAAGCGACATCCAATATTTGCACCGCGCAGGCATTGCTGGCGAACTTGGCCGGTATGTACGCTGTTTACCACGGCCCTGAAGGTGTGAAACGCATTGCCAACCGCATTCACGCGCTGGCTTCTGCTTTTGCCGACGCGCTGGTTTCAGACGGCCTGAATGTGGTTCACAAAGTCTTCTTCGATACCGTTACCGTCGATTTCGGCAACAAAGAGAAAGCAGACCAAGTGTTTGCCGCTGCTTTAGAGTCGGGTTACAACCTGCGCCGCGTCAACGATACTCAAGTTGCGGCTGCATTCCATGAAACATCGGCATACGAAGATTTGGTTGATTTGTACCGCGCGTTTACCGGCAAGGATACGTTCACATTTGCCGATGATGTCAAAGGCCGTCTGAACGCCGGATTGCTGCGTCAGGACGACATTCTGCAACATCCCGTGTTCAACCGTTACCACACCGAACACGAAATGCTGCGCTATCTGAAAAAACTCGAAGACCGCGACTTGGCGATGAACCGCAGCATGATTTCATTGGGCAGCTGCACCATGAAACTCAACGCGACTGCGGAAATGCTGCCGATTACTTGGGCGGAGTTCTCCGACATCCACCCCTACGCCCCCGAGGCGCAAACCGCCGGCTACCGCGAATTGCTCGCCGATATGGAAAACAGCCTGAAAGCCATCACCGGTTTTGACGCGATTTCCTTCCAGCCCAACTCAGGCGCGCAGGGCGAATACAGCGGCATGCTCTCCATCCGCCGCTATCAAGAAGCCAACGGCGAGGGACACCGCAACATCTGCCTGATTCCCAAATCCGCCCACGGCACCAACCCTGCGACTGCCGCTATGCTCGGTTTGAAAGTCGTCGTTGTCGATACCGACGAACACGGCAACGTCAACATCGAAGATTTGAAAGCCAAAGCCGAACAACACCGCGACGCCTTGTCCGCCATCATGATTACCTACCCGTCCACCCACGGCGTGTACGAAGAAGGCATCCGCGACATCTGCCGCATCATCCATGAAAACGGCGGACAGGTTTACATGGACGGCGCCAACCTCAACGCCCAAATCGGCATCATGCAGCCTGCCGAAGTCGGCGCGGACGTGTTGCACATGAACCTGCACAAAACCTTCTGTATCCCTCACGGCGGCGGCGGTCCGGGCGTCGGCCCTATCGGTTTGAAAGCCCATCTTGCCCCGTTTGCACCGGGACACGCTTTGACCGACACCCACAGCGCCAGTGCCGACCAAACCGCCGTTGCTGCTGCGGCCTTCGGTTCCGCATCCATCCTGCCGATTACTTGGATGTACCTGACCATGATGGGCAAACAAGGCATGGAACAGGCAACGCGCTGGGCATTGCTCAACGCCAACTACGTCGCCAAACGCCTGAGCGAAGACTATCCCGTCCTCTACACAGGCAAAAACGGCCGCGTCGCGCATGAATGCATCGTCGATTTGCGTCCGCTCAAAGCCGAAAGCGGCATCACCGAAACCGACATCGCCAAACGCCTGATGGACTACGGCTTCCACGCCCCGACCGTCTCCTTCCCCGTTGCCGGCACGCTGATGATCGAGCCGACCGAGAGCGAAAGCAAAGCCGAACTCGACCGCTTCATCGCCGCCCTGAAACAAATCAAACAGGAAGTGCTGAAAGTCGAGCGCGGCGAATGGCCGAAAGACGACAATCCGCTGGTCAACGCCCCGCACACCGCCGCAGATATAACCGGCGAATGGGAGCACCCGTATTCCCGCGAAGAAGCCGTCTTCCCGTTGCCGTTCGTGCGCGAACACAAGTTCTGGCCCTTTGTCAACCGCGTGGACGACGTGTACGGCGACCGCAACCTCGTGTGCAGCTGCCCGCCGATGGAAAATTATGAAGACTGACTGTTGAAACCCCGAAGACAAATGCCGTCTGAAACACTTTCAGACGGCATTTTCGTCAACGGCGGGCCGGTTGCACCGATACACATATCTCGGCTATAACTCCAAAATAAATGTGTTAAACCAATATCCATACACCGGGTTTTTTTATCATCCTACTTTTTATTCATCCGATCGGACAGACAGATTTCGAAGATGAAAAGCCTATTTGCACCCTTTGATGTCATTTCCACACGGGCAAACAAATATAGTGGATTAAATTTAAACCAGTACAGCGTTGCCTCGCCTTGCCGTACTATCTGTACTGTCTGCGGCTTCGTCGCCTTGTCCTGATTTAAATTTAATTCACTATAAATTCCCATAAAAAAACGGAGCAGATGCCTGCCCCGTTTTTATTTAATCCAAAATTTTAATCCGAATTTAGAATTTCGCACCGGATTGGTTTGCCATATAGTCAACCGCTGCTTTGACTTCGTCATCGCTCAAGCCGGCATTGCCGCCTTTTGCCGGCATCGCGTTAAAGCCTTCAAGGGCGTGTTTGTGCAAGGTTTCTTTACCTTGTTTGATACGCGGCGCCCAATCGTCTTTTTTACCTATGCCGGGAATACCGGGGATTGAACCGCCGTGGCACGCCTGACAGCTTGCTTCAAAAACTTTCTTGCCGTCAACGCCGGCCGCAGGAGCTGCCGCACCTTTGTCTTCTGCCCCCGCTTCCGCTGGAGCTGCATTATCGGCAGGAGCAGAAGCTGCCCCTGAAGCGGCATTGTCGGCAGGTACAGCCTCATCAGGATTTGGGAAAGAACCTCCGCTTTTGTTTGCCATGTAGGTAATCGCCCGTTTGAGTTCCTGATCGGTCAGGTCTGCCGCGCCGCCTTTTGCGGGCATGGCGTTAAAGCCGTTCAGCGCGTGTTGGAACAAAGTATCGAAGCCTTGCGCGATACGCGGCGCCCAGTCGCCGTTGTGTCCCAGTTTCGGAGCATTCGGCACATTGCTGTCCGCCGCGTGGCATTGGATACAGATTTTGCCGAAAATCTGTTCGCCTTGGCGTTCGCCGACGGGGATGCCGTCGCCCATCGTCAATTGTCCGACGGGCTGGATACGGGTCTGCGTTGCCGCTTCCGTAGTGGCATCGACATCGCCGAACGAGCCGCTGCCCGCCAGCTTAATCAGGAAATAAAGGACTGCAATAACAATAACGATACCGCTCACAAGGGTAAACAGTGCAGAGCCTTGGGCTTTATTGTCGCGGAGTTGTTTCATTTGGTAGGCCTCGCCGTCAGGTTAGGTTGTGCTGTAGATTATAGTTTGGTGTGTTAAACGCAGTTAACAATATTTTGCTGGATTATACTGAATTCACAGGGTCTTTCCAATCGCTATCATTGAAAATATGAAAAAATTTGCCAACAGTATCTGTGCAAAACAAATAATCCGTTGAAAATACTGGATTATCTCCAAGAAAACTCCCATTATGCCTCCATACGCCGCCTGACGGCGCAAGATAACCTTTGCCAATTTGCAGAATTTACGTTAACCTTACGTTTTCCGCACCCATAGCTCAGTTGGAAGAGTGTCAGTTTCCGAAGCTGGAGGTCACAGGTTCGATCCCTGTTGGGTGCGCCAATTATAAAGAGGCCGTCTGAAAGATAAATACTTTTCAGACGGCCTTTTGACTTACTTCAAACTCTTATTTCAACACTTCGGCAAACGCATCGGCGACATAGGCGATATTTGATGTATTCAGCCCGGCGACGCACATCCTGCCGGAATCCAGCAGGTAAACGGCAAATTCGTCGCGCAGCCTGCGGACTTGTTCTACGCTCAACCCTGTGTAACTGAACATGCCGCGCCGTTTGATGAAATAAGTGAAATCGCGGCCGGGGATTCGGTCGGTCAATACACCGTAAAGTTTCTGCCGCATCGCACAGATGCGGTCGCGCATCATATAAACTTCGTTTTGCCACAAGGTGTAAAGTTCGGGGCTGTTCATCACGTCGGCGGCGATATACGCGCCGTGCGCGGGCGGGCTGGAGTAGATGCGGCGGACGGTAAATTTGAGTTGTCCGAACACCAATTCCGCTTCTTCTTTATTCGGGCAAACCACGCTCAGGCCGCCGACGCGCTCGCCGTAGAGCGACAGGTTTTTCGAGAAGGAATTGCTGACGAACAAGGGCAATTCCATTTCCACCGCTTTGCGGATGGCGTAGGCATCGCTGTCCAAATCGCCGCCGAATCCTTGGTAGGCGATGTCCATGAACGGAATCAGTTTGCGCGTTTTGATGATTTGCAACACTTCGTCCCATTGCTGTTCCGACATATCCACGCCGGTCGGATTGTGGCAGCAGGGATGCAGGATTAAGACGCTGTTTTCGGGAAGGGTGTTGAAAAATGCGGTCATTTCGTCGAATTTCACGCCGACGGCAGCAGGGTCGTAATATGGGTAAGTACCAACCTCGAAACCGGCGCCTTCAAAAATGCCGCGATGGTTGTCCCAAGTCGGGTCGCTGACGTAGGCGCGCGCTGCGGGGAACCAGCGGTGCAGGAAGTCCGCCCCGACTTTGAGCGCGCCTGAGCCGCCCAGAGTCTGTATGGTAACGATGCGTCCTTGCGCGAGCGCGGGGTTGTCTTTTCCGAACAATAAATGTTGCACCGCGCTGCGGTAAGTGTTCAAACCTTCCATCGGCAGGTAGGGCGACGGATCAGGTGTAGCGGCACGGGCGGTTTCGGCACGGTTTACGGATTCCAATACGGGCATTTTGCCTTCGTCGTTGAAATAAATGCCTATGCTCAAATTGACTTTTTCGGGGCGCGGGTCGTTTTTGAAGGTTTCGACCAAACTCAAAATCGGGTCGCCGGGATAGTATTCGATGTGTCGGTACATAGTCCTTACCTTTTGCTTTTCAAAGGATTTTCTTTTTCAACAGTACGCCGCTTTCAATATGGTGCGTAAACGGGAATTGGTCGAACAGGGCGGCACGTTCGACCGTATGGGTTTCCGCCAAGATGCCCAAATTGGCGCGCAGGGTTTCGGGATTGCAGGAAATGTAGATGATGTTGTCAAACTGCGACACCAGCTTCAAAGTTTCCTCATCGATACCGGCACGCGGCGGATCAACGAAAATAGTGGAAAATGCGTAATCCGTCAAAGCAATACCGCCATCCTTAAGGCGTGTAAACTCACGTTTGCCGGTATAGGCTTCGGTAAATTCTTCGGCAGACAGACGGGCGATTTTGATGTTGCCTATCCCGTTTGCCTCAATATTCCATTGCGCCGCGCTGACGGAGGTTTTGGAAATCTCGGTTGCCAAAACACGTTCAAACTTTTCAGATAAAGGAAGCGTAAAGTTGCCGTTTCCACAATATAGTTCGAGCAGGTCGCCGCCCAAGCCTTCCGCCGCGCGGCACGCCCACTCAAGCATTTTTTGACACACGGCAGCATTCGGTTGGGTAAAGCTGCCTTCGATTTGGCGGTAGTGGAAATCGCGGTCGCCGACGCGCAGGGTTTCGGTTACGTAATCTTGTTTTAAAACGATTTTCTGCCCCCTGCTCCGCCCGATAACGGCAATGTCCAACCGTTCTTGCAGCTCTTGTGCCGCCTGTATCCACTCATCATCAAGCCTTTTGTGGTAAATCATAGTAACCAGCATTTCCCCGCTGAGCGTGGAGAGGAATTCGACGGCATACCAGCGTTTTTTGAGTTCGGGGGATTGCGCGGCGGCGGCGATCAGCTCGGGCATGAGGCGGTTGATGGCCTCGGAAGCCGCTTCAAAACGGTCGCAGCGTATCATGCTTGCGCCGCTGGCTTTCTGCCCTTTTTCAAACATGGCGTAAAACATTTCCCCGCCTTCATGCCAAATGCGGAACTCGACGCGCATACGGTAGTGTTTGTCCGGGGATTCATACACTTCCCACTCAGGGAAATCCAAACCTGCAAAAAGGGTTTTAAGGCGGTCTTTTTTATCTTGAAGCTGCTGCGTGTAGTCGCTCATATCGCTATCCTGAAAAATCAGATCGGATTATAAGCCGATTTTCCTCGCCGCACGCAAACTCTTTGACTGCCTCCCCTTCAATGGCGGACGGGCTTTTGTGCTAAAATCCGCCATCTTTCCACACTATACCGATAAAGGGAAAAATCATGGCAGGCAACACTTTCGGACAACTCTTCACCGTGACCACCTTCGGCGAAAGCCACGGCGCGGGTTTGGGCTGCATCATCGACGGCTGCCCGCCCGGACTGGCATTGACCGAATCAGACATCCAAGCCGACCTCGACCGGCGCAAACCCGGCACCAGCCGCCACGTTACCCAACGCCGCGAAGCCGACCAAGTCGAAATCCTCTCTGGCGTATTCGAAGGCAAAACCACCGGCACACCCATCGCCCTCTTAATCCGCAATACCGACCAACGCAGCAAAGACTACGGCAACATCGCCACCAGCTTCCGCCCCGGCCATGCCGACTATACCTACTGGCACAAATACGGCACGCGCGACTACCGGGGCGGCGGTAGGAGTTCCGCCCGCGAAACCGCCGCCCGCGTTGCCGCCGGAGCCGTCGCCAAAAAATGGCTGAAAGAAAAATTCGGCACGGAAATCACCGCCTACGTTACCCAAGTTGGCGAAAAAGAAATCCGGTTTGAAGGCTGCGAATATATTTCCCAAAATCCTTTTTTTGCCGCCAACCAAAGCCAAATCGCCGAGCTGGAAAACTATATGGACGGCGTGCGCAAATCCTTGGATTCCGTCGGCGCGAAACTGCATATCGAAGCGGCCAACGTCCCTGTCGGCTTGGGCGAACCCGTTTTTGACCGCCTCGATGCCGAAATCGCCTACGCGATGATGGGCATCAACGCCGTCAAAGGCGTGGAAATCGGCGCAGGTTTTGACAGCGTAACGCAACGCGGCAGCGAACACGGCGACGAACTGACCCCGCAAGGCTTCCTGTCCAACCATTCGGGCGGCATCCTCGGCGGCATCAGCACGGGGCAAGACATCTGCGTCAATATCGCCATCAAACCCACCAGCTCCATCGCCACTCCGCGCCGAAGCATCGACATTTACGGCAACCCCGTCGAACTCGCCACCCACGGCAGGCACGATCCCTGCGTCGGCTTGCGCGCCGCGCCGATTGCCAAAGCCATGCTCGCCTTGGTTTTAATCGACCACGCCCTGCGCCATCGCGCGCAAAATGCCGACGTTCAGGTTAATACGCCCGACATTACCCTTTCAAACAAATAAAAATTTAGCCAAAACACAGACTTTATAATAGAATACCAAGCATTGCCGTGCAGCCTTGACGCACGGTTCTGTTTAGAGGAACACAACCGACATGACACAAGAAACCGCTTTGGGTGCGGCACTGAAATCCGCCGTCCAAACTATGAGCAAAAAGAAACAGACCGAAATGATCGCCGACCACATCTACAGCAAATACGATGTATTCAAACGCTTCAAACCGTTGGCGCTCGGCATCGATCAGGATTTGATTGCCGCTTTGCCGCAATACGATTCCGCACTGATTGCACGCGTCCTCGCCAACCACTGCCGCCGTCCGCGTTATCTGAAAGCCTTGGCGCGCGGCGGCAAACGTTTCGATTTGAACAACCGTTTCAAAGGCGAAGTTACCCCCGAAGAACAGGCAATCGCGCAAAACCATCCTTTCGTGCAGCAGGCTTTGCAACAGCAGTCCGCCCAAGCTGCCGCCGAAACGCCGTCTGTTGAAGCCGAAGCAGCCGAATCTTCCGCAGCAGAATAAATCCCCAAACGAAATGCCGTCTGAAAACCGATTCGGTTTCAGACGGCATTTTTTCGTATGCGGCAATCACGGTTCAAATATCGAGTTCCGCCGTATCGCCTTCGCGTTCCATCCAGGCGCGGCGGGCGGCGGCTTCGCCTTTGCCCATCAGTTTGACGAAGATGTCGCGTGTTTCGTCATCCGCGCCTTCGGGGATTTGCACCTGCAACAGGCGGCGGGTGTCGGGGTGCATGGTGGTGTCTTTGAGCTGGTCGGGGTTCATCTCGCCCAAACCTTTGAAGCGGCTGATGGAATAGGCGGTTTCTTTGACGCCTTCTTTTTGCAGCCGCTCTAAAATGCCGTCAAGTTCGTTTTGATCGAGGGCATAGAATTTGCGGGCGGGTTTGCTCTTGCCTTGTGCGTTGACATCGACGCGGAACAGCGGCGGCTGGGCAACGTAGATGTGTCCGTCGGCGACCAGTTTGGGGAAGTGGCGGTAGAACAGGGTCAACAGCAAAACCTGAATATGCGAACCGTCCACGTCGGCATCGGACAAGATGGCGATTTTGCCGTAGCGCAGGCCGCTTAAATCGGGATTGTCGTTGATGCCGTGCGGATCGACGCCGATGGCGACGGAAATATCATGGATTTCGGCGTTGCCGAAGAGTTGGTCGGGATGGACTTCAAAACTGTTGAGCACTTTGCCGCGCAGTGGCAGGATGGCCTGCGTGGCTTTGTCGCGGGCAAGTTTGGCGGAACCGCCGGCGGAATCGCCTTCGACGAGGAAGAGTTCGTTTTCGCGGATGTCTTCGCTTTCGCAATCGGTCAGTTTGCCGGGCAGGACAGCGACGCCGCTGCCTTTTTTCTTTTCAATCTTTTTAACCGAACGCATCCGCGCTTGTGCCTGACGGATGGCGAGTTCGGCGATTTTTTTACCGAAATCCACGTTTTGGTTCAGCCACAATTCCAAAGGGTCGCCCGATACGGCGGCAACGAGTTTCAACGCGTCGCGGTTGGTCAGCTTGTCTTTGGTCTGACCTTGGAACTGCGGGTCGAGGACGCGGGCGGAGAGGACGAAAGCGGTTTTGCCGAACACATCGTCGCTTTGCACTTTCACGCCGCGCGGCAAGAGGTTGTGCAGATTGATGAAGTTGTTGACGGCGTTGAACACGGCTTGTTTCAAACCTGCTTCGTGCGTGCCGCCCAGCGGGGTGGGGATCAGGTTGACATAGCTTTCGTTGGCGCACGAGCCTTCTTCCAGCCAAGTCAGGGCAAACGCGGCGCCTTCGCCGATGCTGAAATCGCCGTTGTGGCCGTCTGAAATGTAGTTTTCGCAAGAGAAGATAGGCACGGCTTCCTGCGCGTCGGCAATCAGGTCGGTCAGATAGCTTTTCAGACCGTCGGGGTAGTGCCAAGTTTGGGTGTGCGCTTCGTCTCCGCCTTTGATCGGACGGGTTAGGGAAACACGCACGCCCGGCAGCAGCACGGCTTTGGCGCGCAGCAGGCGTTCGAGTTCGGGAATGCTGTAATTCGGGCTTTCAAAATATTTTCCGTCCGGCCAAACGCGTACTTCAGTGCCGCTGTCTTTGACGGCGCATTTGCCCACTTCCGCCAAGGGTTCGACCACATCGCCGCCGGCAAACACGATGCGGTGGACTTTGCCGTCTCGTTTGACGCTGACTTCAAGTCGGGTGGAAAGCGCGTTGGTCACGGACACGCCCACGCCGTGCAGGCCGCCTGAAAAGGCATACGCGCTGCCGCCGTCTTTTTTGTTGAACTTGCCGCCCGCGTGCAGACGGGTGAACACGAGTTCGACCACTGGTACGCCTTCTTCAGGGTGCAGGCCGACGGGAATACCGCGCCCGTTGTCGCGCACGGAAAGCGAACCGTCTTCATGAATTTGCACGTCGATTGCCGTGGCGAAACCGCCCAATGCCTCGTCCGCCGCGTTGTCGATGACTTCTTGGCAGATGTGGGTCGGGCTGTCGGTGCGGGTGTACATACCGGGACGCTCTTTAACCGGCTCCAAGCCTTTGAGGACGGTGATGCTGGATTCGCTGTATTGGTTGTTTTTAGCCATAGGAATAATCTGAAAGTAAGAAAAACAACGCTTTCAGACGGCCTGAAAGCGTTGCGTTCCGTTGTTTTACCGGTTGCCGGAAGGTTGGCGGGCGGCAAAGTCTTCATAACTTTCCATACCGCGCAGGAAGCGGGAGAGTTCTTTCAACGCCCCCAAATAAACGTCGCGTTTGAAATCAATCACTTCGTCAACGGGCGCCCAATATTGGTGCCAACGCCAGCCGTCAAATTCGGGGTGGCGGGTGGCGCGCAGGTTGACATCGCAATCCCGGCCGGTCAGGCGCAAAAGATACCAAATCTGTTTTTGTCCGCGATAGGATCCGCGCCATTCGCGGCGTACCCAGTTGTTCGGCACGTCGTAACGCAGCCAGTCGCGCGTCCGCCCGACGATTTTGACGTGTTGCGGCATAAGTCCGACTTCTTCGTACAGCTCGCGGTACATCGCGGTTTCGGGGCTTTCGCCCGGCTTGATGCCGCCTTGCGGAAACTGCCAAGAATGTTCGCGCACACGCTTGCCCCAAAAGACTTCGTTGCGGTTGTTGATTAAGATGATACCGACATTGGGGCGATAGCCTTCCCTGTCCAACACGGTGTCGCCCTCCGTTAAATTCAATCGTGCGATTTTCCCACAAATCAGGCGGTTTTGACAAATCAGACGGCATGGTGGTACGCGTGCCGAAACACGGGGGGATTTGGGAAAATATCTTAAATTTGGTTTACAATAATACGTTTCAAATTAATTCGGGAATCAGACCATGTTAGATATCCAATTGCTCCGCAGCAACACCGCCGCCGTTGCCGAACGGCTTGCACGGCGCGGTTATGACTTTGATACCGCACGTTTTGACGCACTGGAAGAACGACGCAAGTCCGTTCAGGTAAAAACCGAAGAACTACAAGCCTCGCGCAACAGCATTTCCAAACAAATCGGCGCACTGAAAGGTCAGGGCAAACACGAAGAAGCGCAGGCGGCGATGGATCAAGTCGCTCAAATCAAAACCGATTTGGAACAGGCCGCCGCCGATTTGGAAGCCGTGCAAAAGGAACTGGATGCATGGTTGTTGAGCATACCTAACCTGCCGCATGAGGGCGTGCCTTTCGGTAAGGATGAAACCGAAAACGTCGAAGTCCGCAAAGTCGGCACGCCGCGCGAATTTGACTTTGAAATCAAAGACCATGTCGATTTGGGCGAACCTTTGGGTTTGGATTTCGAAGGCGGCGCGAAGCTGTCCGGCGCACGATTTACCGTGATGCGCGGACAAATCGCCCGTCTGCACCGCGCGCTGGCACAATTCATGCTCGATACGCACACGCTGAAACACGGCTACACCGAGCATTACACGCCTTATATCGTTGACGATACGACGCTGCAAGGCACGGGCCAGCTGCCGAAGTTTGCGGAAGATCTGTTCCACGTTACCCGTGGCGGCGACGAAACCAAAACCACGCAATATCTGATTCCGACAGCTGAAGTTACCCTGACCAATACCGTTGCCGACAGCATTGTGTCCGAAAGCGAACTGCCGCTGAAGCTGACCGCACATTCGCCCTGTTTCCGCAGCGAGGCGGGTTCATACGGCAAAGACACGCGCGGCCTGATCCGCCAGCACCAATTCGATAAAGTAGAAATGGTGCAAATCGTTCATCCCGAAAAATCATACGAAGCGCTGGAAGAAATGGTCGGTCATGCCGAAAACATCCTGAAGGCCTTGGAGCTGCCCTACCGCGTGATTACCCTGTGTACTGGCGACATGGGCTTCGGCGCGACTAAGACCTATGATTTGGAAGTCTGGGTTCCCGCGCAAAACACCTACCGCGAAATCTCAAGCTGTTCCAACTGCGAAGATTTCCAAGCCCGCCGCATGAAGGCGCGTTTTAAAGACGAAAACGGCAAAAACCGCTTGGTACACACCTTAAACGGCTCCGGCTTGGCAGTCGGCAGAACGCTGGTCGCCGTATTGGAAAACCATCAAAACGCCGACGGCAGCATCAATATCCCTGCCGCTTTGCAGCCTTATATGGGCGGGGTTGCCAAGTTGGAAGTCAAATAAGTTTGCAGGCTGCCTGAACGTCAAATGCCGTCTGAAACCTGTTTCAGACGGCATTTCCTTTAAACTCTTAAAACACGTCAACCGTCGGCACAAACCGCATTGCCGCAATCTCCGGTCTGTCCGACCTCGCGGATATTGGACAGCGTAACTTCCGAAATATTACCCAACGCCTCTTCCGTCAAAAACGCCTGATGTCCGGTAAACAGCACGTTATGGCAGGACGACAGTCGGCGGAACACGTCGTCGGTAATCACATCGTTGGATTTGTCTTCAAAAAACAGCTCGCGCTCGTTCTCGTACACATCCATGCCCAATGCGCCGATTTTCCGGCGTTTCAACGCCTCAATGGCGGCGGCACTGTCAATCAGGCCGCCACGGCTGGTGTTGATAATCATCACACCGTCTTTCATTTTGTCGAACGCCGCTTCGTTCAGCATATAGTGGTTTTCCGGCGTGGCGGGGCAATGCAGCGTGATGATGTCCGACCGGGCATACAGCTCGTCCAAATCCACATACCTGCCGCCGAGTTTTTCCACTTCGGGGTTGCAAAACGGATCATAAGCCAGCAGGTTCATACCGAAACCCTTTAAAATCCGCATCGTTGCGATACCGATTTTCCCCGTGCCGATAACGCCCGCCGTTTTGCCATACATATTGAAACCGGTCAGCCCTTCCAAAGAAAAATTGGCATCGCGGGTACGCTGGTAGGCTTTGTGGATATGGCGGTTCAAGGTCAGCATCAGCCCCACGGTATGTTCTGCAACCGATTCGGGCGAATAGGCGGGAACGCGCACGACTTTCAAGCCCAATTCTTCAGCCGCCTTCAAATCCACATTATTGAAGCCGGCACAACGCAACGCCACAGTTTTCACGCCAATTTGCGCCAATTTTTCCAACACGGGCCGGCTGCCGTCGTCGTTCACAAAAATACAGACCGCCTCCGCGCCTTCCGCCATTTTCGCCGTTTTTACATCCAGCATAAAATCAAAAAACTCCAGCTCGAAGCCGAAATGCCGGTTGGCGCGGGTAAAATGTTCGCGGTCATAGCTTTTCGTACCGTAAATCGCAATCTTCATCAATATGTCCAGTTGTCGCCTATGGTTGAGAAACGGCATAATACACTGAATTCAAACAAATCAGTAGAATATGGCGGATTAAAATTGATTGCATGGCACGGCAGACGCAAAATGCCGTCTGAAACTTGGATTTCAGACGGCATTTCCATTTCAAAACACAAAACTCAATCGCCCATCGCCGCCAGAAGCTCCGCCTGATGCTCGGCAATCAGGGCATCGGTGATTTCTTCCAAGTCGCCGTCCATGACAAAATCCAGCTTGTGCAGGGTAAGGTTGATGCGGTGGTCTGTTACCCTGCCTTGGGGATAGTTGTAGGTGCGGATGCGTTCGCTGCGGTCGCCGCTGCCGATGAGGGATTTGCGTTCGGCGGCTTCTTTGGCTTGGGCTTCGCGTTTTTGCGCGTCGTTCAGGCGGGCGGCGAGGACTTTCATCGCCTGCGCCTTGTTGGCGTGTTGGCTGCGACCGTCTTGGCATTCGACCACCATGCCGGTGGGCAGGTGGGTGATGCGGACGGCGGAGTCGGTTTTGTTGATGTGCTGACCGCCCGCGCCGGATGCGCGGAAGGTGTCGATGCGCAAGTCGGCGGGGTTCAATTCGATGTCTTCCAGTTCGTCCGCTTCAGGCATGACGGCGACGGTACAGGCTGAAGTGTGAATACGGCCTTGGCTTTCGGTTGCAGGGACGCGCTGTACGCGGTGGCCACCCGATTCGAATTTCAGACGGCTGTACGCACCGAGTCCGACAATACGGGCGATGACTTCTTTATAACCGCCCAACTCGCTTTCGTTGGCGGACACAATTTCGACCTGCCAGCGGTTGCGTTCGGCGTAGCGGCTGTACATACGCAGCAAATCGCCGGCAAACAGCGCGGCTTCGTCGCCGCCCGTTCCGGCGCGTATTTCGATGAAGATGTTTTTGTCGTCGTCGGCATCTTTGGGCAGCAGCAGTTTTTGCAGTTCGGTATCGAGTGTGTTGATTTTGGCTTTTGCCGCTTCGATTTCTTCGGCGGCAAAGTCTTTCATTTCGGGGTCGGACAGCATTTCTTCGGCATCCGCCAAGTCGCTTTGGGCAAGCCGATAGTTTTGGAATACTTCGACGACGGGGGTCAGTTCGGCGTGTTCGCGCGTGAGTTTGCGGTAGTTGTCCATGTCGGACGTGGCTTCGGGTTGTCCGAGGAGGTGGGTGACTTCTTCCAGTCGGTCGCTGAGTTGTTGTAGTTTTTCTAAGATAGACGTCTTCATAATTCTTCCATAACAAACGCCGCCTGAATGTTCAGACGGCATCAACACTGGATTATTATAATAGGTTTTCCGGATATTCAAAAAGATAATCTTAGATGGATAACCTACCGTCCCAACAGGGCATCGGCATTGCGCTCCGTTACCTTGGCAACCTCTTCTACACAGGTTCCGCGGATTTCCGCAGCAATCTTTGCAATACTCGGAATATTGACAGGCGTATTAATCTCCTTTTTCAGCATAAACGGGCTATCCGTTTCCAATACGAAATCCCCGTCGTTCAAGGCTTTAAGCGTATCGCGCACTTTACGCGCGTTCGGATTGAGCAGCAGCGAACCGATGCCGATTTTGAAACCGAGCCCGACCAACACGCGCGCTTCTTCAATGCTGCCCGAAAAGGCGTGGACGATGCCGCCACAGGAAAAACCTGTCTGTCTGACGGCGGCGGCGATGTCGGCAGTGGCTTTGAGATTATGGATAATCACGCGCCGACGCAGGGTTTGCGCGATTTCAAGCTGGCGGCTGAAGACTTGGATTTGCCGTTCGCGCTGTGGCGGCGTTTGGGTTTTGCCGTAAAAATCCAAACCGATTTCGCCGACCCACGCTCGGGGGTAACGCGCCAATACGGCTTCCAAACCGGCAAAATCCTGTTCCTCAATGCCGTCTGAAAACCAAGGATGGATACCGAAGGCAACCCGGATACCGTGTTCGGACGGCATTTCCGACAGTTCCGCCACGCTTTGCCAATCCTGCGGGCGCGTCGCGGGAACGATAAACCGCCCTACTCCAGCCTCCCGTGCTGCGGTCAAAACGTGCGTCAGGTTTTCGCGTAAGGCGGGATCGGCAAGGTGGCAATGGGTATCGGTGAAGTTCATTTCGATTTCACACTAACTTTAGTCTTACCAATTCTTTGTAAACATCTTCCTTACCCCAGCCTTGCGATACGGCGAGGGTCATAAGCGCGGCGGCGGTTTCGAGGTTGCATTTGCCGCCGTTGATGATGCCCGAGTTGCGGAACGCATTGCCTTGCGCGTAAACGGCGGCAGTTCTGCCTTGTCGGACTTGGCTGATGTTGAGCAACAATTTGCCTTGCTGCGTAAAATCTTGCACGGCGCGGATAAAACCTTCGTCTGCGGGCGTGTTGCCGTGTCCGTAGCTTTGCAGGATAAGGGCTTGGGCGGAAAGCTGTCCGAGTCCGTCGGCAAGTTCTTGGACGGCAAAGCCGGGGATAAGCGTGCGGACGGCGATTTTTGCCTGAGGATCGGGATAGCGGATTTTGAGGCCGTCTGAAACGGCTGCTGCGTCTTGGGACGGAATACGGAGATTGTGCCAACCCCGGGTTTCGTCCCATTCGGCAAGCGCGCCGAAATGCGGATTGTCGAAGCCTGCGGCGGTTTCGGTGCTGACTTTGCTGCTGCCGACGGCGGGATACAGTTTGCCGTCAAACGCGATGACGGTTTGTTTGAGCTTGAGGCTGAAAGCGGCAACGGCGGTGGAAAGGTTGCGCGGGGCATCGCTGTTTTCGGCGGCGTAAGGCCATTGGGAACCAGTCAGGACAATCGGCTTGCCCAAGCCTTGCAGGGCGAGCGAGAGGAGGTTGGCGGTGTACGCCATGCTGTCCGTGCCGTGCAGTATCAGGATGCCGTCGCATGAAGGGAGTTTGGCGGCAATGATGTCCAGCCAACCGCGCCAGTGTTGCAGGGTGACGGAGGAGGAATCAATCAAGGGATTGCAGACGTGCCACTCGAAATCGAGGCCGTCTGAAAAGGGGGAAAGGGCCTGGCTGACCAGTGCGGTATCGGGGCGCAGGCCTTCGCTGCTTTGGGTCATGCCTATGGTGCCGCCTGTGTAGAGGACGAAGATTTTTTGTTTCATGGACATCATCGGGTCGTCTGAAAATAATGATACGGCTTATTTAACTATATTTCGGACAGACTGGCAATTTGGCGGCGCGGACGGTTTTCAGACGGCCTTCAAATGAAAAAGCACCCAAGGGCTGTCAATATTTGATTTCCCAAGTGGATTTTATTCACGAAATAGGAGAGTCACAACAAGCTTGAATCCCTTGTGAGGTTCCCAACACGGAAGATACCGCTTTGTGGATTAAAAAATACGGAAACTATTGAATATCGGCAAGCTATTTAGGTGCTTGATTTTATTGTTTGCTTTGCGCGGCTTTTTTGGCTGCCTTGGCGGCTTTGCGTTGCGCCCGCTTTTCTTTCAATTTGCTGCGGTAAAACTGGATACGTTGGCGTTTTTTCCACCAGATCCAAGCGACAACGGCCGCACCTATACCCAAGATAACAAAAATACCCGATTGCAGGCTGTGCATTTTCGCCATCAGCCAATCGATGTTGTGCGCACCGTATTCGCCCAGATAAATCCAAACGGGCACGGAAATCAGCGCGGCAAGCCCGTCCATAATCAGAAAGCGCAGATACGATACTTTGCGGCTGATGCCGGCGGTAACGAAAACGGCAGTCCGCAAACCCGGCAGAAAGCGAGCGACAAACAGAACCCAGTTGCCGTATTTGTCGAATTTTTCCTGAACCTGCCCATAGCGTTTCGGGGTCATCACGCGCGCAATCGGTTTGAACTTGAGGATTTTCTGCCCCCAGATGCGTCCGGCGGCAAACATCACGCCGTCGCCCGCCAACACGCCGAGCATACCGACCGCAAACATAATATGCGGATTGGTATAACCCATACCCGAAATCACGCCGCCCGTTACCAAGGTCAAATCTTCGGGAATCGGCACGCCGAAACCGCAGATGACCAGAACGAAAAACACGGCCGCGTAGCCGTATTCGACAAAAAAGGCTTCCAAAAGGGCAAACATAGCGGATATTCCATTGTCGGAGATAAAAAGTCAGAACAAGCCGAAACATTTTCTGCGCGAAACGGCATTCTATCAAAGATTATGCCGTCTGAAAGCGGCAGGGGGCAGATTCGCGCCCCCGCCAGACGTTCAGACGGCATTTAAACAGGAAAACCGCCGCTGTTGAAACGGTTTTGCCTGATTTTGCCTAAATGCCGCCGATGGCGGCAGCAATGCGTTCCGCCCCTTCGCGCGCCCAATCCGCCTGACGCGCCTCCACCATCACGCGCACGACGGGTTCGGTTCCCGAAGCGCGCAATACAACCCTTCCTTTGCCTTCAAGTTCCTTTTCCACTTCCGCCAATACGCCTTTTGAGGCTTCCTGCCAGTTCTGTCCTTTTTGGATGCGCACATTAATCATCGTTTGCGGATACGGCTGCCAGTCGGCGCAAACGGTGGCGAGGTCTTGGTTCAGCGTTTTCAGCGCCGCCAAAACTTGCAGCGCGGAAATAATGCCGTCGCCGGTGTTGTGTTTGTCCATGCACAAAATATGGCCGCTGGCTTCGCCGCCGATGAGCCAGCCGCGTTGGTTCAGCTGTTCCAACACATAGCGGTCGCCGACTTTGGCGCGGCAGAAATCGACGCCCTGCTCTTTCAGGGCGATTTCCATCGCCATATTGGTCATAACCGTGCCGACCACGCCGCCGATGTTGATACCTTCTCGGGCGCGGGCTTTGGCGATGACGTAAATCAGGCTGTCGCCGTCGTAAACCTTACCGTTTTTATCGACCATCATCAGGCGGTCGCCGTCGCCGTCTAAGGCGATGCCGTAGTCGGCTTCATGCTGTAAAACGGCTGCCTGGAGTGTCTTGGTATAAGTCGCACCGCATTTTTCATTGATATTGTAGCCGTTGGGTTCGTCGCCGATGCTGACGACCTGTGCGCCCAGTTCGTGAAACACCTTGGGTGCGACACCGTACCCCGCGCCGTTGGCGGTATCGATAACCAACTTCAAACCCCGAAGGTCGGAATGACTGGGGAAGGTGGATTTGCAAAATTCGATATAGCGGTCGTCCGCACCGCTGATGCGGCGTGCGCGACCTAGGCGTGCAGAAGGCTGGGTTTTCATTTCTTCGTCGATTTTGGCTTCGATTTCCAACTCGACTTCATCGGAAAGTTTCACGCCGCCTTCGGCAAAGAATTTGATGCCGTTGTCGGAATAGGCATTATGCGACGCGGAAATCATCACACCGGCGGACAGGCGCAGCGCACGGGTCAGATAAGCCACGCCGGGCGTGGGCAGCGGACCGGTTTGGATAACGTTGACACCTGCGGCGGTAAAACCCGCCACCAAAGCGGCCTCCAGCATATAGCCGGAAATCCGCGTATCCTTGCCGATTAAAACGGTCGGTTTCTGGCCGGTGTCGTGCTGAACCAAGACCTGACCCGCCGCATAGCCGAGTTTCAATACAAAATCGGGCGTAATCGGAAACTGCCCGACTTCGCCGCGCACGCCGTCCGTGCCGAAATATTTTTTTGCCATCATTTGCTCCGAGCATGTGAACCGTTGTCCGAGATTATACAGTCAGTTTGTGCCTTGCTGTCTGCACCGTTGATGCCGTCTGAAGCCGCCCCGCCCTTTTCAGACGGCATAAAGTATGCGAACCGCTGTTTACAGATTGATGCCCAACGCTTCCCACACCTTCAACGCATCCGCCGTCGCCTTCACATCATGCACCCGCACGATTTGCGCGCCGCGCGCCACGGAAGCCAGCGCCGCCGCCACGCTGCCGTGTACGCGTTCCGCCGCATTTGCCTCGCCGGTCAGCTCGCCTATCGTGCTCTTGCGCGACACGCCGACCAGCAGCGGCAAACCGGTTTCCGCCATCAATTCGGGCAAATGCCGCATCAGCGCGATATTGTGTTGCAAGGTTTTGCCGAAGCCGGAGCCGAAACCGGGGTCGAGTGTGATGCGTTGCGGTGCGATGCCTGCCGCGACACATTCCGCCGCCCGCGCCTTCAAATACCTTGCCACTTCGCCGACAACATCCTGATATTTCGGATTAATCTGCATGTTTTCAGGCAAACCCTGCATGTGCATCAGGCAGATGCCCGTGTCCGTCTGGCGCGCCAGCAATTCGACCGCGCCTTCGTCGGTCAACGCCGCCACATCGTTAATAATATCGATGCCGCCAAGTGCCAACGCTTTTTCCATAACCACCGTACGGCGCGTGTCCAAACTGACGGGAACGCCCCACCCCGCCACTTCCGCCAATACAGGCTCAACCCGCGCCCATTCTTCTTCAGGCGGAACATAATCCGCACCCAGCCGCGTCGATTCGCCGCCGATGTCGAGAATATCCGCACCCTCTTTCAAAAGCCGTTCGGCATGCGCCAAAGCTGTTTGGGCGTTTTGCGAATACGCGCCGCCGTCGGAAAAAGAATTGGGCGTGAGATTCACGATACCCATGATTTTCGGTTTGTCCAAACCGATTTCAAACCGTCCTGCCTGCCAAACGCATCCGACCATATCCGTGCCTCCGGAATAAAAAGCAAATTATATACCGTCCGAACAAAACTTGTCCGTTTCAGACGGCATCGGCATTTCAAAAAAGTATCTTGCAGAATCCGCCGCCGTATGAAACATACACTGCCCCTGCAAACGCGGCAACACCCGCGATACCTGATCCGGCGGTATGCCTGCTTATGGACATTACCCCTTTATACAAGATAATCCGCCCGCACAAAATAGGATTTCTACAAGCCGTGTTATACTGTGGCGTGTTTTACAGACTTTTCAGGCTATGGATTTATTATCGGTCTTCCACAAATACCGTCTGAAATATGCGGTAGCCGTGCTGACGATACTGCTTTTGGCAGCAATCGGGCTGCACGCTTCCGTATATCGCATCTTCACACCCGAAAACATCCGAAGCCGCCTCCAACAAAGCATTGCCCATACGCACCGGAAAATCTCGTTTGATGCGGATATACAGCGCAGGCTTCTGCCCCGGCCGACCGTCATCCTGAAAAACCTGACCATTACCGAACCCGGCGGCGACCGGACTGCCGTTTCCATCAAAGAAACCAAAATCGGATTGAGCTGGAAAAATCTGTGGTCGGATCAGATACAGGTTGAAAAATGGGTGGTTTCGGGTGCGGAACTTGCTCTGACGCGCGACGGGAAAGGCGTTTGGAACATCCAAGACCTAATCGACAACCCAAAACGCAAAGCCTCGGTAAACCGCATCATTATCGAAAACAGCACCGTCCACCTCGACTTGCCGCAAGACCGGCTTACCCTGAAGGAAGTCCGCCTCAACCTGCAATCCCCCGATTCGTCGGGGCAGCAGTTTGAAAGTTCGGGCATACTGGTTTGGGGGAAGCTGTCCGTCCCGTGGAAAAGCAGGGGGCTGTTCCTTTCAGACGGCATCGGCACGCCCGAAATCTCACCGTTCCATTTCGAAGCCGAGACCGCCCTAAACGGACACCGCATTGCCGTTTCCACCACCGGCAGCCCCACGATCCGCTTCAATGCCGGCGGGGCGGATGCCGCCGACCTCGCCCTGCGTGCCGACACCGCCTTCCACAACCTCCACCTGACCGCCCAAATCCCTACGCTGGCACTCAGGAACAACGGCATCAAAATTGAAACCGCCAACGGGACATTTACCGCTGCCGGCGAAAATTCCCAGTGGGGCGGATCGTTCAAACTCGATAGGGCCGACCTCCATCCCGGCATCGGCAACATCGGCAACGCCGAAATCTCCGGCAACGTCAAAACACCCCGCCTTCAAACCAACTTTTCCCTCGGCTCGCCATTGGTTTGGAGCCGGAATAACGGTCTGGAGGCACCGCGCCTGCATGTATCAACCCTTCAGGATACCGTCAACCGCCTGCCGCAACCCCGTTTCATCAGCCGGCTCGACGGTTCGATGTCCATAAAAAACCTTCATCAGTGGCATGCCGAACTCAACGGTTCGTTCGACCGCCAAACCGTTGCCGCGAAATTCAGATACACACATGAAGACGCACCTCACCTGGAAGCCGCCGTCGCACTGCAAAAATTGAACCTGACCCCCTATCTTGACGACGTGCGGCAACAAAACGGCAAAATATTTCCCGACACTCTCGGCAGGCTGTCCGGAGATATCGAGGCCCACCTTAAAATCGGCAATGTCCAACTTCCCGGCCTGCAACTGGACGATATGGAAACCTACCTCCACGCCGACAAAGGCCATATCGCGCTCAGCCGTTTCAAGTCAGGGCTTTACGGCGGCCATACCGAAGGCGGCATCAGCATCGCCAACACTCGCCCCGCCACTTACCGCCTGCAACAGAATGCAAGCAACATCCAAATCCAACCGCTGCTGCAAGACCTGTTCGGCTTCCACAGCTTCAGTGGCAACGGCGATGCGGTCATCGACCTGACCGCGAGCGGCGAAACCCGAAAAGAGCTTATCCGCTCGCTTCAGGGCAGCCTGTCGCTGAATATTTCCAACGGCGCGTGGCACGGTATCGACATGGACAATATCCTGAAAAACGGCATTTCGGGCAAAACTGCCGACAATGCCGCACCCAGCACACCCTTCCACCGATTCACGCTCAACAGCGAAATTTCAGACGGCATCAGCCGCCACGTCGATACCGAACTCTTCTCCGACAGCCTTCACGTTACCGGCAACGGCTATACCAATCTGGATACGCAGGAATTGTCTGAAGATGTCCTTATCCGCAACGCCGTCCATCCGAAAAACAAACCGATTCCCCTGAAAATCACCGGTACCGTGGACAAGCCGTCCATTACCGTCGATTACGGCAGGCTGACCGGCGGCATCAATTCGCGCAAAGAGAAACAGAAAATCCTCGAAGACACCCTGCTGGAACAATGGCAGTGGCTCAAACCTAAAGAACCGTAAATACCCTGCGTACAAAAATGCCGTCTGAAACGTCCCCGCGCTTCAGACGGCATGACTTTTCCGACCGACCGTACCACATCGGAAATACAAGCCCCATATCTGTTTGGCTTGGTGTCGGCTGGCAATGCCGCCATTTGTATTTTCGTCAACCCGCAGCGATTTTTCGTTGCCGCATCAAAAACAAAGTATGTCGGTTATATAGTGGATTAACAAAAATCAGGACAAGGCGACGAAGCCGCAGACAGTACAAATAGTACGGAACCGATTCACTTGGTGCTTGAGCACCTTAGAGAATCGTTCTCTTTGAGCTAAGGCGAGGCAACGCTGTACTGGTTTTTGTTAATCCACTATATTTCACGACAGGGCATAGGCTGCCCATACTGAAAAGGCAAGCCAGAACGCGAACCAAAACCAACCGCCTATCGATTCGCCCATATCGGCAGAAAACGTCCGCCAGTCCAAACATTCCGTGTTTCCATAATCTTCGACACGAAACAGACCCAAGCTCAAAACCGGCACAACGATACGTGCGGTCCGATGGAAAAAACGGCTTGGTTCCGCAAACGGGAATGCCGAACACATCAGCTCGAGTATCCAGTCCGCCACCTCCGCCAAAATCCTGACCGCCCATTTGAACAGTTCGTCCATGTGTCTTCTCCTCATGCCATCCTAAAAACCGGCCCAACCGACAAAAAACCAGCCACCGGCCGGATATCAACGCCGCCGCAAGCAGTGCGGCGAACACCGACCATGCCGAGACCACCATCTTCCGCCGCAGCGACACGCGCCGCACATTCCGCCAGCCGCCTCGTTTCCAGGCGCGGTACAGGATTTTCAGCCGCCGTAATCCGTAACGGACAAAATCGCAGCTTGCCGCAAAAAGCCCAGCCACTACGCCCAACAAATCCGCCGACATACGCCTTTCCCAACCGTTTCCAAACAGACAAACAGAACGCGCCTGTCCCGCCAGACAATCGCCTTTCAGACGGCATCGGCTGCCTCGAAATTGCCATCCCAACACAAAACCACACAGGCAACACACAAATGCCGTCTGAAAATCCAAACGGCGGCATAGCAATGCCGCCCTGCAACCGTAGGGCGGCATTGCGTATCAAACTAACTTTCAATATATTGATTTAAAATAAAAAATGCTCAATTATCGTCATTTCCACCAGCGCGGGAATGACGACACGAGAAATCTATTTGAATCTACTATAAGCCGAGTTCCTCCCAAATCCCATCAATCTTAGCCGTAACCGCAGGGTCTTTTTTGATTACCCGTCCCCATTCGCGGTCGGTTTCGCCCGGCCACTTGTTGGTCGCATCCAAACCCATTTTGCCGCCGAGTCCGCTGACGGGGCTGGCGAAGTCAAGATAATCGATGGGCGTGTTTTCCACTAAAACGGTATCGCGTACAGGGTCCATGCGTGTGGTTACCGCCCAGATGACTTCTTTCCAGTCGCGCACGTCCACATCGTCATCCACCACGATGATGAATTTGGTGTACATAAACTGGCGCAGGAACGACCAGCAGCCCATCATCACGCGCTTGGCGTGTCCGGCGTACTGTTTTTTCATGCTGACCACCGCCATGCGGTAGGAGCAGCCTTCGGGCGGCAGGTAGAAATCGGTGATTTCGGGGAACTGCTTTTGCAAAAGCGGTACGAACACTTCGTTCAACGCCACGCCCAAAACGGCAGGTTCATCAGGCGGTTTGCCCGTGTAGGTGGAGTGGTAAATCGGGTTTTCGCGCATGGTGATGCGTTCGACCGTAAACACGGGGAAATGATCCTGCTCGTTGTAATAGCCCGTGTGGTCGCCGTATGGGCCTTCCAACGCGGTTTCGTTCGGATGAATGACGCCTTCCAGTACGATTTCGGCACGGGCGGGCACTTGCAAATCGTTGCCGATACATTTCACCAGTTCCGTCCGCGAACCGCGCAGCAGTCCGGCAAACTGGTATTCGCTCAAGGTATCGGGAACGGGCGTTACCGCACCCAAAATGGTGGCAGGGTCGCAGCCAAGCACGACAGCGACGGGATACGGCGTACCGGGATTAAGTTTGCGGAATTCCTGATAATCCAGCGCACCGCCGCGATGCGACAGCCAACGCATAATCAGCTTGTTTTTGCCGATTAATTGTTGGCGGTAAATGCCTAAGTTCTGGCGTTTTTTGTGCGGCCCGCGCGTAACGGTCAAGCCCCACGTTACCAGCGGCGCAACGTCTTCCGGCCAGCAATGCTGAATTGGAAGTTTATACAAATCAACGTCTTCGCCTTCCCACACGATTTCCTGACACGGCGCGTTTTTCACTACGTTCGGCGCCATACTCCAAATGTCTTTCAGCAATGGCAGTTTGGAAAACGCGTCTTTGATGCCTTTGGGCGGTTCGGGTTCTTTCAAATACGCCAGCGTCTGCCCGATTTCGCGCAACTTGGACACGCTGTCCGCGCCCATACCCATCGCCACACGTTCAGGCGTGCCGAACAGGTTCGCCAACACGGGATAATCGTAGCGCGTACCGTCGGGCTTAATCGGGTGTTCAAACAGCAACGCCGGCCCTTCGGCACGCAGCACGCGGTCGGCGATTTCGGTCATTTCCAAATGCGGGGAAACGGGATGCGCGACGCGCTTGAGTTTGCCCTGCTGCTCGAGCATGGCAATGAAGTCGCGCAGGTCTTTGTATTTCATATTTATCCTTTTTGTCCGTTTATCCTAAACAATCCGATTCGGATACCGCCCTTATCCTTGCCTGTGCTTCGGCATATCCTATGCCGTGATAAAAGTCGCGTACCAGCGGATGTCCGCCGCTTTGATGAAGTTGCAGCAGGGGGCGTTGGTTATTAGACTGGGTAACGACATTGCAGTGCAGACCGAAGGTGTCGGTTTCATAAGGGGGCAGCCGGTTGCAGATCATACCGAAATAAACGACGTTTTCCGGATTGTCGTGAAAGCGGCTTTGATAGTCGTTAAAACTCTTTTCGCTGACGGATACCCACACGCCGTATTCCAGCGTTTCCTCATGACCGATAATCGGGATCGGCAGCACCGCGCGGATAAAACGGTCGGTTTGGGCGGGATAGCGGATGATGCAGAAATCAGAATCGCATTCCGCTTGATAAGCAATGCGTTCTTCTTCACTGAGTTGCTTATAGGAATCGGGGACGGTAAAGCCGATTGCGGGCATTTCTTCGTGGTTTTCGCCGCAGGAAGTGCAAATGTGCATAAGGTTTCAGACTTTCAAAACGAGTTTGCGGTAAAGCCATTCTCCGGCAAACAGCATCCCCATCAATACATAGGCAATCACGCCGGTATAAACCGCCCACCAATCATATCGCCCCAACCGCGCCAACAAAGCGGCAAGTGTCCCGTTGATTATAAAAAACACGCACCAAACCTGCGTCACCCGGCGGGTATAGCGCACGGCTTTTTCAGGTAGGTCGGGCTGTTGCAGCCGCGCAAGTTTTTCAATCACCGTCTGCCCGGCAAACAGGCTTCCGCCGAACACCGCCAACATCATCAGATTGACGAGGACGGGATACCAATACATTGAATCGCGCCGCCCGAACACCAATACTGCGGCAAAAAACAGTGTAATAAACAAAGCCGTATAACGCTGTTGGGGCAATTTGGCAGTCAGGGCGCGCAGCAGCCACAACCCGCACATCGCCGCCGCCAGCCAAACAAACCAGCCCGCCTCCCTGCCGTAATACCATAAAGCCGGATAGGCAATGCTTAATACGGTCAGAAAAATATGTCCGAAAAAACCGGGTTTCATTTTGAATCCGCACAAATGTTTTCAGACGGCATCCGATAATAATATGCCGTCTGAAAAATAATTAGAAATACCCAATTAGCCAGCCTGAATCTTCAATACCGCCTGTACCACATCGTTGACGGTGCGGACATTGCGGAAATCTTCAGCCTGCAGCTTGCGGCCGGTTTCACGTTTGATGCGGTCAATCAGGTCGATGGCATCGATGCTGTCGATTTCCAAATCTTCGTAAAGGTTGGTATCGGGCGTAATCCGTTCCGGTTCGATTTCAAACAACTCGGTCAGGGTATCGCGCAACAACCGGTAGATTTCTTGTTCGGTCATATGTTTCATCCTTATGCTTGGCGGCTTTTGACAAAGGCGGCGAGTGTTTTGACATTGGCAAAATGTTCGCGCAAGTTCTCCTGCTCGCCGTCCAATCGGAAACCGAAATGTTTTTGCACCGCCAAGCCCAATTCCAGCGCATCGACGGAATCCAGCCCCAGCCCTCCGTCGCCGAACAGCGCGTCTTCGCTACCGATGTCGGCGGCGGTTATATCCTCCAAAGCCAAACTGTCGATAATCAGTTGTTTGATTTGGTTTTCCAAGTCGTTCATATGGTTTTCCTTGTAAAATAGTCCTGTAGATATTCATTCAGCCGCCGCGCCGCAATCGGCAACGGTTTCTCGGCGAGCCAGTCTTGGGGGAGGATGTCGTCTCCGACAGTAATTTCATACCGTATCCTTTTCGGGGGGATGCGGTACCACGGCTGCCCCTTTTTAAAATTGGGCGGATTCATTTTGATACACACGGGCGTAATCACTTCAGCATAGCGTAGTCCCAAAGAAACCGCGCCTCGGTGCATTTTTACCCGTCCGTCCCAGCCCGTCCTCGTTCCCTCGGGGAACACCAGCAGGCTCTGCCCGCTGTCAAAAACCGCCTTTACTGTTTCCAGCATTGCTTCCGACTCTTCGTTCGGAATATAGCCCGCACCTTTAATCTGGCTGCTCATTGCCGGATTGTGCTGCAAATCTTTTTTCACGATACAATTCATTTCGGGCACATGGCCGACAAGCAGCACCACATCCAGCAAAGACGGATGGTTTGCCAAAATCAACTGGCCCGGGCGGTTGAGTTTTTCAATACCCCTGAACGATACCTCCAACACGCCCGACCATTTCAGATAAGCAACGAACAAACGCCAAGATGTTCCGATAATCCGGCGCGCCGCCAATTGGCGGGCGACAGACCTTGAAGTGCCGTTTAAAGTGTAAGGCAGCAAAACCAATTTCATCATAATGCCGCCGACACCGAAAATCACAAATCCTAACCAAGTCGCCGCAAAACGGCGGCAATAATCCAATTTATCCATTCCGCTGCCACAGCCATTCACGATTGCGGTATACCCGGCGGCATTCCCGACTGCCGTTCAACAGAAAACGCACCCATTCCAAACCGCTCCAATATGCCTCGGACAGCATACCGGTTTCAGACGGCATATCGTCCGAAGCAGACAAAGTCAGGCTGTAACGCGTCCCTTTGGTCAGAACCATCGCCAAAGCATAAGCAAACGGCGCGCGAGTCGCCGATACGGCATATCCTTCCGGCAGCGGATCGTCCGCCGCCAAAACCAAAACCGACCCGCATCCCTCTTCCAACAGAGACACCGCTTCCGCCAAAGCCGTTTCCACACCGTCGGCACACACAGCCAATGCCGTCTGCTCGCTCATATCCTGACGCAATATCGACCATTGTCCCGCCGTTGCATTGTGCACCGACAAACCGAACGAAGTCGGCGACACGGTATGCGATTTCAACAGTTCCAACCACAAATCGAAACTGCGCCCCATTTCCCCGTCGTGCGAGGCATAAACTACCGGACTGCCGGGATGGGCGGAGGCAATGTCCCAAGCCGCGTCGCATACCAGACGCGCCGCCTTACTCAAACGGCGGCGCTGCATAGCGGGCAGGAACGGCAATTCCAGCCTGACATCGGGCAAACCGTCGGCAAAATCCGGACATTCCGCCCATTTTGCCCACTGCGCCATATCGCGCATTTTGCTGCCCGAAACCCGCCAGTCGGCGATGTCGAAGTGGAACCGGCAAATAATCGGCGGCATAGTTTCTTTCAAAAATTTACACTGTGCCGCATTCTAACCAAAGCCTATCCCCCTGACAATGCCGAAATTCAAACGCATTTCTGCCCCTTTCTCCGACAACGCCGCCCCTCGGCAAACCGCCAGAATTAGCCTGAATTTACATTTATCATTATAATGCCGGTATTTGCCAGCCTGCCGCCGCAATATATGGACACACTGCCAGAATGCCCGATTACCGACACCGCCTCCCTGCTGCCGCACAGCGGGCGTATGGTTCTGATAGACCGCATTACCCGATACGGCGATGATTTTGTCGAAGCAGGGGCGCAGATAAAACCCGACCACATCCTGCTGGCCGGCGGCATACTGCCCTACACGGCATTTATCGAACTGATGGCACAGGCTGTCGGCGCGTATGCCGGTATCCAAGCCCGAAAAAATGCGCAACCGGTTCGGCTCGGCTTCCTGCTCGGCACGCGCAAACTTGAAATCTTCGCCCAATCCGTCCCTGTCGGCACGCATCTGTTGGCAACGGCGCATATGTCTATTCAGGATGTCGGGGGAATGGGCGTGTTCGACTGCGAACTGCGTTGGACAGACGCGCCGGAAACTTCGTCCGGAACACTCCCTTCAGACGGCATTTTGGCGCGCGCCTCACTCAACGTGTACAGCCCCGAACACCCTGTCGGAACAACTTAATGCCGTCTGAACAGGCACACACATACGGAGAACAATGATGACCGAAACCGTCCTGATTACCGGTTCAAACAGAGGCATAGGCAAAGCCGCCGCACTCGGTTTGGCAGAAGACGGCTTTGATATCGCCGTCCATTGCCGCAGCCGCCGCGATGAAGCCGAAGCCGTAGCGGAAGAAATCCGCTCTTTGGGCAGAAATGCGCGCGTGTTGCAGTTTGACGTGTCCGACCGCGAAGCCTGCCGCGAGATTCTGACCGCCGACATCGAAGCAAACGGCGCGTATTACGGCGTGGTGTTGAACGCCGGACTGACGCGCGACAATGCCTTCCCCGCGTTTTCAAACGACGATTGGGATGTGGTGCTGCGGACTAATTTGGACGGTTTTTACAATGTATTGCATCCGCTGGTTATGCCGATGATACGCCGCCGCAAAGCCGGACGGATTGTGTGCATGGCATCGGTATCCGGTTTGACGGGCAACCGCGGGCAGGTCAATTACAGCGCGTCAAAAGCGGGCATTATCGGCGCGGCAAAGGCCTTGGCGGTCGAACTGGCGAAACGCAAAATCACCGTCAACTGTGTCGCGCCGGGTCTCATCGATACCGATATTATCGATGAAAACGTACCTGTCGAAGAAATTTTGAAAGCCATCCCCACCGCGCGTATGGGACTGCCCGAAGAAGTGGCGCACGCGGTGCGTTTCCTGATGGATGAAAAAGCGGCGTATATCACGCGCCAGGTGATTGCGGTGAACGGAGGTTTGTGTTGAATACCAGAAGGGTCGCAGTAACAGGCATAGGCGGCATTACCGCCTTCGGCCGGGATTGGCAAAGCATACAGGCAGCATTCAAAGCCGAAAAAAACGCCGTCAAATATATGGATTGGCACGAACGTTTCCCCGAATTGGAAGCGCAACTGGGTGCGCCGATTGAAAATTACGCGCCGCCGAAACATTGGACGCGCAAGCAGCTCAGAAGTATGGGGCGCGTGTCGTATTTGTGCGTCGATGCGGCGGAGCAGGCGCTGGCGGATGCCGGTTTGCTCGGGGACGAAAGCATTACCGACGGACGGATGGGCGTTGCCTGCGGCTCTTCCAGCGGCAGCACCAAAGACATCGGCGATGTGGGCGAATTGTTGCTGACCGGCACGTCGCGCAACTTCAGCGCCAACACCTATGTGCGTATGATGCCGCACACCACCGCCGCCAATATTGGCATCTTTTTCGGGTTGAAAGGACGCATCATCCCGACATCGAGCGCGTGTTCGTCCGGCAGCCAAGGCATAGGTTATGCCTACGAAGCCATCAAATACGGTCTGACCGATATGATGCTGGCGGGCGGCGGCGAAGAATTTTGTCCGTCCGAAGTTTATGTTTTCGACTCGCTTTATGCCGCCAGCCGCTGCAACGGCGAACCGGAAAAAACCCCGCGTCCATACGACGCGAACCGCGACGGGCTGGTCATCGGCGAAGGTGCGGGGATTTTCGTATTGGAAGAATTGGAACACGCCAAACGGCGCGGTGCGAAAATTTACGCCGAACTCGTCGGCTACGGGGCCAACAGCGACGGCAGCCACGTTACCCAGCCGCAAAAAGACACGATGCAGAAATGTATGGAACTCGCGCTGCAAGACGCGGGCATCACGCCCGACAAAATCGGCTATGTGAACGGGCACGGCACGGCAACCGAAAAAGGCGACATCGCCGAAACGCTGGCAACCGAAGCCGTGTTCGGATTTGTGCCGATGAGTTCGCAAAAAAGCTATTTGGGGCACACGCTCGGCGCGTGCGGCGCGCTGGAAGCGTGGTTCTCGATTGAAATGATGAACGGCGGCTGGTTCGCCCCGACCCTGAACTTGAACGACATCGATCCGCGCTGCGGCAAGGCGGACTATATTTTGAGCGGCGGACGTGAAATCCAAACCGATTACGTGATGAGCAACAATTTTGCCTTCGGCGGCGTGAATACCTCGCTGGTGTTCAAACGTTGGAAGAACGGATAAAGCCGCACAATCCGATTACATCATATTGATTTAAAACGGAATAAAACAACAAACTGCCCTTTCAGACTTCCTTGCCGCCTATCCGCTCGATATGGCAAACCGTCCGGACGGCATCCGTTCCGCAATACTGCCAATCCAATTCGGCAGCGCCGCGCCACACGCAGGCGACAACCGCGTCGCCGCACCAGATTGCGCTGACGGCGTGCCAACCGGTTCCGCCATCCGCACGCAAACCGTAAACCGCCGAACCGTCGGTCAAATAACCGACTTTCGCCATATCTTGCGGAAAACCCAAACCGCAGGCTTTGAGCAGTGCTTCCTTAATGCACCACAGGCGGTAAAAAGCCTCTGCCTGCCAACCGGAACGTGCCAAAAAAACCCGTTCTTCAGGGGAACAAACCCATTCGGCAAGTGCCTGAAAATTGCGCGGACGGACCGTTTCAATATCGACACCGCAAACCGTGCCGCCGCCGCAGACCAAAACCGCCGCCCGCCCTTTGCTGTGCGAAAGCGAACCTATCTTGCCGCCCTGCTGCTTCAGGAAGCGGCTGACCCGCCAATCCGTCCGCCCTGCCAATTTCGGTGCACACAGCAGGCGCGCCCTGTCCGCATCGTCCAGACAGGATTCCCGATAAGCGGCGGCGGCCGACGCATCGGCAAGGCGGCACTGCAATACTGTTTTATCATCCGGCACGACACCCTCCGTTCTGCCACTTTGAATAAATGATATTAATACCATTCACCGTATCAGCGTTTATGATTTGCTCGAACAGCAAAACCACCGTACCAATCCCAATCATCCCCAATCAGGAGACCCCAAATGAACAAACCGATACTGCCCCTTATGCTCTGCGTCCTGCTTTCAGGCTGCCTGAACGTCGGCAGCGGCTTTCGTGTGCCGCCCGATGCGTCGGGCTGGTGGGAGCTGTGCAACGAAGACAAAATTTATCCTGCTAAAAAAACTCCACCGGAAGCCAGCAGAGCCAAGCGTGATGAAATGCTGCGGCAGATGAATCTGTATGGACAGCGAAAGCTCGACGATATGTTTTCCTGCGGCTATGACCCGATTGGCGGCGGAGACAGTGAGCAAGATGCCTGCGTGCGCAAGAAAGGCTGGTACCCTTCGGGCAAAGATACCTATCCCGAAAATAAAATCTACGAGCAGTGCCAGCACGACTAGGCTTGTTCTCCGTATTTCAGGCTACCTGCATATGACCCGAATGTTTGACATCAACTTCTCCGACAATACGCCGATTGCCCTCGACCCGCTGTGGACCCGCGCCGATTTTATACGCACGGTACACACCCTGTCGTTCAAATTAACGCAAAACAACATCCGTTCGGCGGCATTGTGGTTTGACGATGCCGCGCTGTTCACAGCCGCATTGCTTGCCGTTTGGAATAGCGGCGGCAAAGCCCTGCTGCTGCCGAATACCGCGCCCGGAAACCTGACTTGGGCGGAATCCGCACAAATCCTGCTGACCGACACCGATATTGTTTCAGACGGCATCCGCGTTTGGCAAATACAAACCCCTTGCGGCGGTATGCCGTCTGAAAGCCGCATACCGCAAACATTGGACATCCCGCCCGAATCCGAAGTGCATTTGCGTACATCAGGCTCCGGCGGGGAAGCCAAAACAATCGTCAAAACCGCCGCGCAAATCGAATCGGAAGCCCGCGCGCTGGCTTCGGCAATCCCGTTCGGACGCGGCAAAACCGCCGTCCTCGGCAGCGTATCGCCGCAACATATGTACGGACTAACCTTCCGCTTCGCGCTTCCGCTGCTGATGGGGTGGGCGATGATCCGCAGGCAAAACGCCTATCCCGAACTGCTGCTGTCGGCAAGCCTGAACGTGCCGTCCGATTATCAAAATGTCTGGATTGCCAGCCCCGCCCTGCTCAACCGTTTCGGCGAAAATCGGGATTGGGCGGCGTTAAACGGAAGGATGGCCGGCATCGTTTCCGCAGGCGGGGAACTCCCACCGGAAACCGCCGCACTGTTGGAACAATATGCGGTACGCCCTTATGAAGTTTACGGCAGTACGGAAACCGGCATCATTGCATCACGCCGGAAACAAACCTTATGGCAACCGTTTCCCGATGTTGCCGTCCGCAATACCGGCAAATCGGTGGAAATATTCTCGCCGTGGACAGGCGGCGTGCAGCACATTGCCGACTGCATCGAAACCCACGAAGACGGTTTTGCCCTGCTGGGCAGGCAGGACAGGATAATCAAACTGGCAGACAAACGCATTTCGCTCAACCAAATCGAACACGAATTGCTGAAACACCCTTGGATTGCCGACGCACATTGCGCCCTGCATCCGGAACACGGACGCATTGCCGTTTGGGCGGCACTCGATACGGAAGGCATCACGGCGTGGCTGGAACAGGGGCGCACCGCCGTTATCGCCGCACTCAAGCAACACCTTGCCCAAACGCAAGACACGGCCGCCCTGCCGCGCTACTGGCGTTTTGCAGACCGTCTGCCGCGCAACGGACAAGGGAAAATTACCGCAGCGGACTTTCAGACGGCATTGGCAGAACCCGCCGCGCCGCAATGGCACACCTTGCCGCCCGAAGGAAACCGGTTGCACTACCAAACCCGCGTACCGCTGGATTTACCCTATTTCGGCGGACATTTTTCCACCTTTCCCCTCGTCCCCGGCGCAGTCGAATTGGAATGGGTGCGCCTACTCGCCGCACAGCACCCCTTCGGCAGGCAAAACATTATCCGCATCGAAAACCTGAAATACCAGCAATTTATCCGTCCATATGACGACATTTCCGTAGAACTCGGATACGATGCCGATAAAAACAAACTGTCGTTTAAAATCCGAAAACAGGATGCCGTCTGCGCCTCGGGGAAGCTGGTATTCGACACGCCGCCGGACAGTCCCGATCCGGCCGCAAGGGAAGAACGATGAACCGCCTTCGCAAAGGCAATAAGATTACAGCCTTACCTTGATATAAATATGAACATCCTCGCCCTCATCCCCCATTACAACCACCCGACAACCGTCGGCACGGTCGCGCACGGCCTGCGCGCCTGCGGTTTGGACGTGTTGGTCGTGGACGACTGCTCCCGCCCCGACTGCATACCCGTTTTAGAAAATCTGGCTTCAGACGGCATCCGCGTCATCCGCCGCACAAGCAACGGCGGCAAAGGCGCGGCAGTACGCACAGGTTTCGAGGCGGCGGCGGAGCTGGGATACAGCCACGTCCTGCAAATCGACGCCGACGGCCAACACTGTTTGGACGACGTGCCGAAGTTCGTCCGTGCCGCGCAACTCAATCCCGAAGCCCTCGTCTGCGGTCAGCCGCAATACGGCGGCGACGCGCCCAAATCCCGATTGTACGGGCGCAAGATTACCGACTTTTGGAATATGGTTCACACCTGGTCGTCCGATATTAAAGACGGTATGTGCGGCTTCCGCCTTTATCCGTTGCCGCCTGCGTTGGCGGTCATACGCGGAGAATACGTCGGCAACCGTATGGACTTCGACATCGAAATCCTGATCCGGCTATATTGGCGCGGCATCAAACCCGTGTGGATACCCACGCCCGTCCGTTACGCCGCAGACGGCATTTCCCACTTCCGCGCCCTTGCCGACAACATCCTTATCAGCCAAATGCACACACGGCTGTTTTTCGGTATGCTCAAATGGCGTTGGCGCATCTTGAAAGGCATATTCCGATGAACGGCGCGTCCCGACACTGGGCGGAACAAAACGAACGCGGCAACCGTCTGTTCCTCAAGCTGACGGCGGTGATTGTCCGTTATCTGCCCCCTTTTTTAATGAAACCGTGTATTTGGTTCGTCGTCCTGTATTTCTACCTGACCTCGCCTCGGGCGCGGAAAAACCTCCATACCTACCAAAACCGCCTGCGGCATACCTTTCCCGACGCTATGCCGTCTGAAAACCGCATATTCGCGCAGTTTTTGGCATTCGGCGAAGCCGTTTGCGACCGGTTTGCCGTATGGCAGCGCAAAATACGTTACGAAGACTTGATTATCGAAGACCCCGACAATCTGACCGCCGCCATGTATCAAAACGGGCGCGGGCAGATTTTTGCCTGTTCGCACCTGGGCAATACGGAAATCTGCCGCGCACTGGTTTCCCACCACCGGAATTTCAAACTCAACGTCCTCGTACACAGCCGCCACGCACAAATGTTCAACGAAGCCCTGCAACAGGCGGGGGCGGACAAAATCCAACTGATACAGGTAAGCGACTTGGACGCATCGCTGATGATGACGCTCAGCCGACGTATTGAAGCAGGGGAATGGTTGGCAATCGCCGCCGACCGCATTCCCGTCCGGGGCGAAAAAACCGTAACCGTCGATTTTTTGCAACACCGTACCGAAATACCGCAAGGTGCGTGGATTCTGGCATCGCTGCTGAAAACCAAGGTCAACGCGCTGTTTTGCATCAAACAAGACGGACGCTACCGCCTGAAACTTCGCCCTATGACCGACACATCGGATTGGACGCGGGCGGAACGCACGCAAAAAATCAAAAAATCCGCGCAACATTTCGCCCGCATTTTAGAAGAAGAATGCCGTCTGAATCCGCTGCAATGGTTCAATTTTTACGACTTTTGGCATACGGAGCACCATCCCCGATGAACAAAAAACACATTTTCTGCCGCCACAGCCACACCGTCCGAGTCCCGTTTTTCGATGTCGATCCGATGCAGATCGTCTGGCACGGCAACTACGTCAAATACCTCGAAGTCGCACGCTGCGCCTTCCTTGAAAGCATAGGCTACGGCTACGATGAAATGGGCAGGCGCGGCTTCGGCTGGCCCATCGTCAAAATGGACTTGAAATACATACGCCCCGCACGGTTCGGACAAACCATCCGCATCGATATGGCCATCGTCGAAATCGACACTTGCCTGCGTATCGACTACACTTTGTCCGATGAGCAAACCGGCGAAAAACTGACCCGCGCATCGACCACGCAGGCGGCAGTATCCCTAAAAACCGGAGAAACACAGTTCCAAACGCCGGAAAGCTGGCTCGAAGCCATACGGAGTCATCCGACTTTTCAAGCCGCATAAACCGCCGTCCGCTTTCAGACGGCATTTTTACCCATTATTGCCACACCGACAGACAACCATGAAAAAATACCTGCTTGCCGCACTCCTTGCCGCAACCTCCCTTTCCGCCTCGGCATTTTCCACTGCCGAACTGACCCGGATACTGCAAAAACCCGACAACATCCAAGGCAGCTTTATCCAATACCGCCATCTGAAATCCCTATCCAAACCGATGGCTGCAACCGGAAAATTCGTACTGATGCCCAAACGCGGTCTGCTCTGGCAGATGCAAAAACCGTTTGCCGCCGTCCTCCGCGTCCGTTCAGACGGCATCAGCCAATGGAACGGTAAAGGCTGGATAATGCCCGATACCGGAAAAATGCCCGGACAAAACAGGCAAATCAAACTCTTTCTCGACCTGATCGGCGGCGATACGCAAGGACTGGAAAAACAGTTTGACCTGAAACTCGAAGGGTCGGCGCAAAAATGGACGCTGCAACTCACACCGAAAACACTGGTGATGAAACAAATCTTCAACCATATCGACATCAGCGGGGACAACGTCGTACGCCGTATCGAACTGCATGAAAAACAAGGGGACAAAACCGATATGCAGTTTAACGGCATAACCGTCGGCAACCCTCTGGACGAATTTGCCAAACAATCACTCTGACACCGTCCGAACCGCCATGATCCGCCTGATTTACACCCTGTTGATGTCTGCACTTGCCGTCTTTGTCTGTTACAGCATGACAACGCGCGCCTGGCTGCAGACCGACCTGACCGAACTACTGCCCCAAAGCAGCCAAGATACCGTTTTGCAGGCGGCCGAACGCGCCGGCGACGCACAAATCAACAGTCAAATCATCCTGCTGGCCGGCAGCCCCCAGCCCGAAACCGCATTTCAAACGGCATCGGAAATTGCCGCCTTATGGCGGCAAAGCGGGATATTTTCCGAAGTAAACAGCCAAATCAGCCCCGACCTTGCACAAATCCGCCAAGACATCGGCAGAATCAGCTTGGCCGTCCTGCCCGAAGCCCAACGGCGTTTGCTGACCGAAAAACCTGCCGACTATTTCCGCCAACGCGCCGAAGATGCCGCCAACCCATTTGCCGTATCTCCCCTGCCCTTAGATGAGGACTGGCTGGGTTTCGGACGTTTCGTTGCCGGCAAAATCAATCCCCAAACCCGTCTGCAATGGCACCCCGAAAACGGTATGCTGTTCAACGAAGACAACGGAAAAACCTGGGTGTGGATACGCGCCAAGCTGCCCGATAACGCCCTGCCTCAAGATGCTTTGGCAAACCTGCTCCAAAAAACACAGACATTGGCATCCGGCAGGCACGCCGAAATCCTGACCGGGGGCGGCGCACTTTTTGCAGCAGCCGCCAAAGCCGATGCAGAAAAAGAAAGCCGGATAATGGGTTTTGCCGGCACCGTCCTGACCGTCGCCCTCATCTTGTGGGTTTTCCGCAGCGCGCGCACTTTCTGGCTGCTGCTGCCGCCTGCGGCGGGAATGCTGGCAGGTTTGGCGGCGACGCTGGCGGTATTCGGGCATATTCACGCCCTGACGCTGGTTATCGGTACGAGCCTGATCGGGATGCTGGTCGATTTCCCGCTGCACTGGCTGACCCCGTCTGTATTCTCATCATGGCAGGCGAAACCGGCGATGAAACAGGTATTGCCCACCTTTGCCGTCAGCCTACTGATTACCGTTTCGGGATACGCGCTGCTCTGGTTCACACCTTTGCCGGTTTTACAGCAAACTGCCGTTTTCTCCGGCTTTTCGCTGCTGGGCGCATTCGGCGCGACCATCTGCTGGCTGCCGCCCCTGTTTGCCCGTTATCAGGCAAAACCCGTACCTTTTGCCGCCTTGAGTGCCATACTGGGCAAACATATCAAGAAACGGCTTCCCTCATCCTTCCGTTATCCCGCAACAGTTTTCCTGATGGTTTTCGCCACCGTCGGACTGTGGCGCAGCAACTGGCATGACGACATCCGCCAATGGGTGAATATGCCGTCCGGACTGTTGTCGCAAATACAAAAAATCGGCACATTGGGCGGAACCGATTTCAGCGGTCAATATTTGGTTGCCGAAGCCGCAAGCGAAGACGCGCTGCTGTTGAAAAATGCCGAACTGCGCCGCACCCTCGCCCCCCTGATTCGACAAGGCAAACTGAAAGGCATCCAATCGCTGGATCAATTCATCCTGCCGGCCGCCGAACAAAACCGCCTGAAACAACATTTGCGCGTGATTGCAGACAAACCCGGCAACTACCGCACCCTGCACGAACTGGGCATTCCCGAAGACACGCTGAAATCCGCCCTGCTGCAAGCGGCCGGCACGCCTGCCCTCACGCTTTCAGACGGCCTCGCCCTGCCTCTGGCGCAGGCTTGGAAACCCCTGTATCTCGGCGAAGTCGAACCGCACCGTTATGCCTCCGTTATCCGCCTGAACGGTATGACCGATCCGGAAACCGTCCGCAAAACGGCGGAAACCGTCCCGGGAATCAAATGGGCGGACAAACGCGGCAGGCTCAACGAACTGTTCCGCCATACGCGCAATCAGGCGGCTTGGCTGAAATTGTCGTCTTACCTGCTGGCATGGCTACTGCTGTGGCGGCTGTTTGGCGCACGGCAGGGCGGGAAAATCCTCGCCGTACCCGTCGCTGCCGCCATCGGCACTGTTGCCGTATTGGGTTGGCTGGGCATTCCCGTCAGCCTGTTTGCCATGTTCGGATTGCTGCTGGTTTCCGCCATCGGCATCGATTATGCCGTTTACGCGCTCAATGCCGGACACAGCACCGATGCGCGGCTGGGCGGTATGCTGCTTGCCGCGCTCACGACCGGCATCTCCTTCGTCCTGCTTGCCTTCAGCGGCACACCGGCCGTCGCCGCATTCGGCATGACCGTCGGCATCGGGGTCATATTGAACCTGTGGCTGGCGGCACGGCTGATGTACTCCGTCCCCGATACGCAGCATCCCAACCGTCAGCCGCCCTGCCGCCGTTTCTGCTTCAGACGGCATTTTTGAAAGGAACTTATGCGCTCGACCACGACCCTGCTTGCCATATTGACCGCAAAACTGCTCGCCGCCTGCGCCCCATATGCCCTGCCCCTGCCCCAAACCCAACCGCGCCTTACCCAAGACGCACAATGGTTCAAATGGGAACGCTACAATAAGGGGCAAGAACCGGTACAAACCGGCATACTGGCGGCCGAACAGCTTGAAGACGGCATCCGGTTTGTACAAACCGACATATTGGGCGCACCGGTTTCACGCCAGACCATCAGCAGCAGCGGCTGGAAAAACGACGGATTCGTGATGCCCAATATGCCGTCCCGCCGCCTGTTTGCCGCACTGCTCCCGCTGATAACTGTCGAGAATGCCGCGCCCCCCTATCCCGACCTCAAACAGGCAGGCGGCGGCGCGTCCTTCTGCAAAGCAGGAACATTGTTCCGCTACCGCAATCGGGACATATGGTGCGTCAACCATATTGGCGGACAGTTCCTGATTACCCTACCCGACCAAACCAGCTGGTCGGTTGCACCGATTGAACCATTATGAACATACCTGTTTACCTCGGAAGCCCTGCACTCACCAGCGCGTTGGGTAGCGAACTGCACACCCACATCAATGCCCTGCTGTCCCCTTCTTCCAAACCGGCACTGACATTTTCATCCGACTGGGTTGACGGCAAAAACCTTGCCTTCGGTATGGTAAAAGAAACCCTGCGCCCCTTTTCAGACGGCACGCCCGCACACTGCCGCAGCCGCACCAACCGGCTGCTTTGGCACACGCTCGGACAAATCGAACCGCAAATCGATGCCGCCATACGGCGGTACGGCGCAAACCGGATTGCCGTCGTCATCGGCACATCCACCGGCGGCGCGGACGAAAACATCCCGATGTTCCGACAGGCAGTGCAGGGAAAAGCCTGGCAAGGCCTCACGTTCAACCAATGCCAACACCTTATGAACGCGCCCGCCGATTTCATTGCCGACGCTTACGGGCTGAACGGCCTGCGTTACGTCGTTTCTACCGCCTGCACCTCCGGCGCGCGCGCATTAATCAGTGCCGCCCGCCTGCTTCGCGCCGGTATGTGCGATGCCGTCATCTGCGGCGGCGCGGACACACTCTCGCCGCTGACTGTCAACGGATTCGCCTCATTGGAAGTCTTGTCCCCAAACATTGCCAACCCTTTCTCCGCCAACCGCGACGGCATCAATATCGGCGAAGGCGCAGCCGTATTCATCATGACGCGCGATGCGGATTTTTCCGGCGGTATGCGGCTTCTGGGTTACGGCGCAAGCAGCGATGCCTACCATATTTCCACACCCCGCCCCGATGCTCAAGGCGCAATCCTTGCCTTTCAGACGGCATTGCAACACGCAGGCCTTGCGCCCGAAGACATCGGCTGGATTAACCTGCACGGCACCGGGACGCACCACAACGACAGTATGGAAAGCCGCGCCGTTGCAGCAGTTTTCGGCAACAATACGCCCTGCACGTCCACCAAGCCGCAAACCGGGCATACTTTAGGCGCGGCGGGCGCAATCGAAGCCGCGTTCGCGTGGGGCATTGCCGACCGGCAAAGCAATCCCGAAGGAAAACTTCCGCCCCAGCTTTGGGACGGGCAGAACGACCCCGACCTGCCCGCCATCAACCTGACCGGCAGCGGCAGCCGCTGGGAAACCGAAAAACGCATTGCCGCCAGCTCGTCATTTGCCTTCGGAGGAAGCAACTGTGTCTTAATCATCGGATGAAATAAGTTTGTCAATCCCACCGCTATGCTATACAATACGCGCCTACTCTTGACGGGTCTGTAGCTCAGGGGTTAGAGCAGGGGACTCATAATCCCTTGGTCGTGGGTTCGAACCCCACCGGACCCACCAATTCCCAAGCCCGGACGTATGTTTGGGCTTTTTTGCCATTTATGGCGGCACATTTAGACCGGACAGGCAACACGGTTTTTCCCTGCATCTACCTTTTGTCGGACGACCTCATTATGAACCCGAAAATTCCCGCCACAGCGGCTATATTGGTCAAAAACTCGGAACGCTATCTGCACGAAGTATTGACCGCGCTTCAAGACTTCGATGAAGTTTTGCTGCTCGACAACGGCTCGACCGACCGCACCTTTGAAATCGCCGAACGCTTCACCAACATCAGTTATCACAAACATAACTTCATCGGCTTCGGCCCGATGAAAAACCTTGCCGCAAAACTTGCGCGAAATGATTGGATATTCAGCATAGACAGCGACGAAGTGGCAGATAGAGAACTGATTGCCGCCATCCGCAAAGCCGTGGCGGGAAACAAAGAACAAAACATCTTCTCCCTCTCGCGCCTGAACCACTACAACGGCCGCCTGATCAAAGCCTGCGGCTGGTATCCCGACATTATCCCGCGCCTTTACCACCGTCGGTTTACCCGTTTTTCCGACCGTCAGGTGCATGAATCGCTGATTTTGCCGCCCGATGCAAACGTCCGTCTGCTCGAAGGCCGTCTGAAACACTATTCCTTCGAAAACGCCGAAGGACTGATTCAGAAAATGCAGCAATACAGCTCGCTCTACGCCGAGGAAAACCGCTACAAAAAAAACAGCTCGCCCTTCAAAGCCCTCTTGCACGGCAGCGTATCGTTTGTCAAAAACTACCTGCTCAAACGCGGCTTCGCCTACGGCGCGGACGGCTTGACCATTTCCATCGCCAATGCGCAAGGTTCGTACTACAAATATGTCAAACTTTACGAGCGCAACCGCAACATCAGTGTCGCCCTAATTGTAACCACCTACAACCGCCCCGACGCGCTGGAGCTGGTTTTGAAATCCGCGCTCGCGCAAACCCGCCTGCCAGACGAAATCATCGTCGCCGACGACGGTTCGCGCCAAGACACCGCCGAAGTTGTCGAGTTCATCCGCAGCCACACCGACATCCCCGTCAAACATTCTTGGCGGCCGGACGACGGCTTCCGCGCCGCCGAATCGCGCAACCGCGCGCTGGCGCAGGCAAAAAGCGACTACATCATCCTTATCGACGGCGACATGATACTCGACCCGTCCTTCGTCGCCGACCACCTCAAGCTCGCACGTAAAGGCAGGCTGATACAGGGTTCGCGCGTCATCCTGACCCAAGGGCGCACCCAAGAAATTTTAGATTCCGGCGAATTGCCCGATTTGTCCGTGTTCAGCCAAGGCATAGAAAAACGCCTGTCCGCCCTGCGCTGCCGCAGCCTGTCCGCCCTGATCGGCAGACAAAGCAGCCGCAAATACAAAGGCATCAAAACCTGCAATATGGGCTTTTTCCGCAGCGATACTCTGGCTGTAAACGGCTTCGACAACCGCTTTGTCGGCTGGGGACGCGAAGACAGCGAGTTCGTCGCCCGCCTCTTCCATAACGGCATAAAACGCCACAACCTTAAATTTGCCGGCATTGCCTACCATCTTTGGCACAATGAAGCCGAACGCAATGCCTTACCGCAAAACGACGCGCTGCTCAAAGCCACGCTGTCCGAACAAAAAATCCGCTGCAAAGACGGTTTGGACCGTTTCTTACCATAAATTCAAATAAAAGCACCTATATCCTTATTTCTGCCATCACTCCTGAGCAGGCAGGAATCCAGTTTTTTGAATTTCGGTTATTTTAAAACTTTAATCTCGTCATTCCCGCGAAAGCGGGAATCCAGTCCGTTCGGTTTCAGTTTTTGTGTTTCGGATAACTTCCTATGATTTTTCGTTACCAGATTCCCACTTGCGTGGGAATGACGGCGAAAAGACGGTCGTTGTTTCGGATAAATCACCGTAGCGTTAAAATTCCGTATTCCCACTCTCGCGAAAATGACGATATGCGTATTCTCTATTTAATCCACAATAAAAACTTCAGACGGCCTATACCGTCTGAAATCCTTTGATGCAACAAACCGCCAAATTATATTCGTTCATTGGAAAGAAACACCCCGAATCCATCCCTCAAAATAAGAAAATCCCAATATCCCCCGATATTACGCAGCCTATTGGCAAAGTTTTGCAGCGTCTTCCCCGGCTTGTGCCGCCGCGTCAAGTGCTTTGTTACAATGCACTACCTTCACATTTCTTAATAAATTTTATGAGTAACCATACTTCTTGGTCGTCCAAAATCGGTTTCGTCCTTGCTGCGGCAGGTTCGGCCATCGGTTTGGGCGCGATTTGGAAATTTCCTTATACGGCAGGCACCAACGGCGGCGCGGTGTTTTTCCTGCTGTTTTTGATATTTACTATCTTGGTCGCCCTGCCTGTCCAGCTTGCCGAATTTTATATCGGGCGCACGGGCGGTAAAAATGCCGTCGATTCCTTCAGGGTTCTGCGTCCGGGCACGCAATGGCTTTGGGTCGGGCGCATGGGCGTTGCCGCCTGCTTTATTTTGCTGTCGTTTTACAGCGTGGTCGGCGGATGGGTATTGAATTATGTCGTCCACAGTTTTACGGGGGCAATCCATGCGGGAGCCGACTTTGAAGCCCTGTTCGGCACAACGATTTCCAATCCGGCAGGTTCGCTGTCCTATCAGGCGCTGTTTATGCTGATTACGGTTTGGGTGGTCAAAGGCGGCATTTCAGACGGCATTGAAAAGGCAAACCGTTATCTGATGCCGGGACTGTTTATCCTCTTTATTGCGCTGGCAATCCGTTCGCTGACGCTGCCGGGGGCAATGGAGGGCGTGTCTTTCCTGCTCAAACCGAATTGGTCGTACTTTAAAGCCGATACGATGATTACGGCTTTGGGACAGGCATTTTTTGCCTTGAGCATCGGCGTTTCCGCTATGATTACCTACGCTTCGTATTTGGGAAAAGATCAGGATATGTTCCGTTCCGGCCATACGATTATGTGGATGAACCTCTTGGTTTCGCTGCTTGCCGGCCTGGTGATTTTCCCGGCGGTATTCGCCTTCGGTTTTGAACCGAGCCAGGGCCCGGGATTGATTTTTATCGTATTGCCCGCAGTGTTTATGAAAATGCCGTTGGGTACGGTTTTATTTGCGGTATTTATGCTGCTGGTCGTTTTCGCCACGCTGACTTCGGCATTTTCGATGTTGGAAACGGTCATTGCCTCAACCATCCGCCAAGACGAACGCAAACGCAAAAAGCACACTTGGCTTATCGGCACAGCCATTTTCATTGTCGGCATCCCGTCCGCGCTGTCTTTCGGCGTATGGGGCGAGTTTAAGGTTTTCGGCAAAACCATTTTTGATTTGTGGGACTATGTTATTTCCGCCGTCATTATGCCGATTGGTGCTTTGAGTGTTTCCATCTTTACCGCCTGGATTCAGGACAAGCAGTCTGTATTAAAAGATGCCGGATCGGGCAGCACCGTACCCCAGTCAGTGCTGCTGCTGTGGCTGAATACCTTGCGCTACCTCGCCCCGATTGCCATTATTATTGTTTTCATCAATTCTTTGGGCATCCTTTAAAAGCCATCCAAACAGCAAAAATGCCGTCTGAAAGCCTTTCAGACGGCATTTTTGCTTCAGGTTCAGCCTATTTCGTTCAAAGTATTGTCCGGCATGACCAGCCAAACTTTAAGCCGCCTGCTTTCGGCAACCGACCGTATCAAAGGCAAATCCATAATGGAAAACGCCGTCGACAAGGCATCGGCAACCGCCGCATCATCCGCCATTACGCTCATGCTTTTATAACGCGGCGTACTCACGCCGGTTCGCGGATCGAACAAATGGGTAAACCTGCCCGCTTTGTCCATCACCGTCCCATAGCCGCCCGAAGTGGCAAACGCTTTGTCTTTCATCGTGATATTTGCCAACACGCCTTCTTCGTCATCCGGGTTGCGGATGCCGACATTCCAAGTCCGTTTACCGTTTGTATCAAACCCGCGGATTTCACCCATATCGGCCAAAGCGGCAGGCACGCCGTTTGCCTTCAGCAACGCGACGACCTTATCCGTGATATAGCCTTGCGCGATGCCGTTCAAGGACAAACCCATACCCTTTTCGGCAAAACGGATTTCACGGTCATCAAACACCAATTTGTCAAAGCCGACCCGCTTCAAGGCTTCCTTCACGCTATTTTCCGATGGCGGTGTTTCCGCATCAGGATGGGCGGCAAAATAATCGGCATACAGTTTCCACAAAACCTGAACTGTCGGATCAAATGCCCCGCCGGTCAAAGTATGCATATCCCGACAAATGCTCAACAGTTCCAAGAAATCCGCCGGCGGCGAAGTCAGATAACCGTCACGGTTCAGACGGCTGATCAGGCTGTCTTCACGGTAAAGGCTGAACATTTTTTCCAAACGCGCCACTTCCGCCAAAACCTTGTTGACCAAATCCGCCGCACGCCTGTCGTCCACACCAAACAGGCGTAGCTCCGCGCCGGAACCCAGCGCGACACCTTTCCAGAAAAACACATTTTCATCGCGTTTTTCATCCCCGTTGCGTTTTTCATCATCGGCGGCAAAAGGATTCGGCAAAAAAGAAACCGCCGCGCCCGCCGCCGCAACGGCGGCAACCGTCAAAAAACGCCTGCGCCCGAAATGCCTGTCCATATACCCTCCTCAGACTGATACTGCCGCCTTGATATGCGGATGAGGGTCGTAACCTTCCAACTCAAAATCTTCAAATTTGAAGGAGAACAAATCCTTAACCTCTGAATTAATCTTCATGACAGGCAGTGCCCGACATTCGCGGCCCAATTGCAACTCTGCTTGTTCGAAATGGTTGCGGTACAAATGCGCATCACCAAACGTATGGATAAACTCACCTGCTTCCAGTCCACACACTTGCGCCATCATCATGGTCAACAATGCGTAGCTGGCGATGTTAAACGGCACGCCAAGGAAAATATCGGCGCTGCGTTGGTAAAGCTGGCAGGACAGTTTGCCGTCGGCAACGTAAAACTGAAACAGCGCGTGGCAAGGCGGCAAGGCCATTTCATCGACCAAAGCCGGATTCCACGCCGACACAATCAGGCGGCGCGAATCGGGATTTTTCTTGATTTGTTCCACCACATTGGCGATTTGATCGATATGCCTGCCGTCGGGTGCGGGCCAACTGCGCCATTGGTAGCCGTACACCGGGCCTAAATCGCCGTTTTCGTCCGCCCACTCGTCCCAAATGGAAACGTTGTTGTCTTTTAGGTATTTGATATTGGTATCACCTTTGAGAAACCAAAGCAGCTCATGAATAATCGAGCGCAAATGCAGCTTTTTGGTCGTCAGCAGCGGAAAGCCCCTGCCCAAGTCAAAACGCATCTGATAACCGAATACGGAGCGCGTACCCGTACCGGTGCGGTCTGATTTGTCCGTACCGTTGTCGAGGACGTGGCGCATCAAGTCCAAATAGGCCTTCATCATCATCTTTCATCAAATTAAACGGCGCATATTATAACATTTCCGGATAATGCCCAAAACACAGATTCAGGCAGGCAGGATTGTTGACAATCTCAATCCTTTTCCACAGTAAAAGCAGGCGTGAAAACAAAATTACCTTGATTGGAATCAAAAAATCCAGTTTAATTACTTGAAATAAAATTCCAATAATATTTTTATTTTCAAAATTAATTTATGATTATTGATTAATTATTGGCAATAAACATCAAATATCAAAAATATGGAAAAAATAATGTCAACAATTTTTGCAAAATCAGACTTGGCATCAGAAAAAAATAGGTTTATATTGCCAACTACAAATTCGTTTTCCCATTAGTACAACATCAATCAAAAGGAGTATCCGAATGACTGACTTGAACACCCTGTTTGCCAACCTCAAACAACGCAACCCCAATCAAGAGCCGTTTCATCAGGCGGTTGAAGAAGTCTTCATGAGCCTCGATCCGTTTTTGGCACAAAATCCGAAATACACCCAGCAAAGCCTGCTGGAACGCATCGTCGAACCCGAACGCGTCGTCATGTTCCGCGTAACCTGGCAAGACGATAAAGGTCAAGTCCAAGTCAACCGCGGCTACCGCATTCAAATGAATTCCGCAATCGGCCCTTACAAAGGCGGTCTGCGCTTCCATCCGACCGTCGATTTGGGCGTGTTGAAATTCCTCGCTTTTGAACAAGTCTTCAAAAACGCGCTGACCACCCTGCCTATGGGCGGCGGCAAAGGCGGTTCGGATTTCGACCCCAAAGGCAAATCCGATGCCGAAGTGATGCGCTTCTGCCAAGCCTTTATGACCGAACTCTACCGCCACATCGGCGCGGACACCGATGTTCCGGCCGGCGACATCGGCGTAGGCGGGCGCGAAATCGGCTATCTGTTCGGACAATACAAAAAAATCCGCAACGAGTTTTCTTCCGTCCTGACCGGCAAAGGTTTGGAATGGGGCGGCAGCCTCATCCGCCCCGAAGCGACCGGCTACGGCTGCGTCTATTTCGCCCAAGCGATGCTGCAAACCCGCAATGACAGCTTTGAAGGCAAACGCGTACTGATTTCCGGCTCCGGCAACGTGGCGCAATACGCTGCCGAAAAAGCCATCCAACTGGGTGCGAAAGTGCTGACCGTTTCCGACTCCAACGGCTTCGTCCTCTTCCCCGACAGCGGTATGACCGAAGCGCAACTCGCCGCCTTGATCGAATTGAAAGAAGTCCGCCGCGAACGGGTTGCCACTTATGCCAAAGAGCAAGGTCTGCAATACTTTGAAAATCAAAAACCGTGGGGCGTTGCCGCCGAAATCGCCCTGCCCTGCGCGACCCAAAACGAATTGGACGAAGAAGCCGCCAAAACCTTGTTGGCAAACGGCTGCTACGTTGTTGCCGAAGGTGCGAACATGCCGTCAACTTTAGGCGCGGTCGAGCAATTTATCAAAGCCGGCATCCTCTACGCCCCGGGCAAAGCCTCCAACGCCGGCGGCGTAGCAACTTCGGGCTTGGAAATGAGCCAAAACGCCATCCGCCTGTCTTGGACGCGCGAAGAAGTGGACAACCGCTTATTTGAGATTATGCAAAGCATCCACGAATCCTGCCTGAAATACGGCAAAGTCGGCGACAAAGTAAACTACGTCAATGGTGCAAACATTGCCGGTTTCGTCAAAGTTGCCGATGCAATGTTGGCGCAAGGTTTCTAAGTAAACGCCGCCGACCCGCAAACAAAATGCCGTCTGAACCGCAAATGCTGTTCAGACGGCATTTCATTATCCGGGCATTTCAAACCTTTTTTCCTGTGTTTGGATACCCGGCCGATTCCATCCGTTTGCAAGTGAAAAGCCGCTTATTTCCGTTTGGGCGCAAACCGGTTCCATTGAATAAAGGCTGTCCGATTGTTGGCGCGCTATGCCGTCTGAACGGCATTCACACCGCCCAATCCTGCACGCGCTTCAAATCGTTTTGCGCCAAAGTATCCGCGTGGCGGTTACGGCTCTGATATTCCCTGTCTTTCAATATGCTGCTCGCCACATAATTCAAATGAGCCTTTGCCGCCTCCGAAGCCTCGCCCGGCCGACGGTTCGATATCGCCTCATACAATACACGGTGCTGCGCCATCAGTTTTGGACGCGGATCTTCTTCCTGATTCAGATAAATAAGGCTGCTGCGCGTCTGCCGGTACAGCATTTTCAACAAACTGCCCGACAAATGGCTGAACAACAAATTGTGCGCCGCATCGGCAATCGTCTGATGAAAGCTGACATCGGCTTCGCTCTGATGTTCCAAATTGCCGCTTCCGCACGCTTCCTCAAACTTTTCAAGCCAAAACCGAATCCGCTTCAAATCGGCATCCGTCCGGCGTTCTGCCGCCAATGCCGCCATACAGCCCTCGATGTGGCAGCTGAAATCAAAAACATCCTGTTCCCAATTGGAATGTTTGCCCAAAAGCTCCTGCCAACTTTGCAAAAAATCCTGCTGCGGCTTGACCGAAACATAATAACCGTCGCCCTGCCTCGCTTCCAAAACCTGACGGGCAACCAAAACATTCAATGCCGACCTGACCGACGGGCGCGAAACGCCAAACTCTTCCGCCAAAACGCGTTCGGGCGGAATCTTGCCCCCTTCCGCGTAAACCCCTTCCACGATGCGGCCTTCCAATACCGACAATACCTGATCGCTGATTTTCTGAGGCCTTACCAGTTTCATCACCCCTCCTTTAAAAGATTATTTAACGAACCCTTCCGAAATACATCAAACATCAAATTGGACTGACCAATCAGGGCGGATTCTAATGACACGCCGTTCCCGCCGTCAACGGCATTTACCTCGCACCGCCCCCGAAACACAGAAAAAAACTACACCAAACTATAATTTTTATTCTTACAAATATTTGTTTTAACGGGATTTAAATGAAAGCTCCGATTCAAATCGACCGCACCGCCCAAAAATATATTGACCTGAATATTAAAGTTTCGTAAAGTAATGCAACGTTGCTTTAATTGGTTTGACCACTATTGCCGACGATTAGAAAAATATTTTCGGAGATGTTCAATTATGGAAACTTGGGTTCAAAACTACACGGCAATCGGCGGCAGCCTGTATCTGACTGCCGCCGCCGCACTCTTACCCATCGTCTTTTTCTTTGCCGCGCTGACCGTCCTGAAGCTGAAAGGCTATCAGGCGGGGCTTTATACGCTGCTGATTGCGCTTGCCGTTGCCGTATTCGGCTTCGGGATGCCAGCGGGTATGGCGGTTTCTTCCGCGCTGTACGGCTTCGCTTACGGTTTGTGGCCGATTGCCTGGATTATCGTTACCGCCGTATTCCTGTATAAAATTACCGTAAAAACAGGGCAGTTCGACATTATCCGCGCTTCCGTGGTTTCGATTACCGAAGACCAACGCCTGCAAATGCTGCTGGTCGGCTTCTCCTTCGGCGCATTCCTCGAAGGCGCGGCAGGCTTCGGCGCGCCGGTGGCGATTACCGCCGCTTTGCTGGTGGGCTTGGGCTTCAATCCGCTCTATGCCGCCGGTTTGTGTTTGATTGCCAACACCGCGCCCGTGGCTTTCGGCGCAATGGGCATCCCTGTTCTGGTTGCCGGCCAAGTGTCCAATCTCGACCCTTACCACATCGGTCAGGTCGCCGGCCGCCAGCTTCCTATCCTGTCGGTTATCGTCCCCTTCTGGCTGGTCGCTATGATGGACGGTATGCGCGGCATACGCCAAACTTGGCCTGCCGTCTTGGTGGCGGGCGTATCTTTCGCCGTTACCCAATTCATTACCGCCAACTTCATCGGCCCGGAATTGCCCGACGTAACCTCCGCACTGGTCAGCCTGATTTGCCTGTCCGCCTTCCTGAAAAAATGGCAGCCTGAAGAAATCTTCACGTTCAACGGCATGAAAAAACCGTCCGAACGCAAAGCGGGCGAATACACTGCCGGACAAATCATCAAAGCTTGGTCGCCTTTTGCCATCCTGACCGTTTTCGTCAGCGTGTGGACGATTAAAGGCGTTAAAGAGGCTTTGGGCGTTGCCACCATCAAATTCGACTGGCCGATGCTGCACAACCTGGTGCAAAAAGCCGCGCCCATCGTCAGCGAACCGACACCATACGCCGCCGTATTCAAAATTGACTTCCTCGGCGCAGTCGGTACGGCAATCCTGTTTGCTTCCATCGTTTCCGCAATCCTGCTGAAAATGAAGCCTTCCGAAGCCGTCGGCACTTTCTTTGAAACGCTCAAAGAATTGCGCCTGTCCATCCTGTCTATCGGTTTGGTACTCGGCTTCGCATTCGTGGCAAACTATTCAGGACTGTCATCTACATTGGCACTCGTCCTTGCCGCTACCGGTGCCGTGTTCCCGTTCTTCTCGCCGTTCCTCGGCTGGTTGGGCGTATTCCTGACCGGTTCGGACACTTCCGCAAACGCCTTATTCGGTTCTTTGCAGGCAAGCACGGCGCATCAAATCGGTGTTACCCCCGAGCTGACCGTTGCCGCCAATACGACCGGCGGCGTAACAGGCAAAATGATTTCCCCTCAATCCATCGCCATCGCCTGTGCGGCAGTAGGCTTAGAGGGCAAGGAATCCAACCTGTTCCGCTTTACCGTGAAACACAGCCTGATTTTCTGTACCTTTGTCGGTCTTCTCACCCTCCTACAGGCATATGTTTTGCCGTGGACGCTGATTTTCTTTAATAAATAACCCGTCTCTCAAAATGCCGTCTGAAGCCTTTTCCGCTTCAGACGGCATTTTTTTATCGGGCCGGTACATTCATTATTGATGTATGTTAAACAAAGTGCATTTTCTGATACATCGTTCAGTTTAGTTTTATATACTACTTTAGAACTAACACAACAACCCTCCATTTAAGTAGATTAAATATGAAAACTACCCACTTCTTACTCCTCCCCCTTGCAGCCGCGCTAAGCCAAGCATGGGCAGCCCCCGTTGCGGAAGAAACCGCCGAACTCTCGCCCGTTACCGTTACCGGAACACAGCAGCAAAAGGCCAACACTGTCAAATTCAATCCTAAAGCCACCCTCCAGCCCCTACCGGCAGGCGACGGCGCGGATTTGCTGCAATCTGTCCCCAACATGAGCATCATCCGCAAAGGCGGCAGCTCGGGCGATCCATTGTTCCGAGGTTTGGGCGGCTCGCGCCTTGCCATCAATGCAGACGACCAGTTCGTTTACGGCGGCTGTTCCAACCGCATGGACCCGCCCACTTCTTATATCCACCCCAGCACCTTTGACGAAGTTGTCGTAACCAAAGGTCCGCAAACCGTTACCCAAGGGATGGGCTTGATCAGCGGTTCGGTTCATTTCGTCCGTAAAGATCCGACCTTCCGCGAACAACCCTACTCCTTCAACGGCAGCACCACATTAGGCAGCAGCGGCAGGCGCGATGCCTCCTTTGAAGCAGGTGCGGGCGGCAAATACGGTTATGCACGCCTCAATGTCTCACACAACGAATCCGGCGACTATAAAGACGGGGCAGGCAACCGCGTACATTCCAACTTCAAACGCGACAGCCAAATGGTTCAGTTGGGCGTTACCCCGACCGAAAACACCACCATCGCCGGCACATACGAACGCAGCCGAGGTAAGGCAGCCTACGCCGACCGTATGATGGACGGCAGCAAATTCGACCGCGACGCATGGAATATCCGCATCAGCCAACGCAATATCACACCGTGGTTGAGCGAAATCGAGGCACGCTACGGTTCCAGCGAAATCGACCACGTTATGGACACCTACAGCCTGCGTACCATCCGCGACTCCTCTACCGGTATGCAGATTAAAAAAGCCAATAACCCCAAACGCCGCACCGATACCGGCAATCTCAAAGCCGTATTCGACTGGGACAACGTCAACCTTCAAACCGGCATCGACTATATGCGCGACCGCCATACCGAACGCAACGGCGATGAAAACTACGCTTCCAGCCCTTTCGAACCTACCCAAAGCTTTGACCAACTGGGCGGCTTTGCCGAAGCGGCTTGGCAACGTACCGACAAGCAAAAACTGATTGCCGGTTTGCGGCACGACCAAGTAACAGGCACATACGAAGACAAGGCAGACTCCGATCCCCTCAAAAAAACCAAATATCCTTTGACTTCCGGCTTTTTCCGTTTCGAGCAAACAACGGGCAATACCAAATACTACGCAGGTTTAGGCATCGCCCAGCGTGCGCCCGACTACTGGGAACGCAAAAAATCGGAAAACCTCCGACTCCGAAAAGAAACCAACCGCCAACTTGATGCAGGGCTGATTTGGAACAGCGGAAATTGGCACGTCTCCGCCTCTGTATTTGCAGGCAAGGTTGACGATTTCATCATAGTCGAACCAAAACCGATGACGCATCATACCGCCGGCAGCGCGTCGGCACCTAGCCATCACACGGGACACCACCACACAGGACCCACTCCGACGGCACCGGCAACAGGCGTGCCCGCCGGCAGCCATACTCCGACGACACCGGCAGCAGGCGGACACTCTGGCACACCGGCAACCAGCGGACACTCCGGCCATCATCATGGTCCAGACTTGAGCGCACGCAATATCGATGCCATCCGTCTGGGCGGCGAACTTGAAGTGAAATGGCAGTTTGCACCAAACTGGAGCATATCCAGCAACCTTGCCTACACGCGCGGTAAAAACACGACCGATAATCTGCCGCTTGCCCAAACACCCCCGCTCGAATGGAACAACACCCTTGCCTTCGACAACGGCAAATTTAGCGCGGGCGCACTGTGGAAAGTTGTTGCCAAACAAAACCGCTACGCCAAAGGACAGGGCAACATCATCGGTCAGGACATCGGCGCATCCGCAGGCTTCGGCGTGCTTTCCGTTAATGCCGGCTGGAAATTCAACAAATACGCCACCCTGCAAGCTGGTGTGGACAATGTGTTCAACAAAACCTATGCCGAATTCGTCAGCAGGAGCGGAGGATTTGTCGATCCTGCCGCCGGCATCAAAACCACCCGCGTGAACGAACCCGGCCGCACCGCTTGGTTAAGGCTGCAAGCCAAGTTCTAAACGCTTGCATTTTAAAATGCCGTCTGAAACAGAGTCCGTTTCAGACGGCATACCTTACAAGGCGGACAACCTGCCGGCATTGCCTTTTGTTACCCGCCCCTTTAACGCATTAATATCTATATTTTAATAACAGCCGAACCAATCTTAAATACTGATTACGACGGCTGTTGTAACGGCAACATTTTGCCAAATCCCGCTGCCAAACCACCAAAAGGAAAAATCATGCATACACACCCCCCCCCCCCCACT
>NZ_CAUIYF010000009.1 GCF_962719845.1 Neisseria uirgultaei | reverse complement strand
TGGGGGGGGGGGGGGGGGGGTAATATCCGCTTTATAGACGTAAACCCCGAAGATTTCGCCGGCTTCCCCTTAAACATCAGGCACATTTCCATCACGACTTATGCCCGCTTGAAATTGGGCGAATACATTGCCGATTGCGATAAAGTCCTGTATCTGGATACGGACGTATTGGTCAGGGACAGCCTGAAGCCCTTATGGGATACCGATTTGGGCGATAACTGGGTCGGCGCGTGCATCGATTTGTTTGTCGAAAGGCAGGAAGGCTACAAACAAAAAATCGGTATGGCGGACGGCGAATATTATTTCAATGCCGGCGTATTGCTGATCAACCTGAAAAAGTGGCGGCAGCACGATATTTTCAAAATGTCCTGCGAATGGGTGGAACAATACAAGGACGTGATGCAATATCAGGATCAGGATATTTTGAACGGGCTGTTTAAAGGCGGGGTGTGTTATGCGAACAGCCGTTTCAACTTTATGCCGACCAATTATGCCTTTATGGCGAACAGGTTTGCGTCCCACCATACCGACCCGCTTTACCGCGACCGGAACAATACGGCGATGCCCGTCGCCGTCAGCCATTATTGCGGCCCGGCAAAGCCGTGGCACAGGGACTGTACCGCTTGGGGTGCGGAACGTTTCACAGAGTTGGCGGGCAGCCTGACAACCGTTCCCGAAGAATGGCGCGGCAAACTTGCCGTCCCGCCCGCGAAGCGTATGTTTCAAAGATGGCGCAGAAAGCTGTCTGCCAGATTCTTACGCAAGATTTATTGACGGGGCACGCCGTCTGAAGCCTTCAGACGGCATCGGACGTATCGGAAAGGAGAAACGGATTGCAGCCTTTAGTCAGCGTATTGATTTGCGCCTACAACGCAGAAAAATATTTCGCCCAATTGCTGTCCGCCGTAGTGGGGCAGACTTGGCGCAACTTGGATATTTTAATCGTCGATGACGGCTCGACGGACGGCACGCTTGCCATCGCCCGGCGTTTCCAAGAACAGGACGGTAGGATCAGGATAATTTCCAATCCCCGCAATTTGGGCTTTATCGCCTCTTTAAACATCGGGCTGGACGAACTGGCAAAATCGGGCGGCAGGTATATTGCGCGCACCGATGCCGACGATATTGCCGCCCCCGATTGGATTGAGAAAATCGTGGGCGAGATGGAAAAAGACCGCAGCATCATCGCAATGGGCGCGTGGCTGGAAGTTTTGTCGGAAGAAAACAATAAAAGCGTGCTTGCCGCCATTGCCCGAAACGGCGAAATTTGGAAAAACCCCCTGACCCATCAGGAAATCGTGTCTGCCTTTCCCTTCCGCAACCCCATACACAACAACACGATGATTATGCGGCGCAGCGTCATTGACGGCGGTTTGCGGTTCGACCCCGCCTATATCCACGCCGAAGACTATAAGTTTTGGTACGAAGTCGGCAAACTGGGCAGGCTGGCGAATTATCCCGAAGCCTTGGTCAAATACCGCTTCCATCAAGACCAGACCTCTTCCAAACACAACCTGCAACAGCGCAGGACGGCGTGGAAAATCAAAGAAGAAATCAGGGCGGGGTATTGGAAGGCGGCAGGCATAGCCGTCGGGGCGGACTGCCTGAATTACGGGCTTTTGAAATCAACGGCATATGCGTTGCACGAAAAAGCCTTGTCCGGACAGGATATCGGATATCTCCGCCTGTTCCTGTACGAATATTTCTTGTCGTTGGAAAAGTATTCTTTGACCGATTTACTGGATTTTTTGACAGACCGCGTGATGAGGAAGCTGTTTGCCGCACCGCAATATAGGAAAATCCTGAAAAAAATGTTACGCCCTTGGAAATACCGGGGCTATTGAAACCGAACAGGATAAATCATGCAAAACCACGTTATCAGCCTAAGCTCCGCCGCAGAACGCAGGGCGCACATTGCCGCAACCTTCGGCGCGCACGGCATCCCGTTTCAGTTTTTCGACGCACTAATGCCGTCTGAAAGGCTGGAGCAGGCGATGGCGGAACTCGTCCCCGGTTTGTCGGCGCACCCCTATTTGAGCGGAGTGGAAAAAGCCTGCTTTATGAGCCACGCCGTATTGTGGAAGCAGGCGTTGGACGAAGGCACGCCGTATATCGCCGTATTTGAAGACGACGTTTTACTCGGCGAAGGCGCGGAGCAGTTCCTTGCCGAAGACGCTTGGCTGGAAGAGCGTTTTGACCCCGATTCCGCCTTTATCGTCCGTTTGGAAACGATGTTTATGCACGTCCTGACCTCGCCCTCCGGCGTGTCGGACTACTGCGGGCGCGCCTTCCCGCTGTTGGAAAGCGAACATTTTGGTATGGCGGGCTATATCATTTCCCGAAAGGCAATGCGTTTCTTCTTGGACAGGTTTGCCGTTTTGCCGTCTGAACGCCTGAAGGCGGTGGATTGGATGCTGTTCAGCAGTTTTCTCGACAAAGGGGGGATGACGGTTTGCCAACTGACCCCTGCCTTGTGCATCCAAAGCGAAACCCTGCCCAGCCAACTGAAAAACGGCAGGCAGGAATCGTACCGCAACCGCCGCTCCCCGAAGGTTTTGTTGAAACGCGCTTTGGGAAAAATCGGCAGGGAAATCGAAAGGGCGAGAGAACGGAAACGTCAGAAAAAATTGGAAAAACACCTCGGGCGGCACGTCGTCCCGTTTGAATAGGTTTTGGCCTTTCCTTATTTGGCGGGTGTGCGCTGTCCCTAAATTTATGTCGGGGAATCCGGTTCGTTGAGTTTCAGTCATTTCCGATAAATCACCGCAACATTAAATTTCCAGATTCCCGCCTTCGCGGGAATGACGGTGGAGGGGTTTCTGTTTTCCCGATAAATACCCATAAGCTAGGATCTCGTTCTTTTCATAAGAATAGAAAACCAAAAGCAGCAACCTAAAATTCGTCATTCCCGCGCAGGCGGGAATCCAGTCCGTTCGGTTTCGCTTGTTTTAAGTTTCGGGTAACTTCCACTTCGTCATTCCCGCGAAAGTGGGAATCCGGTTCGTTGAGTTTCAGTCATTTCCGATAAATCACCGCAACGTTAAATTTCCAGATTCCCGCCTGAGCGGGAATGACGGTGGAGGGGTTTCTGTTTTCCCGATAAATACCCACAAGCTAGAATCTCGTTATTTTCATAAGAACAGAAAACCAAAAGCAGCAACCTAAAATTCGTCATTCCCGCGCAGGCGGGAATCTAGGTCTTTAAACTTCGGTTTTTTCCGATAAATTCTTGCCGCATTAAAATTCTAGATTCCCGCTTTTGCGGGAATGACGGCGGAAGGATTTCTGTTTTTCCGACAAATTCCTAAAACTTAAAATTTCATCATTTCTGCGAAGACAGAAAACCAAAAACAGAAACCTAAAATCTCGTCATTCCCGCAAAAACAGAAAACCAAAAAACAGCAACCTAAAATTCGTCATTCCCGCGCAGGCGGGAATCCAGTCCGTTCGGTTTCGCTTGTTTTAAGTTTCGGGCAACTTCCACTTCGTCATTCCCACGAAAGTGGGAATCCGGTTCGTTGAGTTTCAGTCATTTCCAATAAATCACCGCAACGTTAAATTTCCAGATTCCCGCCTGCGCGGGAATGACGGCGGGGGGATTTCTGTTTTTCCGACAAATTCCTAAAACTTAAAATTCCGTTATTCCTACGGAAACAGAAACCAAAAGCAGAAACCTAAAATTCGTCATTCCCGCAAAAACAGAAAACCAAAAAACAGCAACCTAAAATTCGTCATTCCCGCGCAGGCGGGAATCCAGTCCGTTGAGTTTCAGTCATTTCTGATAAATCACCGCAACGTTAAATTTCTAGATTCCCGCCTGCGCGGGAATGACGACACGGGAAATCTTATTTGAACCTACTATATCTTAATCGGCTGCAAAATGCCGTCTGAACGGGTTTCAGACGGCATTTCTGTTTATGTGAAATCGCCCCAAAGCGTCTGCATCGCGGCGATGGCGGCGAGTGGGGCGGTTTCGGTGCGCAGGATGCGTTTGCCCAATGTTACGGCTTGGAAGCCGGCATCAAATGCCTGTTGTTCTTCCTGTTCTGTCCAGCCGCCTTCGGGTCCGACCATAAAGACGATTGCGCCGGACGGGTGGCGGATGTCGCCGAGTTTGCGGGCGCGGTTGATGCTCATAATCAGCTTGGTGCTTTCAGACGGTATTTTGTCGAGTGCTTCACGGTAGCCGATGATGGGCAGTACGGGGGGAACGGTGTTCCTGCCGCTTTGTTCGCACGCGGAGATGACGATTTCCTGCCAGCGTGCGAGGCGTTTGGCGGCGCGTTCCCCGTCGAGGCGGACGATGCAGCGTTCGCTGATGACGGGCTGTATGGCGGTTACGCCGAGTTCGACGCTCTTTTGCAGGGTAAAGTCCATGCGATCGCCGGAGGAGATGGATTGGATGAGTGTGATGTTGAGTGGGGACTCGTTGTCGGTCGTGTCTTCGTGCAGGATTTCGGCTTCGGCGCGGCGTTTTTCCAAAACGGTTAGCCGTGCGGTATGTGCCTTGCCTTTGCCGTCGAAGAGGGTGATGTTTTCGTTGGGGCGGACGCGCAGGACGTTGAGGTGGCGGACGATGTTGTCGGGCAGGGCGACAGTTTGTCCGACGGAAAGGTTTTCGGGCAGGTAGAATTGGGGCATAGTTTTTGGCGGTTCGGACGGTTATAATCCGTCGCAGCGGCGTGATGGAAACGGACATTATACGTTCGCGCGCCGCAAGTTCAAAATATGAGGACAGTAGGAAGTGTTACACCGTTTGCAGAAAGTCGTGCGCCATATCGCGCAAACCGAAATTATGCCGCGTTTTTTGAATACGCCGTCTTGCCGCAAGGAAGACGGTTCGATGTTGAGCGAGGCGGACATTGCCGCGCAGACGGCTTTTGCCGCTGCGTTGCCGCTTCTGATCGATTGCCCGATGTTGGGCGAGGAAATGTCGCGGCAGGAACAGTCGGTTTTGTGGGAACAATATTCGGGGGAAAAGGGGCTGTGGATTGTCGATCCGATAGACGGGACAAACAATTTTGTCAACGGGCTGCCGCATTTTGCGGTATCGGTGGCGTTTGTCCGCAACGGGCGCGCCGAATTGGGCGTAATCTACAATCCGGTCAGCGGCGAATGTTTTTATGCCGAACGCGGGCAGGGGGCGTTTTTAAACGGGACGCGCCTGCCCCTGCGCCTCGTGGATAAAAAACTTAATGAGGCAATCGCGGGCGTGGAAATCAAATATCTGCGTTCGGGCAAACTGTCCAGCCGCATGAGTACGCTCGCGCCTTTTGGAACGATACGGAGTATGGGCAGCAGTACGTTGGATTGGTGCTATTTGGCTTGCGGACGTTACGATGTTTATGTTCACGGCGGGCAGAAGCTGTGGGACTATGCTGCGGGTGCGTTGATTTTCGAGGAGGCGGGCGGCAGGCTGACGACTTTGGAAGGCGACGGGTTTTGGAGTGGTGAACACGTGTTCAAACGCTCGGTCGTCGCCGCGCTCGAACCGAAGCTGTTTGAACGCTGGGTCGGGTGGATACGGGAAAACCAATAGGTTTCAACAGGTTTGTTAATATATTTTCACGATTAACGTTCCTTAACATTAATTCGGGTACAATCCTTTCCGCTGATTACCGCTGCCGTTTCTCCCTTTTCGGCAGTGCAGCAAGTAAGACGTTTTCCCGCAATGTATTGACCATTCATACTTACCCTTGGTATGAATGGTTTTTTTTGCGCGTTGAAAATGCCGTCTGAACGTTCAGACGGCATTTTTATGCGACAGGTTGCAGATATTTGCCGCAGCAGGCTTTGAATTTCTTTTCAGAACCGCAAATGCAGGGCTGTTTCATGGTAGGCAGCGGAACAGTCGGATCGATGAAATACCATTGCTCCGCTATTTTCACGAATGCCGACAGCTCGTGATGCGCCGCTCGGTTTCCGCCGTCTTGGAAGTAGGCTTCAAATTCGACTTGGGCGTGTTGTTTGCCGAAGTTGCGGTGTGCGATGACATTCAAGCCCAGCCATTCGGTTTCTCTGCTCCACTGCATCAGTTCGGCGGCATCGAGGAATGTTTGTTGCGCCGGAACGGTGGTGGCGATGATGTAGTCGATAAGGTGCAGCACATACGCGCTGTACCGCGAACGCATGAGGGCTTCGGCGGTGGGCGGCAGGATTTGGCGAAGGTGCAATGGACGGCAGCAGCCGGCATAGCTTGTGCCTGAACCGCATGGGCAGGGCGGGGTGTGGTGTGTGTTCATTTTGTTTGGGAATGCAAATGCCGTCTGAAAAGGTTTCAGACGGCATGGTTAAAAAGTCTGTCCGTCAGGGCATCAACATGCCGCCGTTGACGTGCAGTGTTTGGCCGGTGATGTATTTTGCCTGATCGGAAGCGAGGAACAGAACCGCATCGGCGATGTCTTGCGCGTCGCCGAATCTGCCCAAGGCGGTTTGGGCGGTAAAGGTTTGGCGGGTTTCTTCCGGCAGGGCGCGGGTCATGTCGGTATCGATGAAGCCCGGGGCGACGCAGTTGACGGTAATGCCCCGGCTGCCGACTTCGCGCGCCATAGATTTGGCAAAACCGATCAAGCCCGCTTTTGCGGCGGCATAGTTGGTTTGCCCGGCATTGCCCATTACGCCGACAACAGAGGTGATGTTGATGATGCGGCCGGAACGTTGTTTCATCATACCGCGCAAGACGGCTTTGGAGGCGCGGAAGACGGATTTGAGGTTGACCTGCATGATGTCGTCCCACTCTTCTTCTTTCATGCGCATCAGGAGGTTGTCGCGGGTGATGCCGGCATTGTTGACCAGAATGTCGAGTTTGCCGAACGTTTTTTCGATGTCGGCAATCAGGCTTTCGATGGTTTCAGGTTCGGCGGAATCCAATGCACGGCCTTCGCCGCCCCATTGCGCCAACCGCTCGCTGATGGCTGCCGCACCGCTCTCACTGGTCGCCGTGCCGATGACTTTGGCACCGGCTGCCGCCAGTGTGTCGGCAATCGCTGCACCGATGCCGCGCGATGCGCCGGTTACCAAAGCGATTTTGCCGCTTAAATCTTGTGTGCTCATATTTTTTCCTTTTTTCCGATAATCGAAGGACTGCACCGGACGGTGCAGCCCTGTTTGCTGTTTATTCCCACTCGATGGTGGCAGGCGGTTTGCCGCTCACATCGTAAACCACGCGGTTGATGCCTTTGACTTCGTTGATGATGCGGTTGGACACTTTGCCCAACAAGGAATACGGCAGTTCCGCCCAATGCGCGGTCATAAAGTCGCTGGTGATGACGGCACGCAAGGCAACAACGTAGTCGTATGTGCGTCCGTCGCCCATTACGCCGACGGATTTGACGGGCAGGAAGACGGCGAAGGCTTGGCTGGTCAGGTCGTACCAAGACGTGCCGTTTTCATCGGTGGTGTTGCGTAATTCTTGGATGAAAATGTCGTCCGCCTGACGCAGCAAGTTGGCGTATTCTTTTTTCACTTCGCCCAAGATGCGCACGCCCAAGCCGGGGCCCGGGAACGGATGGCGGTACACCATTTCGCGCGGCAGGCCCAAAGCAACGCCGAGTTCGCGCACTTCGTCTTTGAACAGGTCGCGCAACGGTTCAAGCAGCTTGAGCTTCATGTTTTCAGGCAGGCCGCCGACGTTGTGGTGCGATTTGATGGCGTGGGCTTTTTTGGTTTTCGCGCCTGCGGATTCGATTACGTCGGGGTAAATCGTGCCTTGCGCCAACCATTTGGCGTTGGTGAGTTTTTTCTCTTCGGCATCAAATACTTCGATAAATTCCGCACCGATGATTTTGCGTTTTTTCTCGGGGTCGGTAACGCCGGCGAGTTTCGCCATAAACTGCCCTTCGGCATCGACGTGAATCACTTTCACACCCAAGTTGCGTGCGAACATATCCATCACCATTTTGCCTTCGTTCAGGCGCAAGAGGCCGTGATCGACGAACACACAAGTCAATTGGTCGCCGATGGCGCGGTGAATCAGCGCGGCAGCTACGGAAGAGTCCACGCCGCCGGACAGACCTAAAATCACTTCGTCGCTGCCGACCTGTTCGCGGATTTTGGCAACGGCTTCTTCGATGTAGTTCGGCATCGTCCAGCCCGGTTGCGCGCCGCAGATGTCCAAGACAAAGCGGTTCAACAGGGCGCGACCTTGTTTGGTGTGGGTAACTTCGGGGTGGAACTGGATGCCGTAGAATTGTTTCTCAGCGTTTTCCATCATGGCAATCGGGCAGGACGGGGTGTCGCCGATGACGGCGAAACCGTCGGGTAGTTTGGACACTTTGTCGCCGTGGCTCATCCATACGTCCAATGTATTGGGCGCGTCGTCGCAAATATCGCGCGTCAGTCCGCTGTCGATGGTTTTGACTTGCGCGTAACCGAATTCGCGCTGGTTGCCGGGCTGTACTTCGCCGCCCAAGTGGTGCGCCATAAACTGCATTCCGTAGCAGATGCCCAAAACCGGAATGCCCAAATCAAAAATACCGGTATCGGCTTGATAATCGGATTCGTAAACGGAATTGGGGCCGCCGGAAAGGATGATGCCTTTGGGGTTGAAGGCTTTGATTTCGTCCAAAGGCATATCGAAGGAATGCAGCTCGCAGTAAACGTGGGCTTCGCGCACGCGGCGGGCGATGAGCTGGGTAACTTGCGAACCGAAGTCGAGGATGAGGATTTTGTCTTGGGTCATGATGGTTTTACGGTGATTGAAGATAATCGGATGGGTCGGCGGATATGATGCCGTCTGAAGGGGTTGGGGCGATTGTACCATTTCAGACGGCATTTTGTTTATGCCGTCCGGACGGCGGCATCTTTGTTTGAGATATTGCGTAACATCGTGTAGTAGCCGTTTTGGGACATCAGTTGTTCGTGTGAGCCTTGTTCGATGATTTTGCCGTCATCCATCACGATGATGCGGTCGGCCCCTTCGATGGTGGTCAGGCGGTGGGCGACGATGATGCCGGTGCGGTTTTCCATCAGGCGTTCGAGTGCCTGTTGGACGAGGCGTTCGGATTCGTTGTCCAATGCGCTGGTGGCTTCGTCCAATAATAATATCGGCGCGTCTTTCAAAATGGCGCGGGCAATGGCGACGCGTTGCCTTTGACCGCCGGATAAGTTGCTGCCGTTCGATCCGATGGGCTGGTGCAGTCCGAGCGGGGATGCGTCGATCAGGCTTTGCAGGTTGGCGGCTTGGAGGGCGGACAGGACTTCGGCTTCGCCTGCATCGGGACGGCTGTATCGGACGTTTTCAAAAAGGGTGTCGTCAAACAGGAATACGTCTTGGGAGACGAGGGCGAATTGGGCGCGCAGGCAGTCGAGTTTGATGTCGGCGATGTCGATACCGTCTATGCAGATGTTGCCGGCAGACGGTTCGACAAAGCGGGGCAGCAGGTTGACGACGGTGGATTTGCCGCTGCCGGAACGTCCGACCAGGGCGACGCGTTCGCCTTGTCTGATGTCGAGGTTGAAGTTGTCGAGGGCTTTGATGCCGTCTGAACGGTATTCGACATCGACGTTGCGGAAGCTGATGCGCCCTTCGACGCGTTGCGGCGCGAGCGTGCCTTTGTCCTGTTCGGGCGGGGTGTCGAGAAATGCACATACGCCGTCGGCGGCGAGGAACATCGTCTGCATAGGGATGCTGACGTTGGCAAGGCTTTTGATGGGGGCGTACATTTGCAGCATCGCGACGATGAATGCCATAAATTCGCCGATGGTGGTGTAGCCGTTTTGGCTTTGCCACAGGGCGATGAAGATGACAACGGCGAGGGCAATCGAGGCAATCAGTTCGCTGAACGGGGAATGTGCCGCCGTTGCCTGCGTGATTTTTTTGCTGAGGCGGACGATGGTGCGGTTGACCGCGTCAAACCGGTTTGCCGCCTGCGCCTGCCCGTTGAACAGCTTGACGACGCGGTGTCCCTGATGGGTTTCGGCAATCACGTTGTTCATCGTGCCTATGCTTTTTTGCGAGTCGGAAATGACGTGCTTCAGACGGTCGCGGTAGTAGCGCGAGAGCAGGGAGAGCAGGGGGAACATCAGGACGACGATAATGCTGAGCTGCCAGTTGAGGTAAAGCAGGACGATGGTCAGGCCGGTAACGATCATCGTGTCGCGCGTGAGGACGGTGAAGATGTCGCTGGCGTTGCTGACCGACTGTTCGGTCAGGTTGAGCATATTCATCAGTACGGTGCCGGACGGCGTTTCCTGATGGTAGCGGGAGGAAAGGGTCAGCATTTTGGCAAACATATCTTTGCGGATTTTGCTGATGGTCATCACGGAGACCCAAGTCATCAGATAGGTGCTGGTAAAGCGGCAGATGCCACGGATGACGACGAGGATGATGAGGAAGAGCGGGACGGTCCAGATTTTGTTTTCCGTCCCCCAAACCATATAGGTAAACTGTTCGCGCCAGTTTTGCAGGGTGGAAATGATGCCGGCGGCGGCAGACAGCTCGGGCGGCGCGGCGGGCGCGGAAAAGCCGTGGTTGATCAGGGGGGCGATGAAGGCGGCAAGGTAGCTTTCGGTGGCGGCAACGCCGAAAATGGCAATCAGTGCGGCAACGATGCGGATTTTGTAGGGGCGGACGTATGCCATCAGGCGCATAAAGCTGCGCGCGTCTTCTTTTTTAAACAGTCCGAAAGTCAGTTTTTCTATCATGTCGGTGGGGCGGAAACTGCAACGGCAGCCGCTGTCGGTGGTTTGGTAGGGATGGATTATAGCGCAAATATGCGGCTGTTTGCCGTTCGGACGTGAAAAGCAGCCTGAGGCATGCAGGCTGCTTTTTGCGGAACGAAGTCAGTGCGCTTCGATAAAGGCGGCAATCTGTCCGGCATCGGTCAGTGCGCTGCACGCGGCGGCCTTGTTGATGCGTTTTGCCAAGCCCGCCAACACTTTGCCCGGGCCGCATTCGGCGGATTCGGTGATGCCGTCTGAAACAAGGGCGTTGACGGTTTCCGTCCAGCGTACGGGGCTGTAAAGCTGGCGGACGAGCGCGTCTTTGATTTTGTCGGCATCATCGTAGGCGGCAACGTCGGCATTGTGGATGACGCGGATTTGCGGCTGCTTGATTACAACCGATTTCAGGGCCTCAGCGAGTTTGTCGGCGGCGGGTTTCATCAGGCTGCAATGGGAAGGTACGGATACAGGCAGCGGCAGGGCGCGTTTGGCACCGGCTTCTTTGGCAACGGTCATGGCGCGCTCGACGGCAGCGGCATTGCCTGCAATCACGACTTGTCCGGGCGAGTTGAAGTTGACGGCTTCGACCACTTCATCCTGTGCGGATTCGGCGCAAATCTGCCTTACCTGTTCATCTTCCAAACCCAAAATTGCCGCCATTGCGCCTACGCCTTGCGGTACGGCGGATTGCATCAGTTCGGCGCGTAGGCGCACGAGTTTGATGGCGTCTGCAAAATCCAATGCGCCGGCGGCGACAAGCGCGGTATATTCGCCGAGGCTGTGTCCGGCAACGGCAGCAGGCGTTTTGCCGCCCGCTTCCAAATAGGCGCGGTAAACGGCAACGCCGGCGGCGAGCATGATGGGTTGGGTATTGACGGTTTGTCCGATGATTTCGGCATCGCTACCGTTTATCATCGCCCACAAGTCTTGACCCAATATGGCGGATGCTTCGTCAAATGTGTTTTTGACGACGGCATGCCCTGTAAAGCCGTTCATCATGCCGAGGCTTTGAGAACCTTGTCCGGGGAAGAAGAATGCGAAAGACATGGTATTCCTTTGTTTGGTTGGATTGTCAGAGATGTTGCCCGAGTTTTACAAAAAGTTCGGGCGGAACGAAATAATCAATCAGGATGCAGGTTGCCAGGACATTGCCCGAAACAGTCAGACGGAACAGCACAACAAAACGCTTTTTCGCCGTTTTATGCCTGAACATCCTGCTGCCCAAGTATGCGCCCGCCCAGCCGCCGAGCAATGCAGGCAGGAGCAGGCGGTGTTCGGGAATGCGGCGTTTTCCCCGCACGGCACGTCGTTTGTCGATGCCGTAAAGTGCAAACGTGTAGAGGGATAATATTGCGTAACACGCGCCCAATACAGGGAGGAGCAGCGAAACGGCAGACAGAAATGCCGCACACGCCGTCAGTTTGAAGAAAGCCTGCCGCTTCATGATATGGGAAATGCCGTCTGAAAACTTGCTTCAGACGGCATCAGGTTAATATTCCATCAATACCGCGCCCCACGCGAAACCGCCGCCTATGCCTTCGAGCAGCAGGTTTTGACCGCGTTTGATTTGTCCGCTGCGGATGCCCGCGTCCAGAGCCAGCGGAATCGAGGCGGCGGACGTGTTGCCGTGGTCTTGGACGGTCAGGATGACTTTGTCCATACTCAGCCCCAAATGTTTCGCGGTAGATTCGATGATGCGGCGGTTTGCCTGATGGGGAACAATCCAGTCGATTTGTTCGGCTGTATAACCGGCTTCGCTGATGACTTCGTCGGCGATTTTTGCCAGCATTTTGACGGCAAACTTGAACACGCCGGGACCGTCCATAGTGATATAAGGAGAGCCGCAGATTTGTCCGTCGGCAATTTTCCCGGGGGCGTTGAGCAGGTTCAGATAATTGCCGTCGGCTTTGAGTTTGGCGTGGATGATGCCCGGTTCGTCGGACGCGCTCAAAACCACCGCGCCCGCGCCGTCGCCGAACAGCACGCAGGTTGTACGGTCGTTCCAATCGACGATGCGGCTGAAGGTTTCCGCACCGATGACCAGCGCGTTTTTCGCCATACCGCTTTTGATGTAGGCGTTTGCCGTAGTCAGCGCGTACATAAAGCCGGCGCACACCGCCTGTACGTCGAAGGCGGGGCAGCCGTTGTCTATCCCCAATTTTTGCTGCACGATGGTGGCGGTAGAAGGAAACTGCATATCCGGCGTTGCCGTTGCCACGATAATCAGGTCGATTTCACTGCCGTTCAAACCTGCGGTATCCAGTGCGCGGCGCGCCGCTTCGGCGGCAAGGTCGCTGGTTTTTTCGTTTTCGGCTGCAATATGGCGGAATTTGATGCCCGTGCGCGCGGTAATCCACTCGTCCGAGGTATCTACCTTTTGGGCAAGGTCGTCATTGCTGACGCGGTTGACGGGAAGATAGCTGCCCGTGCCGGAAATTTTGGCATACTGCATGGGAACGGCCTTTTTAGAGAGTTGGTTCAGATTCGGCTATTGTAAGCGAAAACCGATGATTGCCCAATACGGGCAGGGTGCAAATGACGGAAATCGGGGTGTGGTTTGGGATACAGATGGTTTTCAGATGCAGATTGCCGCAGACGGGCGGGGCGGGGTTGCCGATATGCTGTTTTAAGCGAAGGAAATGCCGTCTGAAAGCCCAAGCTGCTTCAGACGGCATTTTGATTGTTGGGTTTCCATCAAATTATTGGTGCCGGTGTTTGTTTTTGTCTGATAAATTCGGAAATGATGTTTTGAATTGTAGAAATATTTTTAGAGATATGCTTAATAGGGTAGAAGTCTCCCAAGATTTCCCTTGCCTTCCCGCTGTAATTTTCTGTTTTAAGGTTTTTGACTTCAATATCCCCGCTTTCTAAAATTGTTTGAATCATTGGAAAATATAGTGGATTAACAAAAATCAGGACAAGGCGACGAAGCCGCAGACAGTACAAATAGTACGAAACCGATTCACTTGGTGCTTCAGCACCTTAGAGAATCGTTCTCTTTGAGCTAAGGCGAGGCAACGCCGTACTGGTTTTTATTAATCCACTATAATATCCTTTTTCAAAATAGACAGTTAATTCGGTATTGCTAAATTTGGGTTCAGGAATAATTCTGAAAACGATGACGCCGGCTTTTTTCTCAAAATTTGATACGGAAAAAAGCGATTGATTTCCCTAATGTCAGGATTTTCCAAAACGGGGATTTGGATTCGCTCCCCGTTGTCTGCCATAAAAAATCCGCCAAAAACGACCGTCGATGTTTTCATGTTTATCAACCCATTGGCTTTATTGGTTAATCGGACGTGCTTTCTATCTCAAATTCCTTGTTGATAAAAGAAATTTCCCGGGATTCTTGTTCCGTCAGCCGGACATCGAAATCTTCGATATAAGTACACAGGATTTCAAAAGCCAAAAAACGTTCCGAATAATGAATATAATCCAATGCGGATTCAATCAGACGGGCATCAAGCCTGCCTTCAAGGGATTTTCCTAACTTCATCATCCGTTTGTCTAATGCATTCATTCGTTTGCCTGATGTTTCTATTTTTCAAATACTCCTTATTTTACAGGGCGATATTTGGGAAGTTCCGGGCAGGTGTGCCGCCGTCTGTACCCGCAGGTTTGGGCGGGTGCCGGATGCCGTCTGAAGGGCAGGGGGCGTTCAGACGGCATCTCGTGCGTTACAGGCTGCCGGAGTTTCCGTTTTGGGCGGCTTGGGCGGCTTCCAGTGCGGCGAGCTGTTCGGCTACGCCTTGTTCGATTTTGGAAAGGCTGGCAGACTTGGCTTCATGGTAGGCTTCTTCGAGGGCATAGCGGAAACCGGTTTCGTCTGTGCCGCCGTGGCTTTTAATCACGATGCCGCGCAGCCCGAGTAGGATGGCCCCGTTGAATTTGCGCGGGTCAAGTTTGTTTTTCAACCCTTTGAGGGCAGGTAGGGCAGCAACGGCGGCAAGTTTGTTGAACAGGTTGCTTTGGAATTCGCGGCGGATGGCTCCGCTCATGAATTTGACCGCGCCTTCGATGGTTTTGAGCATGACGTTGCCGACAAAGCCGTCGGCGACGACGACATCTGCTTCGCCGTAGAGTATGCTGTTGCTTTCGATGTTGCCGATAAAGTTGAGTTTGCTGTTTTGCAGCAGTTTGTAGGTTTGTTTGACGGTATCCGTACCTTTGATGTCTTCTGTGCCGACGTTGACCAGCCCGACGCGCGGCTGTCCTTTTTGTGGATGGAGTGCATGGACGAGTTCGCTGCCGATAACGGCAAATTGGGCGAGTTGTTCGGGGGTGCAGTCGACGTTCGCGCCAAGGTCGAGTGCAAGGGTAACATGATCGGTGTCGGACGGGAGGAATTTGGCGATGGCGGGGCGTTCGATGCCGGGAATGGTTTTGAGGACGAAGCGCGCGGTCGCCATCAGCGCGCCGGTGTTGCCTGCGGATACGGCGGCTTGGGCTTTGCCTTCTTTGACCTGGTTGATGGCGACGCGCATGGAGGAGTCTTTTTTGTTTTTCAGGGCGGATTGCGGCGCTTCGTCCATGCCGACAACTTGGGTGGTATGGCAGATGTCGATGCGTTCCATCGGCGCGCCTGCTGCGTTCAGGGCTTGGCGGAGCTGTGCTTCGTCGCCGGTCATAATCAGGCGGACATCGGGGTGTGCTTGGAGGAATGCGGTTGCACCGGGTACGGTAACGGCAAGTCCTTGGTCGCCGCCCATGGCATCTACGGCCAATGTAATCATAGGGTTTCTCCGGTAGGTTTTCGGTCTGCGGCCGGGGTCGTGCGGGCTTCAGACGGCATCGGTTCGGAAAGTATGCCGTCTGAAAGGGTCAGCCTCGGCCGGCCTCGGCAAGGCGGTTGTGTTCGTCGATGTCGGGTGCGTCCCACGGATAGTTGATCCACCAGTCTTCTACGGTGATGCCGCTGAAATAGGGAATGCCTTCGGGGATTTTGCCTGCTTTGGCTTTGATTTTTTCGTGCAGAACGGCGACGCCGACAGTGCCGAAGTCTTCTTTGAGCAGTTCGTTCAGGCAGAACTCCATGGTTACGCGGCTGTCGTCCACTTCATCGACGACGAGCACGTTTTTGCCCCGCAGGGCTTCGGGAACGGGGTCTAGCCATTGGACTTTTTTGACTTCTTCGGTAACCTGTCCTTCGTTGTCGCTGTCGTAATAAGCGGTGGTTACGGCATAAATCGGAATTTCCAGAAAACAGCGCAGCATACGTGCCGGAATAAAGCCGCCCCCGCCGATAGCGATCATGGCATCGTATTTGACGCCGGAGTTCCAGATTTTTTCTGCCAATGCTTTGATGACGCGGTGGATGTCATCGTAGGTGTACCAGATTTTCTGTTTCATCGGAATTTCCTTGGTGGTTGGGGCTTTTGGAATATTTTCACGGGGTATTATACGGAACGCTTTGCCCCTGTGTGTTGACCTATGGCGAAAGTTTGGACGGATGGCGCGTCCAATGCAAAAAAAGCCAGTAATTGCATGGCAATGTTCTGGCTTTTTCAGTCAGTCGAATAGGGATTATTCGCCTTTGGCTTTGACCACTTTGCGGCCGCGGTACATACCGTTGGGGGAGATGTGGTGCGGGCGGTGCACTTCGCCGGTTGCGCTGTCGACAGACAGTGCGGGCGCGGTCAGCGCGTCGTGCGAACGGTGCATACCGCGTTTGGAAGGGGATTTTTTGTTTTGTTGAACGGCCATTTCAAGCTCCTAGATAAATAAACTGTGTCCTAATTAACTGCTTTTCAAACCTGCCAAAACAGCAAAGGGGTTGGGTTTGTCTTGGTTGGCGGATTCCGGAAGGGTATTGCCGCAGTGTCCGTGTCGCGGCGAAAAGGGCAGGGACATCAGGATTTGGTCTTCTACCAATGCGCGCACGTCGAGTTCTTTTTCAATCAGTATGCCTTCGAGTTCTTCGTCGGCAAGCATGGATTCGTCCAAGGACTCTTCGTCGGAAAACAGGACGATACGGCTGCTTTCATCGAGCATGAACGGCATGGGTTTGATACATCTCTGGCAAATCAGGGGCATATCGGCTTTGACGTTCAGGTCGAGGAACAGGCGTTGCAGCCGGTCGCGGCCGCCGGTCAGTGTAAACGATATTTTGGTCTGCCTGTCGGCGGGATAATCGTGCAAACTGACTCGTTCGTCCAATTCTTCCAGCAGAAAACTGCCTTGCAGGTTCTGCCTTTCGGCGGCAAAAATTTCCGGGTCAATCAAATTAGGGTCTGACATAAACGGGGTATGATATAATTTAGATGTTCTAACGTCAATATTTTTAAGAAAAATGTTGCGGTACGCCGAAGGCGGGTATCCGAGTTTCGGCGCATGGCTGGATTTTAACGCCCGTTTGGGTGTGTTTTCAACGGTAAGGAGGATGGGATGGGTTTGGCATTGCCTTTGATTTTGGGTACGAGTTCGGTTTTCCGGCGCGAACAGATGGAGCGGCTCGGCATTGCCTTTCAGGCGGTATCGCCTGATTTCGACGAAACGCCGATGCTGGGGGAGTCTGCCCCTCAAACGGCATTGCGCCTTGCCTAGGGTAAGGCGAGGTCCTTGGCCGGACGTTTCCCCGAGGCGTTGATTGTCGGTGCGGACCAGGTAGCGTGGTGCGACGGCAGGCAGTGGGGCAAGCCGATGAACCTTGCCAACGCGCAAAAGATGCTGATGCATTTGAGCGGCAGGGAGATTGAGTTTTACAGCGCGGTCGTTCTGCTAAATACGGTTACGGGCACGATGTGGCAGCATATCGATAAGACTGTGGTCGTGATGAGGAAGTTGGACGAGTTGCATATACTCCGCTATTTGGAGCGCGAGCCTGATGCGGTTTATTGTTCGTGTGCGTTGAAGAGCGAGGATTTGGGTGCATTGTTGATCGAACGGATTGAAAGCAGCGATCCGAATGCTTTGATCGGTTTGCCGGTTTTCCGTCTGGTCGATTTTTTGAAAAATGAGGGACTGGATGTTTTGTAACTGCCCGTTTATGCCGTCTGAAGGGTTCAGACGGCATTTTTAACTGACGAGTGAGGGAATGATGTTTCCTGTTTTGTATTTGATTCCTACGCCTTTGGGTACACCTGACACGCCGTGCCTGTTGCCGCATGAACAACAGGCGGTTGTCGGGCTGACGGATTTTGTCGTGGAAGCGGAAAAAACGGCGCGTGCGCATTTGAAACATTTGGGCGTGACTACGCCTATCCGCGAGCTGAATCTGCAAACACTGAATGAACACACGGATTTGAAGACTTTGCCGGAATTGCTGAAACCTTTGCAAGAAGGGCGCAGTATGGGCATTGTCAGCGAGGCGGGTTGCCCGGCCGTTGCCGATCCGGGTGCGAATTTGGTGGCATTGGCGCATAAGCACGGTTTTGAAGTGCGTCCGCTGGTTGGGCCTTCCAGTCTGCTGCTGGCTTTGATGGCTTCGGGTGCGAACGGGCAGAACTTTGCATTTAAGGGTTATCTGCCGTCTGAAAAAAACGGGCGGATTCAGGCTTTGTGGGCTTTGGAACAGCGTTCGCGCCAGTGCGGCGAGACGCAGATTTTTATTGAAACGCCTTACCGCAATGATGCGCTGCTTGCCGATGCGGTGGAAAACCTGCATCCTGAAACGCGCTTATGTGTGGCTACGGACTTGACCTTGCCGACACAGGAAATCATCAGCCAGACGATTGCGCAGTGGCGAAAAAGAAAAGAAATGCCCAATCTGAAAAAACGCCCGACGATTTTTGTGATGTATGCGGGTTGAAGATTTCCGCCCCGATAGGGGGTGAACAATAAAAATGCCGTCTGAACAGGTTTCAGACGGCATTTTTCATGCTGCGGCATCTAGGAAACGACTTCGCCTTGGGCGCGTTGTTTTTCGATGCTGCGGTTGATGTGCCATTGTTGGGCGATGGTCAGGAGGTTGTTGACTACCCAGTACAGAACCAAACCGGCAGGGAAGAAAAAGAACATGGCTGAGAAAACCAGCGGCATGACTTTCATCATTTTTGCCTGCATCGGGTCGGTCGGCGGCGGATTGAGGAATGTTTGGGCAAACATCGTTGCCGCCATAATCACGGGCAGGATGTAGTAGGGGTCGGAGCGGCTAAGGTCGGTAATCCAGCCCAGCCAAGGTGCCTGACGCAATTCTACGGAGGCAAACAACGCCCAGTACAAGCCGATGAAGACGGGGATTTGCAACAGCATGGGCAGGCAGCCGCCCAGCGGGTTGATTTTTTCGTCTTTGTAAAGCTGCATCATGGCTTGCTGTTGCGCCATACGGTCGTCGCCGTATTTTTCTTTAATGGCTTGCAGTTTGGGCGCGGCGGCGCGCATTTTTGCCATCGAGCGGTAAGAGGCGTTGGTCAGCGGGTAGAGTACGGCTTTGACGATAATGGTCAAAACGATGATTGCCCAGCCCCAGTTGCCGATAATGTTGTGCAGTTGGTTCAGGAGCCAGAAGAGGGGGGAGGCGAACCAGTGTACTTTGCCGTAGTCTTTTGCCAGTTGCAGGTTGTCGGCGATGTTTGCGATGACGGATGTGGTCTGCGGGCCGGCGTAGAGGTTGATGGAGGCTTCGGATTTCGCGCCGTTTTGGATGGCGGCAAGGGGAACGCTGACGCTGGTGCTGTACAGGTTGTCGTTGCGGCGTTTGATGTCGATACGGCAGTCGCCGGCGGCGCAAACGCTTTGTCCGCCTTTGGGTTGGAGAATCCAAGTGGACATGAAGTGGTGTTCAATCATGCCGAGCCAGCCGGTTTGGGTTTTGCGGGCGTATTCGGCTTCGTTTTTGCCTGATTTGGCATCGTCGTCCAAGTCGGAGAAGCTGACTTTTTGGAATTTGCCTTCGGGGGTGTAAACCACCGGGCCGACGAAAGAGCGGGTAAAGTAGCCTTGACCTTCGGGTTCGCTGCGGTCGCGTACGATGCGGTAGTCCGCGCTCAGGTTGGCGGGCTTGCCGCTGGTGTTGGTGATGTCGAAACGGACGTTGACGAGGTAGCTGTCTTTGGTAAAGGTATAGACTTTGTCGATTTTCAGTCCGTTTGTTTCAGGCGCGCTCAGGCGAACTTCAACTTTGTCGCCGTTGAGGGTGTATTGTTTTTGAGGAGCGGTAAAGCTGATGTCTTTCAGAATGTTGTTGCCTTGCGCGTCCAGCAGTTCGGATTGGGCGACGTAGGTGTATTCTTTGCCGTCGCCAAACAGGACGAACGGTTTGTTTTCGTCGCCGGTTGCCTTGTATTTGAGCAGGGTCAGCCGGCGCAGGTCGCCGCTTTTTTCATCAATGACGGCTTGAACCGTGTCGGTCGTTACGGTAATCGGCGTTGCGGGCGCGAGCGCGGCTTCGGCGGAAGCGGTTGCGGCGGTTTGCCGCTGTTGCTGCGCGGCTTGTCCGGGCGCGGGCGCGGTTTGGGGGGCGGGGAACATCTTTTCCCAGCCGATCATAATCGCCAGCGCGATGGCGAAAAACGCCGTGAGTCTTTTAAAATCCATATAGAGTTTCCTGAATGGTCGGAAATGCCGCAGGTTGCGTGTTCCGATAGACGGGGAATAAGGGCGGGCTTCATACCCGACGGTCGTGCCGCCAGCCCGAAGGTTCAGACGGCATTATATAGAAACCGATGGGAAATAAAAGGAAAGCGTGCAATTTGAATATTGCGTCGGGTCAGGGAACGGGGTCGTGTCCGTGTCCGCCGAAAGGGTGGCAACGTGCAATGCGCTTGATGGCGAGCCTGCCGCCTTTGAATGCGCCGTATTTTTTGACCGCTTCGACCGCGTATTGCGAACAGGTCGGCGTATAGCGGCAGCGGGGCGGAATCAGAGGGCTGATGCAGTATTGGTAAAACCGTATCAGTCCCAGCAGGAGTTTGGACAATAGGAAATTCATCGGGATGTTCCTTGTATGGGAAACCCGTTGCCGTCTGAACCTTGCCTGTAGAGTACCGTTTTAATCATACCCGTTTCCCGCATTCGGTTGCGGGGTTGCCGAACATGAGTTGTGCCAGTTCCGCCCTTGCCTGTTTTGCGGTAGCCCTGTCGAATTTACGGTGGACGCGCACGACGAAATCCTGCGGCGGAAGATTGTTTTTGTTCAACCTGAACCAGTCGCGGATGACGCGTTTCATATAGTTCCGCTCGTTGGCGCGTTTGGCGGTTTTTTTGCCGACCACCAGACCGATGCGGGGATGGCCCAGCCCGTTGCCGTTTGAATGCGAAACTTGCAGCAGGTCGCGGCTGCGGCGGTTTCTGAATGCAAAAACGGATGAAAAATCATCCGTTTTCAACAAGCGGTACTGCCTTCCGAAGCGGTAGTCCAAAATTACACCGCCAGGCGTTTGCGGCCTTTGGCACGGCGTGCTGCCAGTACTGCGCGGCCGCCGCGTGTTTTGGAGCGCACGAGGAAGCCGTGGGTGCGTTTGCGTTTGGTAACGGAAGGTTGATAAGTGCGTTTCATGATGTTTCCTAAAATAGAATGGGTAGATAATTAAACCGTGAATTACACTCCAATTTGCCGCTTTTGTCAATCAATATAGAAACTTTGCAGGAGGATTGCCCGATTGCCTGCGGATTTCTGCCGCCTTTCTGTGGATAAATTTTTGCACGGGTTGTGGATAAAATGTCGGCGGGTCGGTATAATCGGTTCGCTGCATTTTGAACCGATGCGCGTTCAGAAGATTTGTTTTCTTTTTGAAAATATTATATTTTCTTTATTTTCGATTTCATCGTATTTCCTTTTCGGTTGAAACCCCGCCTTTTAGGGCGGTAGAATCAGAATTTATTTGAGAGGGGCGTAACCCCTTCCAAATCAGGGCAACACACAGGTCGGTGCTTTATGTGTCGCCCTGTGTGTTGAAACATTTTTACCGATTCGAGCCTATCCATGACATTAGCAGAGTTTTGGCCGCTGTGCCTCCGCCGTCTTCACGATATGTTGCCTCACGGGCAGTTTGCGCAATGGATTGCGCCCCTTACCGTCGGTGAGGAGGGGGGGCTATGGGTGGTGTACGGCAAGAACCAGTTTGCCTGCAATATGCTCAAGAGCCAGTTTGCCGGAAAAATAGAAGCAGTGAGGGAAGAGTTGGCTGCCGGCCGTTCCGCCTTCGTATTCAAACCGGGAGAAGGCGTGCGTTATGAGATGGCGGCGGTTGAAAGTGCTGTCGAACCTGCCGAGCCGTCCTTGCACGCGGTGTCGGAGGGGATGCCCGTGCAGGAGGTTCTGTTGGACGAGCTGCCGTCTGAAGAGCCTGTCAAACCCGCTGCGTCGAAAACGGCGGCGGATATTTTGGCAGAACGTATGAAAAACCTCCCGCATGAGCCGCGCCATACTGCCGAACCTGCTTCCCGTCCGGAATCGGCGGCAGTTGCCAAAGCACGGACGGACGCGCAGGCCGGTGCGGAAGAGGCGCGTTACGAGCAGACCAACCTGTCGCGCGATTACACGTTCGGCACATTGGTCGAAGGCAAGGGCAACCGCCTTGCAGCGGCGGCGGCGCAGGCGATTGCGGAAAGTCCGGGACAGAGTTACAACCCGTTTTTCCTGTACGGCAGCACGGGTTTGGGCAAAACCCACCTGGTGCAAGCCATCGGCAACGAGCTTTTGAAAAACCGTCCCGACGCGAAAGTACGCTATATGCATTCGGACGATTATATCCGCAGCTTCATGAAAGCCGTGCGCAACAACACTTACGACGTGTTCAAACAGCAATACAAGCAATACGACCTGCTGATTATCGACGACATCCAGTTCATCAAAGGCAAAGACCGTACGATGGAAGAGTTTTTCTATCTGTACAACCATTTCCACAACGAGAAAAAACAGCTCATCCTCACTTGCGATGTTTTACCCGCCAAAATCGAAGGTATGGATGACCGCCTCAAATCCCGTTTTTCATGGGGGCTGACTTTGGAACTCGAGCCGCCCGAATTGGAAATGCGTATCGCCATTTTGCAGAAAAAGGCGGAAGCGGCGGGCATCAGTATCGAAGACGAAGCCGCGCTGTTCATTGCCAACCTGATCCGTTCCAACGTGCGCGAGCTTGAAGGCGCGTTCAACCGTGTCGGAGCGAGCAGCCGCTTTATGAACCGTCCCGTCATCGACATCGATTTGGCGCGTACCGCTTTGCAGGACATTATTGCGGAGAAGCACAAAGTCATCACCGCCGACATCATCATCGATGCGGTGGCGAAATATTACCGCATCAAAATCAGCGACGTACTCGGCAAAAAACGTACGCGCAACATTGCCCGTCCGCGTCAGGTTGCCATGAGCCTGACCAAAGAACTGACCACTTTGAGCCTGCCGTCTATCGGCGATTCGTTCGGCGGACGCGACCATACGACCGTCATGCACGGCATCAGGGCGGTGGCGAAACTGCGCGAGGAAGACCCCGAGTTGGCGCAGGATTATGAGAAACTGCTGATTTTGATTCAAAACTGACCGGACACGCCTTTCAGACGGCATGATATTGCCCATGCCGTCCGAAGGGTAAAGATATAGCGGATTAAATTTAAACCAGTACGGCGTTGCCTCGCCTTGCCGTACTATTTGTACTGTCTGCGGCTTCGTCGCCTTGTCCTGATTTAAATTTAATCCACTATACAAACCGATTTAAGGAGCGAAAATGTTGATTTTACAAGCCGAACGCGACAGCCTGCTCAAGCCGCTGCAAGCCGTTACCGGCATCGTCGAACGCCGCCACACCCTGCCCATCCTGTCCAACGTCCTGATTGGGGGCAGGGGCGGTCAGACCCAGCTTTTGGCAACCGATTTGGAAATCCAAATCGACACTGCAGGTCCCGAGGGCGGCGCGGGCGACTTCCGCATCACCACCAATGCCAAGAAATTTCAGGACATTTTGCGTGCGCTGCCTGCCGGTGCGCTGGTGTCGCTGGATTGGGACGACAGCCGTCTGACGCTGAAGGCGGGCAAATCGCGTTTTGCACTTCAGACCCTGCCTGCCGCCGATTTTCCGATGATGAATGTCGGCGAGGACATCAGCACGACTTTCTCACTGGAGCAGGAGCGTTTCAAAACCATGCTGTCGCAAGTGCAGTACAGCATGGCGGTGCAGGACATCCGCTATTATCTCAACGGTCTGCTGATGCAGGTTGAGGGCGGCCAGTTGCGCCTTGTGGCGACCGACGGACACCGCCTTGCCTATGCCGCCTGCGCGATTGATGCGGATTTGCCGCGCGCCGAAGTGATTTTGCCGCGCAAAACGGTGCTGGAACTGTTCAAACTGTTGAACAACCCCGACGATCCGATTCAAATCGAGCTGCTGGACAAGCAGGTGCGTTTCCAATGCAACGGCACGACCATCGTCAGCAAGGTCATCGACGGCAAATTCCCCGATTTCAACCGCGTGATTCCTTTGGACAACGACAAGATTTTCGTTTTGTCCCGTGCCGAACTTTTGGGTGCGCTGGAACGTGTGTCCATTCTTGCCAACGAAAAATTCCGTGGCGCGCGCCTGTTCCTGCAACCCGGTCTGTTGAGCGTCGTGTGCAGCAACAACGAGCAGGAGGAAGCCCGCGAAGAAATCGAAATCGCCTATCAGGGCGGGGAATTGGAAGCCGGTTTCAATATCGGCTATCTGATGGACGTGTTGCGAAATATTCATTCCGACGATATGCAGCTTGCTTTCGGCGATGCCAACCGCTCGACGCTGTTTACTGTGCCGAACAATCCGAATTTTAAATATATTGTGATGCCGATGCGGATTTGACGGTTTTCCGGAACACGATGCCCGTATTGGAGATATGCACCCGAACCGTGCAGACGGATTCGGGGTTTTGTTCGGCTGTCGGAAAGGTATAGTGGATTAACAAAAACCAGTACGGCGTTGTCTCGCCTTAGTTCAAAGAGAACGATTCTCTAAGGTGCTGAAGCACCAAGTGAATCGGTTCCGTACTATCTGTACTGTCTGCGGCTTCGTCGCCTTGCCCTGATTTTTGTTAATCCACTATAATGCCGTCTGGAATGCGGCGGATCGGGGTTGGGAGCGTATAGGGGAAGTGCTTGTGCGGAAATGGCGAAGGTGTGTTTTTGATTCCAGTCCGCCCTGTTTGGATTGCTGCAAAACCATGCCGTCTGAAACGGAAAGGTTTCAGACGGCATGGTTTTTGATTGGGGCGGTACGGGTCAGCCTCCGAGCAAATCCCACAAATCGTTTTGCAGGTCGGCTTCGGATTCGCCTTCGGCAGGTGTAGCCCTGATATAGCTGCCGTCCGGCTGCATCAGCCATGCATGGGTGTTGTCGTCCAGTGCCATTTCCAAACCTTCGCGGATGACGCGTTTTTTGAGTTCGGGCGCGGCAATCGGCGTGGCGGTTTCGATGCGGCGGAAGAAGTTGCGCCCCATCCAATCCGCGCTGGAGATAAAGGTATCGTCCGCGCCGTTGTTGTGGAAGCAATACACGCGCGCGTGTTCGAGCTGCCTGCCGACGATGGAGCGGACGCGGATGTTTTCGGACAAGCCTTTTACACCCGGGCGCAAGGTGCACATACCGCGCACAATCAAATCGATTTGCACGCCTGCCGCGCTTGCCCGATACAGGGCTTCGATGACGGTCGGTTCGATGAGCGAATTCATCTTGGCGGTAATCCGCGCCGGTTTGCCGGCTTTGGCGTGTGCGGTTTCCTGCCTGATGCGGTTGATGACCATTTTGTGCAGGGTAAACGGACTTTGGTAGAGTTTGTTCAGACGGCCCGGCTTGCCCAAGCCTGTGATTTCCATGAACAATGTGTTCACATCGGCGGTGATTTGTTCGTCGTCGGTAATGATGCCGAAGTCAGTGTAGATGCGCGATGTGCCTTGGTGGTAGTTGCCCGTGCCGAGGTGGGCGTAACGCTTGAGCACGCCGTCTTCGCGGCGGATGATGAGTGCCATTTTGGCGTGGACTTTGTAGCCGAACACGCCGTAAACGACGTGTGCACCTGCATTTTCAAGCTGTTGCGCCCAGTTGACGTTGTTGGCCTCATCAAAACGCGCCATCAGTTCGACCACGACGGTAACCTGTTTGCCTGCCAACGCGGCCTTCATCAAGGCGCGTACGAGTTCGGAATTGCTGCCGGTGCGGTAGATGGTCATTTTGACGGCAAGGACAGCGGGGTCTGCGGCGGCTTCGCGTATCATATGGACGACGGGGTCGAAGGACTGGTACGGATGGTGCAGAAGGATGGGCGATTGGCGCACCAAATCGAAGATCGGGCTGTTTTTGCCCAAGGCTTTCAGACGGCCCGGCGTGTGCGGCGGGAATTTCAAATCGGGGCGGTTGACCAAATCGGGGACGGCGTTGAGGCGCACGAGGTTGACCGGGCCTTTGACCTGATAGAGTTCGGCGGCGGTCAGCCTGAATTGCGCGAGCAGAAAGTCGCGGATGTAGGCGGGACAGGTGTCGGCGACTTCGAGCCGCACGCCGTCGCCGTATTCGCGGTCGTGCAGTTCGTTTTGAATGGCGGCGCGGAGGTTTTGCACGTCTTCTTCATCGACGTTCAAATCGCTGTCGCGCGTGAGGCGGAACTGGTGGCAGCCTTTGACGTTCATGCCCGGGAAAAGTTTGCCGACGTGGGTGTGGAGGATGGACGACAGGAAGACGAAGCCGTGTCCGCCGCCACACAGTTCGGACGGCAGGGGGACAACGCGCGGCAGGATGCGCGGTGCTTGGACAATCGCCATACCCGAAGGCCTGCCGAATGCGTCTGTGCCGTCGAGTTCTACGGCGAAGTTGAGCGATTTGTTCAGCGGGCGCGGGAAGGGGTGGGAAGGGTCAAGGCCGATGGGGGTCAGAATCGGCAGCAGTTCGCGGTCGAAATAGTCTTCGATCCATTTTTTCTGCGCGCCCGTCCAATTGCGGCGGCGGTAAAAATGGATGCCTTCCCGCGCCAGCTCGGGCTGAAGGACGTTGTTGAACAGGTCGTACTGGTGCCGTATCAGGGAGCGTGCCGCTTCGGTAACGTCGGTGATGGTTTCAGACGGCATTTTGCCGTTGTCCAGCCTGCGCCGGGGGTGCAGCTTGTTTTCACGCTTGAGCCACGCCATGCGGACTTCGAAAAACTCGTCAAGATTGGACGACACGATGCACAGGAAGCGCAGGCGTTCCAAAAGGGGGACGTTTCTGTCTTCCGCCTGCGCCAACACGCGGCGGTTGAATGCTAGCAGGCTCAGTTCGCGGCAGAGGATGCGGTTTTGTTCGGGCATAAGGTTCTCCCAAAGATGGTTGTTGTTCGGTCGGAGCAGGCGGACAATGCCGTCTGAAGGCTTGGCGGCACCTGCGCCGGTTTCAGACGGCATGACGTGGCGGACAGTCTGTTTCAGGCATCGGGGCAATGTGAAAACGGATACCGGCGCGTGCGGTATCCGTCTGTTTCAAATCACTTCCAATACGAAATAATGACGCAGTTTTTCATACACCGCATCGCTGACGTTGATGCAGCCGTTGGTCATAATCCTGTCGGACACGGACGGGGAGGCGATACGTTCGTTCCGCCTTTCCGACGGTATCTGATTCCAAACGCGGTGCAGGGCGAAAAGAAAGTCGCCCTCCTGTTTGAAACCGATGACTTCGCCGCCGTATCCGGGCTTGTCGGTACTGTTCAGCGTCAGCCCGAACGTCCCCTTGGGCGTGGCAACACCGATGAGGACGGGGTGGCACTGCCTGTCATCGGCAAAACAGAGTTCCGCTTTGGATGTATCGACGATGACTTTTTTCTTTTGGATATAGGCATTGACCGCATCCGGCTGCCCTTGTGCGAATACGGGGGAAGCCGTCAGCAGGCAGCACAATATCCCTGAAAGCAGGCGGGGCGGCATTGCGTATTATTGGCGGATACGTTTCGGTTTTGCCGGTACGATTTCGCGGATGATGACTTGCGGCTCGGCTTTGGGTGCGGGCGGCGGACAGACGGCATCTTTCGGGAATACGGGATTCCAGTAGAAGCTGCGGGCAAATTTGTCTTTATCGAAAACCACTTTGTATTGGCAGGTGGTAACGCCTTCTACGCCGGAAGTGTTTTCAGGGTCGATACCCACGCCTGGGGTATGGAAGTGGAACAGGTAATCCCATTCGCGTACGCCGTACATGCCTTCATCGTAATGCGGGCGGCCCAGGATTTTGTAGATGTCGTCTTTGGTCAGGCCGGGGTGCATCTGATCCAGTTCGTCATAAGTCGGGAATGTACCGCGCTTGTTGTCGAGCGTTACGGAATAGGGTTTCGGGAAAACCGGATTGTCGGTCGTGCCGTCGGCTTTGACGTTGCTTTTGGTTGCGCAGGCAGACAGAACGCCGGTTGCCAATACTGCTAAGCCAAGTTTAACGATTTGTTTTGTTTTCATGTGCAAAGTCCTTTTTGTCTGATACCTGTTTGCCGTCTGATTTGGCAGACTTGTTACAGGGAGTTTAAACGTTTGATTTTGGTTTGTAATATTAGCATAAAAAACGTGCGTATCAGTAAACGCGGTGTACTTGTACGGCATACGGAATGATGCGCGTGCGAATTTACGTATCCTGCCGGCAATTTGCCGATTCGCCGGCATCGGCAACCTGTTATAATTCCTCCTTTAAATTCCTAACGTTTTCAAGCGAAAAACAGAATGACCATGCAAGAACATTACCAGCCCGCCGCCATCGAGCCTGCGGCGCAGAAAAAATGGGACGATGCCCGTATTTTCAACGTCTCCGAAGACGCTTCCAAACCCAAATACTACTGCCTCTCCATGTTCCCCTATCCCAGCGGTAAGCTGCACATGGGGCATGTGCGCAACTACACCATCGGCGACGTATTGAGCCGCTTCAAACTTTTAAACGGCTTCAACGTCATGCAGCCCATGGGTTGGGACGCGTTCGGCATGCCGGCGGAAAACGCGGCGATGAAACACAATGTCGCACCCGCCGCTTGGACGTACGACAACATCGAATACATGAAAACCCAGCTCAAAAGCCTGGGTTTTGCAATTGACTGGGCGCGCGAAGTCGCCACCTGCAAACCCGAATACTACCGCTGGGAACAATGGCTGTTCACCAAGCTGTTTGAAAAAGGCATCGTCTATCGCAAAAACGGCACGGTGAACTGGGACCCGGTCGACCAAACCGTCCTTGCCAACGAACAAGTTATCGACGGACGCGGTTGGCGTTCCGGCGCGTTGATCGAAAAACGCGAAATCCCGATGTATTACTTCAAAATCACCGATTACGCCGAAGAGCTGCTCAACGATTTGGACAAGCTGGAACACTGGCCGGAACAAGTCAAAACCATGCAGCGCAACTGGATCGGCAAATCACGCGGTATGACCGTGCGCTTCGCCGTTTCAGACGACAGCAAACAAGGCTTGGAAGGCGATTACGCGAAATTCCTGCAAGTTTATACCACCCGTCCCGACACGCTGATGGGCGCGACTTATGTTGCCGTTGCCGCCGAGCATCCGCTGGCAACCGCCGCTGCCTCCGACAAACCTGAATTGCAGGCATTTATCGCCGAGTGCAAAGCCGGCTCGGTTGCCGAAGCCGATATGGCGACAATGGAGAAAAAAGGTGTGCCGACCGGCCGCTACGTCGTCAACCCGCTCAACGGCGACAAGCTGGAAGTGTGGATTGCCAACTATGTATTGTGGGGCTACGGCGACGGCGCGGTAATGGCGGTTCCGGCGCACGACGAACGCGATTTCGAGTTCGCCACCAAATACAATCTGCCGAAAAAACAAGTCATTGCCGTCGGCGACAACGCATTCGACGCAAACCAATGGCAAGAATGGTACGGCGACAAAGAAAACGGCGTATTGGTCAACAGCGGCGACTTGGACGGCATGAATTTTCAGACGGCATTTGATGCCATTGCCGCCAAGCTGCAAAACCAAGACGCAGGAGAACCGAAAACCCAATACCGCCTGCGCGACTGGGGCATTTCGCGCCAACGCTACTGGGGCTGCCCGATTCCCATCGTCCATTGTGAAAAATGCGGCGACGTACCCGTCCCAGCCGACCAACTGCCCGTCGTCCTGCCTGAAAACGTCGTACCCGACGGCATGGGTTCGCCGCTGGCAAAAATGCCCGAGTTTTACGAAACTGCCTGCCCGTGCTGCGGCGGTGCGGCGAAACGCGAAACCGACACCATGGACACCTTCATGGAATCAAGCTGGTATTTCTTCCGCTATATGTCGCCCAAGTTCGCAGAAGGCATGGTATCGGCTGAAGCCGCGAAATACTGGGGCGCGGTCGACCAATACATCGGCGGTATCGAACACGCGATTCTGCACCTCTTGTACGCGCGCTTCTTCACCAAACTGATGCGCGACGAAGGCTTGGTCAATGTTGACGAACCATTTGAACGCCTGCTGACTCAAGGCATGGTTGTTTGCGAAACCTACTACCGCGAAAACGACAAAGGCGGCAAAGACTGGATCAACCCCGCCGATGTCGAGCTGACTTTTGACGACAAAGGCCGCCCTGTTTCCGCCGTCCTGAAAGCCGACGGACTGCCCGTCGTCATCAGCGGCACGGAAAAAATGTCCAAGTCCAAAAACAACGGCGTCGATCCGCAAGAGCTGATCAACGCCTACGGCGCGGATACCGCCCGCCTGTTCATGATGTTCGCCGCACCGCCCGAACAGTCCCTCGAATGGAGCGACAGCGGCGTCGAAGGCGCACACCGCTTCCTGCGCCGCCTGTGGCGTACCGTTTACGAATACCTGAAACAAGGCGGCGCGGTCAAAGCGTTTGCAGGCAATCAAGACGGCTTGTCTAAAGAACTCAAAGACCTGCGCCACAAACTGCATTCCACCATCGCCAAAGTCAGCGACGACTACGGCCGCCGCCAGCAGTTCAACACCGCCATCGCCGCCGTGATGGAACTGCTCAACCAATACGACAAAACCGACACCGGCAGCGAACAAGGCCGCGCCGTCGCCCAAGAAGTATTGGAAACCGCCGTACGCCTGTTGTGGCCCATCGTGCCGCACATCTGCGAAACCCTGTGGAGCGAATTGAACGGCGCTAAACTGTGGAAAGCAGGCTGGCCGACAGTCGATGAAGCCGCCTTGGTCAAATCCGAAATCGAAGTCATGGTTCAAGTCAATGGCAAACTGCGCGGCAAAATCACCGTCGCCGCCGACGCCTCCAAAGCCGACCTCGAAGCCGCCGCACTCGCCACCGAAGGCGCGGTGAAATTCATGGAAGGCAAACCTGCGAAGAAAATCATCGTCGTACCGGGCAGACTGGTGAACATCGTGGTGTAAAGCCCGATTCGGCATTGATTGCTGTAATTAAGAAAGGTCGTCTGAAAACTTGATTTCCAAGTTTTCAGACGACCTTTTTAAGGTAGATTGAGTTGTCTGCATGACAGACCTCAAATATAGCGGATTAACTTTAAACCGGTGCGGCGTTGCCCCGCCTTGCCCTGATTTTTGTTAATCCACTAAAACTTAATCTCAAGATCCAAAATATGAATTTATTTTTCGATACCGAATTGGGAAAGCAACAAAATAAAGCAACCCACAAAATCCGTGTAATGAGCGAGGCTTGGCTGGAAAAAAACGGCTACTGCCCCTGTTGCGGAAGCAAGCCGATGCAGAGATTTGCCAATAACAAACCTGTTGCAGACTTCTTTTGCCCAAATTGCCACGAGCAATATGAATTAAAGAGTAAAAATCAAAAAACCATAGGCAACAGCGTGCCTGACGGTGCATATCGCACCATGTTGGAGCGCATCCAGTCAGATACCAACCCCAACTTTTTCTTTCTTGCATATAAAAAAGCGGATTACTCCATACAGCAATTGGTGCTTGTACCCAAACATTTCATCACGCCGGATATGATTATTCCCCGAAATAAAGGCATTAAAAACCGGCCGCACCACATCATGTGTTCCATCAATCTCGCCACTTTGCCTGAAAGCGGCAAAATATTCTTAATAGACGATTCCCGCATTATCGAACCCGAAACCGTTCTGAAAAAATGGCAATCCAACCTGTTTTTACGCAACCAAAATGCGGAGCGCAAAGGCTGGCTTTTGGCTGTTATGAAATGTATCGACCAACTCCCCGAAGAATTCACATTGTCGCAAATGTATGAATTTGAAAACAAACTATCCATCCAATTTCCCCAAAACAACCATATCAAAGACAAAATCCGCCAACAGTTGCAAATTTTGCGCGACCAAAATACGATCGAATTCATTGGTCGCGGACTTTACAAAAAATCAATAAATTTCGCTTAACTCCCAAGGAGTTTTGATTTCAAATCATGATACTGGATTTAAAAGGGATATTTATTCTTCTGCCATTCTGAAAACAATTGAAGTACAGCGCAATATTGCCGCAAAAGGCAGCAGCCGTAAAAAAGTCGGGGGATTATTGGCAATTTATGATTGATTTCGACAAACCGGCCGCCTCCGAAGGTGAAGTGAAATCCATAGAAGGCAAGCCTGCCAAGAAAATCATCGCCGTACTGGGAAAGCGGACGGGCATTGCGGTGTAAATCTTTTTTAAAACATTAAATAATGTTAAGATGCCGTCCGAAATCCGTTTTGGATTCAGACGGCATTTTTTAAATTTAATTTTTTAAGGGATAAGCCTAATATGAAATTTCCTTCCTTCCTTCCTTCCTTCCTTCCTTCCTTCCTTTAAACGGATAGTCTGCCTGTCGGCAGTCATTTCGATATTGGGAGGTTGTGCGGTCGTTGCTGATGTTTACGGTCATGATTCCGCCACAATGAACGCTGCGGCTGCCGAAGATTATATGAAAACGGTTGAGTTGAACAAGTCTGCTGGCAATGTCGATACCACATCCAGAACAGCCCGTAGGGTGCAGGCAGTATTTCGACGTATGCTGCCTTATGCCGATGCGGCAAATAATACCGGCCATAAGTTTGACTGGAAAATGACGGTTTTCAAAAACGATGAGCTGAACGCGTGGGCGATGCCCGGCGGGAAAATGGCGTTTTATACGGGGATAGTCGACAAACTCAAGCTGACCGATGACGAAATTGCCGCCATTATGGGGCATGAAATGACGCACGCCCTGCATGAACACGGTAAAAATAAGGTTGGGCAGCAAATCTTGACCAATACGGCGGCGCAGATAGGCACGCAGATTATATTAGACAAAAAACCGGACACTAATCCGGAATTGGTCGGATTGGGTATGGATATTTTGGGGACGTACGGTCTTACCTTGCCTTATAGCCGCAGCTTGGAAGAAGAAGCCGATGAGGGGGGAATGATGTTGATGGCGCAGGCAGGCTATCATCCGGCGGCCGCTGTCAGGGTTTGGGAAAAAATGAATCAGGAAAACGACCAAAACGGCTTTATTTATGCTATTACCTCTACTCATCCGACAAACAATGCCCGTATAGAAAATCTAAAACGGTTGTTGCCGACCGTTATGCCGGTTTATGAGCAAAGTGTCAGAAATAAGGGGCGCGTTAATAAAAAACGTCGGCGGTAAGGGAAGGAAATCGAGAATTTGAGCTGTTGTTTCAAAATGCCGTCTGAAATCGTTTGAGATTCAGACGGCATTTAAACAGTTCTGCGCCCCGCCCGTTTTGCCTTCAAGCCCGCGCCGCTTAAATCCAATCCCCCCTGCAACGGGCGCAAAAAATCCCCGTGCCTTGCGGTCGGGGATGTTTCGGGTTTCGCGCCCGTCTGCGCCGTGCCTTGCTGTCGGGCTATGCCGTCTGCGCCGTGCCTCGCGGTCGGGCTATGCCGTCTGCACCGCCGCCGTTTCGGCTTGGTTTGATGTGGCAGGGGCATTTGTGCGGCTACGCCCTGATATTCGGTTCGGCGGTCTTGCCTGTTTCGTCAGGCATATTCAGCAGCGCGTCTATTGTGAACTTGCTGATTTTGCCGTTTGCCAAGCCGGTTACGCAATGGCTTCGATGCCCTTGTTTTTGACGATGGTCAGCAGCTTCAACGCCGCGCCGCTTGGCTTCTTAACGCCCCGCTCCCAAGCCGAAACGTGATTTTTTCCCACGTTGAGATAGATGGCAAAGGCGGCTTGCGATAGTGCCTCCTTCTCCCTGATTGCCTTGATGTCCCCGCCGCTCAACGGTTTGATTTCGGTCAGGCAGGACTTGTCAAAGCCGCGCATAGTCTTTTTGTCGATTGCGCCGATGTCGTGCAATGCGCTTGCCATTTCGTGGATTACGCCGCTTAGCTCGCTTTTATATTTCCGTTCCATTTTCAAATCTCCTGTAAATCCATTTTGACAATCAGGGCTTCAAGCTCCTGCTTGTTGCACTTGGCGGAATATCGCGCCAAATCCTTCAGGGCTGCCAGTTCTTTATCTGTAATGTTTTCCCTGTCGTTCTTGGCAAAGGCGTAAACAAGAAAATGCCCTGTCTGCCTGTTTGAACAGTATCAGGCTGCGATAGCCGCCGCTTCTGCCTTGTCCTTGCCGCGCTATGCGCTGCTTAATCACGCCGCCGCCCAAATCTGCATCTATCAGCCCGTTATCTGCCCGCTCCACCGCTTCTATCAGCTCGGAATCGCTGATTTTATGTTTCTTGGCAAATTTCGCTATCCACTGGTTTTTGAATATCCGCATCGTGCCGCCGTCAGTTTAGTGATACTTGGAATTATACCAAAGACAGATAAGACGGCAAGCCGCCTTTTGCGCCCCCTGATCCCCACACTTATGCCGTCTGAAAGCACCGGCGGCTAATCTGCCTGTTTTTTAACCAACCGCCGCCAATGGCTCAAATTCCCGTTTTTAGCACGTTTCGCCGTCTTCCTATGCCGCAATATAACCAAGCGGTTTAATCACCTTTCCTACCAAAAATTGGCGTATTTCCGTGCGTTTCCGCTTTCTGTCCCGATGCACCCGCGCCGCTAAGACGGCAAAAAAACGCAAACATACAAAACCCGCCACCAATCCGTTACTACTTGTTACCGTAATTGTTACCGATTTTTATTTTTTTATTATTTTATTTCATATATTTATTTTTATAATATCTTTCAGTAACGGCGGTAACGGGTAAGGGTGGTGCATTTTTATATAGGGATTTTCCGAGAACCAAAAAAACCGCCCTGCATCTTGGACGGTTTCCCCCTCGTTCCCTACGGTTCGTCAGTATTCCCCACAAGCTCTTTTCCGCTTGGCATTCCTGATTTGGCGGTCGTTCAGCTTTATTTTTGCGTTATTTTTCGGATACCGTAAAAATCAGGTTAGTTCAATTAGGGCGGATTGGACGGGATTGTACGGTCAGGAAGGGGGGGCGGCAGGATAATAATCAGCCTGAAATCCTTGTATTGATTGGAATTGGTTGACAGCGTTGGATGGGATTGAACAAAAAACGCCTGAAATTTTCAGGCGTTTTTGTGTGTTGGTGCCGACAGCGAGATTTGAACTCGCACAGCCTACGGCCACTACCCCCTCAAGATAGCGTGTCTACCAATTTCACCATGTCGGCATTTGAAAAACTGTTATTTCTGCTGCTGAGGAACAGGGGCAGAAGGTTCGGTATTGCTTACGGGTTTGGGTGCTTGCTGAGTCTGTTGTATGTTGCTGAAGTCCAAACCGTGTTTTGTCGTGTGGGTGTGAATATACACCATAGCCATGCAGGTTGCAAAGAAAAATGTTGCTGCAACGGCGGTCGAGCGGCTGAGGAAGTTGGCGTTGCCGGCCGAGCCGAATACGCCTTGCGCACTGCCGCTTCCCGATCCGAAGGTCGCGCCGGCATCCGCGCCTTTGCCGTGTTGGAGCAATACTAACACGATGACGGCCAAAGCGGAAATAATATTAATAATCCAAATTAGGGTTTTGAAGGCTTCCATATTTTTCTACGCATTTTGTGCGGCACTGATGATGGCGGTAAAAGAGTCGTACGACAATGACGCGCCGCCGACGAGTGCGCCGTCCACATAAGGTACTGCGAAGATGTCGGCCGCGTTGTCCGCTTTCACACTTCCGCCGTAAAGGACGCGGATTTTAACATCGCTTCCGCACAAAGACAAGATTTCTTTGTAGATGAATGCGTGCATATCGGCAATCTGTTCGACGGTGGCGACTTTGCCGGTGCCGATCGCCCAGACGGGTTCGTAGGCGACGGCGATGTTTTTGGTGTCCAGCCCTTGCAATATGGAGAGTTGGTGGGCGATGACTTCGTGTTCTTTGCCGGCTTCGCGCTCTTCGAGGCTTTCGCCGACGCACAATAATGGGATGAGTCCGACGTTGAGGACGTTTTCCATTTTGCGGCGTTGGATTTCGTTTTTTTCGCCGAAATAGAGGCTGCGTTCGGAGTGTCCGATGAGGACGATGTCTGTTCCGATGTCGGCGAGCATTTCGGCGGATACTTCGCCGGTGTACGCGCCGTTATTGGGGAAGCGGCTCACGTCTTGGGCGCAGGTGAGGATGCGGTTGTTTAAAACGATTTGCATGGCGTTGTGCAGTTGCAGCAGGTAAACGGTCGGGGCGGCGAGCCCGATGAGGACGCGTTCGGCGGTGGGGTGGATGCGGAAGCGGTGCATCAGTGCGTTGTTGTTTTGGAGCCGGCCGTTCATTTTCCAGTTGCCGATGACCCATTTTTGATCCCACATTCCGATTTGGCGATACATCTTTTTTGCTCCGTGTCGTGTTTTTTCTGTCTGCCGCGTGTGGCGCGGTGCAACGTGAAGTTTAGTGGATATGCGGCGGGTTCGCAACTTGAAGCGGTCGGCCGGGGCGGTTTGGAATGTTGTTTCGGGCAGGCTGTTTTATAATGGCTGCCTGATATGTATGCAAATATAGGAGATGTGATGCACGCGCTTCATTTTTCGGCTTCGGACAAGGCCGCGCTTTATCGGGAGGTGTTGCCGCAGATTGAGTCTGTGGTGGCGGATGAGATGGATTGGGTGGCGAATTTGGCGAACACGGCGGCGGTTTTGAAGGAGGCGTTCGGCTGGTTTTGGGTGGGTTTTTATTTGGTCGATACGCGTTCGGACGAATTGGTTTTGGCACCGTTTCAGGGGCCTTTGGCGTGTACGCGGATTCCGTTCGGTCGCGGGGTGTGCGGTCAGGCTTGGGCGAAGGGAGAGACGGTGGTCGTCGGGGATGTCAACGCGTATCCCGACCATATTGCCTGTTCGTCTTTGTCGCGTTCGGAGATTGTCGTGCCGCTGTTTTCAGACGGCCGCTGTATCGGCGTGTTGGACGCGGACAGCGAATATTTGGCGCAGTTTGATGAGACAGATGCTTTGTATTTGGGCGAACTGGCGAAGATTTTGGAGAAGCGATTTGAGGCTTCGCGTCAGGCGGCTTGAGTGAGGGAAAGGGGCGGGCGGAGCGTGCCGAAGTTGGCGCGGCGGGAGTGTGGTTTTATAATGCCTGCCATTGTTGGAACAATTATTTGACGGAGCACTAAATGGATTTTGAAAAAGCGCGGTTCAATATGGTCGAACAGCAGATCCGTCCTTGGGATGTATTGGATTTTGACGTGTTGGACGCTTTGGCGGAGATTCCGCGCGAGCGTTTCGTGAACGGGTCTTTGCAGGGCTTGGCATATGCGGATATGGAACTGCCACTTGCCAACGGGCATAAGATGCTGGAGCCAAAAGTCGTGGCGCGGCTGGCGCAGGGCTTGAAGCTGACGAAAAACGATACGGTTTTGGAAATCGGCACGGGTTCGGGCTATGCGGCCGCGCTGTTGGCAAAATTGGCGGGCAGGGTGGTTTCGGACGACATCGATGCCGAACAGCAAAACCGCGCCAAAGCGGTGTTGGACGGCTTGGGTTTGGACAATATCGATTATGTGCAAAACAACGGGCTGAACGAACTTTCCGCAGGTGCGCCGTTTGATGCGGTTTATGTCGGCGGGGCGGTAAACCTTGTGCCTGAAGTGCTGAAAGAACAGTTGAAAGATGGCGGACGCATGGCGGTTATCGTAGGACGCAAGCCTGTTCAGCGCGCGCTTTTGATTACGCGCAAGGGCGATGTGTTTGAAGAGAAGGTGCTGTTCGATACTTTGGTGGCCAATTTGACCGATAAGGATGCCCATCCTTTCGACAGTTTTAATTTTTGATGTTCGGATTGTGATGCCGTCTGAAAGCAGATTGCGTTTCAGACGGCATTTTGTTCGATTGGGGAAAGGAAACCCGATGGATATTGTGCAACTCTCGCCGTTGGCACTGAAAATTTGGATGGATGAGGGACGGGCGTTCCGACTGTTGGACGTGCGAACGGATGAAGAAGCGGCGATTTGTTCGCTGCCCGATGCGGTACATATCCCGATGAATCTGATTCCGCTACGGCAGAACGAGCTGCCGGACGACGGCGTGCCGCTTGTGGTGTATTGCCATCACGGTATCCGCAGCCTGCATACGGCGATGTATTTGGCGGACGCGGGTTTTGAAAACCTGTACAACCTTCAGGGCGGCATCGATGCATGGGCGGTTGAGGTTGACGCGGAAATAGCGCGTTATTGAAGGCGGCTTCAGACGGCATTCCTTATCGGATACGGTACGGAATGCCGTCTTGATTTATGATGCCAAAAATTCTTTGAGGAACAATAAGACGCACGCCATTTCGTCGGCGGATTCGCGTTGCGTGCCGTTGCCGGTATGGCCGCCGCCGTCAGGCGAGTAGAGCCACGATTGCGCGGAGGTTTCGCGCAGTTTGGCGTAGAACTTGAGCGCGTGGGCGGGATGGACGCGGTCGTCGCTGAGGCTGGTGGTGATGAGTACAGGCGGATAATTGATGCCGTCTGAAAGATTGTGATACGGCGACAATTCGCCCAGCCAGCGTTTGCAGACTTCGTATTTTTGCGGATTGCCGTATTCGTCCGTCCAGCTTGAACCGGCGGACAGCAGCGGATAACGGATCATGTCGGTCAGCGGTACTTCGCACACCAGTGCGCCTATGCTTTGCGGTTCGTGCACGAAGGCGGCGGCGGTAATCAGGCCGCCGTTGCTGCCGCCCTGCAAACCGATGTGTTCGGGCGAACTCATGCCGCGTTCGGACAAATCGCGCACGACGGCCAGTAAATCATCGACGCTTTTGTGTTTGCTCACGCCTTGCGCCGCCTGATGCCAGCGCGGGCCGAATTCGCCGCCGCCGCGTATGTTCGCCAACACAAAGGCGTTACCCTCTTCCAACCAATATTTGCCGACGCTACCCAGATAATGCGGCAATTCGGGAATGCCGAAACCGCCGTAGGCATAAACCAAAGTCGGCGTGTCGGGAGCGGCATTTTTGCCGACGTGGAAATAAGGAATGCGCTCGCCGTCGGCCGAAGTCGTCCAAAACTGCTGCACGTTGATGCCGTCTGAATCAAACTGCTGTGGCTGACGGCGCATGACGGTCAGTTCCATCACGTTCAAATCCAGCGCAAACAGCGTCAGCGGCGTAGTGAAATCGCTGGCGGCAAGGTAAACTACGTCTCCGCCCCACGGCTGGTCGGTCATTTCCAACGCACCCGAAGGCAGGCGCGGCAACTCGACTTCCTGCCATTTACCATCGGTAAAGCGCCACGCTTTCAGACGGCCTTGTACGTTTTCCAGCAGGCTCGCCACCACAAAACGCTTGGTCGTTTCCACGCTTTCCAATGCCTGCGTTTCATCGGGCGCAAACAAAAGTTGCGCCGCCCCGAGTTCGCCCCGATTCAGCTTCACCGCCACCAGCGCGCCGCTCGGATAGCTTTGGTTCGCGCGGTTCCAGTCCTTGCGCAGCGTCAGCAAAAGATGTCCGGCCAGATAGCCGACCACGTCGCAATCATTAGGCAGGTTCAACGGTTTCGCCTCGCCTTCGGCCGACACCTGCAAATAAGTTTTGGTGTAAAAACCGTCCGACGCTTCAATCAAATCAATCGGAGAACCCTGCGGATCAAGGTAACGCCACGCGTTTACCATCATCGCGCCTTTATCGATTTGATACACCGGCAGGCTTTCCTCGAAACTTTTGCCGCGCTCCACCAGCCACACTTCGCGTGGATAGCCAGATTTGGTCAACTGGCGTTCGTCCCAAGCCGGACACACCCACACGCTGTTTTCATCGCGCCACGACACATGGTTTTTACCTGCCGGAAAATGAAAACCGCCTTCTACCAATTCCCCTGCTTCCAAATCCACTTCCAGCGTGTACGCCGTATCGCCGCCTGATTTGCTCAAGGTCAACAACGCGCGGTTGGGCTGCTCCACCAAGTGCGACACCCCGCCCAAATACACATCGTCGCCGAGCAACTCGTCAAAATCCGCCACCGAAAACAGGATTTTCCACTCGGGATAACCCGAACGGTAGGTCGCCGCCGTACACACGCGGTACACGCCCTTCGGATATTCCGCGTCCTGATGGAAATGGTACATCCGCGCGCGGTGTTCCTGACAAAACGGAATCTGCCGCGTGTCCTGCATTTGATTCAAAATGCCGTCTGAAAGCGCGCGCGCTTTGTCGTTTTCCAAAAAACGCGCACGCGTTTCGGCATTCGCTTCAGCAGCGAAGTTTTGCGTTTCGGCGGAATCGAGGTTTTCAAAATGGCGGTAGGGGTCGGGGTAGGATTTCATCGGAGTCCTTGAGGGTCGGGCAGGTCTTTGTCATCGGGGAAATGCCGTCTGAAACGGGGTTCGGACGGCATTTCTGCGGCGGCTTTCCGTTGCGGTCAGCGGTGCAGGCGACGCACCAGAATATGCGAGTTCCGTCCGTTGTTGCGGTAGTCTTTGCGCCGCGTTTCGGGCAACTCGTCTTCCGATGCCGTCTGAAAGCCGCGTTCGGCAAACCATTCGCCGGTATTTGTGGAGAGGGCGAACAGCCTGCTTATGCCCATACTGCGCGCCTTATCGATGATGTGGGCAAGCAGGCGTTCGCCGTAGCCGCCGTCCTGTGCCTGCGGCGAGACGGCAAGGCAGGCGATTTCGCCGCAATCGGCTTCGGCAAAGGTTTTCAGGGCGGCGCAACCGTACAGGTTGCCGTCGTGTTTGAGGATGGAAAATTCGGAAATGTGGTTTTCGAGGTATTCGCGGCTGCGGTGCAGCAGGATGCCCTGTTCTTCCAGCGGGCGGATGAGGGCGGCGATGTGCGGAATGTCGCCGCTGTGCGCCTGACGGATGGAGACGAAGGCTTCTTTGGCAATGGATGTGCCGATGCCGTTGCGGGTGAAGAGTTCTTGCAGCAGGCTGCCGTCGGCGGCCCCGTTGAGGATTTGGACGCGGTGCACGCCGCCTTCGAGCGCGGCAACGGCGGACGAAATCAGCCGTTGCGTTTCGCTGCCGGCGTGTTCTGCCAGCGATTGCGCCTCCTGTGCCGAGAGGGTTTCGGCGAGCGTGCCGTCGGGGCGGGAAATGCCGTCTGAAAGGGTCAGGTAAACGAGTTTTTCGGCCTGAAGCGAGACAGCGACGGAAGCGGCGGCCTGCACCATATCGAGATTGAAGGTTTTGCCGCTGTAGGAATGCCCGAGCGGAGGCAGCCAGACGATATTGCCCGCGTCGAGTTGGAAACGGAGGGCGGCGGTGTCGGTTTTGCGGATAACGCCCGCGTATTCCATATCGGTTCCGTCAATCACACCTATCGGACGGGCGGTCAGGAAGTTGCCCGATACGAGCGGGACGGAAGGCGCGCGCGCAAACCCGGAAACGCTGCCGCACAATGCGGCTTCAAAACGGCTGCGGACGGTGCCGGCAAACTGCTGCGCCTGTCCGAGCGAGGTTTCGTCGGTAACGCGCAAACCCCGGCAATAATGCGGCGTGCGGCCTTGCGCGGCGGCGAGGCGGTCGAGGAAGTGGCGTGCGCCGTGGATGAGGACGAGGCGGATGCCCAGTTGCGACAACAGCCCGATGTCGGCGGCGAGCTTGTTTAAGGTATCGCCTTCGAGCAGGCGGCCGTCTATGCCGGCGACCAGTGTCGTGCCGCGCATTTGGCGGATGTAGGGGGCGGCTTCGCGGAAGTGGGCGACAAAGCTGTCGGGCGCGTTCATAGGATGAAGAGGTAGGAAAGCTGCATAATGAGGACGATAAGTGCGAACAGGGTTGCAATAGTCCAGTTGAACCCTTCCTGACGTGCGGGGGCGGCAGTCTGTACGGGCGCGGGTGTCGCAGCAGGCGCGGCGGTGGTTGCGGGCGGAATATCGGGCGGGGTTGTGCCGCCGTTGAGGATGCCGGCGATTTCGTCGCGGGAAATCTGTTTTTTGCCGATGGCGTGCGTGCCGATGCGGTGGACGAGTTTGACATCCGAAACAGCTTCGGGCAAATCGTTGAATATGGGTTCTTTCGTGCTTGCCAGATGGTCTTTGGCTTTAAACAGCCCTTCGCATTTTTGGCAGACGACGAAGCCTTGGGCGACATTGAGCTGGGTTTCTTTGACCCAAAGGCGGGTTTTGCAGTGCGGACAGAAACAGGCGGGCATGGTATTTCCTCGTGTGTGTCAGGTTTGATGCCGTCTGAGGCGTAAGGCGGTTCGGACGGCATATGCTTTGTTTTTATTCTACGCCGTACTGCCGACGGTAGGCTCGGACGGGTTCGAGGAACTGTCCGAATTCGGGGTTGTTTTGCAACAGGATAAACAAATCGTTCAGGCTGGCGATGGGGGCGACGGGCAGGCCGTATTGTTTTTCCACTTCCTGAACCGCGCTCAATTCACCCGTACCTTTTTCCATACGGTCGAGCGCGATGGCGACACCGGCGGGGGTTGCGCCCTCCGCTTCAATCAGTTTGATTGATTCGCGTACGGATGTGCCGGCGGAAATCACGTCGTCGATAATCAGCACGCGGCCTTTAAGCGGCGCGCCGACCAACACGCCGCCTTCGCCGTGGTCTTTGGCTTCTTTGCGGTTGTAGGCAAACGGGACGTTCACGCCTTTTTCCGCCAGCATCATCGCGGTTGCCGCCGCCAAAATAATGCCTTTGTAGGCGGGGCCGAACAGCATATCGAATCGGATGCCGCTTTCAATGATGGATTGTGCATAGAATTTTGCCAGTTGCAGCGTGGACGCGCCGTCGTTGAAGAGGCCGGCATTGAAGAAGTAAGGCGACTGCCGTCCTGCCTTGGTGGTAAATTCGCCGAATTTTAAGACGTTTTGGGCGAGGGAGAATTTAAGGAAATCTTGGCGGAAATCGGTCATTTTGTGCTTTCTGTCAGGTATTGCGATGCAGTGGTGATTCTACCGCCCCGTGCGGCGCGCTTCAACTGCCGCCGCCTTGCCGCAAGGCGCGTTTCAACTGTTTCAACACCTGCCAGTTTCGGGCTTTGAGTTCGGGTTGGCGCAACAGCTGGGCGGGATGGTCGATGATGAAGAAGGGACGGCTGCCGCACAAAGTTTCAATCATCGTTTGCCGTTCAGGCTGGACAAAAGCCTGCCCGAGGAAAAGGACAGCCGGGGCGCGGCAGCCGTCGAGTTCGCGGGCGATTTGACCCAGCGCATTCGCGACGGCCTGTTCAGACGGCATCGGGTTGCCGACGGCGGCGGTTTTCACCCAGCTGGTCTTGTGTACATAAGCGGCATCCAGTCCTACGGCTTTGAGTATGTTGTCGAGCAGAACACCCGCTTTGCCGTGGAACAGTTGCCCGTAAACCGCATCCTCGATCGGCGGACACAGGCTGACGACGGCAAGCTTGGTGATGCCCGAAGTGGCGGGAACGGGGGCGATGCCGTCTGAAAGGCCGGGCGGGGGCGTTTCGGTTTCAGGCGCGGGTTTGCGCGTAGGTACGGCGGCGGTTTCCAACGCTTTCATCGTTTCGAGCCGCGCCTGAACGTTATGGGGTTGGGAAGGGCGAATCGGCGCGGCACGGACGGTTTGGGGACGTGCCTGTGTCGGGATTGCGGGTGTGTTTTTGGGCGGCAGGACGACGGCGGTCTGTTTCAGCCACATCGGGCCCAAGCCCAAAGCTTCGTGCAGGTGGAGGTAGCGCGCGCTTAACATATTTTCTCCATTAAGACGGCATCTTCGGTTTTACCGTCGGCTGTACGGTAATAGTTTTTCCGCCTGCCCGCATCGGTAAAGCCGTGTGCCGCGTACAGCGAGTGTGCGGCTGCGTTGCTCGCGCGGACTTCGAGCAGCAGGCGTTGCGTGCCTTCAGGCATATGTGCGAACCAATATTCGAGCAGGGCGGACGCGACACCCCGGCGGCGGTATTCCAAAGCGGTGGCAATCAGGTGCAGTTCAGATTCATCGGGCAGGTTCTGCCAAACGATAAAGGCGGCAATCCTGCCGTCTTTTTCCGCAAAGAAAACCTGTTCGGACGGCGAAACGAGTGCGGATTCAAATTGGCGTTGCGTCCACGCGGACGGGTTGCAGACGGCATCGAGCGCGGCGAGTGCGGCGCAGTCGGACGGTGAGGCGCGGCGGATGTTCACGGACGCGCCCTCCGTTCCGCCTGTTCTTTGGCAGTCAGGGCGATTTTGTTGCGGACGTAGAGCAGCTCGGCGTGTGCCGCAGCGACGGCGGGAAAACCGCCTTCCGCCGCCAGATTGAGAAAGTCGGCGGCAGTCGGCATATCGGGTTTGCCTGCGAAGGGCGGACGGTTTTCCAGCGCGAACGCATTGCCGATGCCGTCTGAAAAGACGTGTCCCTCGGGGAGGGCAATGTCTGCCGCCCTACCGACTTGATAATCGCTCAAACGGCGGCGGTTCAGCGTGTCGAACCACGCATAAAACACTTCGCCCATACGCGCGTCCGCAGCGGCGAGTATGCAGCTTTGCGGCGGCGGCAGCGAGGCGGCGGCATCGAGCGAGGGTACGCCGATTAAGGGGGTATCAAACGGCGTTGCCAAACCTTGCGCCACGCCGATGCCGATACGCAGTCCCGTAAACGCGCCGGGACCTTTCGCATAAACAATCGCCCCCAAATCGGCGGCGGTAATGCCCGCATTTCGGAATAGAGTGCGGATTTCCGACAGGATCAGTTCGGATTGGCGGCTGCCGGCCTCTTGATGGAACAGGTGGGTTTCGCCGTCGGCGCGCAGCGCGAGCGACAAATAGGAAGTTCCGGTATCGACGGCGAGGACGGGGCGGTTGAAATCGGCTTGCATGGTGTGGTTCTCGTTGGTTCAGACGGCATTATATAGTGAAACCGGCTTGCCTGCCGTGCCGTCGTATCCTAGGGCGGTATGGCGCAAAAATGCCGTCCGAACGGTAAATTATCGTGTTCGGACGGCATTTTTCAAATGCTACTGTTTGCCGGCGATGCCGATTTCGTGAACCTTTTCCCCTATCTTCACGGTTGCCGAGCCGGCGATTTCTTGGGCGCGGTCGCCGAAAAGGGCGAGGTGGTAAGTGCCTTTTTCTTCGCTGCCGTAGCGCGTGTCGCCCAAAATGACGGCGTGTGATTTTTCATCTGCTTTGAGTTCGGCGGCGGCAAGCTCGACATTCTGCTCGGGCGTTTTCAGGTGTTCGATTCTGCCGTAACCCTGTTTTTTGGTAAAATCAATGGAGTAGTGCAGCCTGCCATTCGGGTCGTCGGAGCTGAATGCTTTGCCGTGATACTCGGCTTTGCCGCCGGGCAGTTGGTTGAAGGCGGTATGTTCTCCGCCCAAACCGCTGACAAGGAAGGAGCGTTGGTTTATCAGGCTGTCGATTTTGTCGGGGTTGTTGATTTTTTCAATCTGTAGGGCAACGACGGCGGAGTGGTCCTGTTTGTATATTTGAAATTCGCCGCTTGCCAGCGTGATGGTTTGTCCGTCCACTTCGATTTTTTGCACAAAGTCGAAGCGGCTGATTTTGTCGTTCTTCAGTTTGCCCGTGTTGAGGCTGTTGTCTTTGTCGCCGGCTTTGAAAGTTTTTTCCGCACCTTGTGCCGACAGGGTTAGTGTTCCGTTTTGGGGAATAGAGTCTTCCAATGTCAGGGATTTCAAACCTTTGTCTTTATGGTCGAGCGGCGCAGTTAGTGCATCGGCAAGCCCCGTGCCGATGTCGGCGGCGACACCTCCGCTTCCGCCGCCTCCGCTGCTGCAGGCGGTCAGAATCAGGGCGGCGGTCAGGGAAAGGCAGCAGAAGGCAGTTCGGTTCACAGGTTTGCTCCCAGTCATACACAGAATAGATAATATATAAACGTTTTGGTTGCGGTATCTTTTTTGCATACTGCATCAATGAGGCAGGTCAAAGAAGCAAAAATCAAATACCGTCCGAACAACGGTTCAGACGGCATTTTGTTTACAGGCAACCTGTTATTTGACGATTTGGTTCAATTCGCCCTTGGCATAACGGTTTGCCATTTTTTCCAAGGAAACCGGTTTGATTTTGCCTGCCTGACCTTCGCAGCCGAACGCGAGGTAACGGTCAAGGCAGATTTGTTTCATCGCTTCAATGGTTTTGCTCAGGTATTTGCGCGGGTCGAAGTCGGACGGGTTTTCGGCAAGGTAGCGGCGTACCGCGCCGGTGGAAGCAAGGCGCAGGTCGGTATCGATGTTGACTTTGCGCACGCCGTGTTTGATGCCTTCGACGATTTCTTCAACCGGCACGCCGTAGGTTTCGCCGATATTGCCGCCGTATTCGTTGATGACTTTCAGCCATTCTTGCGGAACGGAGCTGGAGCCGTGCATCACGATGTGTGTATTGGGCAGGGCTTGGTGGATTTCTTTGATGCGGTCGATACGCAATACGTCGCCTGTGGGCGGACGGGTGAATTTGTATGCGCCGTGGCTGGTGCCGACGGCGATGGCGAGCGCATCCACGCCGGTGTCTTTAACGAAGCGTACGGCATCTTCGACGCTGGTCAGCATTTGATCGTGCGAAAGTTTGCCCACTGCGCCTACACCGTCTTCTTCGCCTGCTTCGCCGGTTTCGAGGTTGCCCAATACGCCGATTTCGCCTTCGACGGACACGCCGCAAGCGTGGGAGAAGTTAACCACGGTACGTGTGGCGTTGACGTTGTATTCATAAGAAGAAGGGGTTTTGCCGTCTTCCATCAGCGAGCCGTCCATCATCACGGAGGAGAAGCCCAGTTGGATGGAGCGTTGGCACACGTCGGGCGATGCGCCGTGGTCTTGGTGCATCACGACGGGGATGTGCGGAAATTCTTCGACAGCCGCCAGAATCAGGTGGCGCAAAAACGGCGCGCCCGCGTATTTGCGCGCACCTGCGCTCGCCTGTACGATGACGGGCGCGTTGACTTGGTCGGCGGCTTCCATAATGGCGCGCATTTGTTCGAGGTTGTTGACGTTGAACGCGGGCAGACCGTAGCTGTTTTCGGCGGCGTGGTCGAGCAGTTGGCGCATGGATACGAGTGCCATTTTTGTCTCCTTGGGCAGTGGGGGTAAATAAGTTGGATTATAATGTTTTTTGCGGCAAAAAACTACAAACCGCTACATTGATTTTATGTTAACGATAACGGCGGGCGGACGGGTCGGATTTTGGGTGGTTCGGGGTTTTGGTGTGTCGTTTATTATAATGTTTTCACTGGTTTTTTGATATTTGTGTGGGACGGTTATGGTTTTGGACGGGTTTGCGGCGCATTTTGACGCTTATTTGGAAAACATCGTGCGCGAGGGCAAGTCGGAACACACGGTTGCGGCATACCGGCGCGATTTGGAAGAACTGTTTGCGCTGTTGGCACAAATGCCGTCTGAAGCTGAAGGCGGCGTGCCGCAGGATTTGTCGCGGCGCGATTTTACGGCGGCGTTGCGGCGGCTGTCTCAGCGCGGTTTGGCTGGTCGGACGCTGGCACGCAAGCTGTCGGCGTGGCGGCAGTATTGTGTCTGGCTGGTCAAACGAGGTCTGCTGCATACCGACCCGACCGCCGACATCAAACCGCCGAAGCAGCCCGAGCGCGTACCCAAAGCCCTACCGCAGGAATGGCTGAACCGGATGCTGGATTTGCCCGTGGACGGCGGCAACCCGTTGGCGGTGCGCGATCACGCGCTGTTCGAGCTGATGTACGGCAGCGGTTTGCGCGTGAGCGAGATACACGGCTTGGACACGGCGGACATATGGCTGGACGAAGGTTGGGTACACGTTACCGGTAAAGGGCGCAAGCAGCGGCAGGTGCCGCTGACCGGCAAAAGCGTGGAAGCCCTGAAAAACTATCTGCCGCTGCGTCAGACGGCATCGGACGGCAAAGCCCTGTTTACCGGCAGGAACGGCACGCGCCTGAGCCAACGCCAAATCCAAAAACGCCTCGAATCGTGGGCGGCGCAATACGGCGACGGCAGGCACGTTTCGCCGCATATGATGCGCCACAGCTACGCCGGACACCTGTTGCAGGCTTCGCGCGACATCAGGGCGGTGCAGGAGCTGCTCGGACACAGCAGCCTTTCGACCACGCAGATTTATACCAAGCTCGATTTCGACCACATCGCCCGCCTCTATGACGAAGCCCACCCGCGCGCCAAGCGGCAGGACGAATGACATACGGCAAAATCAGCCGTCAGCCGCACGCTCTTGATATATAATTGACCGTTGCACCCGGACGACACATAAAAAAGACACACCATGAACCCAAGCCCCCTACTTGACCTGATTGACAGCCCGCAAGACCTGCGCCGTCTGGACAAAAAACAGCTGCCGCGCCTTGCCGGCGAGTTGCGCGCCTTTCTGTTGGAATCCGTCGGGCAGACCGGCGGGCATTTCGCCAGCAATTTGGGCGCGGTCGAACTGACGGTTGCGCTGCACTACGTTTACAACACGCCCGAAGACAAGCTGGTGTGGGATGTCGGGCATCAAAGTTATCCGCACAAAATCCTCACCGGCCGCAAAAACCAGATGCACACGATGCGCCAATATGGCGGTTTGGCGGGTTTTCCGAAACGTTGCGAGTCCGAGTACGACGCGTTCGGCGTGGGGCATTCCTCTACCTCCATCGGCGCGGCTTTAGGTATGGCGGCGGCGGACAAACAGTTGGGCAGCGACCGCCGCAGCGTCGCCATCATCGGCGACGGCGCGATGACGGCGGGGCAGGCGTTTGAAGCCTTAAATTGCGCGGGCGATATGGATGTGGATCTGCTGGTCGTCCTCAACGACAACGAAATGTCGATTTCCCCCAACGTTGGCGCACTGCCGAAATACCTTGCCAGCAACGTCGTGCGCGATATGCACGGACTGTTGAGTACCGTCAAAGCGCAAACGGGCAAGGTATTAGACAAGATACCCGGCGCGATGGAGCTTGCCCAAAAAGTCGAACACAAAATCAAAACCCTTGCCGAAGAAGCCGAACACGCCAAACAGTCGCTGTCGCTGTTTGAAAACTTCGGCTTCCGCTACACCGGCCCCGTGGACGGACACAACGTCGAAAATCTGGTGGACGTATTGAAAGACTTGCGCAGCCGCAAAGGCCCTCAGTTGCTGCACGTCATCACCAAAAAAGGCAACGGCTACAAACTCGCCGAAAACGACCCCGTCAAATACCACGCCGTCGCCAAGCTGCCCAAAGAAGGCGCGGCGCAAATGCCGTCTGAAAAAGAACCCAAGCCCGCCGCCAAACCGACCTATACCCAAGTGTTCGGCAAATGGCTGTGCGACCGGGCGGCGGCAGATTCCCGACTGGTTGCGATTACCCCCGCCATGCGCGAGGGCAGTGGACTGGTGGAGTTTGAACAACGATTCCCCGACCGCTATTTCGACGTCGGCATTGCCGAGCAGCACGCCGTTACCTTTGCCGGCGGTTTGGCTTGCGAAGGGATGAAGCCCGTCGTGGCGATTTATTCCACCTTTTTACAACGCGCCTACGATCAACTGGTGCACGACATCGCCCTGCAAAACCTGCCCGTTTTGTTTGCCGTTGACCGTGCGGGCATCGTCGGTGCGGACGGCCCGACCCACGCCGGTCTGTACGATTTGAGCTTTTTGCGCTGCGTGCCGAACATGATTGTCGCCGCGCCGAGCGATGAAAACGAATGCCGCCTGCTGCTTTCGACCTGCTATCAGGCAGACGCGCCCGCCGCCGTCCGCTATCCGCGCGGCACGGGTACGGGCGTGCCGGTTTCAGACGGCATGGAAACCGTGGAAATCGGCAAGGGCATTATCCGCCGCGAAGGTGAGAAAACCGCCTTCATTGCCTTTGGCAGTATGGTCGCCCCTGCATTGGCGGTCGCCGGAAAACTGAACGCCACCGTCGCCGATATGCGCTTTGTCAAACCGATAGACGAAGAGTTGATTGTCCACCTTGCCCGAAGCCACGACCGCATCGTTACCCTTGAAGAAAACGCCGAACAGGGCGGCGCAGGCGGCGCGGTGCTGGAAGTGTTGGCGAAACACGGCATCTGCAAACCCGTTTTGCTTTTGGGCGTTGCCGATACCGTAACCGGACACGGCGATCCGAAAAAACTTTTAGACGATTTGGGCTTGAGTGCCGAAGCGGTGGAACGGCGTGTGAATGGTTGGTCGGCACGTCAGGTCTGAACGGATACGGAAATGCCGTCTGAAACCCGATTCGGGCTTCAGACGGCATTGTCGCGGTTGCGGCAGGCGGGTTCACCAGATTCCGTCAAAGGTTTTCGCGCCGCGCCAAAATTTCCACCTGTCAGCGGGTTTGAAGGTCAGCGTACCGCCGTGTTGTCCGTCCGTGGCGATGTCCAGCCGTTTGATTTTGCCGATGCGGACGGCTTCGTAAAGCGGTGCGAACCAGCGTTCTTCCCACTGCTGCAATATTGCCGCATACCGCTCCCTGTCCCCTGTCAGGGCGGTCAGGCGCAAATCGTCCATAAACAGGATATGGTGCGTGTCGGGCAGGTATGCCGCCGTTTCTTCATAGGCGCGGAAGTTGTCGGGCAATGCGCGGCGGTCGGGGTGGAAACGGCTCCAAACCGTATCGGCGAAAAGCGTGCCGCCTTGCGCGCCGCCGTTTGTGCCGTCCCAAAACCATAAGCCGTTCAATTCGGGCAGCCCGCGTTTTTTGCGGTTATGGTTGACGGGATGCGCGGCCAGCCACATTTGGATTTCGGTTTGGACGCGCAACCACGTTACCGCATCTTCTCCGTCCGGCTGATCGTCCGCGCCCAACAATCCGCCCAAGTCCAAAACGGGCTTCGCGCCCCAGCGGTACGCGCGGGGAAGGGAAACCAGCCATAATTCGGGCAGGACGGGAACGAAACGCCACGGAATATCGCCGTAAAACGCCGACAGGTCGCGGCAGAGCCGTTCCGCTTCATCCGTACCGACGTTCAGATATTCCGCCGTCAGCACATTTGCCTGATGCATCCCCATCTTTTGCCAGACGGGCGTGGCGAGCGCGACGGCTTCAGACGGCATATTCAGGCTTTGCGCCGCGCGTTCCACCAGTCTGCCGCACCACAAATAACGCGCGTAAAATGCCGAAGCCGTGCAGCTTTGGCGGTGCAGCGAGCCGTATTGCAGGATTTTGTTGAAAGCGTGCAGGCATAGAGGTATTCGGATTTCGTCTTCATCCAAATTTAGCGAGGGAATGGTGAGGGTGAGTTTCATCGTTTGGCGTTTCAGAAATGCAGGTCAGGCGCAACATTATAGAGGATTCGGCGCAAACGCCGTCAAAAAGGAACAATATGGCTGTCTTCCCACTTTCGGCAAAACATCGGAAATACGCGCTGCGTGCGCTTGCCGTTTCGATTATTTTGGTGTCGGCGGCATACATTGCTTCGACAGAGAGGACGGAGCGCGTCAGACCGCAGCGCGTGGAACAAAATCTGCCGCCGCTGTCTTGGGGCGGCAGCGGTGTTCAGACGGCATATTGGGTGCAGGAGGCGGTGCAGCCGGGCGACTCGCTGGCGGACGTGCTGGCGCGTTCGGGTATGGCGCGGGACGAGATTGCCCGAATCACGGAAAAATATGGCGGCGAAGCCGATTTGCGGCATTTGCGTGCCGACCAGTCGGTTCATGTTTTGGTCGGCGGCGACGGCGGCGCGCGCGAAGTGCAGTTTTTTACCGACGAAGACGGCGAGCGCAATTTGGTCGCTTTGGAAAAGAAAGGCGGCATATGGCGGCGGTCGGCTTCTGAGGCGGATATGAAGGTTTTGCCGACGCTGCGTTCGGTCGTGGTTAAGACGTCGGCGCGCGGTTCGCTGGCGCGGGCGGAAGTGCCCGTCGAAATCCGCGAATCCTTAAGTGGGATTTTCGCCGGCCGCTTCAGCCTTGACGGTTTGAAGGAAGGCGATGCCGTGCGCCTACTTTACGACAGCCTGTATTTCCACGGGCAGCAGGTGGCGGCGGGCGATATTTTGGCGGCGGAAGTCGTCAAAGGCGGCACAAGCTATCGGGCGTTTTATTACCGTTCCGGCAGCAAAGATTCGGAAGGCGGCAACTATTACGATCAAGACGGTACAGTCGTACAACAGAAAACAGGGTTCAACATCGAACCGCTGGTTTACACCCGCATTTCTTCGCCGTTCGGCTACCGTATGCACCCCATCCTGCACACTTGGCGGCTGCACACGGGCATCGATTATGCCGCACCGCAGGGAACGCCGGTCAGGGCTTCCGCCGACGGCGTGATTACCTTTAAAGGCCGGAAGGGTGGCTACGGCAACGCGGTGATGATACGCCACGCCAACGGTGTGGAAACGCTGTATGCGCACTTGAGCGCGTTTTCGCAGGCACAAGGCAATGTGCGCGGCGGCGAGGTCATCGGTTTTGTCGGTTCGACCGGGCGTTCGACCGGGCCGCACCTGCATTACGAGGCGCGCATCAACGGGCAGCCCGTCAATCCTGTTTCGGTCGCATTGCCGACACCCGAATTGACGCAGGCGGACAAGGCGGCGTTTGCCGCGCAGAAACAGCAGGCGGACGCGCTGCTTGCGCGCTTGCGCGGCATACCGGTTACCGTGTCGCAATCGGATTGAAGTTTGAACCGGCGACGAAAACAATGCCGTCTGAAAACCTGCAAACAGGTTTTCAGACGGCATTTGCAGTTGGTTAAAATAAAACTAAGCCAAGGAAGCACTGCCGTCATTCTCGCGAAAGCGGGAATCTAGAAATACAACGCGGCAGGAGTTTATCGGAAATGACTGAAACCCAACACACCGGATTCCCGCTTTCGCGGGAATGACGAAGTGGCGGGAGTCCGAATTTATCCGTTCCGGCAGTGTTTGCAAATATAGTGGATTAACAAAAACCAGTACGGCGTTGCCTCGCTTCAGCTCAAAGAGAACGATTCTCTAAGGTGCTGAAGCACCAAGTGAATCGGTTCCGTACTATCCGTACTATCTGTACTGTCTGCGGCTTCGTCGCCTTGTCCTGATTTTTGTTAATCCACTATAAAAGAAAACCCAACCGTCCCGATTCCAGGCAGGGCTGTTTTACGGATTTTACAGTGAGGGCACGGGGCGGTCTTGCGCCTGTTTGGTTTGCAGGGCCGTCAGTTTTTTCGTCAGCAGATTCAGTATCACGCCGTAGGCAGGCAGGAAGAAGAGAGTGCAGACGGTGAGTTTGAACAGGTAATCGACAAAAGCGATGCCCTGCCAGTTTGCCGCCATAAATCCATCGCTGCTTGCGTAGAAGGCAACGGCGAAAAATACCAACGTATCCAAGGCGTTGCCGATGACGGTTGATGCGGTCGGTGCAATCCACCACGCTTTCAGACGACGTAATTTGTTGAATACAAAAATATCAAGGATTTGTCCGAGCGCGTAGGCGGCAAAACTGGCTAAGGCGATGCGTCCGACAAAGGTATTGAATTTGGACAGCGCGCCCAAGCCTGTCCAACTGCCGTTGTGGAACAAAACGGAAAAGATGTAGGAAAGCAAAAGGGCGGGGAACATCACCCAAAAGATAATCCGCCGTGCCAAGTGCGAACCGAAAATGCGGACGGTCAGGTCGGTGGCAAGGAAGATGAAGGGAAAGGAAAATGCGCCCCAAGTGGTGTGGATGCCGAAAATTTGGAAGGGGAACTGCACAAGATAGTTGCTGGCGGCGATGATGAGGATATGAAAAAGCACTAACCAGAAGAGTGCCTTCTGTTGCTGTGCGGCGGTAAATGCGTACATAAAAATCTTTCGGAAAGGCGTTCAGACGGCATATCGTATCGAAGGAATGCCGTCTGAAATATGGGAAGGATGGTTTATTGTGCGTCGTGCTCAAACAGGCGTTTACGCGCCAATGTTTCGAACTCGGTGCCTGCTTTGCCGTAATTGGTGAAAGGATGAATGGCGATGCCGCCGCGCGGTGTGAATTCGCCGAATACTTCGATGTATTTCGGATCCATCAGGGCAATGAGGTCTTTCATGATGATGTTGACGCAGTCCTCATGAAAATCGCCGTGGTTGCGGAAGCTGAAGAGGTAGAGTTTCAGGGATTTGCTTTCCACCATTTTGATGTGCGGAATGTAGCGGATGTAGATGGTGGCGAAGTCGGGCTGCCCGGTCATGGGGCAGAGGCTGGTGAATTCGGGGCAGACGAATTTGACGAAATAGTCGTTGTCGGGATGTTTGTTGTCGAATGCTTCGAGAATTTCAGGCGCGTAGCCAATCGGATATCGGGTTTTCTGATTACCCAAAAGCGAGATGCCTTGCAGCTCTTCGGTATTGCGGGACATAGGGTTTCCTTAGTTTTTTAGTGTGGGAGGTTTTCGAACCACGGGGCGGCGATTGTAATATAAGCGGCGGTATCTGTGTAGTTTTCTTCAGACGGCATGGTTTGGACGGCGGCGTTTTCCGTGTCATATATAGTGGATTAACAAAAACCAGTACGGCGTTGCTTCGCCTTAGCTCAAAGAGAACGATTCTCTAAGGTGCTGAAGCACCAAGTGAATCGGTTCCGTACTATTTGTACTGTCTGCGGCTTCGTCGCCTTGCCCTGATTTTTGTTAATCCACTATATAAACGAAATATATTTTCAGTTTTGCCGCCTGAAGCGTTGTTTTTTGAATATTGCATCTAAAATACTGACTTGATTGCGTTATTGCGCGGATATAGAATCTGCTTCCTATTGAAAGAACATTGTTTATATGAAATCAGGAAATTCGGAACCCAATCTTATGGATACGCACACAGACGAAACAAAACTTCAAAACACGCAAGCCAAACGCAAACGCCGCCTGACGGCATTGACGCTGCTGTTCGCGCTTGCCGCCGTCGCCGCCGTATCGGCGTTTTTTTTATGGTGGCAGCACGAAGAGGAAACGGAAGACGCTTATGTTGCCGGACGCGTGGTTCAGATTACGCCGCAAACGGGCGGTACGGTGCGGAAGGTCTTGCATGATGATACGGATGTTGTGAAGAAAGGTGATGTGTTGGTCGTATTGGACGACGGCAATTATGTGTTGGCGTATGAACGGGCAAAAAACGAGCTGATTCAGGCGGTGCGGCAAAACCGCCAGCAAAATGCCGCCACTTCGCAGGCGGGGGCGCAGGTTGCTTTGCGCCGTGCGGATTTGGCGCGCGCGCAGGATGATTTGCGCCGCCGGTCTGCTTTAGCGGAATCAGGAGCCGTGTCCGCCGAAGAGCTGGCACATGCCCGTGCGGCAGTGTCTCAGGCTCAGGCGGCAGTTAAGGCGGCTTTGGCGGAAGAATCTTCGGCGCGTGCGGCTTTGGGTGGTCAGGTCGCTTTGCGCGAACAGCCGGCGGTTCAGACGGCAGTCAGCAGGTTGAAAGATGCGTGGTTGAACCTTCAGCGGACGCAAATCCGCGCGCCGGCGGACGGTCAGGTGGCAAAGCGTTCGGTGCAGGTCGGGCAGCAGGTGGCGGCAGGCGCGCCGCTGATGGCGGTGGTGCCGCTGTCGGATGTGTGGGTGGATGCCAATTTTAAAGAGACGCAGTTGCGGCATATGAAAATCGGACAGCCTGCCGAGCTGGTGTCCGATTTGTACGGCAAACAAATTGTTTATCGCGGCAGGGTGGCAGGGTTTTCGGCAGGTACGGGCAGCGCGTTTTCGCTGATTCCGGCGCAAAACGCAACGGGCAACTGGATTAAAGTCGTCCAACGCGTCCCCGTCCGTATCGTGCTGAACCGCGAAGATGTGGACAGGCATCCGTTGCGTATCGGTTTGTCGATGACGGTAAAAGTGGATACTTCCGCCGCAGGCGCGCCTATTTCAAAAACGCCGGATGCCGTGTTGCCGGAAACTGAAGGCACGGATTGGTCGGAAGCTGACAGACTGGTGGACGAAATTCTTGAGCAATACGCGCATTGATGCCGTCTGAAACGGAGGACACAATGGATTATCCACCGCTTAAAGGTGCGGCATTGGTATGGATTACGCTGTCTTTGGGGCTTGCCGTATTTATGGAAGTTTTAGATACGACTATCGCCAATGTCGCCGTTCCCGTTATCGCCGGCAATCTCGGTGCGGCAACCACTCAGGGGACGTGGGTCATTACTTCTTTTGCTGTGGCAAACGCCGTTTCCGTGCCGTTAACGGGATTTTTGGCAAAACGTATCGGCGAGGTCAAACTGTTTACCGCCGCCGCCGTCGGTTTCGTCATCACATCGTGGCTGTGCGGCATCTCGCCCAACCTTCAGTCGCTGGTTGTTTTCCGCATTTTGCAGGGCTTTATCGCCGGGCCGCTGATTCCCTTGTCGCAAAGCCTGTTAATGGCATCCTATCCGCCCGCAAAACGGACGCTGGCACTGGCGTTGTGGGCAATGACCGTCGTTGTCGCCCCCGTCCTCGGGCCGATACTCGGCGGTTGGATTTCCGGCAACTGGCATTGGGGTTGGATTTTCTTCATTAATATCCCCATCGGTATCATATCGGCATGGATTACATGGAAACATTTGAAATATCGGGAAACGGAAACCGTTAAAATGCCGACCGACTATGTCGGGCTTACATTGATGGTAGTCGGTATCGGCGCGTTACAGATGATGCTGGACAGGGGTAAGGAACTTGACTGGTTCGCCTCTGGAGAAATCATTACCTTGGGCGTAGTCGCACTGGTGTGCTTGTCGTATTTTATTGTTTGGGAATTGGGCGAAAAATACCCGATAGTCGATTTATCGCTGTTTAAAGATCGGAATTTTACCGTCGGCGTAATTGCCACATCATTGGGTTTTATGGTGTATATGGGGACGCTGACCCTGCTGCCGTTAGTGTTGCAGACCAACCTGGGCTATACCTCCACGTGGGCAGGGCTTGCCGCCGCACCTGTCGGCATCCTGCCTGTTTTCCTGTCACCCATTATCGGCAGATTCGGCAACAAGGCCGATATGCGCCTGCTCGTAACCGCCAGCTTCCTGACCTTTGCCTTTACTTTCTATTGGCGTACGGATTTTTATGCCGATATGGATATCGGCAACGTCATCTGGCCTCAGTTTTGGCAAGGTGTCGGTGTCGCCATGTTTTTTCTGCCGCTGACGACCATCACCCTATCACACATGAAGGGAGGGCAGATTGCCGCTGCCAGCAGCTTGTCGAATTTCTTGCGCGTGCTGATGGGCGGTGTCGGCGTATCATTCGTCAGTACCCTGTGGGAACGGCGTGAAGCGTTGCACCACACACGCTTTGCCGAACATATCACGCCATATTCCGCGACATTGCATGAAACGGCCGCTCATTTGTCCCAACAAGGCATTTCCGACAGTCAAACCCTAGGCATCATCAACAACACCATCACGCAACAGGGCTTCATCATCAGCTCGAACGAAATCTTTATGGCGGGCAGCTTGTTATTCATTATCATGATACCCGTCATATGGCTGGCAAAACCGCCGTTCCACAATAATGGAGGGGGAGGGCATTAATACTCCCTGCCTCGACTAAAATGCCGTCTGAAAACACATGTGGAAACATGTTCGGACAGTATTTAGAATGCAGGTATCTGTGAAATCCGCTATAATCGCATTCCGTCTGTTTCGTATCGGCAAACGTTTCCCGAATGCAACAATCGGCAGGATAATTCGCGTAAAACAGCCGTTTTTCTCTAAAACACTTGAACTAACACTGTTTTTCGTGGTATAAACTACGTTTTACTATTTTAGAAGTTTGGAGACTGACCATGGCACGAGTTTGCAAAGTGACCGGTAAGCGCCCGATGTCTGGCAACAACGTATCACACGCCAACAACAAAACCAAACGCCGTTTTTTGCCCAACTTGCAATCACGTCGTTTTTGGGTAGAAAGTGAAAACCGCTGGGTTCGCCTGCGCGTTTCTAACGCCGCTCTGCGTACCATCGACAAAGTAGGCATTGATGTCGTATTGGCTGATTTGCGTGCTCGCGGTGAAGCTTAATTTAAACCCTTAGTTAAGGATTACTGCAATGCGCGATAAAATCAAACTGGAATCCAGTGCAGGTACTGGTCATTTCTATACCACTACCAAAAACAAACGCACTATGCCCGGCAAATTGGAAATCAAAAAATTTGACCCAGTTGCCCGCAAACACGTAGTGTATAAAGAAACTAAACTGAAATAATTTCCGTTTGGCAAACAAAGCCTCCGACTGTTCGGAGGCTTTGTTTTTAAGTATTGTAAATTTCTTATTTTTAGTCGGTGTCAGATGATATTGTGTAATCAGTCAATTTATACAGGGTAATGGATTTGTCTGTCGAACTTGAACGGCAATATAGTAGGCAGTCAAATAAAATGCCGTCTGAACATGTTTCAGACGGCATTTTTTATATGATTTTAACCGGTCAGTTGTTTGGTAATCAGCTTTTTCAGCGGCGGGAAATTGTTGCTGGCACGCAATACCAAGCCGCGCAACAGTTTTGCCGGTGCGGTTTCATTGGTAAACAGTTTCAGCATCATATTGGTTCCGTGATAAAGCGGCTGGGCATGCAGCATATGTTTGTTACTGTATTTTTCCAGTAATGAAGATGCACCGATGTCTTGACCGCGCTGTTCGGCTTCGATAATCAGTTTGGCCAGAATATCTGCGCTGGAAAGCCCCAAGTTGAAACCGTGTGCGGTAACGGGGTGCATACCGACGGCGGCATCGCCGATCAGCGCGCTGCGTTTGCCGTAGAAACGTTTGGCAATCATGCCGACAAGGGGGTAATGGTGGATGCTGCTGACCAGTTCCATATCGCCGAGCCTGCCCTTGAGCTGTTCTTTTACGCTTGCCGCCAATTCTTCGGGCGAAAGGTTTTGAACGATGTTGATTTTATCGGTATCGACGGTAATGACGGTATTGGTCAGGTGTTCTTCCAAGGGCAGCAGGGCAATGGTGCGCCCGTAATGGAAGCATTCGTAAGCAGTGTGCTGGTTGGAAAGAGTATGTTTCATGCGGCAGACGAACATGGTTCGGCTGTAGTCGTGCATATCTGAAGAAATACCGAGTTGTCGGCGGGTTTGTGAGAAACGGCTGTCTGCTGCCAAAAGGAGACGCGCGGTCAGAATGTCTCCATTTTCCAAAAAGACTTGCGCTTCATTATCAGATGTTTTGACTTCTTTAACGGCCGTATCGGTCAGAATGGTAATGTTGTCGAGTTGGGATACGACTTCGTAGGCAGCGCGGCGGATATTGTGGTTGGAAATCAGATAGCCCAAACAGTCGGCAGGTTCGCCGCGCGCTTCAGTCGGTTGGGGAAAGTGGAGCTGGTAGTCGGAACGTCCGTTCAGCACTTTAGCATCGCGCAAAGGGTAGATTTCGTTTTCGGGAATTTTGTCCCACACACCCAAACGCTGCATGATTTCGCGGGAAAAATGGGTCAGGGCGATTTCGCGTCCGTCATATGGAGGATTTTGCAGAACAGTCAGTGGGCTGCGTTCGATCAGGGTAACTTTCAAACCGCTGCCGGCAAGTTCGGCTGCAAAACTTAAACCCGCCGGGCCTGCGCCGACGACGAGGATGTCGCTGTGTAAACTCATAAAATATCCTTTGCATAGGCGGATGCCGATGATTTCAGACGGCATTTGTAAGGGTTTGAATGCCGTTTGAACTATCTGTAATAGATAGGCGATTATATCAAAACCCGCTGTTGAAGAAATATGCAGGGGAGGGTGTATGCGGATTTTTACTTTCAGCTTAATGTGTATCAAATCGGGTATGGGGTATATAAAAAACCGCATCGTGAAAAGATGCGGCTTCAGGTATCGGTTGGATTATTCTTCAGAACCGGTGTAAGGACGGATGCTGACAGTTTTACGGTTCAGCGCGCCTTTGGTTTTGAATTCGACATAACCGTCAACTTTGGCGAACAAAGTGTGGTCTTTGCCCATGCCTACGTTGTCGCCTGCGTGGAATTTGGTACCGCGTTGGCGTACGATGATGGAACCTGCGGGAATCAGCTCGTTGCCGTAGGCTTTAACGCCCAAGCGTTTGGCTTCTGAATCGCGACCGTTGCGGGTGCTGCCGCCTGCTTTTTTACTTGCCATTTGTAATGCTCCTAAGTTTTAAGGTTAGGCGATTGCCACGATTTCGATTTGGGTGAAATTTTGGCGGTGGCCTTGGCGTTTTTGGTAGTGTTTGCGGCGGCGCATTTTGAAAATGCGGACTTTTTCGCCACAGCCGTGTGCCACTACTTTAGCTGTTACTTTTGCACCTTCGATAAAGGGTGCGCCAACTTTTACAGATTCGCCGTCAGCAATCATCAAAACTTCGGTCAGTTCGATTTGGCTGTCGAGTTCGGCTGGTATCTGTTCTACTTTCAATTTTTCGCCGACGGAAACTTTATACTGTTTGCCGCCGGTTTTTACGACCGCGTACATACTCAACTCCATTAAGGGTTATGGTTAATATCCGCACACCATTGTGCGAAATTCGGCATTGTATTGTTATTTGCCTGTTTTGTCAAAGTTTGCGCGGTTCGGATAACCATATGCCGTCTGAAAAGATGTACCCTGATGGCTTTGCTGATATAATTGCCCGCTATTTGAATCAGCTTTCAAGCGGTATTTGCCGTTTGATGGAAGCGTAAACCTGAGAGTCTGCCATGCTCGAGAATCTGCCCTATTTTCAGCGACATCTGCCTGAAGACCTTGCCAAAGTCAATGAAGTCATCAATCGTGCGGTGCAATCCGATGTCGCACTGATTTCGCAAATCGGTACATATATCATCAGCGCGGGCGGCAAACGCCTGCGTCCGATTATGACGATTTTGGCGGGTAAGGCGGTCGGTTATGATGATGAGAAACTATATTCGCTGGCGGCGATGGTCGAGTTTATCCACACTTCGACGCTGCTGCATGATGATGTGGTCGATGAAAGTGATTTGCGCCGTGGGCGGGCAACGGCAAACAATCTGTTCGGCAATGCGGCGGCAGTGTTGGTTGGCGACTTTTTATACACGCGCGCCTTTCAACTGATGGTTGCCTCGGGCAGTATGCGCGTTTTGGAAGTGATGGCGGATGCAACCAACATTATTGCCGAGGGCGAAGTCATGCAGTTGATGAACATCGGCAATACGGACATTACCGAAGAACAATATATCCAAGTCATCCAATATAAAACGGCCAAACTGTTTGAAGCTGCCGCTCAAGTCGGCGCAATTTTGGGCAAGGCTTCCCCCGAACACGAACAGGCCTTGAAAGACTACGGTATGTATGTCGGTACGGCATTCCAAATTATTGACGATGTGCTGGATTATTCGGGGGAAACCGAAGAAACCGGCAAAAACGTCGGCGACGATTTGGCAGAAGGAAAACCGACCCTGCCTTTAATTTATCTGATGCGTCAGGGTTCCGAACAGGTTGCGAACGATGTGCGTACTGCTTTGAAAAATGCAGATCGCAGCTATTTTGAGAAAATCCACGATTATGTCGTCCGTTCGGATGCTTTGGCATATTCAATAGGCGAGGCGCGCAAAGCAGTCGATTGTGCCGTTGCCGCCTTGGATGCCCTGCCCGACAGCGAAGTGAAAGATGCCATGATTCAGCTGGCGAAGGAATCTTTGGTCAGGGTGTCGTAACCGATGAATTTCAGTTTTGTTCCCTTGTTTCTGGTTACGCTGATTCTGTTGGGTGTGGTCAGCAACAACAATTCGATTACCATCTCGGCAACCATATTGCTGCTGATGCAGCAGACGGCATTGGTACAGTTTGTCCCGTTGGTCGAGAAGCACGGATTGAATCTCGGTATCATTCTTTTGACCATAGGGGTTTTGAGTCCGTTGGTTTCAGGAAAGGCGCAGGTTCCTCCTGTTGCCGAATTTTTGAATTTTAAAATGATATCCGCCGTTTTTATCGGTATTTTCGTGGCTTGGCTGGCCGGGCGCGGCGTGCCTCTGATGGGACAGCAGCCTGTTTTAATTACAGGGCTGTTAATCGGGACGGTTATCGGGGTGGCATTTATGGGCGGCATTCCTGTCGGGCCGCTGATTGCGGCCGGCATCTTGTCTTTTGTCGTCGGAAAGGGTTAAAATCCCCATCTTCATTTTGGCTCGCCATAGTTCAACGGATAGAACGTATGCCTCCTAAGCGTAAAATACAGGTTCGATTCCTGTTGGCGAGGCAGAATCCCTAAAATGGGGTTTCAAGCCGATGCAATGTGTAACAATCGGCGGTAACAAACCAAAGTAAAACAAGCCTTTCAGCGATATGAAAGGCTTTTTGCGTTGTACGGGAACTTTTTTGCCGGGAAACGGGGGGTTTTGGGGCGCATTTTTTAATGTGGATGATATGGCAGAAGAAGAAAATATTAATTTTGATGATGGCATAAAACCTTTTTACTCGGCTGTCAACGGGGATGGTTAAAAAAGTAATGCCCCCTTTGATGGGGCGCAATATATAAGGGAGGAGAGGCGTATGCCGTCCGTTTGCCGGGATATATGGAAATATGCCGAATTTGCAAGGCGGTTGTTTTTTTGATAATCTGTTCGCCGATAATATTCAATGACAAAAGTCATATTGGTATAACAATGAATAAGTTTGGGGATAAGGTCGTATGAGCGTAGGTTTGCTGAGGATTCTGGTTCAAAACCAGGTGGTTACTGTTGAGCAGGCCGAGCATTACTACAAGGAGTCGCAGGCGGGTAAAGAAGTATTGCCGATGCTGTTTTCAGACGGCGTCATTTCGCCCAAGTCGCTTGCGGCATTGATTGCGAGGGTGTTCAGTTATTCGGTTCTTGATTTGCGCCATTATCCGCGCCATAGGGTGCTGATGGGGGTGTTGACGGAGGAGCAGATGGTGGAGTTCCACTGTGTGCCGGTTTTCCGTCGGGACAACAAAGTATTTTTTGCGGTTTCCGATCCGACCCAGATGCCGCAAATTCAGAAAACCGTTTCTGCCGCAGGGATTGCGGTTGAGTTGGTCATTGTCGAGGATGACCAGTTGGCGGGTTTGCTCGATTGGGTGGGTTCGCGTTCGACATCGCTGCTTCAGGAGCTTGGAGAGGAGCAGGAGGAAGAGGAAAGCCACACCCTGTATATCGACAATGAGGAGGCTGAGGACGGCCCTGTTCCGAGGTTTATCCATAAAACTTTGTCTGATGCCTTGCGCAGCGGGGCATCAGACATCCATTTTGAGTTTTACGAACACAATGCCCGTATCCGTTTCCGTGTGGATGGGCAGCTCCGCGAGGTGGTTCAGCCGCCCATTGCGGTAAGGGGGCAGCTTGCTTCCCGGATTAAGGTGATGTCGCGTTTGGACATTTCCGAAAAACGGATACCGCAGGACGGCAGGATGCAGCTGACCTTTCAAAAGGGCGGCAAGCCTATCGATTTCCGTGTCAGCACATTGCCGACGCTGTTTGGCGAAAAGGTCGTGATGCGGATTTTGAATTCCGATGCCGCGTCTTTGAACATCGACCAGCTCGGTTTTGAGCCGTTTCAGAAAAAATTGTTGTTGGAAGCGATTCACCGTCCTTACGGGATGGTGCTGGTAACCGGTCCGACGGGTTCGGGTAAGACGGTGTCGCTCTATACCTGTTTGAATATTTTGAATACGGAGTCGGTAAATATTGCAACGGCGGAAGACCCTGCCGAGATTAACCTGCCGGGCATCAATCAGGTTAACGTCAATGAGAAGCAGGGGCTGACTTTTGCCGCTGCTTTGAAGTCTTTCCTGCGTCAGGATCCGGACATCATTATGGTCGGTGAGATTCGTGATTTGGAAACTGCCGATATTGCGATTAAGGCGGCACAAACAGGGCATATGGTGTTTTCCACCCTGCACACCAATAATGCGCCGGCGACGTTGTCGCGTATGCTGAATATGGGTGTCGCGCCGTTTAATATTGCCAGTTCGGTCAGCCTGATTATGGCGCAGCGTCTTTTACGCAGGCTGTGTTCGAGCTGCAAACAGGAAGTGGAACGCCCGTCTGCCTCTGCTTTGAAGGAAGTCGGTTTCACCGATGAGGATCTTGCAAAAGATTGGAAACTTTACCGCGCCGTCGGTTGCGACCGTTGCCGGGGGCAGGGTTATAAGGGGCGTGCGGGCGTGTATGAGGTTATGCCCATCAGCGAAGAAATGCAGCGTGTGATTATGAACAACGGTACGGAAGTGGATATTTTGGACGTTGCCTATAAGGAGGGTATGGTGGATTTGCGCCGGGCCGGTTTGTTGAAAGTTATGCAGGGCATTACTTCATTGGAAGAGGTAACGGCAAATACCAACGATTAGGTTTGAGAATGAAAATGCCGTCTGAAGCGTGTTTGTTTCAGACGGCATTTGACTTTCAGGGTGATTGCCGGGAAGGCGGGGCGGTCAGCGGTATGCCCCGTCGGGTTCGGATATTTCCGGCAAACTTTCCGTTTGGCCGGAAACTGTATATTTCCCGTCTGCCCATCCGCCCAAGTCGATCAGTTTGCAGCGTTGCGAACAGAATGGGCGGAATGCGTTTTCCGGTTCCCATATTACTGCCGTTTGACAGGTCGGACATTTGACTTGAAGGCGTGTTTGCCGCGATTCAGCCATTGTGTTTTCCTTGTGTTGGTTTTGAGGCGAAAATCCCTGAATAAAACGCGTGCAGGCGCATTGTTTTCTCACGCAGGCTTTTGAGGTTGCCGTCATTGAGCAGCACATCGTCTGCAAGCAGCAGGCGTTCGGATTCGGATGCCTGATGGCTGATGATGTCCGCCACTTCGCCGCGCGTCAGCCCGCTGCGGGCCATCACCCTGCCGATACGTTTTTCCAAAGGTGCGCTTATGGTCAGGACACGCCGTATCAGGCTGATAAATTGACGCTTTTCCGTCAGCAGCGGGATTTCGACAATGCCGTAGGTCGCATCGGTAAAGGTTTCTTGCTGTTTTTTGATTTCTGAGAAAATCAGCGGCAACATCACGGATTCGAGCAAGGCTTTGCGCGATGGGGAGGCAAAGATTTCTTTACGCAATATGTCGCGCCGCAACAAACCCTGTGTGTCGAAAACGGTGTCGCCGAACAGCCGCCTGATTTCCGGCAGGGCGATGCCGTCTGAAGCCGTCAGCGAGTGCGCTGCCGCATCCGCATCGATGCGCGGCACGCCCAAATCGGCAAAACATTGCGCGGCTGCCGATTTGCCGCTGCCGATTCCTCCGGTCAGCCCGACCCATACCGTCATCTTACAGCACCGGATGGGTCAGCCACCAGTTGACCGCCCGCCATACGGAATCGTTTGCCGTAAAAATTATCCAGCCCGAAACTGTCAGTGCGGGACCGAAGGCAAAATGTTGCCCCTTGGCGATGCGCATAACGATTGCCGCAATCAAACCGATCAGTGAGGAAACAAAAATCAGCACGGGCAATGCGGATATGCCGAGCCACGCGCCCAATGCGGCAATCAGTTTGAAATCTCCGTTGCCCATACCGGTTTCGCCTTTAATCAGTTTATATACCGCGCATAAAAGCCATATCGAACCATAGCCGGCAACCGCACCTAAAACGGCAGACTGCAAAGGCACGAAGCCGCCGTCCAAATTAAATATCAGCCCCAGCCAAATCAAGGGTAATGTCATCGAGTCGGGCAGGTATTGGGTGTCCGCATCGATAAAGGTCAGGGAAATCAGAAACGCAGTCAGCACCAATCCGCCCAGCGTAATCCAAGACCAGCCGTATTGCCAGGCGACCAGCCCGAACAATACGCCGGTCAGCAGCTCGATTAAGGGATAACGTATGCTGATTTTTGTGCGGCAGGAGGCGCATTTGCCGCGCAGGAGCAGGTAGCTGACAATCGGGATGTTCTGCCACGCGCGTATCGGTGTGCGACATTTCGGACAGCAGGAATCCGGCTTCATCAGGTTGAAGGTACGGCTTTCCTCGTCGGTCAGCGGCAGGTTTAAATGTTCTTTGGCAAATACCGTCCAGCCGCGTTCCATCATAACGGGCACGCGGTAAATGACGACATTCAGGAAGCTGCCGACCAGCAGCCCCAAAACCGCCGCCAAAGGTACGGCAAACGGAGGCAGTACAGATAAAGCAAACATATTTTGCCCTCGATATATTCAAAGCAAAAACAAACCGGCGCAGAATCAATCCGCGCCGGATCCGTATGACGGGTCAGCCGACCACGTTGCCCAAGTTGAACAACGGCAGATACATAGCGACCAGAAGCGTACCGATGACCAAGCCCAAAATCACAATAATAATCGGCTCCATCATAGCGGACAGCCTGCCGACCGCATTGTCCACCTCGTCTTCATAAAATTCGGCGGCTTTGTTTAGCATATCGTCCAAAGAACCCGATTCCTCGCCGATGGAGGACATCTGCACCATCATATTGGGGAACAGTTCCGTCGCACGCATCCCCGAAGTCATAGACAGGCCTTGGATGACGCGCGTACGGATTTCCCGGGTGGCTTCTTCATAGATTAAATTGCCCGCCGCACCGGCGGTGGAGTCCAAGACATCGACCAAAGGCACGCCTGCCGCAATCAGTGTCGCCGTCGTCCTGCCCCAGCGGGCAATCGTCCCTTTGCGGACGATGTCTCCGAAAATCGGCATACGCAGCAGCAGGGCATCCATACGCCGTTGGATTTTAATCGAACGCGCCTTCAATTTGAGGAAGCCGTATATGGCAAAGCCGAGTGCGATCAGCACCATCCAGCCGTATGAGACGAAAAAGTCGGACATATCCATCACTGTTTGGGTCAGTGCGGGAAGCTCCGCGCCCATATTGGCGTAAACCTCTTTAAAGGCGGGCAGTACGAAAATCATCATCACGAATACCAAACCGATGGCGACGGCGATGACGGATACCGGATAGGTCAGCGCGGTTTTTACCTTTTTGCGGATGGCCTGGGTTTTTTCCTTGTAAACTGCCAATTTGTCCAACAGGCTTTCCAACACGCCGCCCGTTTCGCCCGCCGCAACCAGGTTGCAGTAGAAGCGGTCGAAATATTTAGGGTGGTTGGAGAATGCGCGGCTCAACGTGCTGCCCTGTTCCACATTGTTGCGGATTTCCATCAGCATTTCCGTCATAGACGGGTTGCCGTGTCCGCGCGCCACAATTTCAAACGCCTGCATCAACGGAAGGCCCGCTTTAATCATCGTGGACAACTGGCGGGTGAAGACGGTAATGTCTTCTTGTGTGATTTTGCGCTTGGAGCTTGTTTTCACACGGGTAATCTGCAACGGGCGGATGCCGCGTTTGGCCAGTTTTTTGCGCGCCTCTTCTTCGGTAAACGCGGATACTTCGCCGTTGACCAGTTTGTCGGAGGCGGAATGCCTGCCTTCAAAGATAAAGCGTTTTTCTTTCTTTGCGAACAAAGAAAATCCCCCATTTTTAGCCATATTCTAGCCCCGTAAAGTAATTGGAATAAAGTATAGAAATATTGTTAAAACAACAGTATCGGTGTTTTCCGATAATATAGGGTCAGCCGTCCGCCCGTTTGCGGAGTGCAAATGGGACGGAATCGGGTGCAATTATACCTTATTAAACGGTTGTCTGACATCTATGCATCTGCAATGTTTCAATATGCAGTGCCGCACACAAGGTGCAGCCCTTTATTGCCCTGATTTGGAAGGGTCTGTACTCCTTTCGAATAAACCAAAAATCTATTGTTTTCAGAGGTACGTTCTAACCGGTAAGGAAGTTTTTCGGAATGCCCGTTTATTTTTAAAAGACCGGTGTGAGGGTGTTTTGTGGTGTTCGGAAAACAAGATGCCGTCTGAAAACGGTTGTCTTCAGACGGCATGGGGCAGGCGGATGTATCAGGATTCGGACGGTTTGCCTTTGGTTTTGATGCCCAGCGTCAGGACGGCGGCGACGGCGAGGAAAATGCCGGCGAAGGTCATGGCGTTGGCAGGGTTTGCGCCGAGGAAGGTGTTGTAAACCCAGCCGAAGGTTACGGTTTCGATCAGCATGGGGATGACGATCATCATGTTGACGATGCCCATGTACACGCCGTAACGCGCTTTGGGGATGGAGTTGACGACAATCATGAACGGCACGCCCATCATACTTGCCCAACCTGCGCCGAAACCGATCATGGGTGCGAACATGAGGTATTTGTCGGAAATGTGGGGAATTGCCAACAGTGCGGCGGCAGCAAGGGAAACGGCGAAGGCGTGGACGTATTTGGCGGCGTATTTGCGTGCAAGCCACATCAGTCCGAACGCGGAAACGAAGGTTACGATGTTGTAGAAACCGTTGACCAGACCCGTCCAGGCGACTGCCTGTTCGTAGGCGGCTTTGTCGGCGGCGGTCGAGTGCCAGACGGATTGGACGATGCTGTGGGAGATGTATTGCCAGTAGATGAAGAGGGCGTACCACTGGAAGAGGTACACAAGGGCGAGCTGCCACAGGGTTTTGGGCATTTCTTTGATGGCGGCGAAGATGTCTTTGACTGCCCCCAAGGGATTGCCCGTTTTGGCTTTCAACTCGGCGGCTTCTTTGCCTGTGGGCATTTTTTCCTGCGTGGAGAGGATGGTAATGAGCACCGAGCCGATGGAACAGGCCGCGCCGATGTAGAAGGAACCGAATACCCAGTAGGGGATGCCTGCTTCGGAGGTTTGTTTGAGCCAGCCGATTTGTTGGAAGATGTAGAGGGAGACGTTTGCCAGCGTGATGCCCAATCCGGTAAACACGGACTGCATCAGAAAGCCGGTAGGCTGCTGTTTCTCGGGAACGGTGTCGGCAACGAAGGCGCGGAAGGGTTCCATGGCGGTGTTGTTGCTGATGTCGAGCAGCCAGAGCAGCATGACGGCGACCCACAGGGCGGTAACGTGCGGATAGATGAAGAGGCAGAGGCTGCACCCGATTGCGCCGATGAGGAAATACGGACGGCGGCGACCCAGGCCGGGTATCCAAGTGCGGTCGGACATCGCGCCGATGATGGGCTGCACGAGCAGTCCGGTAATCGGGCCCGCCATATTGAGTACGGGCAGTTGTGCGGGGTCGGCCTGAAGAAAGCTGAAGATGGGGTTGATGGCGGTCTGCTGCAAACCGAAGCTGTATTGGATGCCGAAGAATCCGAAGTTCATCAGCATGATTTGGCGAAGCGTCATTGCCGTTTGTGGGGAAACCTTCATATCGACCTGCTCCTGAGGAAAATGGGAAGAAACAACAATTTGCGAAGCGGTGTGCCGTTTTCTTTTGCCAACCGTGCCGTCGTGCGGCATCTTGTAGGTATCTTACAGACGATAACCCCCGTCTTTCATTCGATTACAAAGAATAGCACAAGTTTTTTGCATCCTGCACCTTCATCGGTATCCTGCTTGATAAAAATCAATTCTGCTGCCGTCTGAAAGCGGGGCGTAGTGTTTCCGTAATTCGCCAAAGCCGCTGCCGTTTGTTAAACTACATTCTGCTACATTTTAATCCGGTTCTGAAAAATCAAGGAAAACAGATGGATGCTTTTACCCGTGCATGGCATGCGCTTGAACGCCACAATCAGGATACGCGTTATGTCCTTTTGCGCGACCGTTTTGCTGCCGAACCCGACCGTTTTGAGCGTATGCATGAGCGTTTGGACGGGATGTTGTTCGATTACAGCAAAAACCGTTTGGGCGAAGATACGCTGCAACTGCTCTGCCGTCTTGCGGAGACGGCGGATTTGGAAGGGAAAATGCGTGCTTTGCGGACGGGTGCGAAAGTCAACGGCAGCGAGGGGCGTGCCGCGCTGCATACGGCTTTGCGCCTGCCCGACGGTGCGGATGCCGTTTGTGCGGACGGTAAAAATGTGCTGCCCGAAATCCGCCGCGAGTTAAATCGTGCGTTGAAGTTTGCATACAGTTTGGACGACGGTTCGTACAAGGGGGCGACGGGAAGGCGGATTACGGATTTTGTCCACATCGGCATAGGCGGATCCGACCTCGGGCCGGCAATGTGCGTTCAGGCACTCGAGCCGTTCAGACGGCATATCGCCGTCCATTTTGCCGCCAACGCCGATCCTGCCTGCCTGGATGCGGTTTTATGCCGTCTGAACCCTGAAACGGCGGTGTTTTGCGTTGCCAGCAAGTCCTTTAAAACGCCCGAAACCCTGCTCAATGCACAGGCAGTCAAGGCGTGGTATCGCGGTGCGGGATTCCCGGAATCCGAAACAGCACGCCATTTTTGCGCGGTATCTGCCGATACGGAAGCGGCGCAAAGTTTCGGCATTGCGGCGGAACGTGTGTTTGCGATGTACGACTGGGTGGGCGGACGCTATTCCGTCTGGTCGCCTGTCGGGCTTCCTGTGATGGTCGCTGTCGGTGGGGCGTGTTTTCGGGAATTGTTGGCGGGGGCGCACGCGATGGACAGGCATTTTTTCAGTACGCCGACGCGTCATAATATCCCCGTTTTAATGGCACTGATTGCCGTGTGGTACAACAATTTCCAGCACGCGGACGGGCAGACCGCCGTTCCGTACAGCCACAACCTGCGCCTGCTGCCGGCGTGGCTGAACCAGCTCGATATGGAGAGTTTGGGCAAAAGCCGCGCTTCAGACGGCAGTCCCGCCGTATGCAAAACGGGCGGCATCGTGTTCGGCGGTGAAGGGGTCAACTGCCAGCACGCCTATTTCCAACTGCTTCATCAAGGCACGCGCCTGATTCCCTGCGACTTTATCGTCCCGGTGACGGCGCAGGGCGTGGAGGACGGACGCAGCCGTTTTACTGTTGCCAACGCCTTTGCACAGGCTGAAGCCTTGATGAAGGGCAAAACCTTAGACGAAGCACGCGCCGAACTGGCAGATTTGCCCGAAGCGGAACGCGAACGTCTCGCGCCGCACAAAGAGTTCCCCGGCAACCGCCCCAGCAACAGCATCCTGCTCGACCGCCTCACGCCCTACAATTTGGGTATGCTGATGGCGGCTTACGAACACAAAACCTTTGTACAAGGTGTAATCTGGAACATCAATCCCTTTGATCAGTGGGGGGTTGAGTACGGCAAACAGTTGGCAAAAACCATCATCGGCGAACTGGAAGGCGGCACGTCCGTACACGATGCCTCGACCGAAGGGCTGATGGCGTTTTACCGCGAATGCCGTCTGAAAGGCGGCGGCGCGGCATAAAGGTACTGCCGCCGCCGTTCTGTATTGATTCGGGCGCGGAAAAAGGCATAAGCCCGCCGCCCGCCCGATTCCGAAACGCCAATGTTCGGCAACCGCCCGCGTATTGCTGACGAATATGCGTTTGCGTGGCACAATAGCGCATTCATTTCAAATGAACATACTGCCTGAAAATACCGGCAAGCGTCCCACGAAACATCTCACATAAGGAAACATTATGTCTTTGCAAAACATCATCGAAACCGCCTTTGAAAACCGCGCGGACATCACTCCAACCACCGTTACTCCCGAAGTTAAAGAAGCCGTGTTGGAAACCATCCGCCAACTTGACTCAGGCAAACTGCGCGTTGCCGAACGCTTGGGCGTGGGCGAGTGGAAAGTCAACGAATGGGCGAAAAAAGCCGTGTTGCTGTCCTTCCGTATCCAAGACAACGAAGTCCTCAACGACGGCGTGAACAAATACTTTGACAAAGTGCCGACCAAGTTTGCCGACTGGTCTGAAGACGAATTCCGCAGCGCAGGTTTCCGTGCAGTTCCGGGTGCGGTTGCCCGACGCGGCAGCTTTGTGGCGAAAAATGTCGTGCTGATGCCGTCTTACGTCAACATCGGCGCATACGTTGACGAAGGTGCGATGGTCGATACTTGGGCGACCGTCGGCTCTTGCGCGCAAATCGGTAAAAACGTCCACTTGAGCGGCGGCGTCGGCATCGGCGGCGTACTCGAACCCCTGCAAGCCGCCCCGACCATTATTGAAGACAACTGCTTCATCGGTGCGCGTTCTGAAATCGTTGAGGGCGTGATTGTCGAAGAAGGCAGCGTGATTTCGATGGGCGTGTTCATCGGCCAATCCACCAAAATCTTTGACCGTACTACCGGCGAAATCTACCAAGGCCGCGTACCGGCAGGTTCGGTCGTCGTGTCCGGCAGCATGCCTTCCAAAGACGGCAGCCACAGCCTCTACTGCGCCGTCATCGTCAAACGCGTGGACGCGCAAACCCGTGCGAAAACCAGCGTGAACGAATTGTTGCGCGGCATCTGATGCCTTAAACCGTATTTGAAACGTCCAATGCCGTCTGAAATCCGCTTCAGACGGCATTGCCGTTTGCACGCTGCAACGTGAAAACACAGAAACAGGGACAATTTGCTATAATCAACGGTTTAGAACGAACCGAACACTATTTGAAGGATACAAAATGGGTTTTCTGCAAGGCAAAAAAATTCTGATTACCGGCATGATTTCCGAGCGTTCCATCGCTTACGGCATCGCCAAAGCCTGCCGCGAACAAGGCGCGGAACTGGCGTTTACCTACGTTGTGGACAAACTGGAAGAGCGCGTCCGCAAAATGGCGGCGGAATTGGATTCTGAACTCGTATTCCGCTGCGATGTCGCCAGCGACGACGAAATCAACCAAGTGTTCGCCGATTTGGGCAAACATTGGGACGGCTTGGACGGTTTGGTGCATTCCATCGGCTTCGCGCCGAAAGAAGCCTTGAGCGGCGACTTCCTCGACAGCATCAGCCGCGAAGCGTTCAACACCGCACACGAAATTTCCGCATACAGCCTGCCCGCATTGGCAAAAGCCGCCCGTCCGATGATGCGCGGCAGAAACTCCGCCATCGTCGCCCTGAGCTACTTGGGCGCGGTGCGCGCGATTCCGAACTACAACGTGATGGGTATGGCAAAAGCCAGCCTTGAGGCAGGCATCCGCTTTACCGCCGCCTGCCTGGGCAAAGAAGGCATCCGCTGCAACGGCATTTCCGCCGGCCCGATTAAAACGCTTGCCGCCTCCGGCATCGCCGATTTCGGCAAACTCTTGGGACACGTCGCCGCCCACAATCCCCTCCGCCGCAACGTTACCATCGAAGAAGTCGGCAATACCGCCGCCTTCCTGCTATCTGACCTGTCGTCCGGCATTACCGGCGAAATTACTTATGTTGACGGCGGTTACAGCATCAATGCCTTGAGCACCGAGGGATAATCCGCCGTTTTCAAATCCGTGCGCCGTCCGTACCGCATATCGGTTTCGGGCGGCGGTTTGCCGTCTGAAGCGTATTTCCAGAGAAATGTCCGACTTGCGGCAGGCGGGATGGGAAATGCGGACGCTTGTTTTAACCGATTGCCTTTGTGCTGACTTGCTACAGGCGCGGCGGAAACGGTCCGAACGCGAAAATGCCGTCTGAAACGCCAAACGGGTTTCAGACGGCATTTTTTATTTAAAGCATCAGCACACTTCAACCAGCCAGCCGTATTTGTCTTCCGCCAAACCATACTGGATGTCGGTAATCGCCTTACGGATGGCATAGCCGCGTTCTTGGCTTTTCACTTCGATTTCTTTGCCGCCGATGACGAAGGAAGTAACGGGCGAGATGACGGCTGCCGTACCGGTCAAAATGGCTTCCGCACCGTTTTCCACCGCAGCTTTGAGTTCGTCAACCGTGAAATTGCGTTCGCTGACGGTATAGCCCAAATCTTTGGCAACCGTCAGTACGGAATCGCGGGTTACGCCGTGCAAAAACTCGTCGGTCAGCGGTTTGGTAATGATTTCATCGCCGTTAATCAGGATAAAGTTAGACGCGCCGGTTTCTTGTACGTCGCCGTTCGGGCAGAACAGGACTTGATTTGCGCCATATTCGGCTTTCGCCTTCAGCACCCAGTGCATGGCGGAAGCGTAGTTGCCGCCGCATTTGACGCGGCCCATATGCGGGGCGCAGCGGATGTGTTCGGTTTCCACCAAGATTTTAACGGGCGAGCCGACTTTGAAATAGTCGCCGACGGGGGAAGCCAAAATATACAGCAGGGCGGTTTCGGAAGGAGAACCGGCCTTGCCGATAACGGGATCGGTACCGATTAAGGTCGGGCGCAGGTACAGCGCGGCAGGCGCATCGGGAATTTCATCGGCAGCGCGTTTAACCAATTCAACCAAAGCATCGAGATAAGCTTGGGTTTCGGGGCGCGGCAGGTGCAAAATGTCCGCACTTTGCTGCATGCGCGCGATATTGGCAGTCGGACGGAACAGCACGATTTTGCCGTCTGCCTGACGGAAAGCTTTCAGTCCCTCGAAACATTCGCTGCCGTAGTGCAGGGCGTGCGCACCCGGTGCGAGGGAGAGGTCTTGGGAAGATTGCCATTCGGTCGGCTGCCATTTGCCTTCGCGGTAGGCGAGGACGGGCATTTGACTGTGAAAAACGCTGCCGAATACGGCGGGTACGGGTCTGCTCATGATGTAAAGCCTTTCTTGTTCGGATATGTATTCGGACATTTTAATCCGTATCGGGGACGGATGACAATCTGCCGGCCGCGCTCATTCGGACAACAGGTATGCTTCGGACGTATGGTGCGGTTTCCGTTCTTCTTCGGGCGGCAGCCGCATATAGTCGCCGTAATATTGCGTCAGGTGTTCGTGGTAGCCGTTCATCACTTGAAACTGCCTGCCCTCGAATGTTTTATAGACGACGCTGTCGAAATATTTTTTAGGCATATAGGATTTCCGCCAGCCGCCGTAGTCGGACAAAACCAAACCGATGAAACCGCATTCCCGAATCGGGTAGGCGGTTTGGAACTGTTGCAGGTTGCGCGTCATTTTGTCGAACAGGAAACGGCTCAGGCTGCCGAGGATTTTGTATTTCAGGCTGCCTTCTTTTGCTTTCAGCCACCTTTTTTTGCAGGAAGAAAAGCGCAGCTTGATGCGGCGGTGTTTTTTCATCATACGGAAAATGGTTTTTGGCTCGTCCGGCACGCCGTCATAAATGAAAATGTCGATAAATAAAGGACTTTTTTTGCCGTATGCGTCGATGAGTTCTGCACGCGGGTCGAAGATTTTTGCCATTTCCCCGGTATGTCGGGCGCGGATGTCTTCGGCGGTTTCCAAAAAATAGTGCGGGTGCGCGGTTTTTTGCCAAACGCCGACAAATTTTTGATATTCGTCGCGGTGCATATAAACGTCGATGTCGTCGTCCCAAGGGATGAAGCCTTGGTGGCGTATCGCGCCGATCAGTGTGCCGCCGCCGAGCGAATAGCGGATGCCGTGCCGTTCGCACAGGGCGTGGAAATCGTCCAAAATGTCGAGGCAGACAAGCTGTTGTTCCCTGAGTGTCAGTTTTTTCATTTAAATTCCTTTCCGGTTGAAACGCCGTCATCCGTAGCGGCAAACCTGTTCGGGCAATACGGTAGGGGCGTGTTTTATGCGCCGCCTTGCGCGTCGGAGCATTGCCGCTCTTTAAGGGGGGAGAGTTGCCGCAAGATGGCGCGGTAGTCTTCTTGGTCGTCCATTTCAAATATGTCGCCGCTGCCGAGCAGCTCGGTGCGGATGTCCAGTTTGCCGAGGTGTTCCATCGGGATGTTGTCCCAATAGAGTTTGGGGTTTTCCAAGCGTTCCGCGCCGGCGTATGCCCCGAGCAGGTTTAAGACGGTGCGGCAGTCTTCCGCCGTCCAGTAAGACACGCCCGACAGGCTGGGGCGGGATTGGGAACCGATGTCGATGCGGACGACCCGTCCGGCGCCGTCTGAAACGGGCAGCCATTCGTTGTGCGTGCGGGCGCGGACGACGGTGAAATAGGTGCTGTGCCGCGGGCGGTTTAAAAAAATATTGCGTCCGAGCACCACGTCGGCATCGACGACGTAGCAGCCGTTGAAAAAATCACGCGCCAGCGAAAAGGAATAGATGCTGTTGTATTCCCGATATTTTTCGTTGTGAATCAAAATACAGCCGTATTTTTCTTGAAGATAATCGAATTGCCGGTGCAAATGGCCGGTTACGACGGCGATATTGCTTATGCCGGCTTCGTGCAGGAAGGACAGCGTCCTTTCGAGGTTGGGCGTGCCGCAGATGTCCAAAAGGGCTTTGTGGACGGTTTGCGTCATTTCTTTAAAGCGGCTGCCCAGCCCCGCCGCCAAAATAATGGCATTCATATTTCACCTTTCCGCCCGCACAGGCTCAATGCCGCGCCGGTTCCCAACAAAACCGCCCACATTATGGCGGACGGCGGAACCGGGTGGCGGTAAACGAAGAACCCCAAAACCATCGCCCAAACAGGATAGGTGATGTTCAAGGCCATCGCCTTGAGGGGTTTCAACAGATAAATCGCCTGATAATAACAGGCATAAGACAACGCGCCGAAGGCAATGATGCCGATGATGCGCGCGTCGTACAAATCGGAGGGGTTTAAAGAAAACCCCCGGGCAGACAGGCAGACAAGGATCAGCAGGTAGCCGCATACCGATCCGCACAGGCGCAAACAATAAACCTGAAGGCCGGAGAGCGTACGCATCGTCCGGGCAGACAAAACAACCTCGAGCGACCAGCCCGAAACGCACACCGCGATACAAACCAACCCCAAAGCGTTCAGTCCGCCCCGTCCGCCCGCATCCGCAGCCAAGCCCGCCGAAGAGAGTACCGCCAGCGCGAAACCGGCACGCGCCGCCGCCCCCGTGCGTTCCTTTAAAAACCAAGCCGACAAAGCCGCCGCCAATACGGGGAACAGGGACGATAAAGGCGCTGCGTAATATACCGTCAGGTAATGGATGCCCAAAAGGTATGCCGACATACCGACCGGCCCGCCGAGCAGTCCCGACAACACGGGCCGCCAAAAAACGCCGCGAAACCCCGGCCGCCCGCCGCTCCCCAAGCCCGCCCACACTGCCGACAAAGAACACAAATCAATCAAAAACAGCAAAAAAACCATCTGTCCGAATGCCGCGCCGCGCGCAAACGGCAAACGGTCGAACAACAGGCCGGAAGCCGCCCAAAATACCGCCGAGGCCGCTCCGAACAGATAACCGCGCATCACGGCAGCACCGCCGACAGTTCAAACGCAGCAGCCAGCCGCCGTGCCGCATAACCGCCGAAATCTTCACCCTGTTCCTCTTTAACCTTCGTCCACAAAAACCACAGCACGTTTTGGCAAAACCGGTGGATGGTCAGGCGCGCCGCCGCGTCCCGCGCCGAAATGCAGTCTGAAGCCCCGCCGGCAAAATAGGCTTCCAGCAGGCAGTCTGTCGCTTCAGACGGCATCCGCCCCTCCTCGATAACGGCGGCAAGGTCGAACAAGGGGTCGTTCATACCCGAATACTCCCAATCGATAAAAAACAGCCTCTCCCCCTGCAGCAGCATATTTTCCGGTACCAAATCATTGTGGCACGGGTGCAGGGGCAGTTTCCGGCATACGCCTTCCAGCCGCCAAAAAGCATCCGCGAGCCTGTCCATACGCGCGTCTGCCTTCAGGAACAAATCCTTGTCCTGCAATAAGGAGAAATACCGGCGGAATGCGTCAAAGGCATTGAATGTGTTGCGGAAGGCGAAGTTTCCGCCGTGCAGCCGACGCAGGTTGCCTGCAATCAGGCGCAGGCAGCGTCCGTCTTGCAGTTGCGTTTGATTTAAGGGCGCGCCGTTTTCCAGATAACGCGTCAGCTTCACTCCGCTTCGCACATCCAAAACAGGCGTTTCCACATTCAAACCAGCGCGGTACGCCAAATCATTGTTGAATGCCTCGTGCTCCCGGTCGATTAAGGTGGCGCGGGCGGGATGGGGCAGGCGCAGGACGAATTTCCCGCCGGGTAGGTCCAGCAGGATATTTTGGTTGGTCATCCCCCCGATGGGGGAGAAGGGGACGGCGTGGCGCGTGAGAAAATCAAATACTTCGTCAGGCTTGCGGCAGGTTCGGGCAAAGCCTACAATTTTATTGATTGATTGATTGATTGATTGCATGGCATTTCTGTATCGGCGCGGGGAGTTTGTCTTTGCATATTTTAGCATTGCGGCCTGTCCGTGTCAGCGGCTTCCCTATCC